>DASYXY010000074.1:0-79036 GCA_035934385.1 Candidatus Dormiibacterota bacterium
ACCGGTGGCCAGGCGCCGTCGGTCGACGACGACGACGACGTGACCAACGCGCGGTTCTACGCCGAGACTCATGACTTCCCGGCGGGCAAGACCCTCGCCATGGCCGCGATGTCGTGGGACCAGCTCGCCGAGGCGGTGCGAGCATGCAGCGACGAGATGCTCGTGGAGCCCCGCCCGGATCATCCGCAGCTCAAGGTATGGCAGGTGGTGCCCGAGAACGCCATCGACCACCTGGCGGACCACCTCGGGTATCACTACGCGGACCAGGGCGACCCGGTGGCCGAGGAGCAGGCAGCGCTATGGCGGTACGAGGTCGCGCTGGAGGCGTTCCCGGAGGACCGCCGACGCGGCGTCGAGGAGTACGCGCTCGGACGTTTCTATGCCGGCAAGGGCCGGCGCGACGAGGCGCTCGAGCATCTCGAACGCGCGCTGGCGCTGAGGCCGGACCTGCGCAAGTTCGCCGGCGAGGACCCCGAGCTGGCAAAGCTGCTGACGTGAAAGCGAAGCTGCTCGACCTGATCGACGCCGGCCGTGAGAAGGAGGCGGAGGCGCTGGTGCCGTCGGTGGACGACAGCGAGCCGGACGCGCCGGGCAGATGGACCGCCAAAGACCAGCTCGCCCACCTCATGTCGTGGCGGCAGGTGGCCATCGGAGAGCTCGTTGCCGCCCGCACCGGCGGACCCGTCCCCGACATCTCGAATGACGACGATCTCGAAAACGCAAAGTTCTACGCCGAGACGCACCACCAGCCGGCGCGGTTGATCATCGAGGCGGCTGCCGGCTCATGGGACGCGATGGCCGAAGCAGTAAGCGCGTGCAGCGAGGAGACGCTCGAGGGACCCAGGCCACGCGACTCGGACCAGAAGCTGTGGATGGTCGTTCCCCTGAACGTCTACAACCACGTGGCCCAGCACCTGGCGTACTGGAGCTCGGACCGGAACGACGAGGCTGCGGCGGAAGAGGCGGCGATCTGGGGACACGACCTCGCCATCGCGACGTACCCGGATGACCGCACGCGCGGAGCCGCCGAGTACAACCTGGCCTGCATCTACGCTCAGATGGGCATGGCCGCGACGGCCGTGCCTCTCCTCAAGCGCGGTTTCGAGCTGAGGCCCGACCTGGTGGAGTGGGCAAAGACCGACACCGACCTGGATCCGATCCGCTCCAGTCCCGAGTTGGCGGAGCTGCTTGCCTAGGCGCTGCGCGCCAGCTTGCCCCCATCGACCGGCAGGATCGCGCCGGTGATGTATGACGCGTCGTCGGAGCACAGCCAGACGGCCACAGATGCGACCTCCTCGGGGCGGCCCATGCGCTGCATCGGCACCCAGCGCCCCACCTGCTGCGGATCCATGCGGGGGTCGGTGAAGATGGGGCCTGGCGCCAGCGCGTTGATGCGGATGCCCTTGTCGGCGTAGTCGTTGGCGGCGGCCTTGGTCAGCCCGACCACGCCGTGCTTGGCAGCGACGTACGACGCCAGACCGGGTGCGGAACCAAGGCCGGCGGTCGAGGCCATGTTGACGATGGCGCCGCCGCCGCTCGCGAGCATCGCGACGATCTCGTACTTCATCGAAAGGAATGTGCCGCGCAGGTTCACCGCGAGCGTCTGGTCGAACTCTTCGTCGGGGATCTCGGCCACCGGTCGCAGCGCGTAGTTGGCGCCCGCGTTGTTGAACGCGGCGTCGAGACGTCCGAACTCCTTTACCGTGCGGTCGACCAGCGCTCTGACCGAATCGGTGTCAGAGATGTCCGTGGGCACCACGAGCGCGCCGCCGATTGCCTTCGCTACTTCGTTCAGCGCCGCGTCGTCGCGGGCTGCAAGCACGACTCGGGCTCCCGCGGCTGCGAACGCGCGGGCGCCCGCTGCGCCGATACCGCGGCTCGCGCCGGTGACGATGACCACCTTGTTCTCGATCGTGTCCATGCGCCGAGGCTAGGCGCCAGTTGTGGAGCCCTTGTGAAGATGTCGCTGTTCCCCAACCGCGTAAGCCTCCTTCAACCAGGCCGCGACCTCCGAGTCGACGTCGCGGGGTGACGTCAGGCGGAACTCGTGGACCACATTGCGCGGCGAGACCACGTAGATGCGCTTGAAGCGCGGACTGTCAACGCGGCGCGCAAGCACCACGTGGCCGTCGAGCCAGCGCTTCCTGGCCGAGAACGCGGCGAAGCTCATCCGGACATGAAGCGCGATTCGCGTTTTCTCTGGCAGCACCTCGACTCGACCGATTCGGCGCACCGCATCGAGGATCCGGTCGAAGGTCTCCCGCACCGCCGGGTCTTTACCCGTGAAGTGCTGATCGAGCCTGCCCAGCGGCCGGCAGGTGTGCGACTGGTTGCGATTGGCAAACGTTCGTCCGCAGCGCGGACAGGTCCACACCTAGAAGAGGCCCGTCAGCCAGCGGCGGAGCGGCTTCGGCCCCGACGGTTCGTGGTACTCGGGCAGCAGCTTCGCCACGGCCTCGGCGCCGAGCTGGTGCATCTCGTCGACGGTCCTGCCGCTCGACGGTATCGGCGTTCCGATGTTGGCCACGATCCGCTTTCCCAGCCATACATCCTTCACGCCGGACAGACCGACCGGCACGACAGGCACGCCGGCGTCCACGGCGAAATGCGCGAAGCCTTTCTTGAACGGCAGCATCGCGCCCTCGCGCGGGCCGAAGTCGCCTTCGGGAAAAAGCGCGACCGCCCCGCCCAGCCTCAAGCAGTCGCCGACCCTGCGAAAGAGGGCCTGCGGGTCCTTGATCGATCGTTCGACGGGGATGATCCCGCCCGCGGCGCGAACAAAGGCCCACTCCGCCTTGCGGCGCATCATTCCTGTCGGGTCGGCGAGCATGTGGATGCGGGGCTCCATCGGAAAGACCATGAGGATCGTCATCGCGTCGAGCCAGCCGAGATGGTTGGCGATAACGATGTAGGTGCCCGAGCGCGGGATGTTCTCGCGGCCGTGCACGGTAAACCGAAAGCTGAGCCTCAGCAGCGGCACCGTGATGGCGCGGATGACGCGATACGCGAATGTGGCCCGGCGGCCGATGGGCAGCAAATCGACAGGCGGGACTGCCGCCGAGGCCTCGCCCGCGGCGATCGCCTCGTCGTTTGGCCGCCAGCGCAAGGCGTTCCAGCTCTGGTTGACCGTCATCGGCAGTACGCCCACCAGGCCCGCGGCGTGCAGGACTCCCCAACCGTGGTCACGGGTGAGGTCGGCCACCGGTCCTGACCCAGGCTTGGGATAGGCGACCCAGAGCTTGGCGCCGGCTTTCAGCGCCGCGATCGCCGCGGCGGAGTTGCGCTCGAGCTCGGACCGGCTCCCGGCAAACAGCAGGACGACATCGAACGGCCCCGATGTCGCGGATCGCACTCCGTCGAATCCGGCCGGCGCGTTGATCAGCTGCACACGCTGGTCGGGATCGATGCGCAGCTGCGGCAGTGTCAGACCTCCGACTTGAGGAAGTCCGCCACGCGCTCGCCGATCATCAGCGTCGGGAGGTTCGTGTTCGCGCGAGGGACCGATGGCATGACCGACGCGTCCGCGATCCACAGGCCGCCGGCGCCGATCAGCCGGCATCGCTCGTCGACGACACGGCCGATGCGGCACGTGCCTGAGGGGTGATAGCCCGTGGAAAAGTGCGTCATCACGTACTCCCGAAGCGCCTCGCGATCGTGAGCGGTGTCTTCGTCAGGGAGAAGCATCTCGGCGTGGGTGCCGTCCCGCATCGCGTCGAAGATCTGGACCATGTGATTCACGCCGAACACGTACCTTTCCTGGTCGCGCGGGTCGGTGAGCAGCCCCGACTCGATGCGCGGCGCGTCGTCCGGGTTCTTGGAACGCAGCTGGACCACGCCTTCCGAGTACGCCTCGTCGATCTCGATGTGAATCCCGGTGAGCCCTGGAAGGTTGAGCAGCTCGCCATCGGGAAACAGCGTGATCTTCATGTCGTCCGCTGGCAGGTCCGGCTTGCTGCGGAGCTTCACCGTCGGACCCACGCGCACCTTGTCCGCCGGCACTCCGCCTTCCACCTGGACCACGAAAACGGTCAGCGGGTGGTCGGTGAGGTGCCGGCCGACCTCTGGGAGCTCGAGCCTTGCTTCGATGCCGAGCCTGCGCAGCTGAGCCGCGTCGCCGACGCCTGAGCGAAGCAGCACCTGGGGCGAGTTGTAGGCGCCCGCGGCGAGAACGGTGCGGGGGCCGCGGATCTCCTCGCCATTCGCAAGGCGGATGCCCGCGACGCTGTCGCCGTCAAACAGCAATCGATCCACGAGCGCGCCGCCGCGGATCTCGAGGTTGGGGCGGCCGCGCGCGGCCGCGAGGTACGTGACCAGCGTGCTCTGCCGAACGCCGTCGCGCATGTTTCGGGGCAGCGGGCCGACGCCCGCACCGCCGGGCTGGTTGAGGTCGGGCAGGGGCTGGTGCCCGAGCTCCAGGCACGCGGCGATGAACGACTCCTCGACCGCCGAGTCGGGTCGACCTCGCTCGATGTGCACGGGCCCGCCGCGACCGTGGTACGGGAGATCGCCGAAGTCGGCGTCGTGCTCCAGACGCTTGAAATAAGGCAGGCACTCGTTCCACGACCAGCCTCGGCCCCATCCGTCGTAGTCGACCGGCTGGCCCCGGAGGGCGTAGCTGGAGTTGACGGCGCTGCTTCCGCCCACGAGCCGTCCGCGCGGGAGGACGGCGCCGATCGACGGGTCGCCGTAGTGCCAGTCGTACTCCTCGACTCCGCTGCCGCCGCGGACGTGCATCACCGCGTCGGGGACCTCAGGCCAGGTGTCGGGGCCCGCCTCGAGAAGCAGGACGTTTAGCTTCGGGTCCTCGGTCAGGCGGGCGGCGACGACCCCACCTCCGGAGCCGGCGCCGACAACGATCACGTCCGGTTTCATCGGCCCTCACCCTACCCCTCCCTGTCAGGAGAGAAAAGTCACCTCTGCAACGAGCTGAAGTCGTAGAGGCTCGGCGGCGGTGGCGCGGGAGGCCTGCCGAGCTCGACCACGATATTCTCGAACGGCGTGAACGCGATCGCGCCGGGGTCGCCGTCGTGATGGCGGCCGTCGACCAGCACGGCGATGGTGCCCGAATAGTTGAAGGCGCCGTTCGCGCTGAGCGGCTGACCCCAGACCTGGAAGAGCTGCCCGAGCGTGAACACCGTCAGCGCCGGCGTGGCGATGTGGATGACACCGGTGGTGTCGTGCGTGTGCAGCCACGCGAAGCACGAGCCGGCTACGAGAAAGCCCGTGTTGTCGAATGCCCACGGCTTGCCAACGCCGATGCCTGCCGGGACCTTGACCGCGACGCCGTCTACATAGACGCCGACATGCACATGGTTGTGGTGCACGGGCAGGTCCGCTCGCAGGCAGGGCACGCTGTCGACGACCTGTCCCTCGTGCAGCGCCTTGACCGCGGTATCCAGGTGCGCGGCGTCAGGATTTGCGGCCGTGGTGGATCCGCACGCCGCGAGGAGCGCGCCGGCCAGCACGAGGCCGGCTATTTTCATGGGACGGTCAGATCGAGCTCGGCCTGGCCCACATCGGTGGCTGACGTCGACGCGATGACGACGAGACGCACGGTGCCGGTCGCGATCGGGACCGAGACTGTGGCCTGCCCGGTTGTCGCGTCGGTCGGCAGGCCGGCGTTCCAGAGAGTCGACTTGCCTGCCAGCGTGACCGGGTACTGATTGCCGGAACCGCCGCCGCCGCCACATCGACCGCCGTAGTTGCCGATGCCCACGAGCGAGCTGGAGCCGTTGGTCGCGCGCAGCCCGGGCCTGAAGAAAGTGCCGCCGATCGACGCCTGGTCGACGAGCTCGAGGGACGACATGAGCGCGTCGTACGCGTCGGCGAAGAGGGTTGCGGCCACTGGCTTGCCCGCGCTGTCGGTGACGGTCACCGTGAGCTGCGCGGTCGAGCCTGATGCGTAGCTTGTCTTGTCCGCCGCGAGTGTCACTTTCAGCAGGCGGTCGGTGTTGTCGATGGGAATCGGCAGACCTTCGCTCAGGTAGGCGCCGTTGCGGAAGTAGCTGAAGACAATCGAGAAGCCCGGCGCGAGGTCAGGCGTGATGTTGATCGACAGGGCGTTGTCGCCGGCCTTCAGAGCGAGCCACTTGTACGAGTGGATGCGGCCGCGCTCGAGCGACATCAGCACGCTCTCGTTGACGGGCGCGGTCACTGTCAGGCTGGCGGTGTCCCCGACCCTGTACGCGATCTTGTCCTGTGTGACTCCGAGCTGAACCAGCGTGTCGATACCGTTGAAGGTGACGAGACCGGAGGGGTCAGCAGCGATGGTGAGCCACTTCGTGTCCTCGAACGTATCGCCTGCGGCATCGTTGCCTTTGACCTTCAAGACGATGCCGTCGACAGGGCCGGCGTACGGAATCTTGATGACGCCAAGACCGTTGGCGTCGGTCGTGACCGTCCCGCCGAGGATCACGGTGGTGGTGCTGGTGCTGCCCGAGTAGACGGTGCTGTCGAACTCGTACGCCATCGGCGCATTCGGGACCCGCTCGCCCGCGCGAGTCTCGACCACGAACGGCGCCACGACCTGGTCACCGACTGCGTAGGCGGTGCGCGAGGGCAACAGGAACACTTCGTCGGCGGCCTGGTAGACGAGCGCAGTCCTGGCGCTCACCGCCTGGCCGGCACCAGCGCCGTAGGTCACCTCGAGCGTCACCTGCTGGTCGGCCGCCCTTCCGGCGATGTTGGCGGCGAACGAGTACACGGCGTGACCTGTCGCATCGAGCGTCACCGGGAATGGGTCCTTGACGGGTGTGCCCCAGATGCTCGGACTGGCGAACTGCTGGATCTCCTTCGGCGCCGCCGGTTGATCGGCCGAAAGGATCGTGACGGTCACACTCTGGTTGGTCAGCGGGGCGCCCGCGTTGGTCGTACCGGAGATCGTGGCCTTGATCGTGTCCTTCAACACGTACTCGGTTTTGTCGAGCGACACGCTCAGCCGGGCCGAAGGCGAGTGCGCGCCGAGCGCGACGACGAATGTGGCGGAGAGCGGATAGATTTGCGGCGCGCCGACGATGCTCGCGTAAACCTCGTCGGTGGCATCGGTCCCGTCGGTGCTGAAAGCAGCTCCCGGAATGACGAACGAGCCTGAGAAGATGCCATCGGCGCCGGCGACAACCTTGATGTCGACGGGCGGGGGTTGCCCCTCCATCCAGACCTCGACGTTCAGATTGGAAGGAATCGCGTACTGCTGGTCGTTGCTGACGCGGACCACTCCGGCGAACTTCACCGTGTCGCCCTTCGAATAGGCCGCGCGGTCGGTGGTCATGTAGATCTGCGGGTGCTGGCTCAGGTCCTGCGTGACCTTGATGTCGGCGTCGGTCAAGGGCGCTGCCATCGGCACGACGACGACCTCGTCGCCGTTGGTGGCGACCGCGAGGTCATAACCAACCGGGTACTTCGCTGGAAACTCGGCTGTGCCTGAGAACGAAACCTGCGGCGTGCCGACGACCCTGTCCTTGAGCGTGTAGAAGGTGATGTTGAACGTCGGGCTGTTGTCTCCAGTGGTCAGGTCCTGGCCGACGACGACGATCCGCTGGTCGTCCTGGCGCAGCAGGACTCCGTACCTGCTGAGGTCGAGCCACATCCTTCCGAACTCTCCGCTCGGATCGCTCGCGACCAGCAGATAGATGCCGTCCGGTTGCGAGACCGTCATCTGGTCCTGGTCCTTGACCGGCCCCTTGGTGTCGAGCAGCTGCATGTGGGAGACGTCGATCGGTGTCGCCGAGTACGCCTGATCGTTGCCATAGACGAGCGCCGAGAGCATGTCGTTGATGGACGCCTTGTAGGTCTTGACCGAGATGTCGTTCGGAACCTGGTCGCCAAGGCCCAACTTGAGCTTCACCGGCTGGCCGCCCTGGGCGTTCAGCACCTTGGCGATGCTGTAGCCCGACTGGAAGTAGACCCCGTCGACGAACTGCGTGACGAAAGCCACCTGGAAGTCAGTCTCGAGAGCAAAGCCGTCGCGGCTGGCCAGGCCGGAGTGGATGACCAGGCTCACCGGACTGCCGGCGCTGTAGTTCGCGCTGGGCGTGAAAACGGCAGACGCATCCGTCGGGCCCTGTGCCCACGTGCCGGAGATGCCCGGAAGTATGTTGGTGCTCTTCCCGACGGCTTCCGGGTCGACCGGGAGATTGAAGTTGATCGTGATCGGCGCGTTGACCGCGACGCCGGTGGCATTCGGCGCCGGGTCGGTGCTCGCAACCGTGAGGAACTCGGCGGTCGCGGTCTTCTGCGTCGTCTGGGCGCCGACGACGATCGACGGCGGCGCTGATGGCCGGGCGGCGGCCGGGATCGTCGTCTGGGGTGTGTGGCTCGGTCGGCTGTAGAGGTAGTAACCACCGGCGGCACCCGCGATCAGGACAATCGCAATCGCGCCAAGAACGATCTTGGACCGAAGGACCACGCCGACTGCGCCCTGCATGCTTGTAGTGCTCCTGGCCGACCGCGGCCTGTGTTTGCGCTGTTCAACGCGGGCCGCGGGGCTACGTTACGCGCTCTATGCGCGCGTCTATCTATCCACTAGCCGTAGACGAGATCGACTGAGGTCCTGTTGCTGCCCCAGGCGAGGTCGAAATGCCAGCAGCCGGCCGACGGCACGTCGACGATCGACGGGTAGATCTCACCCGGGCCCGAGTCGGCGGGGAAGCTCTGGTCGATCGTCGGCTCGGTCGCGTTCTGCGGGTGACCGGTGATGCGAAGAGGGTTGCCGGCGCGCGGGATGCCGACGACCCACATGATCTTGTTGGCGGCGCCGCTGGCCCGCGGTCCGACCTGGAGCGGATAGCCGAAGATGAAGCCCGCGGCGGTTGCGGGGTTGCTGATCGCGTAAGGCAGAAAGTTCGGGTTGTTGCCGGCGCCTGCGGCCGTCAGCCAGTCGGGCTCGCCGCCTCTGTACATCTGCGTGCCGCCGCACCCGCCAGGAACGATCTGGGCTTGGGCGACGGGCGAGCGTCTCACAGAAGGTGAGGGCGAAGAGCTCGGAGTCGCCGCGGCCGACGACGACGAGCATGCCGCGACTGCCAGCCACGCGACAAGTGCGATGTAGCGACGCATTCCTCATCTACTACACCGGCCGGGCGATCCGGTTCCTAGACTGGACCTCGCACAAGGAGGTTCGGATGACCATCTCACTCGACTACCTGGTTGTGGAGGACGCGCCGCCGGCCGCGCTGATCACACTCAATCGGCCCGACCAGCTCAACGCGCTGTCTTCAGCCTTGATGGCCGAGCTGACATCAGAGCTCGAGCGGCAAGCCGGGCGGCCGGAGGTTCGGGCCATCGTGATCAAAGGCGCCGGGCGGGCCTTCTCGGCAGGCCACGACCTCAAGGAGATGCTCGACAGGTCACTCGACGAGGAGCGAGAGATCTTCGCCGTGTGCAACAAACTGATGGCGACCGTCCAGTCGGTGCCGGTGCCGGTCATCGCCGCGCCTCACGCGATCGCCACTGCCGCCGGCTGTCAGCTGGTCGCACAGTGCGACCTGGCCATCGCCTCAGATGACTGCCGGTTTGCCACGTCGGGGGTGCGCTACGGGCTCTTCTGTTCCACGCCTGGTGTGGCGGTGGCGCGCAACGTGAGCCGCAAGCATGCGATGGAGATGCTGCTCACAGGCGACTTCATCGACGCTGCCACCGCCGTCGAGTGGGGACTCATCAACCGCGCGGTGCCGCGCGAGCGCCTCGACGCAGAGGTCATGACGCTCGTCAATCAGCTCGCTCTGCACTCGCGCTACGCGTTACAGATCGGCAAGGAAGGTTTCTACAAGCAGGTCGATTCGACGCAGCCGAAGGCTTACGAGATGATGGCCGAGGCGATCTCGCGCAACGCGGTGGCGTCCGACGGACAGGAGGGCATCTCGGCATTCGTGGAGAAAAGAAAGCCGGTCTGGAAAAGCTGAACCCAGACGCCATCGCGCCCGACGGCTCGGAGATCTACTTTCGCGCGCTGGGAGCAGAGCGCGCCAGCCTGGTCGAGGTGGTGCTCCGGCCGGGAGGTGTGAGCAGGCCGGTTCGGCATCGAACGGTCGAAGAAATCTGGTACTTCCTCGGCGGCGACGGTGAGGTCTGGATCAACGGAGCGACGACCCATGTGACCGCAGGTTCGACGGTGACCATCCCGACCGGGAGCCCCTTTCAGTTCCGGACGCTCGGTGCGGAGCCGCTGCGATTCCTGTGCTTCACGTCGCCGCCGTGGCCTGGCGATGGCGAAGCAGTCCCGGCCGCTGACGGCGGCCTTGGTAAGCCGACCGTCTGAGACCTGTGCGGCTAGCAGCCCACCCAGCCGAAGAGCTGCTGCACCTTGATCTGGTCGAAGCCCCTGACGATCGAATTGTTGCCGAGGCGGAGAAGCGGCACGCCGTCGCCATCGAGCTGCTCCCACTCGCGCCGTGCCGTGGAGTCGCGGCTCACCGAGCGAAACTCGAAACGGACGCCCAGCTCGTCCAGGAGCGCGGCCATCTTCCGCGAATCCTGCGAGTCGTCGGCGCCGTACAGAACCGCATCGCTGTTGCCCATCCTTGATAGATCAACGCGAGACTAGGCCCGTCTGTCCAATAGAGCCAATCGATTGTTTTGATCGCGCTCATAGACCGGGCTGATCGCGCGGCTCGTAACCCGGCTTCCAGGTCGCCACCAGGCCGGGATTCCGGGCTTTGATCTCCTCCCAGGTCGAAGTCGGGTACAGCTCGTGCAGCGACCGGCGCGTCACGCAGTTGCGGCAGACCGTCCGCGGCTTCTTCGCCCATCCCCCGCACCCCGTCGAGCACGGCTGCACGTGGTGATGGCACGCGAAGCACAGCACCATCAGGTTGTCCTCGCCGTCGTCACCGCCTTGCAGCACCGCGAGCTTGTGATGCACCTGCAGGGCCCGCTCCGACCCCGGGATGCCGCATGCCTCGCACGCGCCACCACGGGCGGCGACCAGCTTGCGGCGCCGCCCCGCGGTCATCGGGCGCACCGCGGCGCGACGGTTGTTGGAGGTGAGCCGGATCGCACGAATCGTCCTCTCGCCCACCAGCGTCGCGAACGGATCGGTGCGGTCGACCGAGCAGGTTCCGCAGAGCACGGTCAGGTTGCCGGCGCGAATCGGCCCGCTGTCATCGACGCGGAACACGTACAGCGCCCAGGGCCAGTCCAGCCCGCACCTCTCGCACGCGCCGCCGCACCGGCGCGCTACAGACGCGCGAACACTCGGAGCCAGTGGCAGGCCACCAAACATGCGTTTGCCCCGCCGCAGCGTACATCATCTGCGGCATGCCGACGGCGCTCTGGACCGGGTCTCTCTCGTTTGGTCTCGTGGTCATCCCGGTCCGCCTGTATCCGGCGATCAGAAAGAAGGCGGTTCGCTTCCACGAGATCGACGGAAGCGGGCGCCGGATCCGGCATGTGCGAGTCGCCGATCCCGAGCCCGAGCTCGACTACGAACCTAGATCGGCAGCGGTCTCGGCGGCGCCCTCGTTCCACTGGACGCCGAGCCCCGCTCCCGAGGTTGTGCCGAACGCCGAGGTCCCGTACGAAGAGATCCGTAAGGGCTTCGAGATCGCGCCCGGCCAGTACGTAAGCCTCACGCGCGAAGAGGTGCAGTCACTCGCGCCGGAACGCAGCCGCTCGATCGACGTGGAGCAGTTCGTCGAAACGTCGGCCGTCGACCCCATCTATTACGAGTCGCGTTATTACGTCGCCCCTGACCGTGGCGCGGTGACCGCGTTCCAGCTACTGCGCAACGCCATGATCGAAACCGACCGGATGGCCGTCGCGTGGGTGACGCTGCGCCAGCGCCGGTACCTCTCAGCCATCAGGCCATACGGCGAACAGGTGATGCTGCTCACGACGATGGTTCACGCCGACGAGGTCCTGCCCGCGGAGTTCTGGATGCCCGAGTCGGGCACGCCGCCATCCGAGAAAGAGTTGAAGATGGCACGCATGCTCATCGACGCGCTTGCCGGTCCCTTCGTGCCTGAGCGTTTCACTGACGAACATCGCGAGCGGGTCCTGAAAGCGATCGAGCAGAAGAAGCCGATCGAGTCGCCCACAGCGGCGCCAAGCCCGACGCGCGTGCTCGACCTGATGGCGGCGCTCGAGGCGAGTGTCAAGGCCGCGAAGGCCGCGCGCGCGAGGGAAGCCAAGGAGCAGGCGAAGCCCGAACGCAAACGCAAGCGCGGATGACGCTGGACCTCTTCGCGCCGGCGGTCGAGCTAGCAGCGGCGATCCGCCGCAAAGAGCTTTCTTCACTCGAGCTCACGCACGCCTACCTCGATCGCATCGAAAAGGTGAATCCGAAGCTCAACGCGTACGTTCTGACCACACTCGAGCTCGCGCTCGAGCAAGCCCGCGCGGCCGATGACGGTCACGGTGGCGCGCTCAACGGCGTGCCGGTCTCGATCAAGGACCTCATCTCCGTCGCGGGCTACCCGATGACGCTTGGCTCGAAAGCGTTCGAGCACCTGCAGATGCCGGTCGACTTCTTCCCGGTCGCACGCCTGAAGGAGGAAGGCTGCCCCATCCTCGGCAAGACCAACACCTCGGAGTTCGGATCCCGTCCGACGACCGAATGGGGCCTGTTCGGCGCCACTCACAACCCATGGAACCTCGAGCACACGCCCGGCGGCTCCTCGGGCGGCGCGGCCGCAGCGGTCGCGGCTGGGCTTTGCGGATTCGCGCAGGGATCTGACGGCGGCGGCTCGGTGCGCATTCCGTCGAGCTGCTGCGGGGTCGTCGGGCTCAAGCCCTCGCGCGGTCGCATTTCGCCGGGACCCGTTCTCGGCGAGAGCTGGGCGGGGCTGTCGACGGACGGCGTCATCGCCCGCACCGTCGCCGACGCGGCCGCCGCCCTCGACGCGATGGCAGGTCACCTGCCGGGCGACCCGTACTGGGCGGAGCTGGAAGGTCGTTTCGCGGACGCGGCCCGACCTACGGGCAAGAAGCTGCGGGTCGGGTTCACGACCACGGCCGACGCCAAAGTCCAGAACGAGGTCGCGGACCTCGTCAGGTCAGTCGCCAGGAAAGTTGAAAGCCTCGGTCATACCGTTTCCGAGGGCGGACCTGACACCGATCCGTTCCGCGGACCGGTCCAGCTCATCGTCGTCTCGGGCCTCGCATCCTTGCCCATCGCTGACACACAGGTGCTGGACCCTTTCAACCAGCTCGGCATCGCGTTTGCGAAGAATCTCAGCGCCGGCGATTACGTCCGCGCGGTCGACGCGATCCGCAGGCACGCACGACAGGTGGTCAGCTTCTGGGACGACCACGACGTGCTCATCACGCCCACGGTTCCGCAGACCGCGCCGAAGCTGGGCACGCTCGGGGCGAACCTCGACACCGCGGGCGACGAGTACATGGAGTTCGTCGCCTTCACTTACCCGTTCAACTGCACGGGTCAGCCCGCGATGTCGCTGCCGCTGGGCATGGACAGCTCGGGCCTGCCGATCGGCGTTCAGCTCGTGGGGCCGCCGCGAGGCGAATCCGTGATCCTCGGGCTCGCCGCGCAACTGGAGCAGGCGCTGCCCTGGAGCGGCCGCCGCCCAAAGCTTTAGCCGGGCGGCCGGATCGTCAGCTTTTTCTTCCGCACGGATGAGCTCGTTTCCGAGATGCGCTTGATCTCGTCCAGGCGCGCGTCCCAGCGAGCGGCAACCCTTGCCATGGCTCGGATCGCAACGTCCAGGTGCTCAGGGCGAACCGAGTAGCGGACCTCGCGGCCCTGGCGCGTGCTCTCGACGAGGCCGGCGCGGTCGAGCACCGCGAGGTGCTTGGCCACGGCCTGTCGCGTGAAGGGCAATTCAGCCGCGAGCGCCGTAGGCGTGATCTCGCCGTGGGCCAGCAGGAGATCGAGCACCTGGCGCCGCGAAGTGTCGGCGACCGCCTCGAGCAAGGCCTCTTCGCTGACTCCCCGCGGACTCATTTCGCGACCGTCGACACGTAGTCGCGAAGGCGGACGACCAGGCTTCCCCAGCCCCTTCCGTGGTCTTCGGCGTACTTCGCCTTTCTCGCATCGGACCAGTCCACGTGGTCAAAGCCGCTCTCGACGACGCGCAGGCGTGTGTGGCCGTGCTCGGACCGGAGCGTGAACTCCACGAGCATCGAGTTGTCCGGGCGCGGGGACGTCTCTCTTTCCTCCAGCCATCGGTAGGCGAACCTGTGCGGCGGCTCGAACGCTTCGACGTGCAGGTAGTAGGTCTCGCCGCTCTCAAAGCTCACCCTGCCGGCGGCGCCGTCAAGCTCGCACTCCTTGGCAAACCAGCGCTTGATGTGCTCGGGTTCGGTCACGACGCGCCAGACGTCGTCGATGGGCGCTTCGATGAGGATCTCCTTCTCGATCTGACTTGGGACCACGTCGGGGAATAGACTAGCGCAACTCGCGGTTGCGCTTCGTGGTAGAATTCGCAACCATTCGTTGCGCATAGGAGGGAACATGGAGCACACGATCGTCTCGCATGAGGCATGGGTGGCGGCGCGGACGAAGTTCCTCGCCGAGGAGAAGGAGTTCACGAAGCAGCGCGACCGGCTGAGCCAGGCGCGGCGCGACCTGCCCTGGGAGCTGGTCGGAAAGGAGTACTCGTTCGAAGGCGCAGAGGGCAAGCGCACGCTCGCCGAGATCTTCGACGGCCGCAACCAGCTCGTTATCTACCACGCGATGTTCAACCCCGCGACTGCGTCGCCACAGACCACGTGGACAGAGGACTCGCCGTGCTTCGCCTGTTCGTTCTGGATGGACAGCATCGATCGGCAGGCGATTCATCTCAACCACCGCGACGTGACGATCGCCGCAGTGGCCATCGCGCCATACCAGAAGTTCGCGGCCTACCGCGAGCGGATGGGCTGGGGCTTCCCGGTCTACTCGTCGGCCGGGTCCGACTTCAACTTCGACTACCACGTGTCGTTCACGCCGGAGCAGATGAAGCAGGGGAGCGCGGATTACAACTACCGGGTCGACCCGGTGTTCCTGACCGAATCGCCCGGGGTCAGCGTGTTCCTGCGCGACGGCGGCAAGACCCACCACACGTACTCGGCGTTCGCGCGCGGCCTCGACATGCTGAACGCCACCTACAACTACCTCGACCTGGTGCCGAAGGGTCGCGACGAGGGACCGATGGGCATGATGGACTGGCTGCGCCGCCGGGACGAGTACCCGGCGTGACGTTGATGGCGGCCTCGATGGCCGCGATGATGCTTCCGACCGCGGCGCCATTTTTCCTGGCGTACGGTCGCAGCTCGAGGCGCACCCGGCCGACCGCCATCGTGGTGGCGACCTACGCGGCGGTCTGGGGCGCGATCGGAGTGGTCGCCTACATCGTGATGAGCCAGGTCATGCTCCCCACAACGCTCTGGATCCTTGCGGGCGCGATAGCGTTCGCAGCGCTTTATTCGCTGGCGCCCTGGAGCAGGCGCGGCCGCGCGCGGTGCCAGAACATGTGTCGCGAGCCCGCAGGCGACCCGATGCGCAGCGGCCTGACCTACGCCGCCGGTTGCGTCTTGTGCAGCGGAGGCGTGATGGTGGCAGTGGTCGTCATCGGCATGACCAACCCGGTCCTGGTGGCCGCCGCGGCGGCTGTGGTTCTCGTGTTGAAGTGGCCTCAGCGACCAACGCTTCAGCCTGAATCGTTAAGTCCAGAAGGTGACGTGGCAGTAGGCCCATAATCGCGCGGTAAATCGGGCTCAGCCGCGCTCCACCCGCCTGGAGGGCCATATGCGCCGGATCTCGGGGGTACTCCGGTTGTCAATCCTGGCCGTCGCGGGCCTGGTCGCCATCGGCGCGCCCCTCCCCGCCCAGGCCGCCTCCTCCGGGCCGAACGTCATCGCACCGGTCGGCTCGGTGCAGGGAGTGTTGCTCACTCCAGGGACGCACTCCAAGCCGAACCCGAGACATGAATCGGCGCCGTTTCGCGCCAAGGACCCGGTGGCGCTGCGCGTCGCCAAGGCGAAAGCCAACGCTGCAGCGACCGCTCCAGCCGGCGCTCCTTCGGCTCCCGCCGCGCCGCATTCCGCGGCTGTCTTCAACGGCCTGAACAGCCCTGGCCTGTCGGCCGCGGACCAGGGGGACCAGCCGACGCCGCCGGACTCCACCGGGGCCGTCGGCCCCAACCACTACGTCGAGTTCGTCAACAACCTGATCGCGGTGTACTCCAAGACCAACCTCACCCAGCTGAGCTCCACCGACATGGGGACGTTCACCGCCGTGCCGCCGGGCCTGAACACGAGCGACCCGCAGATCCAGTGGGACCCGCTCGGCAACCGCTGGTTCTACGCAGCGGTCGCTTTCAACGGCAACTTCACTAGCGACTACCTCCTGTTCGGCTGGTCCAAGACCGCCGACCCCAGCGACCTGGCGAACGGGTGGTGCCGGTACGCAAGCCCGACCGGCGCGATCATCACGGACTATCCGAAGCTCGGCCACGACGCGAACTTCGTCATCATCGGCGACAACCAGTACGACGGAAGCCAGTCCGGACTCCCCTTTGTCACGGCCGACATCTGGGCCATCAGCAAGCCGGCCGCGAGCGCGACCACGTGCAGCGGCTCGGTGACCGCGACGCATTTCGCCGACGCGCAGCACGTGCTGAAGAACTCCGATGGCACCGGTGCGTTCACGCCGGTGCCGGCCAACACCGCGGACTCGTTCGCGAACGGCTACATCGTGGCCGCCCACGACGTGTCCGTGAATCCGCAGTCGAAGCTGATGGTGTGGCAGATGACGCCGGGCCCGAAGCTCGTGGCCAAAGGCGACATCTCGGTGGGGGCTTCGTACAGCGTTCCCGCCAGCGTCCCCGAGCCGGGCGCGCCTTACCTGATCGACAGCCTCGACGGCCGGCTTACGCAGGCGGTCGCGCACAACGATCCTTCGGCCGGCGCCGAGGCAGTGTGGACCCAGCACACCGTTGCCGGTACTGGCGGACGGACCATCGTGCGCTGGTACGAGCTCCTGCCTGGCACGCTGAAGATTCGCCAGCAGGGCCAGCTCTCCAGCAGCACCGACTACTACTGGAACGCGGCCATCTCCCCGTCCATCGCGGGTAACGACGCGATGATCCAGTACGACCGGGGCAATGCGACCCTGCTCGCATTGATCGGCGCGCAGACGCGAACGAGCTCGACGCCGCTCGGCCAGATGGACGCCGGCGAGGTGCAGCTCGGGTCGAGCAGCGCGCCGAACGAAGAGACCGCGTTTCAGACCAACTGCTCGCCGAACCCGTGCCGCTGGGGTGACTACGCCGGCGCCACGCCTGATCCGTCGACCCCGGGCGTCGTCTGGGGCAGCAACCAGATCGACGGCCCTGTGATCTTCGGCTTCGCGCAGTGGCAGACGCAGAACTTTGCGATCGTGACGAACGGACCGCCGCCCTCGCCGCCCGCGGCGCCGACCGGCCTGACGGCCACGGGGATCAGCGCATCGCAGATCAATTTGAGCTGGAGCGCGTCGACCGGCGCCACGTCCTACAAGGTTCAGCGTTCGCCGGACGGCAGCACAGGCTGGACGCAGGTCGGCACGAGCTCGGGCACCACCTTCAGCGACACGGGGCTGAACGCCGCGACCACTTACTTCTACCGCGTGATCGCCAGCAACAGCGTCGGCGATTCGGGGCCGTCGAACACCGCGTCGGCCAGCACCGCAACGCTGATCGGCTACACGCAGGCGCCGCAGGGCAGCTGGGTGGGTGTGTACGGCGCGAACGGCTACGCGCTTCTCGGCTGGAACGGAAGCAGCGACCTGGTCTTTTTGCCCGGCGTGACGTTGACGCTCGACAACGGCCAGCTGTTCGAGTGGAGCGGGTCCACCACGTCCGTGCAGGCGCTGCAGAGCCCGGATGCGACCACGCGGCATGCGGCCAGCTGGTACGACACGAGCCAGGTGCGCCTGCACCTTACGTTCACGAGCGCCTTCAGCGGCAGCGTGCACCTGTACGCGCTGGACTGGGACACAACGGGCCGGCGAGAGACGATCACGATCAACGACGGCTCCGGTCCGCAGTCCGCGAACATCACGACCGACTTCTCCGGCGGCGCGTGGGTGACCGCGCCGGTCAATGTCGGAGCCGGCGGCACAGTAACCGTCAGCGTCACCCAGACGGCAGGCTTGAACGCCGTCATCTCGGGCATCTTCCTGGGCGGCGGTCCGCCGGCCCCGGCCGCGCCCACCGGCGTGACTGCGACCTCGGTCAGCGCATCGCAGATCGGCGTGAGCTGGACCGCCTCCGCGAACGCGACCTTGTACAAGATCCAGCGCTCGCCTGACGGCAGCACCGGATGGACCCAGGTCGGCACCAGCGCCGCCACCTCGTTCACTGACTCCGGCCTCAGCGCGTCGACGACGTACTTCTACGGGGTCATCGCCAGCAACAACGCCGGAGACTCGACTCCGTCCGCCACCGCGTCCGCCACGACCGCCAGCCTGCTGCCCTACACACAAGCGCCGCAGGGCAACTGGGTGGGCAGTTACGGGGCGAACGGCTACGCGCTGCTGGGCTGGAACGGAAGCAGCGACCTGGTCTCGCTGCCAGGCGCCTCGCTGACGATCGACAACGGCACCGACTTTCTCTGGGGCACGACCGGTTCGGTTGATGCCCTGGAGAGCCCAGACACGAGCACGCGACGCGCCTGCGCCATCTATGACCCGAGCCAGGTGCGGCTGCACCTGAGCTTCCCCGCCGCTTACAGCGGCAACCTCCACATCTACGTCCTCGACTGGGACAGCACGGCCCGGCGCGAGACGGTGACGATCAACGACGGATCCGGACCTCGCACCGCCAATATCACGACCGATTTCTCGCAGGGCGCGTGGATCAGCCTGGCGATCAACGTTGCCGCCGGCGGGACCGTGAGCATCGCGGTGACCCAGACCGCGGGCGCCAACGCTGTGATCTCCGGCATCTTCCTCGGTGACGGGCCGCCCGCCCCCGCAGCGCCGACCGGCGTCAGCGCCAGCCCGGTGAGCGCGTCTCAGATCAGCGTTGCGTGGACCGCTTCAAGCGGCGCGACGTCCTACAAGGTCCAGCGCTCGCCCGACGGAAGCACCGCATGGACACAGGTCGGCACCAGCACCACCACATCGTTCGCCGACTCGGGGCTCAGCCCGGCGACCACCTACTTCTATCGCGTGATCGCCAGCAACAACAACGGCGACTCGCCGCCGTCGAGCTCCGCCTCCGCCACCACCGCGAGCCTGCTTTCGTACAGCCAGGCGCCGCAGGGCAACTGGGTGGGCACGTACGGTGCTAGCGGCTACGCGCTGCTCGGTTGGAACGGCAACAGCGATCTCGTTTCGTTGCCGAACGCCACACTGAGGATCGACAACGGCGCCGATTTCCTTTGGGGCACGACAACCGCCGTGCAGGCGCTCGAGAGCCCTGACACCACCACGCGCCGGGCCTGCACCGTTTACGACGCCAACCAGGTGCGTGTGCACCTCACTTTCTCGACAGCGTTCAGCGGCGCCATCCACCTTTACGCCCTGGACTGGGACGGCCTCGGCCGGCGCGAAACGATCACCATCAACGACGGCTCTGGTCCGCAGACCGCCAACATCACCACCGACTTCACGCAGGGCGCGTGGGTCAGCGCGAACATCAACGTCGCCGCCGGCGGAACTGTCAACATCACGGTGACCAACACGGCCGGGACCGCCAACGCCGTCCTCTCAGGAATCTTCCTCGGCTAGATAAGCGCGCGGTACAGGTCGGCGGTGGTCCGTGCGATAGCAGGCCAGCCGAAATGCTTGACGACTCGCTGTCTTCCGGCCTTCCCCATCGCCGCCGCGCGCACCGGGTCATCGAGCAGCTGACCGATCTTCATCGCGAGCGCCGCCGAAACATCGTCGTGGCGGTCTGCGTCGTAGTCGACCAGGAAGCCAGTCTCACCTTCGACCACGATCTCGGGGATCCCTCCGACCTTCGAGGCGACCACCGCCGTCTCGCACGCCATCGCCTCGAGGATGACCAGCCCGAACGGCTCGTAGATCGAGGGGCACACGAAGACGCTCGCGCCCGAGTGCAGCGAGATGAGGTCGTCGCGTGAGATGTAGTGGTCGATCCAGACGAGGTCGCGGCCCGCGTCGCGCACGCGGGCGGCCAGCGCGTTCACCTCAGCGGCGATCTCGGGAGTGTCCGGGCTGCTGGCGGCGATGACCAGCTGGTGCTTTGGGTCCAGCTTCAGGGCCGCGGCGAGCAGTAGCGGCAGCCCCTTCTGCCGGGTGATCCGGCCGTTGAAGAACGCATAAGGACGCGCCGCGTCGACTCCGTACTTCGCCAGCGTCTCGTGCGACTCGCGCCGGCGGTAGATGTCCGGATCGATGCCGTTGTGGACGACGTGCACGCGGTCGGGCCGCACCTCGGGATAGGTCTCGAGCACGTCCTTGCGGACGCCTTTGGAGACCGCGATGACGGCGTCGGCGGCCTCGATGGCGGTGCGCTCGCAGAACAGCGACAGCGCGTAGCCCCCGCCCAGCTGCTCCCTCTTCCACGGCCGCAGCGGCTCGAGGCTGTGGATGGTCATGACATGTGGGATCGACCACATGAGCTTGGCGAAGTGGCCGCCGAGGTTGGCGTACCACGTGTGGCTGTGAGCGAGGTCGCTGCCCTTGCACCTGGCGGCCATCGCGAGGTCGATGGACATGGCCTGAAGGGCGGCGGCCTCGGGCTTGGGCTCGCTCAGCCCCTCCCATGGTTTGTAGCTTTCAACGTCGGGCTCATCCCGCGGCGAGCCCCAGGCGTGGACCGTGACATCGAGCAGCTTGCGCAGCTCGCGAACCAGGTACTCGACGTGCGTGCCCGCTCCGCCGTAGACCTCAGGCGGATATTCGCGTGTCAGGACTGCGATGTGATTCCGGTCCGGCGTGGCCCGGATTGTATAAGTGCGAAACTCGACAATCGATGGCAAACCTTTCCGAGAAGGCACGAGCCGAGCTGCCGGACAGCGCCTTCGCCTACATCGACTCCAAGGGGCGGAGGCGCCTGCCGATCAACGACGAGGGACACGTGCGCAACGCCCTGTCGCGATTCAACCAGGTCGCTTTCGAGAGCGAAGCGGCGCGGGACCAGGCGCGGACCAGGCTGCTCAAAGCCGCGAAAAAATACGGGATCGTTCCGGTCGGATTCATCACGGGCCAGGTGGTGAACGTCCGCGCGCGCGCCGAGCTAGCCGCGCGGGAGAGCGAGGCGAGCTCGCTTCCACGAGGCGTCGTGACATTTCTGTTCTCTGACATCGAGGACTCCACGGGCCTCACGCACCGGCTGGGCAGCCGCTACGCGCGCCTCCTCGCGGAAACACGTTCGCAGCTGCGGGCGGCGGTTCGGTCAGCAGGCGGCCAGGTGGTCGACATCCGCGCGGATGAGCTGTTCGCCGTTTTCAAAGGGGCGCCAGCCGCGCTCGAGGCGGCGATCGCCATCCAGCGCGCAACCCTGGCCGACGGGGCCCGGACGGAAACCGAGCGAGTGCGGATCAGGATCGGCCTCCACACCGGCCGCCCGACGCTGACCGACACCGGATACGTTGGGCTGGCGGTCAGCACTGCGGCCCGGGTCTGCGCCGCGGCGCGGGGTGGACAGATCGTGATGTCCGCTGCGACCCACGGTGCGACGCATCCCTCGAGCCCTCGCGGCGTGACCTTCAACGATCTCGGCGTGCAGCAGTTGAAGGGCCTGCCAGAGCCTCAGCGGCTCTTTCAGGTCGAAGTCGAGACCAGCGGCTTCCAGGCGCGGATGTAGGCGCTTCCAACTTTGCCGTCGACGCCAGGCATGGTCTCGGTGGCGTGGATCTCGAAGTCGACATCGGCGAAGCCCGCCGCAACAAGCGCGTTCCGATATTCGCCGATCGGGATGGTTCCGGAGATGCAGCCCGCCCACTGGTCAAGGGATTTCTTGACGGCCGGCGCGAGCGGCTCGAGCTCGACCATGTCGGCCACTGCGAATCGACCGCCCGGCTTCAACACCCTGAATGCCTCTTTGATCACGGCGCCCTTGTCCTCGGCGAGGTTGATGACGCAGTTGGAGATCACGACGTCGACGGTCGCCTCTGGCAGGGGGACGTTTTCGATGGTCCCTTTGAGAAACGTGGCGTTCGTGACGCCTGACTTCGCCTTGTTGCCGTTAGCGAGCGCGAGCATCTCGTCGGTCATGTCGACGCCGTAGGCGTGCCCCCCAGGCGCGACCCGGCGCGCCGAAAGCAGGACGTCGAGGCCGGCCCCAGAGCCGAGGTCGAGGACTGTCTCGCCTGGCCTGAGGTCCGCGAGCATCGTCGGGTTGCCGCAACCAAGGCTGACAGATTCGGTGAGTCCGATCTCCGCGAGCGCGTCGGCCGAGTAGGAGCCGCTGCACCCGCAGTCCGGTCCGTCGGCCTGGCAGCAGCCGTCCGGCCCTGAGCCGGGCTGGTTGAAGACGACGAGCTGCTTGGCGACGTTCGCGTAGCGCGAGCGGACGGCTTCCCTGACTTCACTCATGACGTCATCTCCTCGGCCCATCGATAAATGTCGATGGGTCGCATGCTAGTACAACCCATCGATGATTGTCGATAGGTTGTGTATGATCGGTCTGTGGCGATGAAACAGCTACCCGTCCTGCGGCAGCGTGGGGAGTGCTGTGTGCTGCCGGCCGTGGACGCAGACTGGGCGGAGGAAGCGGCCGAGCTCATGAAGGCTCTTGCCGATCCGACCCGGCTGACGATGGTCGCGGCACTCTGGAAGGCGAAGCAGCCGGTCTGCATCTGCGACTTCACCGCGGACATGGAGTTGAGCCAGTCGACGATCTCGCATCACATGGCCAGGCTCAAGGACGCAGGCCTCGTCGACAGCGTTAAGGACAGCATCTGGACGTACTACCGGCTTCGCCCGGACCTACCTCCGAGCACCCGCAAACTGCTGGGACAGCTGATCGCTTAGCCTCGTCAGGATGTCGACCGACCGGATCAGGGCGCGCGCCGCCGGGATCCGACCTGGACTGCTCCCGACGGGCAAGACGAACTCCATCACTGACGTCGCCGGCGTGCAGGTGGGCCACACGACGCTTTCGCGTGATCCAGACGAAAACGGCCGGGTCATGCGCACGGGCGTCACCGCCGTCTGGCCGCATGCGGGCGTCCCCTGGCGTGAACCTGTTTACGCCGGGACGGCTGTGCTCAACGGCTGGGGCGAGTTGATCGGCATCACCGCGCTGAACGAATGGGGCATCCTCGAGTCGCCGATCATCCTGACCTCGAGCCTTTACATCGGCGCCGCGTACGAAGCCGCGGTGCGGTGGATCGCCAGGACGTACCCGGACGTCGACGACGTGACGATGCCGGTGGTCACGGAGTGCTCAGACGATTACCTCAACGACACGATCGCCTTCCCGCTCCCACCGGACGCGGTCGATCACGCGCTCGAAAGTGCGACGACCGGGCCGCCGGCCGAAGGTTGCGTCGGCGCCGGCACCGGCATGGTCTGCTTCGAGTTCAAGGGAGGTATCGGCACCGCGTCGCGAGTCGTGACGGTCGACGGCGAGACGTACACGGTCGGCGCGCTCACCTTGACGAACTTTGGATTTCGCTCCGAGCTTCGCATCGACGGGGTTCCGGTCGGGCGCGAGATCGCGGACCTGATGCCGCCGGATGAGAAGGGCGAAGAAGGCTCGTGCATCGTGTTGGTGGCCACGGATGCACCGATGCTCCCGCACCAGCTGCGCCGGCTTGCGCGCCGAGCCGGACTGGGCCTCGCCCGATGTGGCTCGTTCGCGGGCAACACCTCCGGTGAGATCTTCCTTGCCTTCTCCACCGCCCAGACCCTTCCGTACGACCAGCCGAGGTCCGCGATTCGGATTAATGCCCTGGCCGACGGTGCGCGACCCATCGATTCCTTCAACCCGTTGTTCCGCGGCGCCGTGGAGGCGGTCGAGGAGGCCGTGATCAACTCACTGTTCGCGACGACCACCACGGTCGGGCGCAAGGGCCGCATCGTCCACGCCCTCCCCATCGACCGTGTCCTGGAATTGTTCGAGAAATACGGCCGGCGCGTTCGATGACCGGCCGCGTGATGACGGTGCGCGGCCCTATCGCCGCGGACGAGCTCGGCGTCACGCTGATGCACGAGCACCTGCTCATCGACCTGTCGTTTCTGCGGGACGAGCCTGCGTCCGCCTGGCAGGCGCCGCTCGTGGATGCGGAGATCGGGCTCGAGAACCGCGGTCTCTTGCAGCTCGACCCGTACGTCAGCAGGACCAACCTCGTGCTCGACGATCTCAATGCGGCGATCGCCGAGCTCGCACCCTTCCGGGAGCTCGGCGGCGGTGCAGTCGTCGACCTCACGACCACCGGCATCCGGCCGCAACCCGCACGCCTGCGCCAGATCTCGGAACGGACCGGGATCCACATCGTCGCCGGCTGCGGTTACTACACGCGGCGGTCTCACCCGCCTGAGGTCGCGTCTCTCTCGGCGTCCGACCTGCTCGAGCGCCTGCTGCATGAGATCGCCAACGGTCTCGAAGGCACCGAGGTGCGGCCTGGGATCATCGGCGAGATCGGCACCGGCTCGCCGATTCATCCCGATGAGGCGAAGGTCCTGCGCGTGGCCGCGGCCGCCCAGGCCGAAACCGGACTCGCCATCAACGTTCACGTCGCGATTTTTCGTCGCGAAGCGCTGGCCGCGCTGGACATCCTCGACGCGGCCGGCGCGGATCTCGGCCGGGTCGTGATCAGCCACCTCGATGAGCAGCCAGACACGGCCTACCACCGGGCGATCCTCGAGCGCGGCGCTTATGTCGAGTACGACACCTTCGGCTCGGAGTCGTACTTCGACAGTGACGGGTTAGCCGAACCCAGCGATCGTGAGCGCGTCGATTGCCTCGTCGAGCTGCTCGATGCCGGCTTTGCCGACCGGCTCCTCATCTCGCAGGATGTCTGCACGAAGGTTCAACTGTTGAGGTACGGCGGCCTCGGGTACGCGCACATCCTTCGCTCCATCGTGCCGCGGCTGCGCCGGCGCGGCGTCGACGACGCGACGGTGCGAGGGCTCCTGGTCGAGAATCCGGCGCGGGTCCTGGCGACCGCCGTTTAGGCCCAGCTCCATCGGGTCGCGCCATGCGGCTCCGACGTGGCCACGCCAATCGCCTTCGCCATCGTGAGCTCGTAAAGATTCCAGGGCGCCGGCCCCGCGCTGGGAGCGCTGTACGGCGCCGTGAGAGCGCCGTCTTGCGCTTTCGCCGGCCAGCCCTGCGCCACGTAGCGCTCAGCCAGTCGCTCCAGCGTGGAGTGGTCGCGAACGATTGTCGCGGTCCCTTCGATGGTCACGTCGATGTCGGCCAGAGAGACCGAAAGCGAGCAGCTTGGATTCAGCGCCAGGTTCTGGCTCTTGCGCGTGGGGGCGCCGCTGACGAAGTACAGCTTCCCGTCGGTCCAGAGCGCGCCCACGCCCGCCACGTGCGGGCGTCCGTCCGGCCGCGTCGTGGCGAGCCAAAAGGAGCCCTTCAGGTCCCCGCCCTCCAGCTGCTTGAGCACGCGTGACCAAGGAATCGGGTCAGAGCCGTAGATGTCGAGGTTTTTCGTGTCCATGTGTCCTCCGAAATCTCTGACTGCTCTCGCCATCGAAACTGATCGATGCCCGATCAGGCGACCCAGAGCGCCACGCCCGCGACAAGCGCGGGCACAGCCTGGACCAGAAGGATCCTCCGGCTGACGGTGGCCGCGCCGAACACGCCGGCGATCACGACGCAGACCAGGAAGAACGTGAGGATCGGCCGTCCGCCGGACACGCCGTAGGCGATCAGCCCCCACAAGAGCCCAGCGGCCAGAAAGCCGTTGTACAGGCCCTGGTTGGCAGCAAGCGTCCTGGTCGTTTGAGCAACCTCGGCCGTCAGTCGGAACGTGCGCCGGCCGAACGGGGTTGTCCACAAGAACATCTCGAGCACGAGGAAGTAGAGATGGAGCGCCGCCACCGCCGCGATCAGAACGCCGGCGATCAGACGCACGTCACGAAGGTCAGGGCTTGCGCTGGCTGAACCTGATCATGTTGCCAGACGGGTCGCGGAAGGCGCAGTCCCGGACTCCGAACGGCTGATCCATCGGCTCCTGGAGCACCTCGCCACCGCCCTCGCGGATGTGCTCGAAGATGGCGTCGCAATCTTCGGTGCTGAAGTTCACCGCCCGAAGCAAACCCTTGGCGAGCAGCTCTTTCATGACCTTGCGGTCTGTCGAGGATGCGTTGGGGTCGGCGAGCGGCGGTTCGAGGACGATGCTGACGTCCGGCTGGCTCTTGGGGCCGATCGAGGTCCAGCGCATGCCCTCGTACTTGACGTCGCTGCGCACCTCGAGACCGAGAAGGTCGCGGTAGAACGCGAGAGCCTCGTCGTGATCGTGGACGGCGATGAAGCAGTTCTGGAGTTTCAAGTTGTTCATGCGACCACCTTATGAGGGTCGCGCCGCGGCCGCTTCTTCATTCCTGCTCGGTTTTGTCCTCGTCTTGATGACGCACGGGAGGATGTCCGCGGCCTCTTCGTGGTTGCGCGCTCGATACGCGCTCGGCGCCTCGCCGACCAGCTCGGTGAAGCGCGTGCTGAAAGAGCCGAGCGATGTACATCCGACCGCGAAGCACGCGTCCGTCACCGACGTGTCGCCGCGCCGGAGGAGAGTTTTCGCGCGCTCGATCCTGCGTGTCATCAGGTAGCTGTACGGGCTCTCGCCGAACGCAGCTTTGAAGCTGCGGGCGAAGTGGCCGGTTGACATCGCCGCCGAACGCGCCAGGGCCGGAACGTCGAGCGGCCGCTCGAACTCGCGATCCATTCGATCCTTCGCCTTGCGCAGCCTTACGAGGTCGCGGATCTCCACGCGAACAATGGTACGTATGCGTTGCCAACCGAGCAGTTTCGGAGAAGCAACCAATCAGCGCCGCTGCCTAGGATGAGGGCCTACAACGCAGAAACACTCTCGGGGAGGAGTCGCGCCCATGAAAGTCAAGCCGAAGGCCGCGAAGAGCACCAAGAAGACGTTCACCGCCGAAGAGCGAGCCGCCATCCAGGAGCGCGCGCGGGAGGCGAAGGCGGAGGAGCGCCGCGGCGCCGGCGCGGATGCCGAAGCCGAGCAGCTCGCGAAGATCGCCCAGATGAACGATTCGGACCGCGCCATCGCCATGCGCATCCACGCCGTCGTCAAGGCCACCGCGCCGGACCTCACGTCGAAGCTCTGGTACGGGATGCCCGGTTACGCCAGAAACGGCAAGCTCATCTGCTTCTTCCAGCCCGCGCAGAAGTTCAAGACCAGGTACGCGACGCTGGGCTTCAACGATCCCGCTCAACTCGATGATGGCTCAATCTGGCCGGTGGCATTCGCAGTCAAGACGGTGACGGCCGTGGAAGAGGCCAAGATTGCCGCGCTGATCAAGAAGGCGGCGGGCACAAGCTCGAGAGGGTGAGTGTAGACGCGCAAGACATCGCCCTGATCCTGCAGGCGCTCGACGACGCCGCCTTCTTCCGCGAGTCGCGCGCATCTGCGATGGAGCGTGTCGCGCGCAAGGGCCGCCGCGGCACGTCCGAGACGCCCGTGGGTGAGTCGGACAAACAGAAGGCTCGCGACTACAACGCGCTTTCCAGGAGGCTCCGCCAGAGGCCGGCGAGATGAGGCGTCCGCGCTGAAGGCGCAGCGGCTTGCACGCGGCGCTCGGACCAGAGCGAAAAGCCCAGCCAGGCCAGCGCGACCGCAGTAGGCACCGCCGCGAGCCGCGCGACCGGGTGTGGCAGCACTACGGTCACTGGCGTTAGGGCCGCCGCGACAGCCAGCAGGCCGGCCGCCCACCGCGACAGGATGCCGGCGCGGAACGTCGCGACGCCGAACACGAGGCCGCCGAGTATGTACGTCACTCCTACAAGCGTGTAGATCGCGGGGAGGGCGCCCAGGTTCGCTGCGCTTGCTTCGCCGCTGGTGAGTGAGCGCAGCACGCCGTCCACAAACGTCGGCGCCAACGTCGCGAGAGACGGAAGGATGAAAGCCTCGGCGAAGACGAAGGCGGTCTGAAGCGCCCACGAGATGCCCAACAACACGAAACCCGCGAGGCCCAACCAGCCCGCCTTGTCGACCTGCCGGCCGTAGAGCCCTGTGATGCCGGCGAGAAACAGAAGGCACATGACCGTCTTCAACGAAGTGATGACCGCCCAAGCCGTGGTGTTGACGGATGCCACCGCATCGGCCGGGTGGATCGGCTGAATGCCCGCGAAGATGATGCCTGCCACGAACGCCGCCAAACCAGACCAGCGGATGACCCTGGACGCATTGATCTGCATCGAACCTGACTCCCTTCCGTAGCTGCGGGCGGATTGACGATCCGCGTTCGTACGTTGTACGAGAACGATTGCAAGTCTACTCGTACGATGTACGATCCGTCAAGGCGATGCCCAACCTAAGCCGCGAACGCGTGCTCCGGGCGGCGATCGCCCTCGCCGACCGCGAGGGCATCGAGTCGGTCACGATGCGCCGCCTCGCGGAGAAGCTGGGCGCCGGCGCGATGTCGCTCTACTACCACGTGCCCAACAAGGACGCACTGCTCGACGGGATGGTCGACATCGTCTTCAGCGAGATCGAGCTACCGCCTGCAAACGAGGAATGGAAATCGGCGCTGAGGCGACGCGCAGTCTCCACCCGCCAGGCCCTCACGCGACACCCATGGGCGGTCGGCCTCATGGAGGCGACCAAGGCGCCTGGCCCGGCCGACCTGCGGCTCCACGATGCCGTCCTGGGTTGCCTGCGGAGGGCCGGCTTCTCGGTCGCGATGGCAGTGCAGGCTTACTCGGTCCAGGACGCCTACATCTACGGTTTCGCGCTCCAGGAGAAGGCGCTGCCGCTGGGTGGTCGCGAGGGCTTCGCGAAAGCGGCGCGCAAGCGGGTGCGCGAGGTCGAGACGAGGCTTCAGGACGTAGCTCGGCTTTATCCAAACCTGGCGGAAGTCGTGGGCGGCTACATCGCCGAGCATGGATACAGCGCGGCCGAGGCGTTCGAGGTGGGCCTGGACGTGATCCTGGACGGACTCGAGCGGCTGCGCCGGGAGTAACAGCGGCTCAGGTCAACGACGCACCGCTGTGCACGTGGAGCCGGCGCCTCGACTTCGCGAGGTCCTCGCCGAGGCAGATGTAGCAGATCGGCGGCGGGCACTCCCGCTCATCACAGCACGAGCAGGTATCGATTGCCCGTCCACACCTGCTGCATTTCAATGGCTTCGCCGGGACGGTGCTCACTGGCCAGACTCCGCGGCCGCAATCACATCCTTCTGCAGAAGAAGACCGACCAGCCTTCCATCAGATGTTGTGATCGGCGAGCTCTCGAGCTTGTGCTCGACCATCCTTCGCGCCATTTCTTTGGCTAAGACGTAAGGCCTGAATGTGCTCGGTGCGGGCCTCAAGGCCCGAGCTATTTCCTGATCGCCGTCAAGGGCCAGCTCCCTGGCCCGCAGCAGGCCGAACACGATCCGCTCAGCGTTGAGAACCACCACGGCATCCCAACCCAGCGAGTGAACGCGGTCTCTCACCGCGCCGAGCTTCTCCTCAGGTGTGCAGGTCGGTACGTCCTTGCGAGCGAGATCGCCCGCGCGAGGGAGGCTGGCGTTGGTGCCTTCGGTGAGCAGGCCGGCGGCCATCCAGTCCAGCTTGCCGGCGGTGTAGTCGTAGACGTCGCTATAGCCCAGGCTCTCGAGCCGCCACGCGGCCCTCGGGGACATGTCTCAAGCCTCGTCCCAGCAATAGACGATCACTGGACGAGCTTTGTCGAGCACGGACGCAGTGTCTGCCTCGAGTCGCTTCAGCGGTAGGCTGATCGCTCCGGGGAGGTGCTCCTCGAGATACTCTTCGGCCGGCAGCACTTCCACCAGCTGCGCCCCCACCTCGACCATCCGTCTCAGTCCAGCCCGATCTATCTCTTTCGGCATGGCGACCTCCCGTTTGAAAGTGAATCTCAATGTTTGCGCGCCTGTCGCTTCGTCAGGGGCTGGAATCGACCTTGATCTCCGTCCGATCGCTGCTCAGCCCGATCGTGACCGTTCCGGAGGCGACGGTTCTTTGCCCATTCCTGAGTCGGAAGCTGATCTCGCCGCCGGTGCTCGATGTGACCTGCCACTCGCCGGTGTTCAACGCCTTCTCGTAGAAGCCGGTGACGGCGGCCACGCTGTCATTGGACACAAAGACAACATGGCACGCGCGTGTCGCTCCGACCTCAGCGCTCTGTCCCCCGAACCTGGCCCCTGGATATTTCGGGAAACCCAAAGGTAGGCAGGTGTTGGTGTAGACATCGACCGTGATTTCGGCACCGGAATCCTTGGCCGCAACTTGAACTTTGCCGAACGGCGCATCACGCCTGGCGCGCTGGAAGGTCAGCAGATCGGCCTGTTCATCGCTCGATGTGACCTGCCAGTTGCCGGCGTTCAGCTTGCTCTGGTAGAACGCGGTGACGCTGGCGACGTCGTCGCTGGACTCGAGCGTGACGTGGCACGTGGTTCCGGGATACGAGCCGTTCAGCTCGAAACTGAATCCCCCATTCACAGCACCGGGGTACCTGGGAAAGTCGGAAGGCAGGCACGTGTTGCTGCCGTGCTCTACGCCCTGGACAAAGGAGTAGATGCCGTACCCCACTCCCGCGGCCGTCAGAACTAAGACCGTCGCGCAGCCGGACACCACCCATACCCAAAAGCGAGACGACCTGCGGGAAGTAGGCTGCGCCCGGGGCTGAGCGGGCACCCACCGCGTGCCATCCCATCGCCACATCCCATCGGGCGACAGCGGCGCGGGCTCGACCGGGGGCGGACCCGCCACGGCGGTATGTTAGGTGCCCACCGCGCGGCCGCCGTTCTTGGCCTTGGTCCACTGCAGAAATTGACGCGCCACCGGAAGAGCCACGCTCAGGGCCACGACATCTGCCAGCTGCGACCAGTCCGTGTTGACGAGCTCATTTGACGGCTGGTAGCCGCCCAGGTGATCCATAACCCTTTCGAGCGGGCCTGCTATCACAACAACGATCGCCGCTGCAGCCACCGTACGCCTGGTGACCCACCCTTCCTTATGCTCCCAGGCCTTGCCGCGATTCATCAGACGGGACAGGTCCAGCAGCAGTCCGGGCAGAGCCATCGTCGCGATCCAAAAGGCGACCGTGATGTGGTTGCCGAGCAGGAGGTTCGCCGGCGCGGCGACGACCCCGAGCAGCGCGAACCATGGAGTCAGGTGCAGGACCCTGGTAACTCTTAGCGCCGGCGCGATTCTAAAGCGACCTCCTCGCTTACTTCGACGGCCTCGCCCGTGGCCACGTTAGGCGGTCAAATCCGGCCAGCACGATGCCGGCCGCCCCGAAACCTACCACCGCCGCCAGGACCGCCACCCACCACGTAAGCGAGGCCGCCGCCCCTTGCGCCAGCGGGAATCGATAAATCCCATTTGAGGTTGCCGCCAGAAGGACGTTCTGATAATCGACCACCTGCGCGGGCGTCACGTCGGCCAGCCCGCCACCGAGTTGAGACCAGGTCTGGCCATCGTCTGCGCTTGCCGAGACACCGAACGAAGTTCCCACCGCGTAGAGCCGGCCGTCGATTGGGTCAAGGCTGAGCACCTCTGGGTGTTTTTCGTTGCCCGCGTGGTGGGCCTGATGCGGGGAGGCAAGCGAGTCGGTCGTTCGCCAAACCCCGTTTTCGAGAATCTGGACCCCGTCCGTGGCGGAGGTCGCAAAGAGCCGGCCTCCGTCTGGATTCGACGTCAGGTCGACAACCGAGGGCAGGCTCGAGACACGACGCCAGCCGGCTTGCCCGCTGGCCTCTTCGAACACCCCGGTCGAGTCGCTGACAAAGGTGCGGCCAGCATCGAATCCAATCGCTGAAACGGCGTTCGGCTTTGACAGCCCCGCGCCCGCGGCCGACCATGTGTCACCCCCGTCGGAGCTGTGCATCAACCCACTGGTCGTTCCGGCCCAGACCGAATGCTGGCCGGAAGGGTCGACGGCGAGTGCGGCCACGGTGGAGCCTTCGAATCCGACCTGGTCCAGAGGGCCCGTCGGCGAATCGGCTCGGTACAGCCCGTTGTTCGTCCCGACATAGATCGACGCGCCGCTCACGGCCAGGCTCAGCCCAAGGTTCTTTCCCGTCGGCGCGCCGTGCTGATGAACGCCCGGGGTCGGGGTCGCGCCCGGCGGGAGGGGGACGCCCGGAATGTCGATCTGCGTCCAGACGGTGCCGTCACGGCTCACGTACAGGGCGTCGCCCGCCGCGATCAGAGAGCCGTCGGGCGCCGTGATGATGCGGTCCAGGTAGCTGCCGTTGAGCGCGCTTTGCGACCATGCGGCCCCGCCCATCACCTGCGGGAGCTGGCTCAGCGCGCGTGCGTTGGCGACCACCAGCAGGAACGGCACGACGGCCAGGGAGATGCCGGCCCAGTACCGAACCGTCCTCGCGCGGGGCAGGAGGCGCGTGAGGTATGGCGCGGCACGCCGGCGGTAGTGCCAGACGTGCCAGGTGGTCGGCGCCAGCGCCCATACCGAAGAAAGGAGGTGAAAGTTGAGGAGGTCCTCGTACACGCGGCCGTGGATCGGCAGCAGAGCGAGGACGCCGCTGACGAAGACTGCCGAGTACAGGACGAGGAGTGACCAGGAAATCCAGCGCTGCCAGGGGATAACCTCGGCGACGCCCGCCACCTTGTAGCGAAAACGAACCCTGGACACCTTGGCCAGGATGAAGACGCCGCCGACCAAACCCACATACACGTGCGCGGCGTCGATCCACGTGAGCCTGACTTTCGCGTCGACACCGAGGCGGGCCGCCAGGTAGAACAGGGCCGTCCCCCAGGCGATGCTGACGATCAGCGCCAGCGAGAGACCAAGGGCCCCGACCGAGAGCCTGCTGGCGAGCGACAGAACTCCCGGTCGGTCGGTGGCTTTTACGCGCTCTTCCTGAAGTAGCGGTACAGCGCCGTCAGCGCGTAGCCGACGAAGATTCCGGCGACGAAGAACGTTCCGTGTTGGATCTGATGCCACGTGTCGCTCGTATCAGCCAGCGAGTCCAGGGTGTAGTTGGCGACCAGGCCGCCCGCAATTCCCAGGATGAGTCCGATGGCAGGTATGACCGGCGATGCCGCACGCCGTGCTTCCGACATCTGTCTGCTCCTTTCTAAATGTTGAAATCAAAACTCGCCGTCTCATTTCCGATGACCACGGTCACCGTGTATTCGCCTTTGGGCAGGAAGACGTTGTTGCCGTAGTGGTAGTCGCCAGGCCCCTCGACGATGCCCTGCATCACGACGATCGGGACCTGCTGGGTCTGGCCGGTGGTGTCGTTCTTGACGGTGAGCACCGGGTTCACCGTCTTGACCACGTTGCCGGTCTTCTTGTCGAAGACGTGGACCTCGAGATGGTGCCAGTCGGGCGAGACGTTGCCAGTGTCCGACGGCATTGTCATCGTGCCCCCGAACATGACCTCGCCGGTTTTGGGATGCTGGCTCGAGGCCTGAGCCTCTGTGTACATCGCCTGCAGTCCGCCGATCTCGGCGACGAAGTTGTAGCTGGCGCTTGTCGCCAGCTTGATCTGAGTGCCCGCGGCGGCGGCGTGAATCGTCGTCGAGCTCTGGTCGGGCGGTTGGCCCAGACCCAGGAAGCCGCCGCGCGGCTTCACGTCCAGCAGGCCGAGCGGGGTGCTGGTCGCTTCGATCTCGATGACGAAGTTCCCGGTCTTGTCGGCTGGGAATGTGACAGTGGCCGGCTGGCCGGGGCTGGGGAAGAAATGCTTGTCGTAACCGTGAAGGTGGATCTCCTCGTACTTATCCGCGGAGATCGAAACTGTCAGGGTGTCGTCCTGGTTGGCCTGCAGTTGGCCAGGCGTCATCGTGGCACCCGCCACGGTGACCTGAATCAGCCGTTGCTGAGGAGGCGGTCCTTGATTTCCAAAAATCAGGACTGCTGTGACCGCCGCAAATATCACCAGGACTGCAGCGACGATCGCCAATCGGGCGTTCGCCGACAACGGCATACGTGACACCCAAATTCCTCCGATTCATGCGCACGCCCACGCGCGCAACTGATGACCTGGACGAGAGCTAGGCGCGGAGGATCGCCGGGGGCCCTCGCTTGATGTAGACGATCGGACAAGCCTCGGCCAGAGCCGAAACCGGTACCCGCGCAGGTGGCGGTAGGAGGAGAGATGCCGGCGCAACGGGCGCAAACCTGATCGCCAGCTCAGCGCGGAGAGCGAGCAGAGCGGCGTCAACTCGGACCGCCAGCCACTTCAGCGCGAGCGCGGCAAGAGCCGCGACCGGAAGCTGACCGGCGCATCCCAGGAGGATCAGGTTGAGCACCGAAGGTACTGCCTCGCCCGCAGCCAGTGACTCGACCGTTTCCTGGGCGATGAAGCAAACCAGCTGGACGGTGAACAGGACCGAGAGGAGGGTGATGTAAGAAGGCCCGCGGCTGGTTATCAACACCGCGCGGCCCGGAATGAGGCGGGAAGCTCCGATCAGAAGCAGGCCGGCGAGAACCGCCGTTGCGAGCACGCCGAAGCTTGACTTTGCGAACAACGGGAAGTAGGCGTGGGCACCCTGGCTCTGCACCGTCTGGGCCGCGGCGCCGAACTCGAGCTGATAGACGATCAGGTGGCCTGCCTGCGCCAGCAGAGCGCCAAATCCCAGCAGCCCGAGCAGCCTGACGGCGGGCCGCTTCACGCCCGGATCATACCGCCGGGGGTCACGGTCTCCCCCGCTCCCGGCGGCCCTTGTGCCCTGTTTGCAGCATCGCCTCGAGGCCAAATACCAGCAAGTCGACGGTGTCCGGCCACCACCGATCGGGGGCGCTGGCCCAGACGTCCGCAAGCTCTCGTGTGCTGGCCGCCGTGTTCGGGAACTGATCGCGCTGCAGGCTCAGCAGCCCGAGCTCGAAACGCTTTCGCAACAGTTCGCGACTGGTGATGTTGCCCAGCTGTTCGGCGCTCGGGCCTGGAGAACCTACGAGCAGGACATAACCCGCGAGGAGGTTCGAAACGATGCGTATCAAGCTGGCGGCGTCACGCCGCTTGAAGCCGGCGCTCAGCAAGATTCCGAGCACGTCTTCAATCGGCCTCCAGAAGGCGGAAAGGTTGTCCCCTGCGTATGCGATCTGCAGCTGCATCGCCAGCGGCCGTGTATCCATCTGGGACTTGAAATTCAGCATTGCCCGCCGCACCCGATCAGTCCAGGTCATGGAGGCCCGGAACCCCACCGTCAGGTCGAGGCCCTCCATCGCTCGCTCGGCCATCGCGTTGATCAGGTCCTGCTTGTCCCGCACATGTCGGTAAAGCGCCATCGGGGTCACGCGGAACTCTGTTGCGAGGCGCCGGAGGCTGACCGCGTCCAGGCCCTCGGTCTCGCCGATCTTCAACGCCCGGCCGACGATTGCGGCCCGAGTCAGGCCTCGGTGCTTGCCCTGGTCAACACGCGGCATGGGACTTGACAAGTGTACGGTGCATACCTATGCTTGCCTCAACCGATATACATCGTATACTTACACCAGTAACTTGGAGGTAGTGGGCATGGAAGATGAGAACGTGGCAATCCACGTCCATGGATTGCACACGTCATTCAAGGATTTGCAGGTGCTCAAGGGAGTGGACTTCGAGGTAGCGCGCGGAAGCATCTTCGCGCTGCTCGGCTCGAACGGCGCCGGCAAGACCACGATCGTGAGGATTCTCACCACCCTGCTCAAGCCGGATGCCGGAACGATGCACGTCAACGGTTTCGACGTCGTGTTGCAGCCGTCGCGGGTGCGGGAGTCGATCAGCCTGACAGGCCAATTCGCGGCAGTGGACGAGGTCCTCACCGGCCGCGAGAACCTGGTCATGATCGCGGAGCTGCGGCATGTGAAAGGCGCGGGCGAGGTGGCGGACGATCTGCTGGATCGATTCGGCCTCTCCGATGCGGCAGGACGCCGTGTGTCGACCTACTCAGGCGGGATGCGCCGGCGCCTCGACATCGCGATGAGCCTCATCGGCAACCCGCGGGTCATCTTCCTCGACGAGCCGACGACCGGTCTAGACCCCGAGGGCCGCATCGAGGTCTGGCAGGTGATCCAGAGCCTCGCTGACCGCGGCACGACCGTGCTCCTGACGACCCAGCACCTGGAGGAGGCCGAGAAGCTCGCCGACCGGATCGCGATCCTGCACGAGGGCACGATCATCGTCTCCGGCACGCTCGAGGAGCTGAGGAAACTGCTCCCGCCGGTGAAAGTTGAGTACGTCGAGCGACAGCCGACCCTGGAAGAGATCTTTCTGGCGATCGTCGGCAACAACAAGAAGGAGCCCCGATGAAAACGCATTTCTTCAGCGACACGTGGGTAATGCTCGAGCGTTCCCTCCGGCACGTCTTCCGCAGCGTGGACACGATCATCACGGTGACGATCATGCCGATCGCGTTCATGCTGCTGTTCGTCTACGTATTCGGCGGAGCCATCCACGCAGGCACTGACAGATATGTGAACTACCTGCTCCCCGGCATCCTGCTCATCGCGATCGCGAGCGGCATCGCCTACACCTCATATCGACTGTTCCTCGACCTGCAGAGCGGAATCTTCGAGCGGTTCCACTCGATGCCGATCGCGCGCTCGTCCGTCCTGTGGGGCCACGTTCTGACCTCACTGGTGTCCAACGCGATCTCCGTGACTGTCATCGTCCTGGTGGCGCTGGTGATGGGCTTCCGCTCGTCGGCAGGAGTGCTGGCGTGGCTCGGCGTGGCGGGCATCCTCGTGCTCTTCACGCTGGCGCTGACCTGGATCGCGGTGATCGCCGGACTCTCGGCGAAGTCCACGGACGGGGCGGGCGCCTTCGCCTACCCGATTCTCTTCCTGCCGTTCGTCAGCTCGGCGTTCGTGCCCACCGCCACAATGCCCGGCCCAGTGCGCGCGTTCGCGGAGAACCAGCCGGTGACCTCGATCGTCAACTCGATCCGAGCCCTGTTCGAGCAGCAGCCTGTGGGAGGCCAGATCTGGACCGCCCTTGCCTGGTGCGTGGGGGTCATGGTGATCGCGTCAGCACTGGCCATGTTGATCTATCGGCGCAAGATCGCCTGACATCTACCCTAGTCGGTAGGCGACGACTGCGGGCGCTTGCGTGGCGCTCAGCCGAATGCCGGCGCCGGCGATCAGAGTGTCGCCGGCGATCGCGAGAGTCGAGTTGGAGCCGGCGGGCAGGTTGTTCGTCCAGACCACCGAGCCCGTCGCCCGCGACAAGGCCATCACCTGACCCGTCAGCGTGGTCGTGAACACGAGGTCACCGGCGACCGTGGCTCCACCGAGTGGCATTTGGGACAGCCCGCCCGCCCACAGCTGCTTCCCGGTCGCAACGTCAAGAGCAACCATCTCGCCCTTGGCTTGCAGCACGTTGATGCTGCCCAGGACGACTGATGGGTTCGTGAATGTGGAGCCCAGGTCGACAACTGGGACGTAGGCAACGCCATCAGCCACAGCCATGTTGGTCTCCACACCGCCGACCGCTCCGGGGAAGAGCGTGTATGGAGTCTGCAGCTGCAGCTTGCCTTCCAAGGCCAGCTCGCCGTCTTGATCGTGCCCGTTGTGGATGCCAACCGCTGTCTTCCAGATGAGCGAGCCGCTACCGGCGTCGAGCGCGAACACGTAGCCCCCCTTGCCGGAAGCCAGGACGACGGAGCGACCGGCCACAACGGTGAGGATCGGCGAGACCTGCAGGTCCCAGTCGTGAAAGTCGTCCGGGAAGGCCTGGTAGTACCACTCCAGCCGGCCTGTGGCCTGGCTCAGCTTGACGATGCTGTCGGTGTAAAGCTCGCGGCTGGGGGATGCTACGGCTTCTTGTTGGGAGAGGTAGGGGTTCCCGGTGCCGGCGTAGATCGAGCCGTCAGGTCCGATCAGAAACGGGTCCCACGCCCCGCCTGCGGTTGCCCTCAGCTGCTGACCCGTCGCGTCGATCACTGTTTGAAAGCTCCAGTCCGTGGCCCCGGTGCCGGCGTCGAGGGCATAGATGAGCCCACCGCCCCGGGTCAGGGCGGACGCGACGAACACGCGGTGATTGGCGACCTGCGGCGCGATGTCGAACCTGGCCGTTCCGCCGCCAAGACTCGCGTGGTACCAGACCTGGTGGCCTGTGGTCGCGTCGAGGGCGAACACGCCGGTCGCGGTGACACCGTAAACCCGGCCATAGGCCAGCGTGACCCCGTTCGGGCCGTAGTCGGACGAGCTGTACTTGTGCGTCCAGAGCACTCGCCCCGTGGCGTCGTCCACCGCCGTCACGTTCGATGCGCCGTCCTGCAGGTACGCGACGCCGTTGGCGATGACAGGATTGGCGACGTCTCGGCCGCTCGCGCCGGCACCGGTCAAGGGCAGCGTCCAGGCCACCTTCAGACTCGTGACGTTGGCTGAAGAGATGCTCGAGCTGGCGTCGCGTGTGTTGTAAAGGCCTCCATTGGGAGAGGGCCATTCGTTGAAGTAGCGGATATCCTCGACCGGAGCGCCCGGTGGTACCGATCCGCTCAGGCTCGGCGGCACCGACGCTTCCGCGATTGGGGAAGCGCTGACCGAGGTCTCGGCCGGTGTGCTGCATGCGGCGACAAAGGCGAGCATTGTCGCGGCGCCGATCATCGCTGAACGCTTCACCGTCGTCCCACCCAACCTTAGCGAGGCGTCACATTGTGATGACGATCTTGCCTCGGGCCTGGCCACTCTCGAGATACCGCAGCGCGGCCGGAACCTCGCTCAGTGGATAGCGTCTGTCGATGACCGGCACGAGGCGGCCGGCCTCGATGAGCTCGTTCAAGAAGGCCACGTCTTGCTGTTTGAATGGTTTCCACCACCACATCACGGCCAGCTTCCGGCTGCCCGTCATCGAGATCAAGGGACCGAGGAATGTCCCCTGCAGCAGCAGGCGGGTGGAGGCACCGAGCATCACGTAAACTCCCCCCGGCTTCAGGGCGCGCCTCCACTCCCACATCGAACGACGCGCCACGACATCCAGGATCAGGTCGTACCGCTGCTCGGTCCTGATCACGTCTTCACGCGTGAAATCGATGACATGGTCCGCGCCCACCGACCGCATCAAGTCCAGCTTGCCGGTGCTGTCGACGCCGGTCACTTCCGCTCCGAAGTACTTGGCGATCTGCACCGCGAATGGACCCACGTTTCCACCCGCTCCGTTGACCAGCACCTGGTCGCCGGACTGGACGGGCCGCTTACCACGAAGGCCTTGCAGGGCCAGGACGGCCGACTGCGGGATAGTGGCTGCTTCCTCGAAGGTCAACCTCGCCGGTTTCAACGCAAAAGCGCGCGCCGGAGCGCAAACGTACTCGGCGTAGGCGCCGAGTCCATAGACGGTCATGTTCCCAAAGACCTCGTCGCCCTCTCGAAACTCGGTCACATTCCTACCGACCTCTTCGACCTGGCCGGCCACGTCGACGCCGAGGCCGCGGACCCTCGGCTTGCCGAACCCGATCGCCATGCGGGTGAAGGGAGACTTGCCGTAGAGGTACTCCAGATCATCGGCGTTCAGGGACGCCGCCCGGACTCGAACGAGCACGTCCTCTTCTTTGACGGCGGGCTTCTCGACCTCGGCGAGGGTCAGGACGTCGGGTGAGCCGTACCGGTCGCGCACGATCGCCTTCATCACGTTTTGGCGTGTGCCCGTCAGCGCCGGGTTGTATCCGATTTCACTACGGCTCACATGACGACGACGACCGTTCCCCGCGCGTGTCCTTCTCCGACGTGGCCGATAGCCTCGCCGGTCTGAGCCAGCGGATAGGTGCTGTCGATGACCGGCGTCACCTTGCCGGCTTCGATGAGTTCCTTCAAGACGAGCAGGTCCGCGCGGTTCTGGAACTTGATGGCCGGACCCAGCTGCTGGTGCCCGAACATCGATGCAGCGGCCGTTTTGATCATGGTCCCGCTCGTGCCGAACCAAGGACCGCCCGAAGTGCCGTTGTTGGACTGCAGCTTGCCTGCGGGCGTGAGTGCGCGCCTGGTCTCCGACAGCGAGTGATTGCCCACGTTGTCGAGGATGAAGTCGTACCGCGGCCCGCCCTGAGTGAAGTCTTCCTTGGTGTAATCGATGACGTAGTCGGCGCCGATCGAGCGGACCATCTCGACGTTTTTCGCGCTGCATACGCCCGTCACCTCGGCGCCAAACGCCTTGGCGACCTGCACGGCGTATGTGCCCACGCCACCCGACGCGCCGTTGATCAGGACCTTCATGCCTGGCTGGACATGGCCCTGGTCGCGAAGCAGCTGGAGAGCGGTGGAGGCGGAAACCCCAATCGCAGCAGCCTGCCCGAGGGTGATGTTGGCCGGCTTTGAGACGAATTGAGCTTCTGGAGCGCAAACGTACTCGGCAAATGCTCCCGTACACCAACCGAACACCTCGTCGCCTGGCCGGAGCTGAGTCACACCACTGCCCACAGAGTCGACGGTCCCGGCGATGTCGGTCCCCGGAATCCCGGTCTTCGGCAATACCTTTCCGAACGCCGGCCGCGCGATGTACGGCAGACCTTTCACGACCAACCAGTCACCGACGTGGACCGACGCCGAGTGGACCCGCACCAGCACTTCGCCGTCCTTTATCACCGGCATGGGCACGTCCAGAAATCTCAGAACCGCTGCGGGATCGCCGTACGGGCCCTTGACGATGGCTTTCATCGAGCCCCGCGCAGGAACAGAGATTGCCTCGGTCGATTCAACTCTTACGGCGGCGGTTATAGCCATGATCGGCCTCCTGTTTGTGGATGGCCCGGCTCCTCGGTGGGGCCGGGCCATTGACTGTTGGTGCTTAGACCGCGACGGGTGTCGGAAGCAGACCCAGCTGGCTCAACTGGTCCAGCTGGTCGAAGTAGATGCGAGCCTCAGCGATCTTTCCGTCTTCGACGCGAAGGATCTGGACGCCGTAGCCGACCACTTTCTTGTGAGTCGGCGGAATGGCGCCGGTCGGCGAGTCGAGGGGACCAGTGTGCGTTCCCTCCATCACGATCTCCTGGACAACCCAGGGGCCGCTCGTGATCTCGCTGCGGACCTTCATCTTGCCGTCAGGGAATGCCTTCAGCCAGGTCATGGCGTAAGCAGTCGCGTCCTTGGCGTTGGTGGCCTTGAAGCCGCCTGGCGCGTTGAACTTGATGTCGGCCGCGTGCAACGCGTACAGGGCAGTCTCATCGTGGGCGTTGAACGCGTCTACGAAACGGGCGGTCGTCTCTTTGACTTCAGGCATAGGGTCTCCTCCTCGGGAGTGTCCGCGAAGCGGGAGGGCCAAGAAGGCACCTGCCATCGGTGGCCGGCTACCGCGAGGACTTCCAACACCCTCGCCTCAGTCCAGTAACAATGGGCACTATACCAGAAATGGTTGCGAGCCCGTGCTAATATTTGCGAATCAAACGCCCGCGCGTACTTTCTGTGGCCGAAGCTGCTGCCGAGCTCAACGCGTCGGAGGCGTACGTGCGTCGATTGCTCTTGAGGCAGCGACTCTACGGAACCAAGTTGGGATTCGTGTGGGCCATATTCCCAGACGATCTAGAAGCTTTCAAACGATTGCGCCGTCCGCCCGGGCGACCTCGTAAGACGGTCGAAGGCGCGAACAAGGCCTCCGTCGCCCACATCGCCGACGAAAGAATGCGGGCGGGAACCGGGCGACTCCTTCGGCAACGCGGGAGCAGGACTCCGCTGGCGAAACCTAGACGCAAGCGCTAACGGTCGCGACGTGGCTAGCCGGCGGGATGGTGCTCAAATCGATCAGGAATCGAGAAGCCTTGCTGTGGATCGGTCCTTAGCATGAGGCGCGTCCACGGGGACACCTACAAATTGGAGGAACGGTCATGAGTGCCAAGAAGAAGCCGGCCAATATCACCCGCGTCAGGGCGTCCACTCTGCTCTCGGACGTAGAGCGAGCCGCAATGAAGGAGACCATCAGCGAGCGGAAGCGCGCGCTCGCGGGTGAGCCGGACGGGGAGAGCGACGTGCTGGCGAAGATCGCCGAGATGTCTGAACCGGATCGGGGCATGGCCAAGCGCCTCCATGCCGTGATCAAAGGCAGCGCCCCGAGCCTGTCACCGAGAACCTGGTACGGGATGCCCGCCTATACGAAGAACGGCAAGGTTGTGTGCTTCTTCAAGGCCGGGGAGAAGTACAAGTCGAGATACGCGACGTTCGGTTTCGAAGACGCTGCCAACCTCGACGACGGCGATGCCTGGCCGACCTCCTACGCGCTGAAGAGGCTCACCGCTCCCGTCGAGGAAAAGATCGGCAAGCTGGTCAAGAAAGCGGCTCGCTGAGGACGACGTCACCCGGCGGGACGCACCGATTCCCCGTCCAGCAATTTCCGCGTGACGTCGGCCTCAGCGCGCGCCTGGTGAGCCACAAACCCGGCGAGAGCCCGCTCGAGTGCCGCCACTGCTCCGGGGCTGTCGCGGTGAGCGCTAGCGAGCAGACCTTCCGCCCGGTCACAGCACGGGCCCAAGAGGGCCAAGCCCGCCACCTGACTCCGCGCGAGCGGCACGAACTCTTCTAACGCGTCCCAATCCTCGAGAGCGCACAGAGCCTCGAGCATCGACCGCGCGTGGTCGGGTCCGTAGGTCCTGTTTTCCAACGCTTTGCCGCGAGACATCTGCCGTCCCTTCTCGGGGTCTCCGAGCGCAACCTCCAGCCTGGCCTGCCACGAAGTTGCGCCTTCGATGTCGTTCATCGGGTCCCCCACCAGGCGGGCCAGTTCGCGGGCGCGCTCGACATCGCCAGTCCTGGCGGCCAGTACCGCCCCGAGGACAGGCCCGTCTCGCACGAACTCGCACTCGACCGCGGGGTCCTGGCGGAAGGCGTTGAGATGCTCCTCGAGCACCGGAGGGATCTCGTCCCAGCGACCGAGCTCATAAAGCGCCTCCATGACCGGAAATGTGCCGTGCATCATCTGGTGCGGGCTTGTCTCACGTGAAAGCTCCAGCGAGCGACGCGCCAGCTTGAGGCCTTCCTCGTAGTCGCCAGAGATGTGCATGGTGGCGACAGCTGCCCGGCGGACGGCATCGCCCTGCTGCGCCCGTGACGGGAGCTGCTCGACCACCTCCAGCTCTCGCTTGGCCAGCTCGAGCATCTTCGCGTAACGCCCGGCCATCCCGTACAGGAGGCTCAATGCATTGTCCGCGTTCCAAACCAGCGCCGGTTGGCCGAGCGATTCAGCAACGGCGCGGGCCTGCTCGACTTCCGCAATGCGCTCCTGGAGCGGAATCGGATCTGGTTTGCTGCCCTGGCCGAATGGCTCGCTTCCGCGGTAGAGCCGCGAGACCCGGCCGAAGGCGGTCATGAGCCGGACCTTGACGGCCCTGTCTGTTACGCAAGCAAGACCCTCGTCCACGAACACCTGCGCCTGCGCCGGATCCGGGCTGCGCTTGAAACCTCCTGGGCTGCCCGCCATCATCTCGGCCACCTTCGCGCAGAGCCGCGCCCGGTCGCCGTCACGACCCATGCGCCGAGCGATCTCGTGCGCCTCCGCATATGCCTGCAAGGCAGCATCACCTTGATAGGCCGACTCGTGGTCGTCGCCCAGCTCCTCGAGCGAGCGCGACCTTTCTTCGGTTCCCGACGCGATATCGACCGCCTGGCGATGGAGCTCGATCGCTTTGTCGACCGCGAATCGCCGCCGTGCGTTGGCTCCGGCACGAATCAATTGATTGAATGCCTTGACGCGGATGGGCTCCCGCTCGGAGGCATTCCAGGCGAGATCCACGTCGTCTCCTGCCACCGCAAGGCGGTAGTGATCCGCGATGAGCTCTCCGAACTCATCAGCCCGGTCCCCAGCCAGCTCCTCGATCCAGGCCCCCACCTCGGCGTGCGCCTTCGCCCGGCGCGACTTGGGCAGCGAGGCATAAGCGACGTCGCGAACCAGCGTGTGCTTGAACGAGTACTCGGGCTGGCTGGCGAGGCTGGACGCCGCCCGTGCGCTGACGAACCCGCGCCTTTCGAGCGCAAGCAGCGCGGCTGGGACTGTGTCGCCCAGGCTGCGATTCAGCGGTTCGGCCCAGAACACCTTGCCGATGACAGCCGCCTCCTGCAGCACTTGCTTCTCAGCGTCGGGAATCGCGTCGATGCGGGCCGACAGCAGCGCGACGAGCGAGTCGGGCAGTGGCCAGGTCGTGATTCCCGTGGTGATGCGCCACCGATCTCCATCGCGAACGAGGGCCCCTTCTTCCATGAGGCGGCGAATTATTTCCTCGAGGAAGAACGGGTTCCCTTCCGCCTTGGCAAGGACCACGGCCGCCATCGCGGCAGGCAGGTCGGCCTCGCTGAGCAGCGCCCCCAGCAGCACTTGACTGTATGTAGGCGAGAGCGGTCGCAAGGACAACGTCGAGAAGTCTTCGCTGCCTCCGCCGAAACCGGCGTGCAGCTCCGTCAGGTCGGGCCGAGCGGTTCCGATCACCAGAAGCGGCCCGGTGGAACGGCCGATGACGCGCTCCAACATGTCCAGCAGTGGGCGGCCTGCCCAATGAAGGTCCTCGACGATCCAGATGCACGGTTCGGTGGCGGCCAGGACGCTCGCGAACCGAGGCCATGCCCAGGCGAGCTCGTCGGCTACGTCCTGGGGTGCCATGGCCGCAATGCGGCTTTCAGGGATCGCGATGCCGGCGCTGGCGGCCAGCGCTTCGACGGTCCGCTCATCCGCAATGGCCGCTCGGAGCTTGGTCACGGCCACCGAGCTGGAGTCGTCCAGCCGCATGTCGCTCGCCGCCCGAAGGATCTCGCCGAGGGCCCAGTAGGTGATGCCGTGGCCGGCGGCGAGACATCGCCCCAGCAAAATGCGAGCAGTTGGCTGACGAGCACTGACGCCGGCAACGAATTCCTGGACCAGTCGGCTCTTGCCGACGCCGGCCGGCCCAAGAACCGTGACCAGTCGCGGGCGGCGCGTCTCCAGGACATCGTCGAGCTGGCTCCATAGAGCCTGTAGCTCGGCCGATCGGCCCACGAGCGGGGTCGTGAGTCCACGCACGCCGCGCGACGGCGCGAACGTCGGGCTCAGGATCCGGCGCGCCATGACTCGTTCACGTTTCCCCTTTAAGGTGAGCTCGATCGGGTCGGAGAAGAGGAATGCGTGACGGGAGGCGAGATACGTACGCTCACCGACCAGCACGCTGTCGGGCTCCGCTTCGGCCTGCAACCGCGCTGCGATGTTGACCGGCTCGCCCGACACCAGGCGCTGGCTGCCGTCGCCGGTGGCGCCGGTCACGACGTCTCCGGTGTTGACCCCCACCCGCATGTGCAGGCTCAGGCCGTGACGAGACTCCAGCTCGACGTTGAGGGTGCGCAGTCGCTCCATCATCTCGAGCGCAGCGCTCAGGGCTCGCTGTGCGTCGTCCTCACGTACGGCGGGCACGCCAAAGACCGCCATGACTGCGTCGCCGATGAACTTCTCGACAGTTCCGCCCCAGGAGTTAACGGCCGCGGCCATCGCATTGAAGTAGGAGTCGAGTACGGAGCGCAGCCGCTCCGGGTCTAGCCCGTCAGCGAGGGAGGTGGACCCCACGACATCCGCAAACAAAACGGTGACGAGCTTTCGCTCCATGAGGCGCCACCCATAGTAGGCGCGGTCCCTGATTCGCAGGCGCTGCTGCTTAGTTGGTCATCGCTTCTTGTGCCCGAAGAAGGGCATCGCGGCGGCTTGCTTCATCCACGAGGCCGCGAGGCGCTCGTCGAGATCTTCCACCGATGCCAGCTCGACGCCCCGTGTGGACTTGCCCATCCCGACGGGAGTCACCGGCGGTTCCGGCTCGAGCTCGGTGCCGCGTATGAACATCAATTTGATATGGCCGACAAAGGCGCCGGACGTGAAGCACCAGCCGCCGCCCACACCGTAGTAGGCCATACCCCACTTCACAGCACGCCGGAGGTCCGATAGCTGCTCGGCCGCCAGGGCATCGATCCGCTCGGCGATGCCGCGCTGAGGCTGCGGCAAGCTGGCGATATAGGCGAACACTGGCCCGTCGCCCTCCGCGGCCTTCGCGGGGCTTGCCTTGCCCGTCATCGCGACCAGCAGCCGGGGCGTCTTGGAGTTGGCGGTCTTGGCGGACGTCCTCGACGACTTCATCCGACGATTGAGACTCCATTGCCTGGTGAAACTAATCGCGGGCGAGGGGCGCGCTCAGGTCAGATGCACTTGTGGTCGATCAGGGTGATCAGGATGAACCCCACCCCGAGGGCGGCGTCGAGGCCCGCAAGTCCGGCTTCGCCGAGACCAAGCCATGGTTGAACCGCGCTGAATGGCGTGCCTGGATCCGCCCCGCCTTCGAAGATGGTGATCACGCAGCACTCCGTAGCCAGGACGTTGACCCCGACGCAGAAGAATGGGAAGACCGCCGCGGCGAACGAGCACATGACCGCAACCATCGCGACCTGCAGCGCGAAGCTGTCGAAGCCGCTGAGTTTGCATCCCAGGGCCAGGAAACCGCCGCCGGTACTGTCCAGGAGCACGGCCTTCGCCACGCCCGTGTGTGGGTCGACGACCCACAGGGCATCTGCCGCGCCGTTGGCCGGCACCACCAGGTGTTGATCCCCTATGTACACCCGCGCGATCGCGTTCCAGGACTGGAGCTTTTCCGCAGGCACGGTCTTGAGCCAGTCATTGAGGTGGCCGTAGTCGTTGTTTTGGATTCCAACCATCGCCACGCCCGAAAGCCGTGAATAGGCGGTATCGGCGAAGGTCGCCGCTTCGTTCGCGCACTGCGCCACCGAAGTGGCAACCGCGGCCTTGAAGGCCGCGTGCTTGTCGGTCGTGACGGGCACGAGCTCGTTGGCGCCGACTGCGAGGTCGGCGTGGACCTCGATCGCCGATCCGGTCGGGTTGCGGCCCTGGATGATCGCCACCCTCATCCCAGGCACGCAATCGGGATCGATCGTGCTCGGGCGCAGCAGAGCGGGCAGCATCACAGGCGTTGACGTGACGCCGTTGGGAACAGCCTTCAGGATCTGATCGTGCGACGCCTGACCCCAGATGGGGACCAGCGGCGCAGCGGTGAGAAATGAGGTGATGACGTCGTCGAGCAGCGCAGCCTGCGTCGGCGTCCCTGGTTCCACGGCGATGGTCGTGATGCCATCCATCGCGGCACGGGTCTCGATCACGGCCGCTGGGTCAGACTGGCCGGCGATCGGATCGTTGTGGAGCTGGACGCCGGCGATGCGGCGCTGCACATAAACGCTTCCGTACTGGATCGTGATGTACAGGCCGGCAAACGACGGCGGCGGCACCGGCTGCGCCGGCACCTGGTACGTGACCGTGGCCACGGGCTGTGAATGGCCCGCCAGTCCGATCGTGACGGTGCGCTGCGACGGACCGCTGGTCGGCGCCTGGTAGCGAATGCGGTAACCGCCACCGATCCACTTCGCCGCCGCGGCGCCGGCCAGGTTCGCGACTTTGCCGGGGGTCGCCGGGTCGCCGATGTCGAACTGCTGTCCTCCGCTCAGGGACACGATTTGCTGGCCGTTGCCAGTCTTGTAGTTGCCGACCGGCATGAAATAGACCGGCACCCCCGACGCGACCAGGCGACGCTGGTAGTAAGCAGTCCGTACGGAGTTGGGGTCGAGGACGTCGGCATCGCCCACCTCGATAACGGCGCTGATGCGCTGGTCGAGGGCAGCTCCGCCGACGCTGCGCCACGGATCGTCAGCGTCGGCGATTCCGCTGAAAGCCGCGAGAAGGCCCGCCTGCGTCGGCGGGGCCCAACTGCCGGCCACAGGTTCGTTGCCTGGCCTGATGACCTGGACGTCAAACGGAGTCTTGGCCGCCTGCGCCATGATGGCCGACGCCAGCGAGGCGGCGAACGCCTGCTTGGCGGCGTCGTCCTTGAACGGGGTCGGTTCGGGCAGGCCCTCATAGATGACCAGTACGCGCGCGCGTGGCTGGCTGTCGGCGTTCGAGTACAGCACGAAGCTGTCCACCGCCTTGCCCTGCTCTTTGATGCTGAAGGCCGGGCCGTCGAGCCCCTCGACGGGGTTGCCGGATCCATCCCTGAGGGCGCACTCGAGATAGACGTCGGGGAACGATCCGGCCAACACCGTGCCCTGGATCGATTTCACGCTCGCGATGGCGGTTTTCCGGTCCGCCCCAGAAAGGACCTTGATCTGCCCGTAGGGCCCGGTCAGCGTGTCGGTCGTCGTCGCGCCGCTGGCCACGCTGGTCGGGCCGAGCACGTCGCCGTGAACGGTGATGTACGGGCCCATCGCGATCAAGGAGGCCTGCTTGTCCTCCGGCAAGGAGTCGTTCTGCAGCCGCAACACGGGGATTCGGACCGGGAGATTGCCGAGGCGCGAGTCCAGAACGGCCTTCGGGCCCTGCGGCGGAATGAAGCCCAGGAGCAGCTGGTGCCCGAAGACCTGGTCCGCCGGCCAGCTCGCCTTGACAAGATCGATGATCTGCTCGCGCGACGTGGTTGCGCCGAGCGCCGGATTGCACAGGGCGGAAACGGTGAAGATCACGGTCGACGTGTCGAACTCGGAGCGTGGGTTCAGGTGTGCAGGCGGCGCGTCGACCACCCCGATGTCGCCCATCGCGAAGGCGTATCGCTTCTTGCCACCCTCTTCGAAGACAACAACCGGCACTGCCTGAGGAAGCAGGTCGTCCCGTGTCCGCGCGACCTGCGCTGCCGTCGGAAGCACGCTCATGATGGCGGTCGCCGGATCGGGTCCGGGGTTGAAGGCGTGCTGGGCCGGGGGAGCGGAGACGCTGGCTTGCTTCAGCAGGGTTCGTGCAAGGTCGATGCGAGCCTTGTCTGGCGAAAAAGCCGGCGCGGGACGCGGCCTGTACAGGGCAGCCACGTCGACGCTGGACGGGCGGTCCGCCATCTGGACCTCGGCCTTGAATCCCGCCTGGTTCAGCAGCTCGGCCAGCACGTCCGCCCGATCGCGCAGGGTGCCGAGTCCGGCCCGAAGCGTGGCGGCCGAGCCCCAGCGGCGGCTCTGGGTAGCATCGCCCGTCCCGTCCATGACCGGCACGACTGCGATCCGGTCGCGAACGAATTCGACGATCTTCGTCGCATCCCGGGTCGCAGCGATGTCGGCCGCCCGCTGGGCGAGGTGGTCTGGGCTCGACAGCACGGCCTGATGCAGGAGCCTCAACGCCTGCTCCTCAGGGCTGCTGCCAGGCGGGACCTGAACGGCCGAAGCCGCCTGGCTGGCCTGGCCGAAAGTGCAGGCGTCCAGGTACAGGAGGAGCGACAGCGCGCTCGTGGCGATCACGAACTCGCGGCGCGACATCCTCGCGTCGAAGATGCCGTCCATGCTCAGCTCGGGAACAGAGCGGTCACTTCGAACACGTCCAGCTCACAGTGCCGGACTCATTGCCCTGCGGGCCGGTCGAACGGCCGCCGCTGTAGTTGGCGAGTGAAGCTTGGCCCGATCCGTCGGCATTCAACGTCTCAGAGGATGTGCCACCGACGAATGTATCCGCCCCGATCGTGATGCCGGCCAGCAGGGTGTTGCTGTAGGTGCCTGGGCCGTGAAACCTGTCCTTGTTCACTCTGAAGAGGAAGTTCAAGGTCTTGCCGGCAATCACGGTGGTTGGGATGGTGTTCGAGCCTGGGCCCTGAACGAACCCCACGCTGTCACCCTTGGCGAACTCCGCGCATGACGAGTAGCCCGTGCCGCTGTCGATGTCGACGAACGAGCCCTGCACGTTGTCCAGGCCGGTGAGGTTGATCTGAACATGGAAGAGGACGCATGGCTCGTTGCACTTGCCGGCGTTCGACGCGCCGCCCGAGGACGTGTTCGCGGTGGGGTTGCTTGAGGTGCAGCCCGCCAGCATCGCGACGGCCACGATCATCGGCGCGAGTCGCCCGAGCCAGGTCATGGCAGGCGTCCCAGCGAGGTCTGGCCCTGAGCCTCCATGGCGGCGAGGGCCGGCGGGGTGTGGTCCACGACGATGTCGACAATGGCGACGAAATAAACGCCCTTGAGGAAGTACAGCGCGGTGCCGGCGAGGGTGTGTCCACTGATCGTCCCGCTGAACGTCCCTGACGCTGCGCGGTCCGCCCCGGCCAGAGTGGTGTCCGAGACGTTGGCGGTGAAGGTGAGTCCCGGAGTCGCCGCCCCCTTCTGCAGCTCGCTGGTGACCTGGGCCTTCTCTTGGTCCCACTGCGATTGCGCGACCGTCGCGCTCGTGGCTGTGGCCACCAGGACCTCGAAGACGTTCAGGGTCTGCGCGCCGTACACGCAGAGCTTGGCGCCGCCCGACGTGGTCTCCTGCTTGCTCGATGCGTACGTCGTGCCGGCGAGCGTCGACGCCTCGCTTTGGGTCAACACCTGGCATGGATCGACTGCGGTCGGGGTACCGGCCGCTGACGGCGACGCCTTGGCAAGGGGTGAGGCCGCCGGCGTGGGCGAGGTGCTGACTGTGGTGCTCGAGCTGGCGCAGGCGGTGAGCGCTAGGAAGGCCAGGCTCGCGGCCAGGCCGACAGACTTTCGATTCATTTGACGGATCTCCTCCTCGCGTGGTTGAACTGGTGGAGAAGCTAGGGCTCGCCAAGCAGATCCCGCATCGGGAGGCTCCCTACGTTTTCATGTGTTCCTCCCGCGCGACCCGCTCGGGCATGGGTCACAATGCGGGGTCGATCCAGGGAGTTGTGAGCTGAAACTCGCGGGCCGCGAATCGGATCTAGCCAGGGTGTCGGAGCTTTTCTCGGGCGCTCCCAAGGCGCCCTGCGGTCTCGTGTTGTCGGGGCCGGCCGGGATCGGGAAGAGCGAGATCTGGCGCGCGGCAGTGCGCCAGGCCGAGGCGGACGGTTTCCGCGTGCTGACGGCGCGCCCGGTCGAGGTTGAGGCCGGTTTTTCCTTCTCCGCGTTGGGCGATCTGCTGGCGGATGCGCTCGACCCCGTCCTGCCCGCGCTGGCCCCTCCTCAAAGGCGGGCGTTGGAGGTCGCGCTGCTGCGGGTCGAGAACGACGAGCCGGTCGAGCCACGTGCGATTGGGGTGGCGCTGTTCAACGTCCTTCTGGTGCTGGCGGCGTCATCGCCGGTCCTGATCGCTATCGATGACGTCCAGTGGCTGGACGGGCCCAGCCAGAGCGTCCTCGAGTACACGGTGCGCCGCCTCAAGTCCGAGCCGGTCGCGATCCTGGTCACCACGCGCGATGACGCTCCCGCGAAGGAGGTTCCGGTCCTTCGCGCTCTGCCGTCGGAAGCCGCGGGGAGCCTCCGCCTCCAGCCACTGAGCATCGGCGCGCTCCATCGCATCCTTCACGAGCGAAGCCGCAGCGACCTGCACCGGTACACGGTGCTGAGGATCCACGAGGCATCGGCCGGCAATCCCATGCTGGCCCTGGAGATCGCGGCCATGCTCGAAGCCGACGGCATCACGCCAAGTCCCGGCCAGCCGCTGCCCGTGCCCGTGAGCATGCAGGAGGTTCTCGAACGCCGAGTCTCGACGGTCAGTTCGCAAGCCGGCGACCTCCTCGCCGTCGCCGCATCACTGGCCCAACCCACCATCGAGCTCCTTTCGCGGGTGTCGAGGACGAATCCAGTCGGTGCCCTGACCGAAGCATCTCGGGCCGGCCTCATCGCCATCCGAGACAACCGCGTGGAGTTCACGCATCCGCTCTTGAGGTTCGTGATCGCGACATCGCTCGCGCCGGCTCGCCGGCGGCGTCTCCACGTTCGTTTGGCCGCGGTCGTCGACAACGCCGAGGAACGCGCACGACACCTGGCGCTGTCGGTGGATCGCCCCAATGAGAGCGTGGCGGCCGAGCTGGAGGTGGCGGCGAAACAGGCGATCGCGCGCGGAGCCGCCATCGCCGCAGCTGAGCTGTTGGAGCAGGCGTCGGCCCTGACCCCTGCTGATCGCCCCGTGGAGTCGGCGCGCAGGCGCATGGCCGCCGGCGAGGCCTATTACTACGCCGGCGACGGCGCCCGCGCCGCCAACGTGTTGCAGCAGCTTCTGGACGTGGCGATGCCGTCTGCCCTCAGGTCCCAAGCGCTCTGCAGGCTGGGCCTGGTCCGCTGCTTCACGGACAGCGTGATCGAGTCGGTCCCACTACTCGAGCAGGCTGTCCAACTGGCCGGCGACGACGCGGGCTTGCGCGTCAGCGCGCTGCTGCCCCTGGCGCTGGCCAAAGCCGCGCTGCTCCGGGTCGACGAGGTTCGAGCGCACGTCGAGGAAGCGCTGACGGTGGCGCAGAACGGCGGCGACGAAACGGGCGCCACCGAAGCCATGTCTCAGGCAGCGTTCTGGCGGTTCGAGATGACCAATCAGCCGTACGCGTCCCTTCTCGCAGAGGCCCGGGAGCGAGCCCGGACAGATCCCGCGGTGAGGCTTACCTTTGGCCCCGACTTCTGGGCCGGCCGGCTTCTGAGGTGCACCGACGACCTCGCCGGCGCCAGGTCCGCGGCCGGCCGGGTTCACGCCATGGCCGACGAGCGCGGGGACGCCGAGTCGCTGATCAGCATCAACAACCTGCTGGCTGAGATCGAGCTGGCCGGGGGCGACTGGCAGGCCGCGCTCCGCTACGCCAACGAAAGCATCGAGCTCTCGACGAGCGGGGGCTGGGAATCGTACGGGACATTGGGATACGCGATCAGGGCGCTTACGGAAGCGCATCTCGGCCTGGTCGACTCCGCCACGGAAACGGTCGCGGCCGGCTGGCGGGTCATGGAGAAGACCGGTTTCTTTGCCGCCACGTTGTACTTCCGCTGGGCGCTCGGTCTGCTGGCCCTGTCCCGGCGCGACGCGGCCGGCGCCGATGCCCAGCTCGGCGATCTTTCCGCGATGTTCGTCGCTTACGGCGTGCTCGAGCCAGGCGAGGGGCTCTGGCTGATGGACGAGGCCGAGGCCCTGGTCGCGCTTGGACGCGTGCCCGAAGCTCAGGCCATGGCCGACGCCTACCTGGCGGCGGCGCGAAGTCGAGACCGTCGGTGGTGTCTTGCCGCCGGGTTGCGCACTCGCGCTCTGGCGCTCGGCGCGATGGGCGACCTCGAAGCTGCTCTACGCGACTCGAAGCAGGCGGTGGAGCTCGCCGAGCCAGGCGGGCGGCCGTTTGAGCTGGCGCGCTGCCTTCTGACCAGAGGAGTCATCGAACGGCGGTCCAAAAACCGGACGGCATCCCGGCAGACACTCGGCCACGCCGCCGATATTTTCAGCAGGCTCGGGGCCCCCCTATGGTTGGCGCGCGCGCAAGACGAGCTGGGCCGGACTGGCGCGAGGCAGCACGGTCCCGACGACTTGAGCGCGACCGAGCAGCGCGTGGCGATCATGGCTTCGAACGGCAGCACCAACCCCGAGATCGCCTCGGCTCTCTTCATGAGCCGCAAGACCGTGGAGGCAAACCTGGCTCGCGCGTATCGCAAGCTGGGTATCCGGACGAGGATGGCGCTGCGAGACGCCCTGGCCGGCAGGCCCGCTGATTAGGGACCCTGCTGCCGCCAGTTAGGGAGTTCCCCGATGCGCGTGCGATCGGCGAGGCCGTAGCTTCGAACAACAGATATGACCGCCCTGGCCCGCTTGCACCTGTTCCTCGTCGAGCGATATGTCGCCAGTCCGGCCGAGGAGAAGTTGGCCGGCATCTCGAGCCGGCTGCGCAAAGCGGCAAGTGAGCTGGCGGTGGAGGGCATCGATTTGCACTACCTGCAGTCGATAGTGCTCGATGGTGAGGAAAGCTGCATGTGCCTCTTCGAAGCCCCGTCCGAGGCTGAGGTGCGAATGGTCAACGAGCGCGCCGGGCTGGCGTACCTGCGCATCGTGGCGGTGACGGCCGCCTCGGGAGACGCTCCCTAACCAGGTGCTTGCCGCTCAGTAGTACGGTTTAGGCCCGCTCGCGCCTCAGTTGCTGTTCGGGAGTGTGATGACCAGCGGAACCGAGCCGTCGCGTAAACCGGTCGCCCCGTACATGGCCGTGGGGCTCTCGACGATCGTCTACGGGGTCGCCGAGCGCAGACACATAAAGGTCAACCTCGACACCATCGAGGACAACTTCCACGCTGCCATGTCGATGGTCAACATCAACATGCCGGTCAAGCTCGTTGTGCTGGCCGAGGGTGCGCTCACGGGTTTCACCGACGAGGCTTTCGACCTCCCGCACGTGCTGGCCGCTCGCGAGCTGTTCATAGAGATTCCAGGGCCCGAGACCGAGCGTCTCGCGGCCCTCGCGCGCCAGTACGAGACGTACGTGGTGGTGCAGTGCAAGGCGCGTTGGCCGGAGGTGATGAAGGATCGGTTCTTCAACACGATGTTCGTGATCTCGCCCAAGGGCGAGGTCGTGCATAAGGCGGCCAAGAACCACGTCTGGTGCCGCGAGCGTTCGTGCACCCCGCACGACGTCTACAGGCGCTGGGTGGATGTGTTCGGCGACGGAATCGAAGCCTTCTTCCCGGTGCTGCGAACCGAGGACATCGGCAACATCGGCACCATCTGCTGCAGCGACGGGGAGTATCCCGAAGCCGTCAGGGCGCTCGCTTTCAACGGCGCCGAAGTCGTATACCGGCCGTCTGAGGCGATGCCGATGACCGGCAACTCGTATCCCGGTGGGGGCGGATGGATGACGCAGAACCGCGGTCACGCGCAGTTCAACAGCCTCTACATGATCTGTCCGAACGTCGGACCGGTTTATCTGCATCCGAAGATGCGCAACCCGGTCGACATCGCCGGCGGCAACTCGCACATCGTCGACTACATGGGCAACGTCATGTCCTATTCGGCTTCGGGCGCGAACACCATGGTCGCCGCGGTACTCGACATCGAGGCGTTGAGAAACTTCCGAACCATGAATCTCAACTCCAACTGGATGAAGGACCTGCGCACCGAGGTGTTCCGGCGCATGTACGAGCAGCCGATCCACCCAGCGAACCTATGGCTGGAGCAGGAGCCGTTCATGCACGAAGAGGTCGACGAGCTCTATCGCGCGAACATCCAGACCCTGATCGACCGCGGCACCTACACACCGCCCGCCGTGAAGCACTCAGGCGTCCGCTACCAGGGCAGCGCGACCAATGCCGAGCAGTGGGCGGAGATCAAACACTTCTGGGACGGCTGGGGCGAATAGCGCGAGCCTGTCGGCGGCCGGAGTATCGCTCCTCTAGATCCATTCGCTCGGCGATGTACGCGGCGTCCTCCCCCACTCCGGACAGTAGGCCTGACTTGATGGTGTGCATCCAGTGGAGGCCAATGAAGTACAGGCCCTGCACTGGGGTCACCCCGCTGCCGCAGCACCGCGCTCATCGCGAGTCCGGCTTGGCCGGCGCCTATGACGACGGTGTCGTGGTCCTCTCGCATTCGCGAACCTGAGCGGGCCGACTAGATATCGGAGAGCGCCAACGCATTGGTCAGGCTAGGTGTAACAGGTGGGTCGCTTCGAAGTGACACGCCTGTGTCTCCTTTCGTCTGCTCCCTCCCAGGCTATTTCAGCGGGACGGTCACGGCGATGAGCGCCAAAACAGTCGCGAGAAAACTGCCGCCGATACCGAGACAACCGTGTACGCCGTGACTGACAGCCCCATGAATCGCCGGGTCGGGGCACGGAGCCGAAGGACTGGCAGGAAGAGCAGAGAGGAAGCGCCCGCCCCAAACAGAAAGCCACTCACGGCTAGCAACTGCCCTTGCGATCCTTGCCAATTGCCCAGCGCAAAAACTGCCCATCCGATGCCCGCGAGCAAAGGGAAATAGCTCAACGCGGACCAAGCGATCACGGGCTGGTCATCCCCAGTGCGGGCCCTGTGGCCTGTGAGTTGCTCGCCGCGCGCTCATTTCTCGAAGACGCCGATGAGAATTCTGCATTAACTCCGACATGGGCCCGCAACTTATGACTGTTCCCTGCGTCACAGACTCGGCGCGGCACCGGCGCGATGATCTGAGACCAACAACGACAAACGGAGGCAACGGCATGGCGATTTCGAAGCAAGCGATCCTGACCTCGGCGGCGGGGACAGCTCTGCGCCAAGCGTTCCGCGGCAGGTTGATCACGCCCGACGATGAGGACTTCGCGCGGGCGCGCAAGGTCTGGAACGGACAGATCGACAAGTTGCCCGCCCTCATCGCCACCTGCACTGGCGTTGATGACGTTCTCGCGGCGCTGCGATTTGCCCGCGTGGAGGGCCTCGTGGTTGCGGTACGCGGCGGCGGCCACAGCTTCGCGGGCTTCTCTACATGCGACAGCGGGATCGTGATCGACCTCTCAAAAATGACTGCGGTCACCGTCGATCCCGACGCCAGGGTGGCGCGCGCCCAGGGCGGTGTCACGTGGGGCATATACGATGCCGCGACGCACGCGCATGGGCTCGCATCTCCCGGCGGCCTGATGTCGACCACCGGCATCGCCGGCCTGACGCTGGGCGGGGGCATCGGCTGGCTCAACCGCAAGTACGGCCTGGCGTGCGACAACCTGCTCGGGGTGGAGATGGTGACCCCCGGCGGTGAGCTTGTGAGGGCCAGCGCCACTGAGAACGCAGAGCTCTTCTGGGCGTTACGTGGAGGAGGAGGCAACTTCGGGATCGTGACGTCGTTCGAGTACCGCCTCCACCCGGTGAGCACGGTCGTCGGTGGCCTGATGCTGTTTCGCGAGAAGCTGACCCCAGACGTTCTGCGTTTGTACCGCGATTACGTCAGCCAGTGCCCGGATGAGCTCGGGACAATGTTGTCCGCAATCACGGCACCGCTCGTCGATTTTGTGCCCGCAGACATGCGGGGACGCCCCTCAATGGCCTTCGCGGGCTGCCATTGCGGCGACCCGGCCGACGCTGAGCGTGCGCTGAAGCCGCTCCGCGACCTGGGCCCCGCGGTTGATCTCTTCGAGGTCATTCCGTATCCGGACATGCAAAAGATGTTCGACGAAGACCTGCCTTACGGCATCCGGTGCTACCTGAAGGCGGGCTACCTGCCGGAGATGTCGGACGGCGCCATCGAGGTGATCGCCGAGCACACCCGGCCGTTCAGTTCGCCGAACAGCACCTTCGACATCCACGACATGGGCGGCGCTGTCAAGCGCGTGGCCGACGACGTGACGGCGTTCGGAGATCGACGTTCGCCTTTCTGCTTCAACATCGTCGGACTCTGGAACGACGCCGCCGAGGACGAGGTGCACAAGAGCTTTGTGCGCAGTTTCGCCACCGCGCTCGAGCCGTTCGGTTCAGGCGGGGTTTATGTGAACTTCACCGCCGACCCCGACCGGGTGCGCGCCGCCTACGACGTCACCAAGTACGCACGCCTGCAGACAGTGAAGCGTCAGTACGACCCTGAAAACCTGTTGCGACTGAACCAGAACATTCAGCCCTGAGCACGGCGGGGGCGACGATGACGCGGGTGCGTATCCAGGTCGTCCCGAGGCACGAGCCGCCTCAGGGCTTGAATGTCGGGGAGCAGGATCCGTCGGTACTCGAGGCGCACGAGGCCATCCTCGACCAGAGGTGCAAGCGCGCGATTTACCTTCTCGCGCGTGGCCCCGACCATGGACGCCAGCAGCGACTGCGAAATCTGCAGCTCGACAACACCGTCGCGCTTCGAGGTCTCATCCCATTGCGCAAGCTGCAGCAACTTCGCGATCACCCTCTCCGATAGTGAGGAGTAAGCCATCATCGTGACCTCCGGCCGTGCCGTGCGCGCCTCGGAGGCGATTCCCTCGAGCAGGCGAAGCATCGCGGGGGGATGGGCGATGAGGAAGCTGAACAGTGCGTCGCGGTGGATGGTCAGGACGGTCGAGTGCTCGAGCGCAGTCACGTTGACCACCCGGTTGCGCTCGCTGGAGAAGATCCCGGGTTCGCCGAACACCTGCCCCGGGCCCATCAGCTCGTTGACGTACTCGTTGCCGTCGGGGTCCAGCCTGTATTCCTTGAACTGTCCGGCGACAATGATCCAGAGCTCGTCGGCGGGGTCGCCGACGCGACAGGCGTCCTCACCACGGACCAGGTTGCGCTCCACGGCTAGATGTGCGAGTCCCTCGACCTCAGCTGGGCTCAAGTCCTGGAACAGATAGGTCTGGAGCAGCGCCTGCACCGCCTCCACGTTGCCAGCTTATGGTGCGGATTCCCGGCTGGCGCAGTAAGCGGGCCGTATCTAGGCCTGTGCCGCTAGCCGGTTGAACTCGGTCACGCCCCCGTTGAACAGGAAATCCGAGACCTGTGTCATTGCGATGGCAATCAACCCGCGGTCCGGGTCGTTGAACCATGTCGTGCCGTAGCCGCCGCTCCAACCGTAGCGGCCGGGCGCGGACACGTCGTCCGGGGTGACCGATACGCCGACACAGAATCCCCAGCCCTGGCCGTCGAGCAGGATGCCGCCGCCCGCGATCTGCTCGGGCGTGAGGTGGTTGGAGGTCATCGCCTCGACCAACCTCTCGGATAGCAGCCGCCGGCCCTGGTGCACGCCCCCATGGAGCAGCAGCCTGGCGAACGCCAGGTAATCGTCCACCGTCGACAACAGGCCACCCGCGCCCGATGGGAATGGCGGCGGCGTGGTCCACACGTCTGGACCAGTGATCGTCATCTCCGTGAGTTTCCCGGTCGAGAAGTCGGTCATGTATTCCACGGGCAGCCGCTCGACCTTTTCGACGGGCATCACGAACCCGGTGTCGTGCATGCCCAGTGGCTCAAAAAGGCGCTCACGGAGAAAGTTCCCCAGCGGTTGGCCCGCGGCGCGCGCCACCAGAACACCAAGCACGAGCGAGCCGGTGTTGTACTGCCACCGCTCACCCGGCTGGTACATCAGCGGGAGCGTGGCGAAGCGCCCGATCCATTCGTCGGGATCGTGGGGCGTGCGCGGGTCTGGCTGCGCCATGGCTAGCTGGAGCTCCTCGGCACGCCGGATGATCGGATACGGCGGATTGAACGTCGTGGGCTCGACGATGATGAAGCCGTAGCCCGGCCGGAATGTCAGCAGGTCATACACAGTTACCGGGCGGCCGGCTGGGACCATCTGATCAAGCGGGCCGTCAACACGCTTCAGCACACGGCGGTCGGCCAATTCGGGGAGCAGCCTGGACACTGGCTCGTCGAGCGCCAGCCGGCCGTCATCAACGAGCAGCATCGTCGCGGCGCCCAGGATCGGCTTGGTCATCGATGTAATGCGGAAGATCGAGTCCCGCCGCATCGGCTGGTCGTCGCCGAAAGCCATGGTGCCGATCTCATCGACGTAGATGTCGTCGCCCTTGGCGACCAACGTCACGATGCCGGGCAGGCCGCCGTTATCGACACGCGCCAGCATCGCCTTGTGAAGCCGGTCGATGCCCGCCTTCATGTGTTCGGGTCGACCGCGGACGATGCGTACTTCGGGCGCCCAGCGGTCCGATACGTCTGGATGGTTACGCCCCGGGAGGTGGTCCGCGAGCTGAGCAGATCTAGCGCCATGTCCGGACCAGAATCGGGGAACAGCCGTGTGCCTTGACCGAGGATGACCGGATAGATCAGGAGGTCGAACTGGTCCACCAGGCCGTGGGCGAGCAGCCACCGCACGAGGACACCACTGCCAGGCACGACCATCTCGCCGTCTTGCCGCAACTTGAGATCCCGAATGGCGCCGGCGATGTCGCCGCTGAGGATACTTGTGCCCGACCACAGCGGATTGGTGAGAGTGGTCGACACCACGTACTTCGGCCGGCTGTTCAGAGCCGCGCCGACCGGGCTCGCCATCATTTCGGGTACCGCTCCCCAGGACCGGGCGAAGATCTCGTAGGTCTGGCGGCCGAACAGAAACGCTGTCGCGCGACCGTAGACATCATTGACATGGTCCATGTCCTCGGTACCGGTAAGTGCGATGACCCATCCGCCGCGGACGAAGCCGCCGCGGCGATCCTCGTCATCTCGACCCAACCCCTGCATCACGCCATCCACCGATACGTTCGTCGTAACCGTCAATTTCATTCCGGTGTAATCTTACAACCGAATGGTTGTAAGACGGACCGCCGCCCAGGAGACACGCGCCGACCGCGTCTTTCGGGCGCTGGCGGACCGCACCCGGCGCGACGTCATCCGCCGGGCGATGAACGGCACCTTGTCGGTCTCCGAACTGGCCCGCACGTACCCGATGAGCACGACGGCGGTTCAAAAGCACGTGGCAGTGCTCGAGAAGGCTGGACTCGTCCGCCTGAAGCGCCACGGCCGTGAGCTGCTCGTCCAGACCGAGATCGATGCTGTTGCCAAGGCGCAGGCGTTGCTTGTGGAGTTCGAGCGGCTGTGGCGTGGTCGACTGGAGCGGATCGGCGACGTTCTCGCGGAAACAGGAGAGGGAGTCAGACCGTGACAGTGACTTCTGTACACCGCGACCCGGTTGCGCGAACGCTGACGATCGTGGCGACGTTCGATCGACCAGCTGCGCTGGTCTGGCAAGTTTGGGCCGACCCGCGGCAGCTGGAACGATGGTGGGGACCGCCGACCTACCCCGCGACGTTCGTCGACCACGATCTGACGGCCGGCGGTCGGGTCACCTACTACATGACCGGACCAGGCGGCGAGAAGCTCCACGCGTGGTGGCGCATCGTGTCGGTCGACCCACCGAGCTCGCTCAGGTTCGAGGAAGGGAGCGCCGACGACAGCACGCCGACCGACGACGCGCCGACCACGTTCATCGAGGTTCGAATCATCGAGACGCCCGAGGAAACCACGATGACCATCACTTGCCTGTTTGCTCCGGTTGCCGACGGGGAACAGGTGCCAGGGCCGGACACGGAGAAGGGTATGCGGCTGGCGGTCGGACAGATTGATGCCGTGCTGGGCCACCGTTAGCAGGTCCTGATCTACATCGCCGTCATGAGCTGAAAGTAGTTGTCGTCGGGATCCGCAAACGTCGCTATCCAGGTCGGTGGATCGCCAAGACTGTAGGGCTCGCGCACAACCTTCCCGCCGGCGGCCTCGAGCTTTGCGAAGTCACCCTTGACGTCGGAGGATTCGATATTCCAGATGATGCGGCCGGGCTGCGCGTTCGGACCTTTGACCTGGTCGTGAGGGCCGACCGCGACAAACCCGTCTCCGATCTTCCAACCGCTGTAGGTGCCGTCAGACATTGCGGGCTCGCCGAATAGCTTCGTGTAGTACTCGGCAAGACGCCCGGGGTTTTCCGATCCGATCAAGATGCTGTTGAAGTTCATCGCAACCTCCTGTTTGGTTCCGAGCTGCCTAGCACAGTTCCGGCTTCATCCCACGATTAAGACTCCATTTCCTTGTGAATCTAATCGCCGGGAAATCGATCACACGCGTTCGATCGTTGCCAGCCAGGCCTGGGCGCCGTTTTCGTCGATCGTGATGGCAAACACCGCGGGTTCTATCGAACTGATAGACCAACCGTCCACGAAGGCCGCGCGCAGCTCGGTCTGCGACACCCGGCGCGGGCCCCAGTCCCCGGGCTGGCGGTCGCTGAAACACATCATGTAGTACATCCCCCCGTGCCGAAGGGCCGACTTCAGGCTGTTGACATAAACCGGGCGCTCCTCGTCGTCGAACACATGGAACACGCCACTGTCGATGATGACGTCGAACTGCCGCTTCAAGCGGTCGAGGTGCAGCACATCCCCCACCTCGAAGATCGCGCTGATGCCCCGCTGCTGCGCCTTGGCCCGGGCGCGCTCGATGGCTAGCTCCGCCAGATCCACTCCCATTGCCCCCGCACCGTGGGTCGCCGCAAGCATCGCGTGCTCGCCGGTTCCGCAGCCGACGTCCAGCACGAGTCCGTGGAACTTGCCAGCCTCGGCCAGCCTCACGAAGTCGGGCTGCGGCCGGCCGATGTCCCACGGCGGCGATCCCTCATAGACGCTGTTCCACGAGGGCTGTTGAGCCATAGCCCTAGCGTACTGGTGGAGGGCCCGTGAATCAGTGCAGCAGTACGCTTCGACGCTGATGGATCCGAGCACCGCGGCCGCGTGGCGCGACCTCTACATCGGGATGGTCGGTGCGGGCGCATCGCTGACCGGCCTGACTTTTGTTGCGATTGCGCTTGACCCGCATCAGATCGCGCGCACACCACTGCTCCGTTTGCGGGCTGCTAGCGCGCTGTGGTGCTTTGTGAGTGTGATGTTCATCGGGCTGGCGGTCCTGACGCCCAGGCCCTTCACCTCGGTGGTATCAGTGGCCGTAGGTGTGGGTGGCCTATCGGGAGCCGTTCTCCTTTCCATGCGAACGATCCGTCAGCGCATTTTCCGGCAGCCGCACCCAGGCGCCACCGTGTTCCGCGCCGTGGGGAACATCTCCGGGTTCGTTCTTGCCGGTGTTGGCGGCTTTTCGCTGATCGACGTGGAACAGGGTTGGGTGTTTGCCACGCTGGCGCTGGCGTGCGTGATCATGCTGTCGAGCGGCGTCTTCGCGAGCTGGCTGCTGGTCCTTCAGATCGGCGTGCCCCGCGACCCAAACGGAACCCGTGTTCGATCATAAGTGGCGATGAGCAAAGTCAAATCCGACCAGACCGTATCCGTCGACGGCTTCAGCGCCGGTCCCAACCAGTCGCTTGAGAATCCGATCGGCGTCGGCGGCATGCACCTCCACGACTGGATGTTCGTGACGGCCGCCTGGGCGAGGATGCAGACTCTGCCGGCGGTTCCCGAGACTCCCGATTCCGCGGTCGTCGATGAGCTCGCCAACGACCCGAACGTCGGTGCCTACATCATGGGCCGCAACATGTTCGCCGCCGGCCGAGGCGAGTGGGATGAGACGTGGAAAGGCTGGTGGGGTCCAGACCCGCCGTACCACACGCCGGTCTTCGTGCTCACCCACTACGCGCGCGAGCCCGTGCCGATGGATGGCGGAACGACTTTCTACTTCGTGACCGACGGCGTCGAGTCTGCCGTCCGCCAGGCCCGAAAAGCGGCAGGTGACAAGGACGTGAAGGTCGCGGGCGGAGCGAACACGATCCAGCAGGTCATCCGCGCGGGACTCCTCGATGAGCTGTACCTACACATCGCGCCGATGGTGCTTGGGCGGGGCGAGCGCCTGCTGGAGAACATCGGCAACCCAAGGCTGGCTCCGATCGACGTCGTTGCCTCGCCCTCTGTAACGCATATCAGGTATCGAATCGAGTATCCGACTTAGGCAGAGCCTTCTAGACTTCCCGCGGGCATTCACGTGGGCATTCACGTGGCGTCTTCGGTACCGCGTAGCGAAGCACGGTTGTCTCGCCAGGCTTTACGGGATCAACCTGGCCCGCTACCTCTTGCGCCACGCCCGGCGAACGAGGACGGACGAGAGCCCCAGCCCGACGAGGCCAAAGAGACCGAAGAACAGCCCTCCGCCCAGAGATGACGCAGGAGCCAGATCGTCGGGGCTGAAAAACGTGTACTTGCCCGCGACCTCGGTGATCTGACCGTCCCAGAGAGTGACGTCCACCGGAGCGTCCACAACCAGGTCTACAGCGGAAGGCTCTTCGCCTGCAGGGAAGCTTGCGCTGAATGTACGTCCCGATAGTGAGTCAAACCCCACGGTGATTTCGAGACGTTCGTTCCGGGCCTTCGACAGCAGCCTGGCCTGGCCGTGGTACTTGCACGCTTCCGAGTTAAGGGCCGCTGCAGGTGATGCACACGCGGAAGCCGCGGCATAGGCGGACTGAGTGCCGCGGTCGCGAAACGAATCGATCACCAGCACGAACCCAACGACGAATCCGATCCCAAACACCGTCACGGCGAAGAGCGCTTGCAGCTTTCCGGTTCGGTACGCATCGCTGACTAGCCCCGTGAGGGCAGGCGTCACGGGCAGGCCCCTTTGGGCGAGATGTTATCGAGGAGCGACGATAGGTCCCCGCTGAGCAAGGCAGTCCCGAAGCCTAGACCGAGCTGGAGGGTCGCTTGCGCCGTGGCGGGTAGAAACGATGTAAGGATCGCGGAGCCAGTGGAGACGAGAAGCGCCCCGGCGACAGCGAACAAGACATGGGTCCAGTCGACTCTGGCCGCGCCTCCGCAGTTCGCTTGCAGCCAGTAGTCGACAAGGCCGGCGGCTATCGCGGTGATGAGCGGGAATATGATCAGCTGGAACGCGTCCGGCGCGCCAGTCAGGGCTCCGAAAGCGCAACCCACTCCTACCCCGGCGAGAATCGATTTCAAGTCTGTCCAGCTCGCCGGATGTGGCGAGATAGAGTCCAGACCCACTTCGACAAAGGCGCCGAGCAGCGAGGTTGTGCAGCCGATCGCCTTGATTTTTTTGATCGAGTTGGCAACCTGCTGATATCGTTCCGCGACTTCCGCCAGGAAGGCACCACTGGGATCGATGAAGTCGACGGGATCGTTCCCCGCGTATGCGTACGTCGGGCCTGCAGGTACCGGATCCGGGCTCGTCATTGAGCCTGTCGACGCGTCGTAGTAGCGAGCACGGTCGTAGTACAGCCCGCTCTTCGCGTCGTATTCGCGTCCGGTGTAAGTGAACGGATTGGTGACCGCCGCCGGGGCGCTGGTCGGCACGCCAAAAGCGTCGTACGAATACGAGGCAGCAATCGACCCTGTCGAATCAGTCAGGTTGCTGACACTGCCCTGAAGGTCCTGCAAGTAGTAGTACTGGGTTCCGTTCCTCGTCATCTCGAGGGGACGGTCGACCTGTCCTGACGACACATACGAAGCCACAAGCGAGCCGGACGAATATTCGAGGCGAGCGTCGACTCCGTCGTAGACATAGGCCGTGGTGGCGGCACCAGACGCGACGCCGATCCGCCGGCCCAGCGCGTCGTACGTGTAGCTCGTCGACGTGCCGTCTGGGTACTGGATTTCCGTCAACTGATGGTGGCCGTTGTAGACGTAGTGGGTCGTCAGGCCGGAAATCTTGTCGGTCCTGGTGATCCGGTCACCCTCGTTGTCGTACGCGTACGTGAAGTTCGAGTCGGAAAGGCGCTGATCTGCGAGGTTGTACGTACTGGCCGGGGACTCGGGTCCAGAGGTGCGGTTTCCGACCGCGTCATACGCGTACGACTGCGTGACGGAACTGGGCCTACTGACCGCAACGAGCCGTCCATCGGCATCGTGCGTGTACGTCGCGGTCCCAGAGGCGTCTGTCAGTGTTGCGATTTGGCTGTTCGCGTTGAGGGTTTGGCCAAAGCTCTGAATCACGGTTCCGTTGCGACTCGACGACGCCGCCACCAGCCTCCCGGCCGAGCTGTAGGTGTACGAATCTGTGACTCCGTTGGGCCGGGTAAGGCCAACGATTCTGCCGGCGGAGTCGTACTGGACCCCAAAGACGCCCCCGTGGTTGTCCGTCACCTTGACCGCGCGTCCTGCCAGGTCGTAGGCGTAGCTGACGGTACCGTCCGGTCCGGTGGAGCTCAGTCGGTTGCCCGCGGCGTCATACGTGTACGAGAACGAGACGCTTCCGAACACCGATGCAGTCGTCGTCGAAGTGAGCAGATGTCCGTCGGCGTCGTAAGCGTTATTTATTGTCGAGGAGCTGTTGCTCAGCGTTGTCGGGCGGCCGAAGCCATCGAGGGAAAAAGCTATGAACTCGCCGCCGGGGTAATCGATGCGCGTTAGACGACCGTCGGCGTCGTATGTGTAACTCGTCGTGTTGCCGTCTCGGTCCTTAACGCTGGTGACGTTGCCATCGGCGTCATAAGTTGAGGTTGTGGTGCGGCCGAGCGGATCTGTCGCCGAAGTCATGAGACCCAGGGAGTCGTATGTGAACGTCTGCGTGGCTCCAAGGGCGTCGACAGTCCTCACAACATTGTTTGCGGCGTCGTAGCTGAAGCTGATCGTGTTTCCGAGCGAATCGGTTTCCGATGCGACCCTGCCGCCGGCGTCGTAGGTGAATGTCGTCGCCTTGCCGGAAGGGTCGGTGAGCTGGGTTAGATGCCCACCGGTGTTGTACGCGTAGCTGATGGTGTTACCAAGCGCATCGGCGCGAGAGGTGGTCCGGCCCGCGGAATCGTACGCAAAATTCACGACCGATCCGCCTGGGCCAAGCTTGCTTACAGGGTTGCCATTGCTGTCGTAATTGACGGCTTCAATAGTGCTGCCGTCAGGGGCGACCATCGAAGTCAGGTTGCCGTTGCCGTCATAGGTGAGCGTCGTGGCGTTGCCGAGTGGATCGGTGTACTTGACGAGGTCGCCTGCCGAGTCATAGACAGCGCTCTCGACATGGCCGAGACCATCGACCTTCTGGGTCACATGGCCTACGGAGTCATACGTGAACCGGGTGGTTAGCGTGGTGCCACCCGCGGTGACGTCCGCTCTCACGATGTCGCCGAGGTCATCGGAGGTCAGGACCGTGATCGCGGCGCCCGTTGCGTCAGTGATCGTCATAGTCTTCGCGCTCGTGCTGTCCTGGATTCGCGTGGTCTGGCCGTTCGCATTGGTAATCGATGACAAGCGGCCATCCGGGCCGTAGGTTTCTGTCGAAAGCGCGCCTTGCGGACCTGTGACCGTCAGTAGGCGATGCGCCGCGTCGTACGTGTACGTGTCGACATCGCCTATGGGGTCGGTTGACGACGCGAGGTCACCCGACGTGGAGTAGTTGTAGCTGACCGTCTGTCCGGCGGGACCGATGATCTGGGTGATGCGCCCTGATGAGTCGCGTGCGAAAACGATGGAAGGACCGCTCGACGAGTGAATGCCGGATCCGTCGATCGTCAGCGAGTTGCCGTTGCGGTCGGTCATCGAGATCAAGCCGAGCTTCTGGTCGAGGACCAGCCTCATGCCAGATCGGGTCGTCAGCAGGAAGCGTTGTGGGTTGTAAGCGCCATTCGATCCGTAGAGGTTTCCATCGCCCTGGTAGGTACAGGCCGTGTCGTCCAGGGGAACCAGCGTCGAGGTAGTACCGAGGGCTCCCCGCGCGGTGAACTGAGGGTGGCACTCCCAGAAGAGGTTGGTACCGCCGGTTGGGCTGAAATCGAATACCTCGCTGTGGCCGTTCGGAAAGACGACGGTCACGAGCCGAGGCGCTGAATTCTTGAATGCGGTGAAGCACAGACCGAATACGCAGGACGAGTTGAACTGGGTCCACCCGCCAGCGCCGAGAGTGTGATTGCTCGAGACGCGGAAGTTGGCGACGCTGAGACGCCAGCCGACGCCGAAGTCTCCGCTCGAGGCGTCAGTGCTGTCGTAACTGCGCTGCACCTGCATCGTGAAGCCGTCGACTGGAACCGCGAGGTCCTGGAACGACGTGGTGTAGCGACCGAGCTTGAGGCCGCCGATGACTGACACACCACTGACGACGTCCTGGATGGCGCCGTCGTCGGCCGTGGCCTCGACGGTGAGACGGTAGGTCCCGTCGGCGAGCAGCGTCGGGTCAAACATCACGCCCAGCGGAGAGGGCGGAGCGCCAGTGCCGCTGCCGATCACATTCAGGGGTCCACCCACTACTGCCTGGTCGAAGACGCGCCAGCCGGCGATTGTGTGACCGCTCGGCGGTGCAATGGTCGCGTCGACCGCGGTGGGCTTGGTGATCACGGAGCCGTCCGCGGGCGTCGGACCCGTGATCGAAGGACCGAGTGGATTGTTGGTCCCTCCCGTTGGCGTCCAGACCACCGTGCCCGTGTTGGACACCGACTGGAGCCCCTGGATCGAGGCGGTCGCCTGCAGCGTGTCCGTGCCCGCGAGGTTGCCGTTGTACGTGAACGTCACCAGGCCATCTGTCCCGGTGGATGCGGTCTGGGTTACTGCGTTCGGTCCGAAAACGGAAAGGGTGACGGGAAGGCTCGCGACTGGGTTGCCCGCGCCGTCAAGTGCGGACACTGTCTCGGTCAGGCTCTGACCCTGGATCGCGCCGGGGACGCTGAACGGGGTCAGGGTCAGCTGGGCCGCCGGCGGAAGCGGGAGGTTGACCGCCGTGCCGCCGCCGCCCACACGTGACCACGAAATGGACTCGTTGCCACCGCAGTCGGCCTGGTCGCGCCCCCCGGTGTTCAGTACCTGGGTCGTGTCGTTGAAGCTAGTCGTGACGCCACCAGACGTGACGTTGACGACCGGGATGACGCCTGTGTCGGGGCCGCAGTAGAAGCTTGTGTCGGACGTGTCGAACGGCGCCGCGCCGGAACAGGTCGTCCCTGGAGCCTCAGCCGCGAGGACCAGGATCTGTCCAGCTGGAATCGTGAGGTTGTGCGGCCAAATGTCGAAGTGCGTCACCCCCGGGCAGTCATTGACTCCTGTCGCGAACGGAATGTCGACCGTGACGCTGTCGATCTGCGCAGGCGAGCTTCCGCTGTTGTCGATCCGGATCGTGCCGCCGTCGAACTGGCACGGAGGCGCGCAACCCTCGAAGGTGACGTTCGGCGATCCCGCCCACGGGAAGGGGAAGACCGAGCCGGCCGGACGCAGCCCATCCGCGTAGCCGACGTAGATCGAGAGCGGGCTCGTCTGGGGGTTGAACTTTTCGGTGAGCAGGTTCAGATAGAGAGGGCCGCCCTGGCACTCGGTGTAGTCGATCTCAAACGGGTACAGCCCCGGGTTCGGGAAGTGGATCGTTGCCGGGCCGCTGTTCGACGAGCCGGTGCTGCTCGTGTTCCAGGCCGCCATGGTCGGGTAGCCGTTGAACGAAGTTGTCGTGGGGACTGTGTCGCCGTCGAAGTCACCGCTCACGCGGCTGGCGCCGCCGCCTACGCCGAGGATGTAGCCGTCGTCGTGCAGGATCCGGAACGTCACGTCACCGGGCTGATTGATCACGAAACTGCCAGTGAAAGAGGCGAAGAAGTCTTCGAGCGGCGTCCCCCCGTCCCCCGCCCGAAAGCCGTTCCCCTGCGCGACGATCGCCCCGTTGGGATTGCCGTTGACGTCGGTCGTGATGTCGGTGAAAGGCCGGGTGGAGATGTTGAAGACGGTCCCGTTGTTGTCGGGGCGAATGAACGGCGGTGGGAACTTGAAGATCGCCGGGTCGGGGTTGAACATGATGTTTGGGAACTGTTGCGAGAACGCAGGGGTGCTGCCGGGTCCGACGCCGAAGTGGCAGACACCGGAGTCGTTACGGAAGAAGTTGCCAGTGACCAGAGTCGTCGCGACCGGCTGCAACGCCTGAAGCCACGTGATGGTCGTCGGGTTTGACGCGATCGTGGTCCCGGGCGCGGTGAAGGTCGCCTTCGCCGTATCGGTGCCCTCGTTGAATCCCACGTAGGAGAACGTCGCGTTGCCATTCGCGTCGGTCACGGCCGTGCCCGACTTGGGGTTGGCTCCCGAGATCACGAATGAGATCGGCTGGTTGGCAAGCGGTTGCTTGTTGGCGTCCAACAGGGTTGCCGTCAGCGTCTGCGTGATGCCAGGTGCGTTCGGACCCGCGGCCGTCGGAACCAAGGTGAGCGTCGCCCCCGCGAACGGATTGGTGACGGTGGTGGTGAACGAGCTGGACACTGGTCCGTACGGGTCGAAGTTGGCGTCTTGCCACGTCAGCGACGCGACGTCGGTCAGGGCGCCTGGAGCCTGCCCCGCCGGAACGGGAAACGTGGCGGTCGCGGACGCGGAAGCTCCTGGAGCCAGGGTCGCTGGGACACCGGTCACAGTCCCGGAACCGCCGCCTGCCACGCTGTCGGAGACACCCAGCGTCGACGCTGTGGCGCCACCGGAGTTGGTCAGTGCAAGCGGGTTGGTCTCGGTCGAGCCCGGCGTTACATTCGCCGGACCGGACTTGGTGATCGACACGATGGGCAGGTGCTCCATCGTGGTGACCGGGGCGGGCGAGGACGCGTTCACGGTTCCAGTCACGGCCGTAGCGGTGGCGGACCCCGTCGCCTTGAGGATCGAGCCTTCGAGACCCGACAGGGTGGCGAAGTAGGCGGCGTCCGTCTGCCCCGATGCCTTGGCTGGTGCAGCCGGCACCACGAAGGCGCCTTGCACGGATGCCGAGGCCCCACTCGCCAGGGTCGCGAGCGCCGGCGTGGTCGTGGAGTTGAACTGAAGTGGCGCGGTCGCGCCCGGGGGCTGAATGGTCACTTTCACGTTGCTGAGCGACGCCGATGCGCCCCCGCCGTAGAAGAGGTTCGAGAAGTCGAGGTTGATAACCGCCGTCTGGCTCACGTTCGGATTGGCAGGCGCCACCTCGAGGTGGAAGCTGTTGCGCAGGCGCTTGACCTTGGTTGGGTCGAAGAGCGCCGCAGCCTGCGACGCCGAGATATTGAGGCTCGCCGTGTAGTGCCACTGGGCAGTGCCGCCGCTTGGGATCGTCGTCCCGAGGATCGGGTCGCCGCTCGACGGATAGGTCACACCACTGGCCGCGACGCTGGTCGCCGCGAGCGACATGCCGGACGAGGAGGGAGGACTGGCTGCCGGTGTGTAGCCGCTCGCTGTCGCCGCGGCGCCGCCCAACACTGTCCACGTCGATCCGTCGATCGAGGTGGAGACGTCGTCCCAATACGACTTGACGGTCGCCGTCGATGAACCGGTGGCGCTGGCGAGGAAGTCCCCACCCACCGCGAGCGTCGAGCCGGTGTTCGAGACGGTCGCCGTGTAGGTGATTGTGTCGCCGGGTACGGCGGTCGAGTGATCCGTGGACAGCACCATCGTGAGAGCTGGGGTCAGTGACGCCGTGGTCATGGTCTTAGCGAAGGGCGTGGGCGTGCCGATCACTGTTCCGCTCCAGCCGCCAGACGTGTTGTCGCTGTAGTGGAAGCGGAAGTTGACCGGGTCGATGGTGTCGGTCGAGAAGAACGAGGTGGTGAACTGAGCACCCGCGGCATCGTTCATGACTCCGCCGGAACAGAGATCCGGAGCCGTGAGAGAGCCCTGGTAGACGAGAGAGCTGGCTTGGTCTCCAGACGGATACCAGCTCGGGCTGCCGGCCGCGTCCGTTACGGATTGAGGCTGAAGCTGAATCGTCAGGGGTGGTGTGGAACCGTCCGGACACTTCACCAACAAGGACACGTAGCCGCTCGAGAACGATGCTGTGGCGGCCGCATGGCTTCCTGGCATCGTGAAGTCGAACCCGGCCCGAAGTGGGTCGCCTGGGTGGATGGCCAAGTTGCCTTCCATCGCCTGCGGGCCGATGACAACCGTGCCTGCTCCTGTGGGACTCACTAGCGGTGGCGCGGCAGCAGCCGGCGCAGGTAAGAGGGCGGCGACCACGGCGACGATGGTCAGAGCTGCTACCGCGGTCCTTCGGGTGCGAGTTCTGGCTCCCATGGCGTCCCTCCTCCACCCCTGCGGCATACGCCACCGCCAGAGGTGGGCAATAAATATCAGTCCGCCGTACTACGGTCAATAACAAAATGCTTAACAACCGTGCATGGTCGGTCGTCAGAATGCCCCGGTTCTCAGTAGCGTCGGCGCAGACACGTTGGCGGCGGGGGACGCCGTAAGTCGAAAAATGCTGCAGAACTGCTGCAGTGCTACATCGACACCGTCACCTTATCCCCGGCAGCCCCCGGATTCGAGTTCAACGATTGGTCGGGGGCCCGGAATTTGAACCCAGGGCCTCACTTCGCGACCATTCGTCGTGTCGATCATCGGCGCGTGGGTGATGCTGGTCGAGATCCTGCGGTGACCTCGAAGTAGTGCCCGCTCTCAATGTCTTCGATCAGACCGAGCTCGGACGGCAGCCACCCAAGCAACTGAGTCGTGGCGGCGCCCGACGCCGGCTGATCGGTGGCAAGGATCGTGCCGAGGGGGAAGCCGAAATGTTCTGGTGGGACAGGCGCCGCGGCCAGATTCAGTCGGCGGCCGATCGCGGCCGCCATTTCCCGGGTGGGCACGCCTGCGTCGCCGACGGCATGGAGGACTGCGCCGGCCGGGGCGTTTTCGATCGCCATCCGGAACAGGCGCGCCGCGTCCACCACGTGCACCGCGGGCCAGCGGCTGGATCCGTCGCCGACATATCCGGAAACGCCCGTCTGGCGAGCCGTCGCGATCATCCGGGGGACGAAGCCGTGGAGGTCGCCCGCACCATGCACCGATCGCGGCAGCCGCACCACCGACGAGCGGACGCCTCGGTTCGCGAGGGCGACGGTGGCCGTGGCGTTCGCGGCACGGCCGGCGGCGGGTCCTGCGGATGCTGGCTCATCGCGTTCGGTTGCGACCTGGCCTGGGACGGCCGGCGTCCCGGAGGCGATGACCAGCGGACGGCCTGAGCCCTCGAGCGCCCGACCGAGCGCATCGATCGCCTTGCGATCGGCGTCGATGGCGGCTGCGAAACCCTCAGGCGACCTCATCGATTCGTGTCTGAACGCGAGATGAATCACCCCGTCGGACGACGCCGCCAGCTTTGCGAGCGTCTCGAGATCCGCAAGGTCGCCCCGTTCCACTTCCACGCCGGCGTTCGCCAACGCCGAGGCCGACGCATCGGAGCGTGCGAGCGCCACCACGTGGTGCCCCGCCCGCATGAGCTCCGGGACCACCGCCGAACCGATCCAGCCGGAAGCGCCGGTTACAAAGATGCGCATTTTACTTTCCCCCATCTAAGTGATGACACTTGGTGCCATAAGCCTATCACGGCATGTCACTCAGTGTCATCACGTCAGGTAAACTGCCAATCGTGCCGAGATGGGAGCCGGACGCCCGCGCCAGGCTGGAGGCGGCAGCCCTCGACCTCTACGATGCCCGAGGTTTTGACCAAACCACGGTCGAGGACATCGCCGAGCGTGCCGGTTTGACCAAGCGGACCTTCTTCCGCCACTTCGCCGACAAGCGCGAGGTCCTCTTCGCCAGTGGTGGCAACCTGGAAGACCTGGTAGTGAACGCGGTCAGGACCGCCCCGAAATCGCTCGGGCCGCTAGATGCAGTTGGCCTTGGGCTCATGGCGATGGCTGACAGGTTCGACGAGCAGGGCGAGATCGTGGCTCGGCGCTTCCGGATCGTGCGCGCAAGCCCGGAGCTCTGGGAGCGTCAGCTGATCAAGTTCGCAGCGATGGCTGAATCCGTGGCGCGCGCGTTGCGCGCCAGGGGCGTGAGCGAAACCGCCGCGATTCTGGCGGCCGAATCAGGCATCACCGCACTTCGGATCGCGTCCGATCGCTGGATTCGAAACCCCGGGAAGCGGTCACCTCGGCAGCTCATCGGGGAGGTACTGGCCGAGCTTCGAGCGGTCGCGGCCCGAGCCCGACCCGCACGCGTCAACCGCACCGTTCCCTAGGGTTTCCGTCGCGGGTTCCATAAGAGCCGGTCGGTACCAGCCCTAAGAGCCGCGGATGACGTGGTCGCGTCAACGTGATCTCCTCCGACCCGTAGCTCAGGTGGCGGCCAGGCGTAGCTTTGATAACGAAATTCCGGAGGGACACGGAATCAGAGGGCATGGCGCTGGACACAAAACGACGATTGAGCTTCGGCATCAAGACAAGTCAAGCCGGCTTCAGCTACCAGGACATCCTCAGCATCTGGCTGGAGGCGGATGGAATCCCTCTCTTCGAGCACGCGTGGCTGTGGGACCACATGGTGCCGTTGCGCGGAGACGTACGCGGTCCGGCGCTCGAGGCCTGGACCTTGCTCTCCGCGCTCGCGGCTCAGACCAAGCGCCTGCGCCTGGGAGTGATCCTGACCAGCAATCGGCTCCGCCCTCCAACCGTGCTCGCCAAGATGGCCGCCACCACAGACATCATCTCGGGTGGCCGGTTGATACTCGGGATAGGCGCCGGAGGCTTCAGAGTGGTCGACCCAGCGGGTATGGAGCTGGTTCAGCGTGAGTACGGCGGCTACGGAATCGACATCGTGTCCCCGGCCGACGCCATCGGAGCCCTCGGCGAGGCGTGCACGATCATCCGGCGGATGTGGACCGAGACGGAGCCGTTCGACTACAAAGGCCGCTTCTACCTTCTGAAGGGAGCCGTCTGCGAACCCAAACCTCTGCAGAAGCCAGGCCCACCGATCCTGATCGGAGCTGCCGGCGAGAAGCTCGGGCTTCGAGTTGTCGCCGAGCAGGCCGATGTCTGGCTTCTTCCCGCTACCACAGCCCATGAGTTCGGTCGCAAGAGCCAGGCCCTTGACGACCACTGCCGCGCCATCGGGCGCGACCCAAATGAAATCGCGCGTGCGACCCAGTTGCTCGTGGCCGCCGACGGTGCGGCGGACGCGAGGCGCGTGATTCTGGAGTTCACCTCAGTGGGCTGCACGCAATTTGTGTTGGCGCCGCGGCCGCCGTATTCCACGCCCCCGGCGGCGTGGCTCGCCCGCGAGGTGATCGAACCGGTTGTCGCCGAGACTTCCAGCCAGACTACGTCCTGAGGCGGTTTGCGGTTGCGCTTCCCTAATCCTTTAGCGCGCTGGAAGCTAGAAACTCCTCCCAGGTGCGGCGCCCGACGGCCCGATCGGGCGCGAGGTTGGCGCCTTCCCTTATGGCCGCGGCTGCACCGCCTGGCATCGTGATCTTCAACATCGGGCGGTGCTTGCCGATGGCCACGAGGTAGCTTCGGAGCAGGCTTTCGGCTTCGTAGATCTTCGGCCCGGCGAAGTCCGGCGCCTGACCCGCGGGCGCATCGAGCGCGAGCTCGACCACCGCATCCGCCACCTCATCCGCATCGACTGGCTGAAATCGAGTGCGCGCCGGAACCAGCACGACGGGCATCTTCGACATCGCCTGCACCATCGCCAAAATGAAGCCGTCGTGGAACTGTGTGGCTCGCAGATTGGTCCACGGCAGCCCCGACTGTTCAACGACGAGCTCCTTAGCCCGCTGCGATGCGAAGTAGGCGAACATCGCGCGGTCGACCGCGCTTCGCACCGGGATCCTTTCCGCCCCGACTACCGAGATGCTCACCAGGTGGCGAACACCGGCACGCTTCGCGGCGACGACCAGGTTGTGCGCCTGCGCCGTGTCCTCTTTGATCTTGCCGACGCCGGCGCAGTGGACGACAATCTCAGCCCCCGAAATCGCCTCCTGCACGCCCTGGTTCGTCACCAGGTCGCCGGCCATGTACTCGACACCCTCCTGCGAGTTGCCTGGGTGCCGGCTAAGCACTCGTACGTTGCGACCCTTGTCGCGCAGCCGGGCGACCACCCGCCGGCCCAGCACGCCGGTGCCGCCAGTCACCACGATCAGTCCATTCGCTTTCACGGCGTGATTCTCCTTGTCACATCGATCTTCTTCCACGTGTCATCACCATTGACACCGAACAACGTGGAGATGTGACGAGTGACTGAAAGCGAGTGGCTGGCCAGGCAGTTCGAAGAGCAGCGGGGACACCTCCGGGCGGTTGCCTATCGAATGCTGGGATCGATGGCCGAGGCTGACGACGCGGTCCAGGATGCGTGGCTGCGCGCGAGCCGCTCGGATGGGGCCCCGATCGAGAATATGCGTGGCTGGTTGACGACGATCGTCGCTCGTGTCTCTCTAAATATGCTGCGGGCGCGCAAGACTCACAAAGAGGAGTCGGTCGATGCGCACCTGCCTGATTTCATAGTGAGCAGCGATGAGTCATTGCAGCCGGAAGACGAGGCGCTTCTCGCTGACTCGGTCGGACTGGCGCTGCTCATAGTGCTCGACACTCTCGCCCCGGCGGAGAGGCTTGCGTTCGTGCTGCACGACGTGTTCAAGCTGCCGTTTGAGGAGATCGCACCTATGGTCGAGCGGACGCCGGCTGCGGCGCGGCAGCTGGCGAGCCGCGCGCGGCGGCGCGTCAAAGGCGTCGGCGAACCACCCCCAGATAAAGATCGGCGGCGCCAGCGGCAGGTCGTCGATGCGTTCTTCGCGGCCGCGCGGGGACGCGATTTCGACACCCTCATGGCCCTGCTGGATCCCAACGTCGTGCTGCGCGCCGACTTCGGCCGGCGCCGGGCGCCGGCGCCCGCTATTACTCGCGGTCCGTCCGCCGTCGCAGCGTTGGCGCTGACCGGCGCGCGCTTGCCCAACGCAAAGCTGATCCCGGTTCTCATCAACGGTTCTGCCGGCGTGGTGGTAACCGTCGACGGGCGGCCCTACTCGCTGATGGGGTTCACCGTCGCGGGCGGCAGGATTGTCGAGATCGACGCCATCCTCGACCCGCTGCGCATCGCAAGGCTCGCCGGCGCCGCCCTTCGCTGAGCGGGCACGCCACGGCTGGCGGTCTCGCCGGGTTGTTCTGGGGCTGCGCACGAGCACGAAGGAGCGTGGCCCGCTCGCCTTGAGCGCGCCAACGCTTCTTACTGCTCGTTGCCGGCGGTTTCCTCTACGGCTCGTTCGACAAGTTGGGTGAATTGGCTCGAGTAGATGGTTATGCCGCCGACGTGGCTGGCGGTGGGGAATTCGACAGTGGTCGCACCGGCACGAGCAGCCATGAAGCGCTCCTCGTTCGGATCGATCATCAAGTCCGCGCCGGCAACCTGATACCAGGACGGGATGGCGTGCCAGCCCACCGGGCCGGACGGCGAAACGAAGACTGGGATGAAGGCGATCGGCCGTTGCTCGGCGTTAAGAGCCGCGGCCGCGCCAGCCGGCAGATCCTGCGCAAAAAACTGAGGGAAGTAGGCGGGGTCGATACCCGCGAGAGACCCGAGGCCGAAAGGAGTGCCCGTCCAGACCAGATGGGCAATGACGCCCGAAGGAGTGAATCCGGTGCCGAGGCTGGCGAGGGACTCGCCCGCGTCTGGGACGAACGCCGCTGAAAAGACGAGGGCTGACACATCGGACCGGCCGTACGAGGCCGCGGAGATCACCGATCCGCCGTACGAGTGCCCGACAAGAACCTTCTTGCCGGGGATCTGGTTCAGTACGGTATCGACAATGGCTACGTCGCCAGGAAGCGACGTCAGCCCGAGAGCCGGCGTTACGGTCCGGAACCCGTCGTCGTTCAGCCGGCGAACGACGCTATCCCAGCTCGACGGGCCTGCCCACGCGCCATGGACGAGAACGATCGTCGGCTCATCGCTGTTCTGGTTGCCGCCGGCGAACGCGATCATGGGAATCGCGAGCACCACCAGTGCCAGCGCCAGCGCCAGACTCAAACAGAGCCTTATGGATTTTCTCAAGATCCTCACCTTTCTACTTCTGAGTGGCCGGTGCGACGCCAGGCGGTGGAGCCGCCAAGATCTGAAGGCCCTCGGCGGTCAACATGTACGCGCCCGCCTCCCCCTCGGCGCCGGTTGCGAGCTGCAGGAAGGCGGCACCTGCGACCTGCGGGGTAACCGGGCTGCCCATCCGTTTTCGGTATTCCTCCTCGCTCACACCCATACGCAAGGCGTAAGCCTTGACTGCGGGTAAACCAAGCTCGGTGGCCGGAGTGAGCCTCGGCAGAACCGCGCTGATGCCGATACCGAGGTCATAGCGCTTTGACTCCTGGGCGGCGTAGTCGGCGATGAAGCGCTGGGCCTGTTTGGCGCCTGCGTAGCCTCCGCTGAGCGGAGAGCCCATGACGGCTGCGCCGCTGCTCATCACGATGACCCGGCTTCCCCTCCGCAGCGGAAGGAGGAGAGCCTCGCGAATCCAGTTGAACGCCATCCGCGTATCCATGTGCCAGTTGGCGGAGAAGGTCTCCCACGTGTGGTGATGGATCGGCCGCAACAAAGGGACGGCGCCCGCGACCAGAGCCACGACATCGGGAGCGTGCTGCGAAAGCAGGCTTCCAGCGACCATCGGATCGCTCGCATCCGCCGCGACGAGCTTCAGATCGGCATGCTCGGCTGCAAGTCCTGTGAGCGGAGCCGGATCACGCGCCACTGCCACCACCTTCGCGCCGGCTGCGAGAAATGCCTCGGTAATGCCTCGACCGAGACCGCGGCTGGAGCCGACGACGATCGCCATCTTTCCGTCGAGTTCATTCATCCGTTTGTCCTCCCAACGTCAAGACGCGAAGCGCTGACACCTGACCTCTGTGTCAGCAATTGGCGTCTTAGTCTTCAGAGGCATTGGCTTCGCGATCTCCCCTACTGGACAACGACCAGGAGCTCCTGATGGCGCTGGGCCGAGGAGAGGCGGAGGCCATCGCTGCGCTCTATCAGCGGCATGGCCCCCGAATGATCGCTTTCGCCCGCAGGTACGTCCGCCAGCAGGGAACGGCCGAGGATGTCGTCGTCGGCCTGTTGGGCAAATGGCTGGAGCGTCCACCCCAGATGAGTGACACGCAACGAATGAGCGCCTTCCTTGCGACCAGCGTGTATCACGCGGCGATCGACTGGATCCGGCGAGAGAGAGCCGAGCAGGGACAACCACCCCGCGACGAGCCGGCTGCTGCTTCGCCTGACGGGCGGCGCGGGGGGCCGATCGCAGAACCGCCTGCTGTGGAGTCGAGGGAGACTCTGCGATTCAGGCTCGACGCCGCCCTAGAGCGCATGTCCAGCAGCGACCGCCTGCTGCTCGAAGCCCACTATGGGCATGCGCTTACTCCTGAGGATTGCATGGCTGAGCTTCAGATCAGTCGGGCCGCGTTCCACCAACGCCTGCATCGAGCGCGCACGAGACTTGCTCAGCTGCTGTCGAGCGAAGAGCAGCTAGTTAAAGGAGAAGGCACGCTATGAGCAGCAGGGCGCTGAGCCTTCCCGAGCTGGATCGCCTGATAGACGCGACCGGGATGCCGGTGCGGGCCGACACGCTGGAAGAAGCGTGGACCGAAGGGACGACACCTGACCGGATGTCACCGCCTGGCGGTCAGTTCCTGCTACTTGTGAGCATGCATGCGAAGCCGGAGTTTGCAGCTCAGTTCGAGCACGAGGTGCTCGACTTCGTAGCGCTCACGAACCGTCTGACGGGCGTCGAAGGTACAACCATTCACCGCTCAGACAACGATCCCCTTGCCTGGTGTCTTCTCGAGCGGTTCCGCGACCAGCAAGCCCTCAGCAGGCACATGGCGGGCGAGCACTTCCGCCATTTCCAGTTCGTCCAACGGACGCTCCTGGCAGCACCCGTCGAGGTCTTCTTTCTGGCCGGTACGCGACCCTAGGGAGGAGCACCTGGATTCTCGTCGGATGGTGGACCGCCCTACGCCGTCGTGATCTTGCCGTCCCACTCTCCGCCTGCCGGGACAGACGCGTGCTGATGGATCAATTCCCAACCGTTTTCATGCCGCTCGAAACAGTCGGTCTGCCGCGCCATCACATGCTTGGTAGCGCCGCTCTTGAGCACGATGTTGGTGCTCTGGACCGTGCACACGATGCCCATGTCCCCGTTGACCCTCGCGTCCAATTCGAGGATCTCGACCTTGCACGACTCGAATTTGCCGAAAGTGTCGTCGAACAACTTCCGCGCCGGCGGAACACCCCGCGACGCGAAGGCAGGAATGTCAAACCACAACACATCTGGGGCCCAGTGCCGAGTGCTCTGTGCGCCCGTCATCGACTCGGCCATCTCGCGAACGATGGCGATGATGGCTTCCTTGTCTTGCTCAGTGGTCGTCATGGTCATGCTCCTTTGTTCACACGGCCTGATTGGCCGATACAAAGGAAGGTAGAGCGTGCCATTAGGGCAGTTG
>DASYXY010000084.1:0-29556 GCA_035934385.1 Candidatus Dormiibacterota bacterium
AGGCTCACGTGCACGTAAAAGACGTTTTGCCGCCCCACGTCGGTCTTCAGCTGCCGGATCGCCTCCAGGAAGGGAAGGCTCTCGATGTCTCCGACGGTGCCCCCCACCTCGACCACGACGACGTCTGCCTGCGGGTCTTTGGCCGCGCGGAGGATCTTCTCCTTGATGACGTTGGTCACGTGCGGGATGACCTGCACGGTTGCGCCCAGGTAGTCGCCCCGCCGTTCGCGGGCGATGACGTCCTGGTAGATCTTGCCCGTCGTCACGTTGGACGCGACGGTCAGGTTCTCGTCGACGAAGCGCTCGTAGTGGCCGAGGTCGAGGTCGGTCTCGGCACCGTCGTCAGTGACAAAGACCTCGCCGTGCTGGTAGGGGCTCATCGTGCCCGGGTCGACGTTCAGGTACGGGTCGAGCTTCTGGAGGGAGACGCTGAGGTGCCGGGCCTTCAGGATGTTTCCGATTGAGGCCGCGGTGATTCCTTTGCCTAGGGAGGAGACGACACCCCCGGTCACGAAAACGTACTTCGACATGGACGACCTCCAGGGCGGTTTTACGGATTTTACCGGAAAACTGGTCCCCTCCCCCGCCTACTAGGGAGGGCGAGGGTGGGGGCCGACCTAGCGCGGTTCTGCTTTCGGCTCCAGGACCACGACCTTCGTCTCCCATTCCGACGACGACGTCGCCTGCACCGACAGCTTCGGCTGCGGCTCCGGCGATGTGACCGCCATCTCCTTGAGGAATCGCTCGACGCCGTCCAGCTGAACCTTCAGCCCGGGCACCGCGTAGTGCATCGGCACGACAAAGCGCGGTTCGAGCTGGCGCACCACCGTTGCCGCCTCGACCGCGTTGATCGCGGTGCGGCCGCCTACGGGCACGAGCAGCACATCGACCGACGAGACGATCTCCGCGTCCTCGTCGTCCAGCCCGTGGCCGAGGTCGCCAAGGTGGCAGACGCGTACGTCGTCGATCTCGATCAGGTAGACGGTGTTGCGGCCTCGCTTGGCGCCCTTCTCGGCGTCATGAAAGGTCGGAAACCCGACGACGCTCACGCCTGCGACCTCGTACTCGCCGGGGCCATTGATCTCGTACGCGCCTTCGCGCACCGCCTGCGCATAGCTGTGGTTCTCATGCTCGTGGCTGATGGTCAACAGGTCGGCTTCCTGCCGCGGCAGGCGCAGGCCGATGGTGGGCGGATACGGGTCGGTGATCACTGCCGCGCTCTTGCCGCGCAGCCGGAAGCATCCATGTCCGAGCCAGGTGACGTCCATCTAAGTCGTTATCACATTCTTTCAGGTGCAGAGACGCCGATCAGGTCCAACGCCGTCTTCAAAGTGTGACGCGCCGCGCGGCAGAGCTCGAGCCTCGCCCGGGTGAGGTGCGGATCGTCGACCACGACGCGATGCGCTCCGTCCTCATTGCCCGCGTGATAGAAGCGGTGCACCGCAGTCGCAAGGTCGTGCACGTAATAAGGGACGCGATGAGGCTCCATGAGCCGGGTCGCGTCCTCGACCACCTCGGGCCAGAACGCCAGCTGCCGCGCCACGTCGAGCTCCCAGGGCTGGGTCAGGAGCGAAACGTCCGCGGTTTCCCGAAGGCGCGGATGTTTCTCCGCGGCCGTGAGCTCGACGTTGAAGAGGCGCGCGTGCGCGTACTGCGCGTAGTAGACGGGGTTCTCGTTGCTCTGCGAAAGGGCGAGCTCGAGGTCGAACTCGATCGGGGTGTCGGGTGAGCGCAGCAGGTAGAAATAGCGGATCGCGTCCGAGCCGACACGGTCCACGAGCTCGTCCATCGTGACAAAGCGGCCGGCCCGCTTCGACATCTTGCCTTCCTTCAAGTTGACGAGCTGGGTAAGGATGATCACCAGCTTCTGTGGGTCGAAGCCGAGAGCTTCGGCAGCCGCTTTCATGCGCGGCACATAGCCGTGATGGTCGGCGCCCCAGACCTCGATCACACGGTTGAGGTGCCGCACCTCGAAGCGGCTCAGCAGGTAGCCGAGGTCGGACGCGAAGTACGTAGGCTCGCCGCTGGAGCGGATCACGACGCGGCTCTCGTCCTCCCCTACGACCTGCTCGCCCAGCCCGTCCTCCTCCTCGAGGGCAGGTCCAAACCACAACGCGCCCTCGCGCTCCTTCAGGTAGCCGCCCGCCCTGAGCCGTTCAATCGCCTGCTGTGGAAGTCCCTCGGCCCAGAGCCGTGACTCTGGGAACCACTCGTCGTAGTGAACGCCGAACCTCTCGACCGTCGCCCGGATGCGATCGACCATCGCCGAGATGGCGTAGGCGCGCAGCTTCGGCTCGGCCTCATCGTGGGTCAGCTTCTCGACGCCGGGCAGCTCGCCTCGCGCCATCTCAGCCAGCTCGGTGACGTACTCGCCGGTGTAGCCGCGCTCGGGCGGAGGCTCGCCGTGAAGCCTTGCGTACACGGACTCGCCGAACATCCGAGCCTGCGTGTTCTGGTCGTTGACGTAGTACTCGCGCTGGACATCGTGGTTGGTAAAGGCGAGCAGTCGCACCAGCGAGTCGCCGAGGATGATTCCGCGGCCATGCCCGATGTGGATCGGCCCGGTGGGGTTGATGCTGCCGAACTCGACCTGCAGGTGCTCCCCACGCCCGATGTCGCTGGCGCCGTACCCGGGCCCGCCGGCCGCCACCTTCTCGACCAGCCCCTGCAGCCAGGCCTGGCTCAGAAGGAAGTTCACGTAGCCACCCGCGGCCTGCGCCGTGGCGGCGCCTTCCGGGACCTCCACGCTCTCGGCGAGCCTGGCGGCGATCTGGTTCGGCGGCTGGCGCAGCGTGCGCGCCAGCTTCATGCCTGCCGAGCTGGCGTAATCGCCGTGGTCGGGGTTCTTGGCACGGCCGAGCTCCAGGTCAGGCACATCCGTGACGCCGATCGACTGAGCGGCGGCCCGCAGCGCTGCGTCGAGATTTTCTCGGACCGCCATCAGCAGGTCGGGTGCTGGCCGACGAGCGTCAGCTGCACCTGCGACGAGGATCCGGCCCGCGTGTAGGTGACCGTCACGCGCTGGTTGACGTGGAACTGCGAGCGCAACAGCAGCGACAGCGGATGCGCGGAGTCGACCTTCACCTCATCGAGCTGGGTGATGACGTCGCCGATCGCGAGGCCCGCTATGGCGGCGGGCCCGCCATCGGTGATGGTGTCGATCTGAGCGCCTTCCGGCAGCTGCTTCAAAGCGCCGATCTCGCCGATGTCCACCGTGGACATGCCGAGCGACGGCACCATCACCTGCCCTGTCTGCAGGATCTGCTGCACGTCGTCCTGGATGTCGGCCGCGTTCAGCGCGTATCCGTCCTCGCCGGCGGCTCCCGGCATGGCGACGCCGATGACCTGGCCGCCGACGTTGAGAACGGGCCCGCCCCCGGTGCCGGCGTCGATGACCGCGTCTGTCTGCAGCGTGTCGCTCAGCAGCACGGTGCGGTCAGGCGCCGACGGGTTGGCCATCGATGCCGGCCTGTGAAGGGCGCTCACGATGCCGCGGGTCACTGCGCCGCCCTGGAGGGGCCCCGCCACGGCCACGAACACCTGGCCGGCGACGACCGCTGACGGGTCGCCGAAGGCGAGCGTCGGAAGGCTGCTGACGTTGTCGATTTTCACCACCGCGACCCCGGTGGCGCAGTCGTAGTCGATGAGGCGCGCTTCGTGCAGCCTGGCATCGCTTGGCACGAGCACGGTCATCGATGTGGCGCCCGCGAGGACGCCGACGCTCGTCACGATGTAGCCGTCGCTAGTGACTAGGTAGCCCGAGCCGGCCGAGACATCAGGCTGCTGCGCGGTGACGATGCTGACGACCGCGGGCCTGGCGCGAGTCGCGGCCTGGACGATGGCCGAGTCCTCGGTGATCGTCACACCGGATCGGATGTCGACGCTCTGCGGGTTGGTCCGAGCCTGCTGCCGGAGGATGGTAAGCGTGACGCCGCTCGCTACCACCGCGGCGAGAAGTATCACGCCTACGGCCGCGAGCACTGGCCTGGCTCGGATCATCAGGCTGAGTTTAGTTTCGAGGGTTAGCTGGTGAGATTGGCCTCGGTCGGGTACCAGGTGAGGACCAGCTGACGGCTGCGCTCGAAACCGGCCGACTCATACAGGTGGATGGCAGCGTCGTTGTCGGGCCGCGTCCATACGTAGCCCAGCGTGACGCCACGATCCCGAAAGAGCTGCGTGGCCTGGTCCAGGAGGACCTCGCCGACGCCATGGCCACGGTGCTCGGGTGCCACGTAGACCTCTGCGACCTCGCCTTCCAGGCCGGTCCCAGGGTCGAAAAGTACGACCCAGCAGAAGCCGATGACGAGGCCGCTGTCGTTGCGGACGGCGAAGACGACGTTCTCGCCAGAGAAAGCGGATGGCACGCTCGAGAGGTGGCTTTCGATCTCGCCGCGGCTCAGCTGCGGATGGTCCTCGTAGTGCTGCTGCTCGGCAACGTGAAGGTCGACCAGGAGCGGTCTGATCAGGCCGTAGTCGCCCTCGGCGAGGCGCTCGACCACAAGTGTCCCCATCCCGCTCGATGGTAGCGTAGGGGCTCGCGGAATTTGGTCAGCCGTCCGCGAAAAATTTCGTGACTCGCCGACGTAGCTCAGCTGGCAGAGCAGCCGCCTCGTAAGTGGCAGGTCGTGGGTTCGAATCCCACCGTCGGCTCCATCAGGACGTGGTGGTTACCGGCGCCGCACGTCGGGTCTCGCGCGGCACGTGGTAGATGACCGACGCCAGCAGCAGAACCTCCGCCACGAGGATTGGCACAGCCAGGACCGAGAGCACGAGCTGCAGCAGCGCAAAGCCCACGACCAGCAGCGCGACCTGCGTCGGAGTCGGGTGTTCGCGCGCCAGCAACCAGCCGGCGAGCACGAGCATCGCAAAGTCCTGGAAGCCGACGTAGGGAGTGAACAGCAGCGAACCGGTGATGCCGGCGACGATGGGGATCGCCGGGCCGCGGCCGCGCCAGCGCCACGCCGCCGCGAGGGCCGCTATGGCCGCGATCGCCTGCGCTACGTACAGCTGCGGCCCTGTGCCGATCAGCCCCGAGACCGCGTAGCTGCGCGTGATCTCCCACTGCGAGGCGATGGCCAGTGCTTCGCGGAAGCGCTCCACGCCGTCATGGCCGAGCAGGGCGAGTGAAACCAGGGCCATGAAGACCGACGCCAGCAGCCACGCCCCGAACACTTTCGCGTGGCCGGAAACCGCCAGGCAGAAAGGCACGAGCAGCGCCAGCTGAGGCTTGAACGCGATCAGGCTCAACGCGAGGCCGGCCCAAACGGGACGGTCGTGCTCGGCCAGCCACCAGGCGGACGCGACAGCGGCAGCAACCAGCACGACCGACTGCCCAACCCCGATGCCGAAGGAGACGGGAACCACGCCGAGCCACAACAGACCCAAACCGGCTTTGGCCAGTCCGGCGCCAGGTGCGGCGAGATACCAGGTCAGGGCCGCCGCGGCGAGCAGCAAAATCGTCCAGAGAACGATCGCGCCAGCAAAAGGAAGGGTCGCGAACGGCGTGGCCAGCCACACCAGCGGCGGCGGGTTCAGGAACAGCGACCAGTAAAAGCCCGGCCCGAGCCCTTCGACCGCGGCCCTCTGCGCGAACGGGTCGTACAGGTGTGAGTAACCGTCGTGGAAGGTGGTCAGGACGGCGCCGTACAGCAGGCGGAAGTCGTTGCGATAGCGGTACTCCGGCACATACACGTAGATCGCGTCCGCGATCGCGCGGATCACGAGCAGGGCGCCGACCAGCACGGCGACGTAGCTCCATAGCCGCTTGCGGGAGGCGAAGTAGGCGACCACTCTGGACGAAAAAATAAGGGCTCGGACCTAAGTCCGAGCCCTCCCCTCCGGATAAGAGGGTTAGTTCACCTCTTTGTAGTCGGCGTCGACGACGTCGTCCTTCTTCTCTTCGCCGCCGGCCGCGGAGCCGCCCGTGGCCGCGCCGGCCTGCTGGTAGATGTGCTGCCCGATCTTCTGCAGCGCCTCGTTGAACTCGTCCATCTGCTTTCGGAGCAGCGCCACGTCCGAGCCCTTCGCAGCCGCTTTCAGCGTCTCGAGCTTGCCCGTGACCTCCGCCTTCACGTCGGCGGGGATCTTGTCCTCGTTGTCTTTGATGATCTTCTCGGCCTGGTGGATCATGTGGTCCGCCTGGTTGCGAAGCTCGACCTCCTCCCGCTTCGCGCGGTCCTCGGACGAGTGCGCCTCCGCCTCCTTGACCATCCGTTCGACCTCGTCCTTGGACAGGGTCGATGAGGCGGTGATCGTCACCGACTGCTCGCGACCGGTGCCCTTGTCCTGGGCCTTCACGTTGAGGATGCCGTTCGCGTCGATGTCGTAGGTGACCTCGATCTGCGGCATCCCCCGGGGCGCGGGCGCGATGCCATCGAGGTGGAAGCGTCCCAGCGTCCGGTTGTCGCGAGCCATGTCGCGCTCGCCCTGCAGGATGTGCACCTCGACCGAAGTCTGGTTGTCAGACGCCGTCGAGAAAACCTGCGACCGGGACGTGGGGATGGTGGTGTTGCGGTCGATGAGGCGGGTCGTCACGCCGCCGAGCGTCTCGACGCCAAGCGACAGCGGCGTCACGTCCAGCAGCAGGATGTCCTTGACCTCGCCTTTCAGCACGCCGGCCTGGATCGCCGCACCCACAGCCACGACCTCGTCGGGGTTGACTCCCTTGTGAGGCTCCTTGCCGCCGGTCAGGTTCTTGACCAGCTGCTGGATGACGGGCATGCGCGTGGAGCCACCGACCAGCACTACCTCGTCGATCTGCTGGGGCGTGAGGTTGGCGTCCTTGAGAGCGGCCAGGAAAGGACCGCGGCACCGCTCGGTCAGGTCGGCGGTAAGCGACTCGAACTTGGCGCGGGTGAGCGTCATTTCGAGATGCTTCGGCCCGTTCTGGTCGGCGGTGATGAACGGCAGGTTGACACTCGTCTCGAGCCGGCTCGAGAGCTCGATCTTGGCGCGCTCCGCGGCCTCGGTGAGCCGCTGCAAAGCCTGGCGATCGGCCTTCAGGTCGATTCCATTCGCCTTCTTGAACTCTTCTGCCAGCCAGTCGACGATCCGGCGGTCGTAGTCGTCGCCGCCGAGGTGTGTGTCACCGGCAACGGACTTGACCTCGAACACGCCGTCGCCGACATCGAGCACCGACACGTCGTAAGTGCCGCCACCGAGGTCGAAGACGAGGATGGTCTCGTTGGCCTTCTTGTCGAGGCCATACGCGAGCGACGCAGCGGTCGGCTCGTTGATGATGCGGAGCACGTTGAGGCCCGCGATCTGGCCGGCATTCTTGGTCGCCTGCCGCTGCGAGTCGTTGAAGTAAGCGGGCACCGTGATGACCGCGTCGGTGACCTTCTCGCCAAGATAGGCATCGGCGTCGGTCTTGAGCTTCTGCAGGATCATGGCCGAGATCTCTTCGGGCGTGAAGTCCTTGTCCACGTTCGGGACGTGCACGACCGCCCGGTCGTCCTTGCCAGGCTTGACGTCGTACGGAACGATCTTCCGCTCGGAGTCGACCTCGCCGAACTTGCGGCCCATGAATCGCTTGATCGAATAGACGGTGTTCTCCGGGTTCACCGCCGCCTGTCGGCGCGCGAGCTGCCCGACCAGGCGCTCTCCGGACTTCGTGAATGCGACGACCGAAGGCGTGGTGCGAGAACCCTCGGAGTTAGGAATGACAACCGGCTCGCCGCCCTCCATGACGGCGATTACGGAGTTGGTCGTTCCCAGGTCGATTCCTACGGTTTTCGGCATCTGTTAGCTGTTCCTCCCAGGCGCGGTTGCGCCCGTTTCAAAATTTGCGCGCCAGGCGCGTCACGGTCATCCTTACTGAATTCTCTCGATCTTCTCTTCCCCGTGGCAGGAAGCTCAAAACCCGTATCGACCCCGATCACCTCTTAGGCTAGACGTCGATGATCTATGAGCTCGACCCGGTCGAGTCGATCAGCCTGGCGGCGATCGGAGAGCCCGGCCACCGCCAGTTCTTCCTGATGGCCTCTGGCCGGGGCCGGACGCTGACCCTCGCGTGCGAGAAGGCGCAGATCCAGGCCCTGATCGTTCGGCTCCACCAGATGATGGAAGCGCAGGGAATCGAGGTCGAAGGCAAGGCTGCCACCGGACGTCGCCTGCAGCCGGGCGAACCGGAATGGCAGGTGGCCGAGATGGGCCTGGGCTACCACGCCGAGCGCCAGATGTTCGTGCTGGTCGCCAGCGAGGCCGCCGGGAGCGAGGAGCAGACCGCGAGCGATGACGCGCCGTCGGTCAGGTTCTGGCTCAGCCACCGCCAAGTGGCGGACTTCTCCAAGCAAGCAGAGGAGGTGCTTTCCGCGGGCCGCCCGCTGTGCCCGCGCTGCGGGCTGCCGATGGATCCCGCCGGTCACCCCTGCCCCGTCTCCAACGGTGCCCGCCCGATCTTCTGAGCCCGCGCCCGGCCGGGACGCACGCCGCACCGAGCGCCTGCTCGCCACGCTGCGGGAGGTCGAGCTGGTGGGCTTGATGCGAGGCGCATCGAATTACACGTTCCTGGCCCGCCTACGGCCGCACGGCGATGACGGCCTGCTCGCGGTCTACAAGCCTGAGCGGGGCGAGTCGCCGTTGTGGGACTTTGCCTCGGGCACGCTCTTCAAGCGTGAGGTCGCCGCCTATGAGCTCAGCAAGACGCTGGGCTGGCCGCGCATACCGCCGACGGTCGTGCGCAAGAACGGGCCGCACGGGATCGGCGCCATGCAACTCTTCGTCGAGGCCGACGGGCGCCACTTCTTGAGCGAGCAGGCCGCGCGTCGCGACGACTGGATTCGCGTCGCGCTCTTCGACGTTCTCGCCAACAACGCCGATCGCAAGTCGAGCCACTGCCTGTTCGACGCCCACGACCGCGTGTGGGTCATCGATCACGGCCTCACATTTCACGTCGACGACAAGCTCCGAACGGTCATCTGGGACTTCTCAGGCGAGGCGCTGCCTCGCGACGTGTGCGGCGATCTCGAGCGGGCGCTGGCGCAGCTCGAACACGGGAAGCTCGGCCAAACCCTCGCCGATCTGTTGAGCCCGGCTGAGACCCGAAGCCTCAAGCGCCGGCTGCGGGCAGCGCTCGAGCCTGACTGGCGCTTCCCGTCGCCCACCTCCGGCTGGTCCCTTCCCTGGCCGCCCGTGTGAGAGCACCGAATCGTTTCGGTGCGGCTTTCCGTTAACCTTCGCGGCTCGAATGTCCTTGCGCGTGGTCGCCCAGCGCCTCGGCCCTGTATTTCTCATCAACGTTGCGGCCGTGTCTGCGGCTCTGTTCGCGACCCTCATGCCCGGCGCGCATCGATCAGCGCTGGCCGACGCCTGCCCCGCCAGCGGACCTCCGTGCCCCGCCAACGCCTACATCACGCTGAACGTGGTCGCTGGCGGGCCCACCACCGACATCCTCGTCAGCGGCGGCCAATTCCTCGCCGGCGAGTCGATGTCGCTGTACTGGGACACGCCCAGCAAGGTGGTCGGATCGGCCACCGCCAACGGCAGCGGCAACTTCAGCAACGTGAGGGTCCGGCCGTTCGCGGGCGAGCACCCCGGAGTCCATCACATCTGCGCAAGCGTCACCCCACAGCCGTGCGCTCAGTTCGCGCTGCAGGGACCGCCGAGCCCAACGCCAAGCACGGCCGCGACGCCGTCCCCTTCCGAATCGCCATCGCCCGAGCAATCGCCCACCCCCAGCGAGAGTCCGACGCCGATACCGATCCCGGGCTCCTCGACGAACGGCCTCGACCTGATCCTGAAACCGCCGCTCGTGTTCCTGCCGCTGGCGGGGCTTCTCGGCCTTGTCGCTGCGGTCGGCTGGTGGCTTTTCAGCGTTTTCCCGCGGCAGCATCGCACCCTGCCCTCCGCCGCCATCACGCACCGGAGCACGCGACCGACGTGGGGCGGCGGTCCGACCGAGAGCGAGCAGACCAGGGACGAGGCGCGACCTGCCTGGCCGACGGCACCGCCGCTGCCTGCCCAACCGAAGCAATCAGAGCCGCCACCACCGGCCCCTCCAGCGTTTCCGGAAGGTGGAGAGGAACGACCGCCCTGGCCGGCTCCGCGACCGCCGCTACCGGACGACGCCGAAGAGGCGGAGCAACCGCCCCCCGAGATCGACGGCTAATAGCCACCGTCCCCGCGTCTATTTAGACTGCGCGGAACATGGGGCTGCTGGAGGTGCAGGACCTTACCGTCCGTTTCGGCGGTGTGGTCGCCCTCGACCGCGTGAGCTTTACGGTCGACGCGGGCCGCATGGTCGCCGTCATCGGACCGAACGGCGCGGGCAAGACGACTCTCTTCAACATCATCACTCGCGTGTACCGGCCGGCGTCCGGCACCGTGCTCGTCGATGGCAAGTCCGTCACCACGATGGCGGCGCACCACCTGATCCGCCACGGCGTGGCGCGAACGTTCCAGAACCTCGCGCTCTTCCGTTCGATGACTGTTCTTGACAACGTGCTTGTCGGATATCACTCGCGCACGGGGACCACGCTGCTCGGGGCCGCGGTGCCAATGCCGACCGCGCTGCGCTCTGAGACGGAGGCCCGGAAGCACGCGATGGAGATGATCGATTTCGTCGGGCTGAGCAAGCTCGCTTCGGCGCCGGTCGCGGCCCTACCGTTCGGAACGCAGAAACGCGTCGAGCTGGCCCGGGCGCTCGTGTCCAGGCCGCGGCTCCTGCTGCTGGACGAGCCCGCCGGCGGCATCAGCCACGAGGAGGTCGACGGCGTGGCGGCGCTGGTCCAGCGCATTCATCGCGACCTCGGCGTGACGATCGTGTTGGTCGAACACAACATGGCGTTCGTGATGGAGATCTCAGACCAGGTGGTAGTGCTGGACTTCGGTCGGAAGATCGCCGAGGGTTCGCCGTCTGACATCCAGCGCCATCCCGCGGTCATCGAGGCGTACCTGGGCGCGGCGTGAACGTGGCGCGTCGCTGATGGCGCTGTTGGAGCTCGACGGAGTGCGCGCCGGCTACGGCCAGACGCGCGTGCTTCACGGCGTGTCCTTGAACGTGGGCGACGGCGACGTCGTCGCCCTGCTTGGGGCCAATGGCGCCGGCAAGACCACGACGCTGCGCGCGATCACAGGCGGAGTTCGATGGGACGGCATCATGAATTTCGGGGGTCGGTCGCTGCGAGGCGCGACGACCGAGTCCATCGTGCGCATGGGCATCGCCCACGTGCCGGAAGGACGCGGCGTCCTGACCGAGCTCACGGTGGAGGAGAACCTGCGGCTCGGCGCGTACCTGCGCCGCGACGGGAACGGTGTCGCCAAGGACTATGACCGGGTGTTCGGCTACTTCCCGATCCTGCGCGAACGGCGAAACCTGTCCGCCAGCACGCTTTCGGGTGGCGAGCAGCAGATGCTGGCGCTCGCCCGCGCCCTGCTCATGCGTCCGAAGCTCCTGCTGCTCGATGAACCGTCGCTCGGCCTCGCGCCGCTCGTGGTCCGCTCGATTTTCGACATCATCCGGGCCGTCAACGAGAGCGATCGGGTCGCGGTGCTTCTGGTGGAGCAGAACGCGCGCATCGCGCTCGAGCTGTCCTCGCGGGCCTACGTGCTCGAGGTCGGCCGCATCGCGGTGGAAGGCGAGAGCGCCAGTTTGAAGAACGAGGAGTCGGTGCGCCGCTCCTACCTCGGGTACTGATGCAAGAGTTCCTGCAGCAGGTACTGAGCGGGATCGCCTCGGGCGGCATCTACGCGAGCCTCGCGCTCGCCCTCGTCCTCATCTACAACGCCATGGGCCTCGTCAACTTCGCCCAGGGCGAGATGGCGATGTTCGCGACCTTCCTCGCCTTCACGCTCATCGGACACGGCCTGAGCTACTGGATCGCCCTGCCCATCACGATCGCGCTGGCGTTCATCGGCGGCATCGTGATCCAGCGGGTCGTGATCCGGCCGGTCGAGCGCGCGCCAGTGCTGACGCTTGTGATCGTCACTCTCGGCCTCGCCACGCTCATCAATGGCCTGGCGGGATTCCTCTTCGGCTATCTCCCCCAATCGTTCCCAAGCCCGTTCTCGGTCCAGACCGTCAACATCCTCGGCGCGGCCGCAAGCTACCGGGACCTGGGCGTCATCGGCGTGTCCGCGGTGGTCCTGGTCCTCGTCTATCTACTGCTGCAGCGAACGACACTCGGCCTGGCCATGCGCGCTGCAGCCTTTCACCCTGAAGCGAGCCGGCTGCTCGGCGTTCGCGTGAGCTGGATGCTGGCGCTCGGCTGGGGCCTGGCCTCGGCGGTCGGCGCGGTGTCGGGGATCATGGTCGCCCCCATCCTCCTGCTCGAGCCGAACATGATGCAGACGGTCATCATCTACGCCTTCGCGTCAGCGGTGCTAGGCGGCATCGAGAGCCCGCTCGGCGCCGTGATCGGGGGGCTCATCGTCGGCGTGACCGTGAACCTCGCAGGAGCGTACGTGCCCGGGGTTGGCGGCGACCTTCAGCTCGCGGTCGCGTTCGCGATCATCATCGCGGTCCTCGTGCTCAGGCCGAGCGGCCTTCTCGGCCGCCGGGCGGTGAGACGCGCATGAGGTTCCTGACTCGAGCTCCGCGCCGCTACTGGGTCGTGGCCCTGGTGGTGATCGTCTTCGCCGGTCTGCCCACGCAGGTCACGAGCTTCCAGAGCCTCGAGTGGGCCGAGGTGCTGATCTTTGCCATTGTGATCATGGGCCTGAACCTGCTGGTCGGCTACAGCGGGCAGATCTCCCTGGGCCACGGCGCCCTCATGGCTGCCGGTGCATACACGACGGCGATCCTGGTCCACCGCTACCACATCGGGTACCTGGCGACGGTTCCCATCGCGGGCGTGCTCACCGGGTTGCTCGGATTCTTGATCGGCATTCCCGCGCTCCGCCTGTCGGCCCTGTACCTCGCGTTGGCGACGTTCGCCCTGGCCGTGATCACTCCAAGCCTCATCAAGCGGCCTGAGAACCTGACCCAGGGAGTGCAGGGCATCCTGCTCCCGCCGCCGGACCCGCCCGACTGGGCGAGCTCGCTCTTCGCGACCGTCACGGGCGGCCCGGCCATGACGAGCGACCAGTGGCTGTATTACCTGTGCTTCGCCGCGGCCATCATCCTTTTCTGGGTCGCGTGGAACATCGTCCGCCGGCGCCCCGGCCGCGCCTTGATCGCCATCCGCGACGGCGAGGTCGCGGCGGCCGCGTCGGGCGTCAACGTGGCGGGCTACAAGACCCTGGCGTTCGGGCTGTCCGCCTTCTACGCCGGCATCGCCGGCTCGCTGTACGGGCTCGCGACCGGCTTCGTGAGCCCGGACACCTTTCCGCTCTCCCTGTCGTTCGGGCTCCTCGTGGGCGCGGTCATTGGCGGGCTGGGATCGATCGCGGGACCGCTTTTCGGGGGCATTTTCACCTTCTGGCTGCCGATCATGTCGAGCCAGTTCGTCCAGACCCAGAGCTGGATCCCCGACCAGGTGGCCTCGGTGTTCAGGAACGCCGGACCGTCGGTCACCTACGGCGCCCTCCTGATCCTGATCATGATCTTTGCGCCGAACGGACTGGCCGGCCTGATACTGTCCGGGTACGCCCGGCTCCGGAGCCGGCTGCGGGGAGTCGGTGAACGTACAACTGGACAGTTGCCACCAGACCCCCAGACTGTGTAGGACCCCTCTCGGCAAATAAGGAGGAAGACCTATGACCAGAACCGGACCCCGGTTGGCTGCGGCAGCAGCCTTTCTAGTCTTCACCGCCGCCTGCGGCAGCTCCAGCGGCGGGACCGTCGCGACCGACGTCGGTATCACCAGCAACCAGATCCTCCTGGGCAACACGATCGCCCAGACCGGTCCTGCCGCGGCTTACGGAACCATCGCCAACGCGGAGAACGCCTACTTCACCTACATCAACAACCAGGGCGGCATCAACGGCCGGAAGATCAAGTTCGTCATCCTGGACGACGGGTACAACCCGGCCCAGACCGTGCCGCTCACCAAGCAGCTGGTCGAGCAGAACCAGGTCTTCGCGATGTTCAGCGGCCTGGGCACTCAGACCCAGACGTCTGTCCGCGACTACATGAACACCCAGAAGGTGCCCCAGCTGTTCGTGGCCACCGGCGCCACCACGTGGGGCCTCGACTACTCGTCCCACAGCTGGACGCTGGGCTGGCAGCCGCCCTACCAGGGCGAGGCCCGCATCTACGCCAAGGACATCACCACCAATCACACGGGCGCCAAGATCGGCGTTCTGTACCAGAACGACGACTACGGCCAGGACTACCTGAAGGGCCTGACCGACGGCCTGGGCGCGAGCGCGTCGCTGATCGTCGACAAGGAGAGCTACGACGTCACCGCGACGAGCGTGGCCTCGCAGCTGGTCAAGATCAAGGCGTCGGGCGCGGATACGCTCTTCATCTTCGCGACCCCCGCGTTCACCATCAAGGCGATGGCGACCGTGACCGCGATCGGGTGGGCACCGCGCCTCTACATAAACTCGGTCTCCGACGTGGCGACCTATATGAAGATCGCCGAGAAAGCCGGCGCCAAGGTCGACGGCGCGATCAGCGTCGGCTACATCAAAGACCCGACGGACCCGCAGTGGGCCAACGACGACGGCATGAAGCTTTACCGGACGGTAATCGCCAATTGCTCGACCTGTGACGCGAACAACGGCTTCAACATCTATGGAGTCGCGGTCGCGTACACGATGGTCGACGTGCTGAAGCTGGCAGGCTCGAACCTGACTCGAGCCAACATCATCAAGATCGCATCAAGCCAGCTGAACGAAAGCAACCCATTCCTTCTCCCCGGCATCAACCTGACCACCACCTCGAGTGATCACTTCCCGATCATGCAGGAGCAGGTCATCCAGTGGTCGGGAGAGCAGTGGCACTTGCAGGGAAGCATCATCGACGAGCGGGGCACCATCAAGTAGTTTCCAGACGCGTGGGGGGAGCGTTCCCCCCACGCTCTACCATTTCGCTTCGACGTGACAGCGCGACTCAAGCCGTACTGGCTGCACGCCTACCTGCTGACGTACACGCCACTGCTGCTGCTGGCCGACAGCCGCATCACCGCGCTGTGGCAGCAGTGGGCGTTGGGCGCGCTCACATTCGTGGTGCTGTATCTCGCCGCGCTCAAGACGCCGCGCGAGCAGCGCCTCCAGGTGTGGATGTGCGTGCTCGTGGCGACTGGATTCGAGATCTTCGGCTCGCTGATCTGGGGCGTCTACCGCTACCGGCTGCACAACGTGCCGCTGTTCGTTCCTCCCGGCCACGGTCTCGTTTATCTGTTCGGCGTGCTGGCGATGACCACGCCGGTCGTGAAGCAGCACGGAAAGCGGGTCGCGCATTTCGTGTTCGCGGCCGCTGGCGCATGGGCGGTGGCCGGCCTCACAGTGCTCCCCATCCTGACTGGCCGCGTCGACCTGCAGGGAGCGATGTGCCTCCCCGTGTTCGCGTGGTTCGTGCTCCGGTCGCCGCGCTGGGCGCTGTTCGCCGCCATCTTCATCGCCACTGGCGAGCTGGAGATTTTCGGCACGAGCTTCGGCAACTGGTACTGGTTGCCTGTGGCGCCATGGACGCACATCCCGTCTGGGAACCCGCCGTCGGTGATCGCCGGCGGCTACTGCGTGATCGACGCTTCGGTTCTTCTCGCCGTGAGGGCCTACAGGGTCGGCTTGAACACCATCATGACCAGGATGGCGACCACGATGATCCCGAGGATCGGGCCGAGCATGCGGCTCCTGTTCGCCAGGCGCGTGAACTCGGGCGAGCTGGTGTCCCCCGCGTCCGCCAACCTGATCTGATTGTTCAGCAGCGGCGAGAACACGGCGAAGCCCAAAACAGCCACGGCCACGAACAGGACGATCGCCACGATGATCCACAGCGACGCGATCGACCAGTGGCCCACGAAGATCATCACCAGCCCGGTGAGGAAGAGAACCCCGTAAGACGGGTTCGCGATCCGGTCGTCGAGAAATTTGATCCCCTTCAACATGAAGCTCGCGTGCTCGGGCTGTCGCGCGCCGAGCACGTTCCACACGCCGTAGGTGATGTTCGAGCCGACAGCCGTGATGGCCGCTGTGATGTGGATGAACTTCAGCAGCGTGTAGATGAAGGCGGTCATCAGTCGAACTCGACGGTCGCCGAGCCGAGGGTCGTCTTCTGGCCGCTCTCGTCCTCGCCCCACACCTCGACGTCGACGTTCTTTCCGTCCACCTTCGTGATGCGCCCGCGGCAGCGGTAAGGCTTGCCGGGCACGTCAATACCGCGGTAGCTCACCTCCAACGATTGCAAGGTGCCCGTGTCGCCGACCCAGTCGGTGAGCAGCTGGCCGAGGTACGCGGCCTTCAGCAGCCCGTGCAAGATCACGCCTGGCAGACCGACGCTGCGCGCGAAGTCCTGGTCGTAGTGGATCTGATAGAAGTCACCCGACGCGCCGGCGTACTGCACCAGCTGCTGCGTGGTCGGACGCTTCACCAGCTCCGGGATCTCGTCTCCGACCTTCATCACAACGCTCACCGCCGGATCGCGGTCCCGCGCAACCGCGCCACCGTACGTCCGTGCTGGTTGGTGTACTCGGTCTCGAAGATGATGAACAGCAGGTTCCCGCTGGAGCCGCTCTTCTCGTAGACGTCCGCGACCTTGCCGGTCGCCGTGATCGTGTCCCCCACCCTCACGGGCTCGAGGTACTCGAAGCGATTGCCGCCGTTGAGCCAGCCCTTGCCGTAGCGCTCCGCGTCGTCAAGGTGGTACGAGGTCGGCGCGATTGCCACCAGGAACGTGGGCGGTGCTTCTTCGCGCCAGCGCGGGTTCGGGTCGCCGATGGCCTCCGCGAACCGCTTGAGGTGACCGGCCTCGACCGTGGCGGTCACCGGCTTCTGCGTCTTGCCGACGTGCGCCTTGATCCTGTCGACGACGTCGGTCGCGGCCATCGCGGCTCCTAACGGCCCCGAGGGAGGCCGAGCACGCGCTCCGCGATGATGTTGCGCTGGATCTCGGATGAGCCGGCGTAGATCGTCTCGGCCTGCGACCACATCCAGCCGTACTGCCAGCGGCCCTCCTCGAGCGCGAACGGTGACTCGGGCGCCAGCGCTCCGTACGCGCCCTGAAGCCCCACCGCGAGCTCCTGCATCCGCTTGTCCATCTCGCTCCAGTAGAGCTTCGTGAGGCTGGCCTCCGGGCCCGGCGGATGCCCATGCTCCGCGCGCGTCAGGTTGCGCAGGCCCATCAGCTTGAAGACGTGCGCCTCGATCTGGGCCTGTGCGACACGCTGTCGCGTAGCGGGGTCGGAGCTTGCGCCGTGATCACGAGCGAGGGCGGCAAGCTCGCCCACCGCGCGCTCGAATCGCGCCGCTTGCGCCAATCCGCCGCGCTCGAAGCCGAACACCGCCATCGCGATCTTCCAACCATCTGTCGCCGCGCCGACGAGGTCGCGGTCTTCGACCTCCGCTCCCGACAGAAATATCTCCGAGAACTCACCGCCTCCGGTCATCTGGCGGATGCGCCGAACCTCCACGCCGGGCTGGTGCATGTCGACCAGGAAGAAACCGATGCTCCTGTGCGCTTCTCCATCCGTGCTTTTCCCCACGAAATCGGAGGCTTCGCCGAGATTTCGTGGGGGCCCCGGTGTAGTAGTGCGCGCGAGCAGGAAGCTCTTGTCCGCGTAGTGGGCACCGCTCGACCATGTCTTCTGCCCGTTCAGCGCCCACCTACCGTCTTTGTGCTCGGCGCGTGTGCGCAGCCCCGCCAGGTCGCTGCCCGCGTCGGGCTCGCTGAATCCCTGGCAGAAGATCAGATCTCCGCTCAGGATGCGATCGATGTACTCGTCCTTCTGCCACTGCGACCCATGTCCGAGAAGGGTCGGCGCCAGCAGCGTCACTCCCAGCCGGCCGAGGATGACCGGCGCGCCGGCGCGGGCCATCTCCTCCTGGTAGATCGCCTGCATCACAGGCGTGGCGCCGCGACCGCCGGCCTCTTTCGGCCAGCCGAGCTTCAGCCAACCGGCCTCATGAAGCTTGCGCTGCCAGCGGCGCTGGAGGTCTTCGTCGTCGTCCTCTCGATAGCCGCCCACCCCGCGGTGACGCCACTCAGGAGGGAGGTTCTCGTCGAGCCAGGACCGGACCTCTTGTCGGAAGGATTCTTCGTCTCTGGTGAATCCGAGATCCACAGTCGCAAATTAGCAGGCCGCAAGGATCCGTGGGAGGATGGGTATAACTAAGGGATGGCGTCAGAGGTCCTTTGCGGCCGCTGCGGCGCGGTGCTCACGAACCCGTCCGCGCCGTGCCCCCGGTGCGGAGCGCCCGCCTCAGGCGCCTGGCAATACCAGCGGCCCCAGGTGCGCAAGGACCCGCGCTTGGCCGCAGCGCTCGCCCTGATCCCCGGCATGGGCCACTTCTATCTCGGCCACAACATGAAGGGCATCGCTTACCTGGTGGGCATCGTCGGCCTGCAGTTCTTCGGCCTCGACCTGGACCTCAGCGTCATCGGCCTTACCGTCGGCGTGCCGCTCGAGCTGGGCGGCGGAACGCTGTGGGCGTACAGCATCGTCGACGCCTACCGAACCGCCAAGCAAATGGAAGGGCACGCGCCCGGAAACTAGGCGGCTTTCCTCTTGCGCGTGGTTTTCTTCGTCGCCGCGGCCGCGGTTCCGCTGCGCCGCCTCCGTCGCGTCGTTGTCGTGAGCGCTTTCTGCACGCGCTTCTGAATGCCTCGAAGTCCGCGATCGACCGCACCACTTGCGCCCGATGTCGCGCGCGCGCTCAGCTTCTCCACCTGGCGCTTCAACTTGCGATTTTCTTTGATCAATTGCGCGACGGCGGCGTTCAACTGCTCGACCAGTTCGTGACCACCAAGCCTGCGTTTTCCTCTGGGCATGCGGGCAGTATAACGGCGCGATTAAGCGCGGCCGGGCAGTCGAAGTTTCAGGTCATGCAGCGACAAGCACCGGCTGCTGACGCGACAGGCTCTTGAGTCCTTCGCGCGCAAGCTCATGCGCAGGATTCGCTTTACGACTCACATAACGAACCACTCGCCAGCCGCGCCGGCACCGCTCACGAACTTCGTGCACAGCGACGCGAAAGCTGTCGCTCGACGGCATGCGGCTGCGCACGACAGGCGCGCAATCGGTGCGGACGATGACGCGATGATGAGGCCAGCGCGCGGCCGCAAGGTCGAGCGCTCCGGCGCACACGTGCGCCTCCAGCTGGGCAGAACCGCCCAGGTGCGAAAAGCCGAACGATTCCGTGTACACAGCTCGCCCTCTAACAAAAACGGCCAGGCCACAACCAGCCCGGCCGTTCCTGTCGAGGGCCGCGTCCACGTAGATCACCAGGCAATCCCGCAAACTGCATCCCTCCAGGATTTCAGGATGCGACAGAGCCTAACATGATGTTGCGCGCTTGGGGCTTAACTGGCACCATATGTTGTGCCAGACGGGGGATTTACTCGGGTGGAAGCTCCGCGCCCATCGCGTGGTAGCCACCGTCGACGTGCAGCAGCTCGCCGGTGGTCAGGTTCAGGTAGTCGGAGAGCAATACGGCCGCCGCGCGGCCCACAGGTGAGCGGTCCTGCAGGCTCCAGCCCAGTGGCGCCCGCTTCTCCCACTCCCCCTCGAAATCCTTGAAGCCAGGGATGCCGCTGGCCGCCAGCGTCGCAAGCGGCCCGGCACAGATCGCGTTGACGCGAATCTTGTAGCGACCGAGGTCGCGCGCGAGATACCGAGTGACCGATTCAAGCGCAGCTTTTGACACGCCCATCCAGTCATATTTCGGCCACGCCTGCGTCGAGTTGTCGAAATCGAGCGTGATCATCGATCCACCGTGTTCTTTCATCAAAGGCAGGAATCCCGCGGCCAGCTCCTTGAACGAAAACGCGCTCACCTGCAGCGTCGTCGCGACGCTCTCCCACGGCGTGCTGAGGAACTTACCCCCGAGGGCATCTTGAGGCGCAAATGCGACCGAATGCACGAGCCCGTCGAGTCGATCCCAACGCTTGGAAACTTCTTCTACAGCGGCTTTGATGTCGCTTGGTTTCTGCACATCCATCTCGAGAATGTCCGGCACAGGATTGAGCTTTTTCGCGGTCATCTCGGTGATGGTCATCATTCGACCGAAGCTCGTGAGCAGAAGCTCTGCGCCCTCGCGCTGAAGCTCCGTGGCGATCGCGTAGCCGATGCTGCGCCGATCGCTCATTCCCGCGAGCAGGATGTGCTTGCCTTTGAGGATCACGGGCGAATGCTAACCGGGTTCTGAACCCATGGCGATCGGCGCGTCCCTGCTGGACCAGTCGCTCCATGAACCCTCGTAAAGGCGCACGTTCTTGACGCCTGCGAGCTCCATCGCGAGCAGGTTGTGGCACGCGTTGACCCCCGACCCGCAGTAGACCACTGCGCCTTGCTCGGGGTCCACGCCGACCTCGGCGAAGCGGCGGCGCAGCTGTTCGCCTGACTTGAATCGACCGTCCTCGCCCAGGTTGGCGGTGAACGGTGCGCTGCGTGCGCCGGGGATGTGACCGGCCTTGGGGTCGACAGGCTCCTTCTCGCCGCGGTAGCGCTCGCCCGCGCGCGAGTCGATCAGCGGCACGCCGCGGTGCCGCGCGACCTCGTCGAAGTCGAGGATCCGCGACCGGTCGGGCATGCGGGCGGTGAAGTCTCCTTCGCCGATGTGCGGTGCGGCTGTCTCGATCGGGTCGCCCCACGCCTGGAGGCCGCCGTCCAGCACGGCCTGCCGGCCGTGCCCGAACCACCGCAGCAGGAACCACAGGCGCGCAGCCACCGAGCCCCCAACGTCGTCGTAGACCACGACCGCGGTCGCATCGTCGACACCCGCCTTTCGCATCGCGGCCTGGAACTGCCCGGCCGTGGGCAACGGGTGACGGCCCGGCCCCCTGCCGGTGACGTCATCGAGCTCCACGAAGACCGCGCCGGGGATATGCCCTTTGGCGTACTCCTGCGCGCCTTTGCGCCCGACGAGATACCAGCGGAAGTCGAGCACGCGAAGGTCGCGATCGGCGATGTGCTCGCGCAGCCAGGCCGCGTCGACCAGCGGGCCGAACGCGCTCATGCGTGCATCCCGGCCACGCGGGTGTCGTGACAGAAATGAACATTTTGCGGGTGCATGTCGTGCAGCGCACGCAGCGACCGCGACCAGGATTCGCGGTCTTCGTACTGGCCTGTCCAGCGGCGAAGGTCTGCCTGGTCACCCTCCTCGTAGATGCGCGCTGTGTACGCCGCGTCGCCGATCATCACGTCGTCACCCTCGTCGGACTCGACGATGACGCTCTGATGTCCGATCGTGTGGCCGGGCGTGGCCACTGCGCGCACACCTTCAGCGATCTCGGCGTCGCCGTCCAGGAGCTCGTACCTCGCGCCCGCGAAGTCGAACCACTGGTTGGTGACGCTGTTCTCCTTGCGCGCGCGGTCGAGCTCTGAGCGCTGGACGTAGAACGGTGCGTGCTTGAACACCGCGTTCTGGCCGCAGTGATCGAAATGCAGATGAGTGTTGATCACGATGTGAATGTCGGTTGGGCTGAGGTCGTGCTCCGCGAGCGCGTCGGCGACGTGCCGGTTGACGACTCTCCACTCCTTCACTAGCTCTTCGGGGTAGCCGACGCCGGTGTCGACCAAAATGGCGCCCACGCCTGGGTGCTTGATGACGAAACCGTGAACCGGGATGTGGTTGAGCGAGTGGATCACCGACAGGTGGAGGCGGACGATCTCCACAGCTATGGGAAGAACGGAGAGACCGCGAAGAGGCCGAACAGCGCTGCGACGTAGACGATCGAATACGCGAACAGGCGGCGCGTCCAGCGGCGGCCACCGCCGAGGTCGAGCACGGTGATTCCGAACAGCCCGCAGCCCAGCACCGCGGCCCCGGCCAGGTAGACCGTGCCGGCCGAGCCTGTGAAGAACGGAACGACGCTGACGATCGCAGTCGCCAGCGCGTAGACAACGCTCTGGCGCTTGGCCGAGCGCTCGCCGGAAACGACGGGCAGCATCGGAATCCGCGCCCGCGCGTAGTCGCTCTTGATCACCTGAGCGAGAGACCAGAAGTGCGGCGGCGTCCAGAAGAAGATCACCCCGAAGAAGGCAAACGCGGTGGCGTCGAGGCTGCCGGTAGCCGCGGCCCAGCCTACGAGTGGCGGAATCGCCCCGGCGGCCCCGCCGATGACGATGTTGTGAGGCGTCGACCGCTTGATCCAGACCGTGTAGACGAACACATAGATGAGCGCGCCGGCGAGGGCCAGCGCCGCGGCGAGCCAGTTCGCCCACGCCCACAGCACCGCGAACGCGAGCACGTTTAGCGCGATGCCCAGGACGAGCGCATGCGTGGCGGGGATCCTGCCACCCGGTATCGGGCGGCGGCGTGTGCGGCTCATCTCGGCGTCGATGTCGCGGTCGAACCAGCAGTTGATCGCGTGCGCACCGCCTGCCGCGAGCGTGCCCCCCACGAGCACGGCCATCACCGCGAGCAGGCTCGGGTGGCCGTGAGCCGCGGGGATCATGACCGCGACCGCCGTGGCATCGAGCAGTACGACGATCCGAAGCTTGAGCAGGCTCAGGTAGTCGCGCGCAAGCTGCATGGCACTGTTTGTCACCGGGGCTGCCGTCGCGTTCATACGGGCGTCTTCTGAACCTGGAGATGAGCGTGAGCGCTCTCGCGATCGGCTCGCGGCACTGCCAGCAACGCCGTCGTGAGCACGCCTGACCAGACCAGGGTCGCGATCGCCACGTGCAGGCCATTCGCCGCGGCGGCGTCGGTGATCGCAGCGACCGCGCCGATCGCCGCCTGCAGCAGGAGCACGACCGCGGTCGCGACCGCGAAGAAGCGCAGCCCATTGCGATACGCGGCGACCAGGAACGCGATGATCAGCAGGCCCGCGAGCAGCGCAACTCCCCTGTGCAGCAAGGCGAACGTGTTGACGCTCGACACATCGCACAGCGGCCACGACCGGCAGCTCTGGTCCGACTGCGTGGCCACGACGCTCGAGCCGGACAGAAGAAGCACATATGTGCCGGCCACCGCCGCCGCCGCCAGCCTTCTGAACCCCACGCTGTCAATGCCGGGCGACTCCGGCAACGACAAGACCGACGCGGCGATCAGGCAGCCGAGGATCACCATCGCCAGGCCGAGGTGCACGGCGACGAGCCACGGCTTGAGCTCGCTGACAACTACCACGCCGCCGAGCCCGCCTTCCACCGCGACCGCGATCACCGCTGCGGTGGCGAGCCATGTCACGGCTGGGCGGCGTACCCGGAACACCGCCCACGCAGCGACAACGGTCGCGATGATGAGCACGCCCGTGATCGCGCCGACCGTTCGGTGCGAGTACTCGATGATCGCGTTCAGGTCGGCGGGCGGGTACGGCCGGCCGTGGCAGAGTGGCCAGTCGGGGCACCCAAGACCGGATCCGGTCACACGGACTACCCCGCCGAGAGCGATCTGGAGGTAAGCGAAAACCGCGGCCAGCAGGAAGACGCGACGCGAGAGAGTGACCGCGGACATGCGCGGATTAGTGTCCCAGAGTGGCGAGCTCCGCATCCAGGACGCGCTCGTCGAGCTGCCCGACCTGGCGGGACGCGATGGCGCCGTCGGTGGCGACGAACACGGTCGTCGGCAGCGCGATCGCCCCATACGCGTGCCCCACTGAAAGGTCAGAGTCGAGCAGCGACGGGTTCGTCACGCCAAGGGACTGCAGGAAGCCCGCGGCGGCATCTGGATTGTCGCCCTCGTTCACCAGCACGAGCTGCGCTGACGATTGCGCCGCCATCACCCGCTGCAGCATCGGCATCTCCGCCTTGCAGGGCGGGCAGTAAGTGGCCCAGAAATTGATCACCAGCGGCTTGCCGGCGAGCGAGCCGAGGCTCACGCGCGTGCCGTCTGTCGTCATGAGCGAGAACGCAGCCGCACGACCGCCGGGCTGGGTCGCGGGCTCGATCGGGCCCGTGATGGTGAGCAGCGCCTTTAGCACATCGGCCGATCCCCATCCATCGCCGCCTGACGCGAGCTCCTGCAGGCCCTCGGCGCCGAGGCTCGTGACCAGTTGGGGTGGCAGGTCGTGGCCGATGGCAGGGATGCCGCGATACACCAGCCGCACGTAACCATGCCTGTCGACGAGCGCGAGCGTGGAGACGTGGCTGTCGCCCGCCGCGAGCTCGACACCGAACGGCTTCCAGAACGCGGTCAGTGCGTAGGCCGAGCCCGTGGCGAACGTCCACGCCGCTCCGATCGATTGCGCGTAAGCGTGCAGGGCAGATGGCGTGTCGGTTCCCGGATCGGTGGTGACCTCGACGAGACGCACGCCCCCCGGCAGCCTCCGCTGTAGCTGGAAGAACAGCGCTGTGTACAGCGGGCACGTCTGGTGGCATGTGGTGTGGAAGGCCGCGATCACAAGGTCTTGGCCCGCGGCAGCCGCGTTGTCGAACGTCTTGCCGTCCTGGTCCCGCAGCGCATACGCCGGCATGGCGACGAACTTGCCCGCGAGCTCACCCAGACCGAGGTTGAGCTCGTCGTTGCCCGCATACGCGGCGCCGGGGATGAGCCTTCCGCCTTGGATGCCGATGAGGACCGGCTCCACCTGCCCCGCGGCCACGGTGATGTCGACCGCATTGATGTCGTCGCCGAGGCTGATGCCGGTGTAGGCGCCGGCCGGCACAGGCACCGCGAGCAGCTCCCGCTCGTCCGGGGCCGCGGGAACCGAACCGGAAACCGTGCCGAGTGCGGACCAGCCCGCCGAGCCCTGGATGCGCACCTGCGCGCCCGCGATCGAGTCAGGCGACTGACCCGCGGCCGCGATCAGAATCGTTCCGTTCGATGGCTGAAGCCGGAGAAGCAAGAACGTGGCTGCGACGAGCGCTATAGCGGCGACCCCCGCGCCGATCCAGAGAAAACGCGCTCTCGGCAGTGGTTACGAGCTCGTGGTGTGCGGGCCGCCGTAGCGAGCGGTCATCTGCTCGACGTAGGCGGCGCACTGGTCCGCGATCGCCTTGCTCTGGACCTGCAGCACGTTCTCGGCGTTCATCTCACCGCTGTGCGACAGGTTGAAGCTGCCGATGTAGACGTAGTCGTCGGCGACCAGGATCTTGGCGTGCATGAAGTCGTGCACGGATCCGCTCGCGTAAGGGGTCGAGCGCTTGGAACCGAAGCGCGCGGAGGCGACGATTGACTTGAATGCGCCGATCTTCCATGAGGCGGTGGACTGGTCCGCCCACTGGTGCTGCACCTCGTCCATCTGGGTCGCATCGTACACACCGGAGATGTCGGCGCTCTGATGCTCGATGGCCTCGGCGAGGGTGCCGAGAATCGGGCCCGATGTGATCACGGGCGAGCAGACGCGGATGCGCTTGCGAGCCGACGCGATCGAGCGCGACATCGAATGCACAAGCTTCAGCGCGCGACCCGGGCAGAAGTAGGCGCGGACGCCCGTGCCGTCGGCGAGCTGGGCCCAGCCCTGGTTCACGCGTCCCGATGTTGCTACCACCGGCTGCTGCCAGAGCTCCTCGAAATCCTGCGTGTACGCGCTGGCGATGTCCGGCGAGGCGACCGTGAAGATGACGTTCTCTTCGCGGGTCCACGAGTCGTTGGTCCAGTTGGTGGAGCCGCTGAGGACTGCGGCGCCGTCACGCACAACGTACTTGTGATGCATGAGGTCGGGGACGCCTGGCACAGGCGTAACCGCGACCCCCGCAGCCTTCAACTGGTTGACGAAGGCGAAGTCGATCTCCGGTGGCGGCGGCACAGGGATCTTCTGGGCGTGGTCCTGGTTGAACATGAGCCGCACCTTCACGCCGCGCGTGATGGCCGCTCGCATGGATCCCAGCAGCGCGTCGGCCGGCGCCGCCTGGAGCCGCAGGTCGTAGATGGCGATGTCGAGGGATCGTGTCGCGAGATCGATGAACTGCGTGACCTGCTGCGCGACAGCGGTGTCGGTCTGCGCGCCGTCGGAGAGGAAGTAGAGGGTGAGCGGCGCGGTCGCTGCTGTGGCTATTGGGCGCCAACCTTCGGCTCGCCGGTCGGTTCGCGGGACTGCTCGAGCTCATCCGGCAGCGGCCTCGTCGCCATCTCGGCCGCCTCCTCCGGGTCGTCGGTGAGGCTGACGAGGTTGAAGTCATCGGCCGACATGGCGCCATGCGCCAGTACCACCGCGCGCATCCAGTCGAGCAGTCCCTTCCAGTAGCTCGTCCCGTAGAGCACGATCGGGAAGTGCTCGATCTTGCCGGTCTGCGCGAGCGTCAAAGACTCGAACAGCTCGTCCAGCGTGCCGAGACCTCCAGGGAAGATGACGAACCCGCGCGCGTACTTCACGAACATGTTCTTGCGCACGAAGAAATACCGGAACTCGACGCCGAGGTCTACATACGGGTTCAACGCCTGCTCGCGCGGAAGCTCGATGTTGCAGCCTACCGACAGCCCACCCGCCTCGTGGCAGCCACGGTTGACGGCCTCCATGATGCCCGGGCCACCGCCCGTAATCACCGCGAAACCACGGCGCGCGAGCGCCGCGCCAAGTGACCTGCCGGCCGCGTAATACGGATCATCGCGCGGTGTGCGCGCCGAGCCGAAGACGGTGACTGCCGGGCCGACGTCGTTGAGCGCGTCGAAGCCTTCGACGAACTCGGACAGGATTCTCAGGACGCGCCAGGGGTCAGCGTGGTGCGAGAGCTCCTCGATGGCGCTCCGCTCGAGCAGGGTCTTGTCGGCCGGCACCTGGCGAGTCGGGACCACGAGTCGACCTGCGCGGCGTCGTTCGGCCATGGGTTGCTTTGTTAATCCTGGTCGGTCGCGGCGCTCGACGTGGAGGCGGCGATGGCAGGCTCGGCGACCTTCCCGTCACCGTTCTCGGTAGCCGGCGGGGCTTCGTCGACCTTGCCCTTCTTCTTGCTCCCGGCTTTGGCCGGCTTTGCTTCCTCGGCCGCGCCCACGCCCGCCATCTCGGAATCGGTGGTGGACGTCTCGGTGGCGGGCTCAGCCGGTGCGGCGCTCGCCTCGGCCTTGGCGGCCTCCTCGGCTCCGGCGTGCTGCGGCATCCCGAGGGCTTGGTCCAGGTGCGCGCGGAGTCGCGCGACCTCGGCCTCGAGCTCGTGGACGCGGCGGCGGTGCCGCATGTGCTCCGTGAAGTGGTGCAGCCCGTCGAGCCAGTGGAAGACGGTGCCCAGGATGAGGATCAGAGTGATCGGGACCAGCACCACCGTCCACACCGGGACACCTCGCAGCTGCAGCACCGACCAGTGGATGTCGATCGTGTCCAGGTTGCTGTAGCCGAAAACGGTCGCGCCGATGCCTATCGCCAGGCCGGCGAGCATGGCGGCGGCGAGGAGGAAACGCTGCCAGAGGTGGCTCAGATCGGGCATACCGGCCGAAGGTTAGCTCGTTTGCACCCGCCTGGAGTCCATTAACGGACTAACGGCCGAGGGGTCAAGATTGAACCCGAAACACCTCTCGCGCGCCGGTGAGGCCTTTGAGCTCGAAGGAGCCCGCAGGCTCCAGCGCGAAATCGTTCGGGTTTAGAAGGTCACGCGTCGTGGCCGAAACGAAGATCTCGTCGGCCCCGGCCAGCGCGACGACCCGAGCCGTGGTGTGCACAGCCACGCCGTGGGCATAGCCCGCGACGACGATTACCTCGCCGGTGTGGCAGCCGACGCGTAGATGGAGGCCCAGCGCATTCGCAGCTTTGATCATGCCCCTGCCGCAGCGAACGGCTCGGGCTGCGCCTTCGAACACGACCATGAAGCCATCCCCTGAAGTGTCGAACTCGCGACCACGATGGTGCGCGATCTGCTCGCGCATCGCCGCGTTGTGTTCGGTCAACAGGTCGTGCCAGGCCTTGTCGCCGACTCGTTCCAACGTGGCGGTCGAACCGACAATGTCGGTGAAAAGCAGCGTGACCACGATTGCGTCGTCTTCGTCTGGCGCGCGCGCGAATACCCGAGAGCTTGTCCATTCGTAGGTGATGAACGGTTGATCACCCACCACCCACCCGTCGTGGCCGGGCGGAATCTCGTAGGCGTCGTTGGGTCCGATCTCCAACTCTGTGCCGTCGTCGAGCCTGACATGCAGGATGCCCGTCACGCAAACGCCGACGTGGCGGTTCTGGCACGAATCGGTGCCGACGATGGGCTTGACGTCGTTCGCCCAGTGCCAGCCCGGCAGGAACTCCCACCGGCCGATCTCGCTTTCGCCAAGCGCCACGCTTTCGATGTGGCCGTGGGGAAACCGGCGGACGGTTTCAGGTTGGTTGAGGCTCTTGCGAGCCAGGGGCGACACGGCGAAAGGCTAACCGAGTCGGGACCGGCGCTAGCGGCAGTTGAACCTTCCCCTGATGTGGAGTGCTGCTCCAGAGCCATGGGCTGGCGCGAGCACGCCATTCTGGACCGTGCCGCTCTCATCCCCCGTCACGACGACGGTGCCTGAACTGCCCGCTCCGTCCGTCGACCAGCCGCCCGTGAAACCGGAAATGTCCTGGTCTGGCTTGACCCAGATCGATGCGTAGGCGCTGCTTTGTAGCGCGGCGTCGCGAGTCTCGATGGCAAACGAACCAGAGTGGAATCCAGGCGACGACTTGGCGGACTTGTCGGTGACCATGATTTCGATTGAGGTTTCGTGTCCCGCGATGTTGGTCGTGAACTCCATGTCGAGCCCGGCGCCTGGGATGCAGTCAGGTGGCGACACTAGCCCGGACGATGCGCCGGCAATAGGCCCTGTCACGGCGAGGCAGATGCCAGGATGACCGCAGCTTCCGCTGGAGCTAGATCCACCGGTCGATCCACCACACGGCCCGCATGCGCCAAATAGCAACAAGGCTGAGCCGACTCCCAACCATCGGGCCACCTGTCTGCCTTCGATCATGCGCGCATCACTGCGCGATTGTGCACAGAGCCCGTCTACAGGTTCAACCTGGTGGAGGCGGCGGGAGTTGAACCCGCGTCCGAAGCAGCGTCCCCCAGGATCTCTACGAGCGTGTCCAGGATTTTGGTTCTCGCCTGGCGGCTCCTCCCGACGGGATCCGCGTCAGCCAGCCGCGGTGCATGTCCCGCCTCGAGGCCGCGGCGCCCTCGTGGCGGCGATTCGGTCTATGTGATGCCGTTACCCGGTCCGCCGAACTGACCGGGGCGACACCCGGGATCTAAGTCCCGGGGCTCACGTCCTTACTGCTTACGCAGCGAGGGCGAAAGCGGTGTTCTTGTTGGCGTTTGTGAAACGCTGCGCTGTAACGCTCGCGGCTCTCGGCTCGCAATCCCGAAGCCCAACTACCCCGTCGAGACCGGACGCCCCCACGAAGCTGAACTCGGTTGCGTTCAGATTCTACCCACGCGGGCGCGCACCTACACTGGACACCCATGACGGTGGACCTCGATCGAGTCGCCCGCGCGAGCCTGAAGGAGATGGGCGACCTGCGCATCGACGACGTGCTCGCCTTCATCGACCGGGGCATCGAGACCATGCCCAGCTACATGGACCTCTACCGCCGCTGGGAGGCCCAGCAGTGGGCCGTCTCCGACCTCGACTTCACCCTCGACCGCCAGGACTGGCGGGAGGCGACCGACCTGGAGCGCAAGGCGACGCTGTGGTCCCACCGGTTGTTCTTCAACGGTGAGGAGCGCGTCACGGCGACACTCGCTCCTT
>DASYXY010000020.1:0-48940 GCA_035934385.1 Candidatus Dormiibacterota bacterium
GGCTCCGGCGGTAACACCGCCGCTGGGGCGAGCGCGACCTCGGCCAACCAGGGCTCAACCGGTTCGGGCGGCAACACCGCCGCCGGCGCGAGCGCGACTTCCGCCACCCAGGGCTCGTCCGGTTCGGGTGGCGTCTCCGCCGCGGGCGCGAGCGCGACCTCAGCCAACCAGGGCTCGTCCGGTTCGGGTGGCAACAGCGCCGCCGGCGCGAGCGCAACCTCGGCCAGCCAGGGCTCGAGCGGTTCCGGTGGCAACACCGCCGCCCAACCGAGCGCGACCTCGGCCAGCCAGGGTTCGTCCGGTTCGGGTGGCGTCTCCGCCGCGGGCGCGAGCGCGACCTCGGCCAGCCAGGGCTCTACCGGTTCGGGTGGCGTCTCCGCCGCGGGCGCGAGCGCGACCTCCGCCAACCTAGGCTCGTCCGGCTCCGGCGGTAACACCACCGGCGCCCCGAGCGCAACCAGCACCAATGTCAGCTCCGGCTCGGCCGGGGCCCCGACCGCCGGCAGTGCACCCAGCACCGGCGCGAGCGTCAGCGCTCCCAGCGCGGCTGGGGGTGGCGGCGCGGGCGGCACGGGCGGCGTCAGCGGCGCGGGCGGCGTCAGCGGCTCGGGTGGCGTCAGCGGCGCGACAGCTACAGGCGGCGTCAGCGCGGGCACCGCGCTCGCGGTGACGGGACTCCCACTGCTGGGAGCTCCGCTAGGCGCCCTCCTCGTCCTGCTTGGTGGCATCGGCCTCCGGCTGAGGCGCCGCCAATAAGTCAGCAGTCTGTGACCGGGTCCGCATCACGCGGACCCGGTCCTTGTTTTCTAGGGACGTAAACGCAGCCACGCGTTTCAGAGACGGATCCACTCTTCAAGGAGTGGACCACCAGATTTCAGCTGGAGGAAAATCGATGGCTCTATCGCCCGGCGGCATCATTGCGTGGCTCCTGGTTGGATTGATCGCAGGCTGGGCGGCGGGCAAAGTCAGCCGCGGCCATGCCTATGGGCTCATCGGCGACCTGGTGATTGGCCTGATGGGCGCCCTGATCGGCGGCCTCATCGCAGGCGCTTTCATCCAGGGCAGCCTTGGCTTTGTCGGCAGCATCATCGTGGCCTTCTTCGGCGCCCTCGTCCTGCTGACCCTGATCCGGCTGCTGGGCGGGCGCCGAACCTTCGGCTAGACGACTACCTCACTTGTACGGCGACGTGGGCTGCCTTATGGCGATTTGATTAACGGTGCCCTAACCCCGCCTGGAGGCCAATTGGACACAGCAGCCGGACCCGACACGCTCGAGGGCGCTCGGGCAAAGCGCATCACGCCGCCGGAAGCCAACCGGCGCTCCTCAGCTGCGAAGAGCTCTTCCGGAAACGACGCGCCGGTCGCACTCGCCGGCAAAGCAAACGGCGAGGTGCGGGTGCTTCAGCAAGCGATCTCCCGCGTTGAGCAGGAGCGCGATCGCGCCGCTGCCAGGCTGCAGCAGGCCGAGGAAGACCTCGACGTAGCCCAGCAGCGCCTCCAGGATGCCGACTCGGCGCGCAGACATCTACTCGATAACGTCGCTTCAGGAGGTGACGAGGCCAGGCGGCGGTTCGCAACGGCTCTGCACGACGACGCCCTGCAGCTCCTAACCGCGGCGGAGCTTCAGCTGGAACGACTTCGAGTCGATGCGCGCCGGACTAAGTACGGCCCTGACCTCGAGCAGCTCAAGACCACGATGAAACGGGTCGAGGAGTCGCTGCGAAACCTGCTCTACAACGTGAGCCCAGCCTCGGTCGACCTGCACATTCGGCTGGGTGACTCGATTCGTGACCGCGCGTTAGCGTTGAAGCAGCACACGGGCATTGAAGCGGAGCTGGACATCCGCGTTCCTGACTCACTTCCCGACGCCGTGAGGGCGACTGTGTTCAGGAACATCTCCGAGGCGTTGAGCAATGTCGAGAAACACAGCAACGCAACGCGCGTCAGCGTCAAGGCCACGACCGCGGATGGTGGGATCAGCGTCGTCATAACGGACGACGGCACCGGATTCGTGGTGGCGGAAAGCCTGTATCTGCCCGGACACCTGGGCTTGATCGCCATGCGCGAGCGAGCTCAGCTTGCCGGCGGATGGTGGCGGCTCGACAGCGAGCCAGGCACCGGAACCCAAATCACTTTCTGGATTCCATCCGGACCCTGGGGCGACGAAAACGAGATGGGAGACCTGTAGTGGCTCGTCGAGCCGTCACCACCGAGTCGGTCGACCCGAGGGTCACGCTCAACGTCTTGACCGCCGTGAAGCGGGGCGACTTTTCCGCGCGCATGCCCGCGAACTGGACAGGCCCATCTGCTCGCGTCGCCACTGCGCTCAACGAGATCATCGAGTCAAACCAGCGCCTCGAGCGGGAGCTTCGCCGTCTGAGCAAGCGCGTGGGCAAGGAAGGCCAGATGAAGCGTGCTCCCCTCGGCGACGCCGGCGGCGCATGGGCAAGCACGCTCGACGCGATCAACGACCTCATCGAGGACCTCTCGCGGCCGAACACGGAGATGGGCCGCGTCATCCGCGCGGTCGCCGCCGGCGACCTGTCACAGACGATGCCGCTCGAGATCGAAGGCCGGCGCTTGCAGGGCCAGTTCCTCGACACGGCCAAGACCGTAAACACGCTTGTCGACCAGCTCCGCCTGTTCGCCAACGAGGTGACTCGCGTGGCGCGCGAGGTCGGCACCGAGGACAAGCTCGGCGGTCAAGCAGAGGTCAAGGGCGTCGGTGGCGCCTGGAAGGAGCTGACCGACAACGTCAACACGATGGCGAGCAACCTCACGAGCCAGGTGCGAAACATCGCTGAGGTCACCACCGCGGTGCAGCAGGGTGACCTCTCCAAGAAGATCACGGTTGACGTCCAGGGCGAGCTGCTCGAGCTCAAGAACACCGTCAACACCATGGTCGACCAGCTCAACGCCTTCGCCAACGAGGTAACTCGTGTGGCCCGCGAGGTGGGCACCGAGGGCAAGCTCGGCGGCCAGGCGGAGGTCGAGGGAGTCGGCGGCGTATGGAAAGACCTGACCGACAACGTGAACTTCATGGCCGGGAACCTCACGAGCCAGGTGCGCAACATCGCTGAGGTCACGACCGCGGTGCAGCAGGGCGACCTCTCCAAGAAGATCACGGTCGACGTGCAGGGCGAGATCCTGGAGCTCAAGAACACGATCAACGTCTTGGTCGACCAGCTCAACGGCTTCGCCAACGAGGTAACCCGTGTGGCCCGCGAGGTGGGCACCGAGGGCAAGCTCGGCGGCCAAGCCCGGGTCGAGGGCGTGGCCGGTATCTGGAAAGACCTGACCGACAACGTCAACTTCATGGCCGGCAACCTCACGAGCCAGGTTCGCAACATCGCCGAGGTCACCACTGCGGTGCAGCAGGGTGACCTCTCGCGAAAGATCACGGTCGACGTCCAGGGCGAGATCCTGGAGCTCAAGAACACGATCAACGTCATGGTCGACCAGCTCAACGGCTTCGCCAACGAGGTGACTCGAGTGGCCCGCGAGGTGGGCACCGAGGGCCAGCTCGGCGGCCAGGCCGAGGTCGAAGGCGTGGCGGGCCTCTGGAAGGACCTGACCGACAACGTCAACACGATGGCGAGCAATCTGACCAGCCAGGTGCGCAACATCGCCGAGGTCACGACCGCGGTGCAGCAGGGCGACCTCTCGCGCAAGATCACGGTCGACGTCCAGGGCGAGATCCTGGAGCTCAAGAACACCATCAACGTGATGGTCGACCAGCTCAACGCCTTCGCCCTCGAGGTCACTCGTGTGGCCCGCGACGTGGGCACCGAGGGCCAGCTGGGCGGACAGGCAGAGGTGGAAGGCGTCGGCGGTATCTGGAAGGACCTGACCGACAACGTGAACGTCATGGCCAGCAACCTCACCGCCCAGGTGCGTGGCATCGCACGAGTGGTGACGGCGGTCGCCAACGGTGACCTCGAAGGCAAGTTGGTGCTCGAGGCGAAAGGCGAAATCGCGGAGCTCGCCGACACCATCAACTCGATGACCGAGACGCTGGCCATCTTCGCCGAGCAGGTGACCGCTGTGGCCCGGGAGGTGGGCGTCGAGGGTCGGCTGGGCGGCCAGGCGAGCGTGCCTGGCGCCCTCGGCACCTGGCGCGACCTGACCGACAACGTGAACCGACTGTCGGCGACCCTGACCACCCAGGTTCGAGCCATCGCCGAGGTGGCGACCGCCGTGACCGAAGGCGACCTGACGCGATCCATCGGCGTCGACGCCAGCGGTGAGGTCGCCATCCTCAAAGACAACATCAACGAGATGATCCGCAACCTGCGCGAGACGACCCAGAAAACGAAGGAGCAGGACTGGCTGAAGACCAACCTCGCGCGTTTCACGCGCATGCTGCAGGGCCAGCGCGACCTGCTGACTGTGTCGAGACTCATCCTGTCGGAGCTCGCGCCCCTGATCGACGCCGAATACGGCGCCTTTTACGGGATGGTCAACCCTGACAGCTCTGAGCCATACCTGATGTTTCAGGCCGGCTACGCATACAAACCGCGCAAGGACCTCGCCCGCGAATTCCGTCTGGGCGAAGGCCTGGTCGGGCAGTGCGCCCTCGACAAGCGGCCGATTCTGTTGACCAACGTGCCGCCGGATTACATCCGGATCACGTCCGGCCTTGGGCAGGCGCCGCCCGTGAACATCATCATCCTCCCAGTCCTTTTCGAAGGCGAGGTTCGCGCCGTGATCGAGCTTGCCTCGTTCCAGGAGCTCAGCCCGATCCACCGCGATTTCCTCGACCAGCTCACTGACAGCATCGGCGTGGTTCTGAACAACATCCAGGCCAACGGACGCACTGAATCCCTGCTGCGACAGTCGCAGTCGCTCGCCAACGAGCTTCAGAGCCAGCAAGACCGGCTCCAGCAAACGAACGCCGACCTGGAGGAGAAGGCCAATCAGCTCGCCCACCAGAATGCTGAGATCGAGCAGAAGCGCGCCGAGGTCGAGGACGCCAAGAACATGCTCGAAGAAAAGGCCGAGCAGCTGGCGGTGACCTCGCGTTACAAGTCCGAATTCCTTGCCAACATGTCGCACGAGCTCCGCACGCCGCTCAACAGCCTTTTGATCCTGGCCCAGGAGCTGGCGGAGAACCCCGACGGCAACCTGCTGCCGAAGCAGGTCGAGTACGCGACGATCATCCGCTCGTCAGGTAGCGACCTGCTGAAGCTGATCAACGACATCCTCGACATCTCCAAGATCGAGTCCGGCACGGTGGCCCTGGAAATCAGCGACTTCCCTGTGGCCGATATCGAGCCTCTGCTCGAGCGCACGTTTCGCCACGTGGCCGACGTGACCAAGCTCGCCTTCACGATCGACCTGGATCGCACATTGCCGGCGACCATCCCAACCGACCCGCAGCGTCTGCAGCAGATCCTCAACAACCTCCTGAGCAACGCGTTCAAGTTCACCGAGAAGGGCAAGGTCGAGTTCCGCGCCGCGCCAGTGATCGAGGGCTGGACCTCGGAGACGTTGATGCAGGCCGAGAGCGTCGTGGCCCTCAGCGTGACCGACACCGGCATAGGGATTCCGCGTGACATGCAGCGGTCGATCTTCGAGGCTTTCTCCCAGGGTGACGGAACCACCAGCCGCAAGTTCGGCGGCACGGGTCTGGGCCTCTCGATCTGCCGCGAGCTGGTGAGCTTGCTCGGCGGCGAGATCACGCTGAAGAGCCAGCCAGGCAAGGGCAGCACGTTCACCGTCTACCTGCCGGCGCGCACGATGCCGCCTTCGCGACGGCGGGCCGCCGAGTCCAACGGTGCGGAGGCGATCGCCGTGACGCCTTCTGCGCGTGAAACGGAACCGGTCGCGGCGGCCGCCCAGGCCCCGCGGGCCCAGCGACCGGCGAGCTCGGCTCGGCGAGGACCACACCAGCGCCGCCGCCCACGAGCGGGTGCGACCGCACTTGCCGAACCGGCCGCGGTCGTGAACGGAACCACGGTGCTCATGGCGGAGGACGATGCGGCGTCGAACGGCAGCCCGGATCCCGCTCTTGCCGGTAAGACGGTACTGGTCGTGGACGACGACATCCGCAACATCTTCGCGTTGACCGCAATGCTCGAACGGCAGGGTATGCGGGTGATCGCCGTTGACAACGGCCAGGACGCGGTCCACGTGGCGCGCGAAGAGGACGGTATCAGCCTCGCGCTCGTTGACGTGATGATGCCGGAGATGGATGGCTTCGCGACCATGAGCCGGATGCGCCAGTTGCCGAAGTTCAAGGACCAACCGATCGTCGCTCTCACCGCCAAGGCCATGAAGGGCGACCGCGAGAAATGCATCGAAGCAGGGGCGTCGGACTACATCGCCAAGCCGGTCAACAGCGTCCATCTGATCTCAATGCTCCGCGCATGGTTGACGGGCTGAGCGCGTCGCGCATGCGGCAGGGACGAGTCCTGCCGGAAGCAGAAGAAGCGCCGGCAGGGCCGATCGCGAACGTCCTAATCGTCGACGACGACCCGGCGAAGCTCGTCGCGCTCCGAGCCGTGCTAGCTCCGCTCGGCGAGAACCTGGTGGAAGCGAGGTCCGGCGCCGACGCCCTGCGCCACCTGCTGAAGAAAGACTTCGCCGCGATCTTGCTCGACGTTCGCATGCCGATCATGAACGGCTTCGAAACGGCGGAGATGATCCGTCAGCGGCCCGCTTCAGAGCTGACTCCGATCATCTTCGTGACCGCGCTCGACCAGGCCGAGACGGACATGGGCCGCGGCTACGAGCTCGGTGCTGTGGACTTCGTGTTCTCCCCCATCGTGCCGGCCATCCTGCGCGCGAAGGTCAGTGTTTTCGTGGAGCTGTACAAGAGCCAGCAAGAGCTGAAGCGCTACCGTTCTCAGCTGCAGGGACTCGTGCAGGAGCGGACGACCGCGCTGACAGCGATCAACCGCGAGCTCGAGGCGTTCAACTACTTCGTCGCGCACGACCTGCGCGCGCCGTTGCTGTCGATCGACACCATGGCGCAGTCGCTGCTCGACAACTCCGAAGTGGCCGGCGATGGCACCAAGGACCAGCTCTTGCGGTTGCGCCGCACCAGCAAGCAGATGATGGCGCTCTTCGAAGGTATGCAGACCCTGTTCCGCCTGACCGGCGGTGACATCCGCCGCGAGGAGCTGGACATCAGCCGGATCGCCACCGAGATCGTCGGCCAGCTGCGGGCGCAGGAACCGAAGCGCCAGGTGGATTGCGTGGTCGAAGACGGCCTGGTGGCGTCAGGCGATGCGAGGTTGGTGCGCATCTTGCTCACCAGTCTCATCAGCAACGCGATGAAGTTCACGCGGGACAGGTCGGAGCCTTCGATCACGATTGGGTCAGAGCACGTCGCGGGGGAAGTCAGGCTCTTCGTACGCGACAACGGGGCCGGCTTCGACATGATCTACGCGCACAAACTCTTCGGCGCCTTCCAGCGCCTGCACAGCCAGAGCGAGTTTGCGGGCGAGGGCATCGGGCTCGCGGTGGCGCAGCGCATCGTCAACCGGCACGGCGGCCGGATCTGGGCCGAAGGCGCGATGGGCGAGGGCGCGACGTTCTACTTCGTGCTGTAGGAAAGCGACCCGGCGACGCAGGCTAGCTGGTGGTCGTGGGCGGCGGCGCAGGAGGCGCAGGATAGTACTGGTCGGTGAAGATCACGTAGCGCTGGGTCGCAAACACGCCCGCCCACACGGGCCAGCACGTGGTCAGCGTCAGGTGATGACCACCGCTCTGCGGCACGAGCACCGAGCGGTCCGAAGGATTGACGATTCGGTGCCCGGTCACGTGATAGCGGTAGAGCCCATATCGCGTCTGCAGGTCGACCTCGTCGCCGACGGCAAGCTTGGGGAAGTTGATCCAGTACTCGTTGTGGGCCGCTACGCCAACAGTGCCCTGGTCCCCTGGCCATGGAGTCTCGGGGTAGTGGCCGGGCCCGCTGTACAGGACGCCGCTGCTGATGCCTTCCTTCACCACGGCGAAGTAGCCGAGCTTGGGGACCTGGATCGCGAAGTCAACCCCGCCGATTGGACGTTTTAGCAGTGGATCGACGTTGGCCGGCGTGAAGGCGGGCACGACAACCTGCTGGCGCCATGCCTGGTCCAGGCGGTTCTGGTCCTCGACCGCCACCCACATCGAATTGACGAAGCTGAAGATCAAAAGAACCCCAGCAGCGATCATCACCAGCGCTATGGCCCGGACCGGATCCAGGCGGTTGGCGGATCTAGTCATCCTTAACTGGAACGCCTTCTCTAACGCGAGTACCGGGGCCCCGGTCGACGCTCAGCTCACCAGCGAAAGCACTATGAGAGTCTGGCCGGCGTGGTACAGAACGATGTTGCCAAGCCGGCCCGCTGGGAGCGGCTTGACAAAACGATTCCAGGCCAGGATGCCGTCGGAGTAGAAGAACAGCAGCGCCCCCGCAAGGGCCAACAGCGATCCGGTGCGGCCGGAGCTCGAAACCATGATCACGAACACCGTCACGTACGCGATCACCGGCCAGACCAGCCAGGGCTGCTTCGTCTGCAAGGCCCTTATCACCGGCGGGCCGATCACCGCCGCCGATACCAACGCGATGACCGCGGCCACGACCAGCAGCACGACCTGCAGCGGGCGGTGGTTGAAGCCCGCGATGTAGGCCAGGTGCTCCACCAGCGCGGCCACGAGGCCGAGCATGAACATGTCCTGCGGCAGCATCAGGAAGATGTCGCTTATCAGCCCGAATGTGAGCGCCACCAGAAAGAACGTGCGCTCGGTGGCATCCACGGGTCGGAGAAGGATCGCGACAGCGATCAGTCCGATCATGACCGCCGGCTTCGCTACGTACTCGAGACCGCGCCGCGAGGTGCCGACGGCGAACCAGTCGGCAGCGGCAAACACTGCTGTGATCGCGAGCGCCAGCCAGGCCACGACGGTCATCGCTCGCTACAGTAAGTCTGCAGGGGGTTCATGAAATGCGCCTGGTTGCCACCGAATACCTGAGCGTCGACGGCGTGATGGACGAGCCGGGTAAGTGGTCGTTTCCGTTCTGGAGCGAGGAAGGCTCGAAGTTTAAGGAAGACGAGCTTTTCGCCTCCGACGCGCTGCTGCTCGGCCGCCTCACCTATGAAGGATTCGCGGCCGCGTGGCCGACCATGAAAGACACGGGCGAGTTTGGCGAGCGCATGAACGGCATCAAGAAGTACGTGGTGTCGAGCACGCTCAAGGACCCGACATGGACCAATACAACCGTGATCAGTGGCGATCCGGTCGCAGAGATCAAGAAGCTGCGTGCCCAGCCGGGCAGGGACCTGCTGCTGTCAGGCAGCGGCACTCTTGTACGGTCTCTGATCCCCCACGACGTCATCGACGAATTTCGCCTGATGGTCCACCCCATCGTGCTCGGGACTGGCAAGCGGCTCTTCGACGGAGATGAGCCGCAGCGCGTGCTTCAACTCAGAGACGTGAAGCAGTTCGCCACGGGCGTAACCGTCCTGACCTACGAACCCAAGCCGTAGAGGCGCAGACAGGGAGAACCGCGGCGGATCTTCGGTGCCCATGCGGACCATCTGCGGGCTCCGCTCCTGCGCTGCTCGCTTACGCAGTCTCGAATGCGCTCGCTCCGCTGCTCGTCGCGTCGCCCGCATCTGGCCCACCTGGGTCGCCGAATCTCTCGCCGCGGCCCCCCGTCCGCGCCTCTAGCGCGCGGCTTTCAGCGCCGCCTTGAGGTCCGAGACGCCCATGTAGACGGCCGCGCGCTTGCCGCCACCTGGCCCGGCGTAGACGTAATGGATGTTGACGCCGGCCGCGCCGAGCTTCTTTGACACCTTGCCAAGCGTGCCGGGGTTGTCGGTGAGGGTCACCGTCAGGACTTCCTCTTCTGTGGTCTCCCACCCCATCGCGGAGCAGATCTTCTTGGCGGCCGCGGTCTTGTCGACCACCACGCGCACCGCGCCGCGGCCGCCATCGGTGGTCGCCATCAGCGCGCGGATGTTCACCTTCTTGGCGCCCAGTGCGGCACCGATTTCACCCAGGCGGCCCGGCTGGTCGGAGACCCAGATCGTCAGCTGCTTTGCTCGCGGCATCTATCCCACCTCTCAGCAAAATCCCGGCGTAATTTCGATCGTTAGCGTAGCCGCGAATGGTCGACCGCGAACGCCCTAGGACAGGCTGCTGTCCGGGAACGTGCGCGTCGCGTGAATTTCGTATGTGAGGAGGGACGCCATCACCGCGGGGTCTCGCGAGTAGATGGCGTCGCATTCCTTTGGGGTCGCGTCGAACACGGCAACACCGGCGAGCTCACTGTCATCGGCCACCGGACAGACCACACGCAACAGGCCGGCCAGGCGCAGCTGCATGTTGCGCCTGCCGTGCCGGTAGATCACGGCGGCCACCTCGGGGTCGCGATTCGGACCGATCGGCGAGTACTTCGGACCTTTCTTCAGCAGAACGATCGTGTAGGGCCGCATGCCCTCCCGGGATGCGTCGAAGTCCTCGTCCGAGATCACGGGGAGGTGGCTGTCGTCGGTGTATGTCACGAGCGCTATCTTGCGACGCCTTTCGAAAGCCCGATCGTGTGGCCCGCCGGGTCCTTGAAGTAGGCGAACGTCAGGTTGTAGTTGGGGACCTCTGTCGGCGGCACCATGGTTTCGCCGCCCGCCTTTTCGACCTTCTTCAGATAAGCCGAGGGGTCGTCCACCTCGATGAAGAAGGTGACGTGGCCGTCGCCCTCCTGGCTCTGCCCCACGCCGCCGCCGATGCCGCCATCTGAAGCCGCCACGAGGCCGTAGCTCTCGTCGCCGTCCGCTCCCGAAATCTCCCAGCCGAACACGTCCTTGTAAAAGCGCTGCAGCTTGCCGCCTTCTTTGCCGACCACTTCGAACCAGAGCACCGGGTTCTTCATCTCGCCAGCCTCCTAGTTGGTTATGTGACCAATTGGTCACCTGATACGATAGGTGACCGGACGAGCACATGTCAATGGCCCTGGCAGCGGTCGCCGCCTACAATCGCCGCGTGGCCGACGATCGGGCCTTCCGAGCGCTGGCCGACCCGACTAGGCGCCTCCTGCTCGACAGTCTTTTCGAGCGCGAGGGCCAGACGCTGCGGGAGCTCCACGCCGCCGTCGAAGGCATGTCTCGATTCGGCGTGATGAAGCACCTCCGCCTGCTCGAGGGAGCCGGCCTCGTCGTGGCGCACAAGGTGGGGCGCGAGAAGCTCCACTACCTCAACCCCGTGCCTGTCCAGCTGATCCACGACCGGTGGGTCAGCAAGTTCACGCGGCCCAGGGCGGCGGCGCTCGCCGGCCTCAAGGCCGAGCTGGAAGGGAGAGAGCAGATGGCAGTCAAACCGGCGCAGGTCTACCAGGTGTTCATCAGGGCCACCGCCGACCAGGTCTGGGACGCGATCACCAGGCCCGAGTTCACGTCGCGCTACTTCTTCGGCTCGCAGGTGCACACGACCGGCGAGGCGGGCACGCCCATCCGCCACGAGTCGCCCGATGGCGAGAAGCTCTGGGCCGACGAAATGGTCCTCGAGTCCGAGCGACCGCGCCGTTTCGTACACACGTGGCGCGCGCTCTATGACGAGGAGATGGCCGAAGAACCGAGGAGCCGCGTCACTTGGGAGATCGAACAGCTGCCTGACGGCGTGACGAAGCTGACCGTGATCCACGACCAGCTCGATTTATCGCCGAAGACCGCGGCGAGCGTCGCCGGCGGATGGATGCTGGTGCTGAGCGGCCTCAAGACGCTGCTCGAGACCGGCGAGCCGCTGTCCAAACGAAGCCGGGGCGTCCGCAGCGAATGAACCATCCGTGCCTGGTCGAGCACGCAAGCGCCGCGAAGGCGCGGGTGGCCGTCCCGCGCTAGGCTGAGCCGGAATGACCGCGATTGGCTGGAACGTGCGGACTGTCGAGGAGTTCCACTCCAAGAAAGGGCGCGGCGTGGGCGCGTGGGGGGACAACCTTCTGCTTCTGACCGCGAAGGGCTTGAAGAGCGGCGACGAGATCACAACGCCACTCGTGTTTCGCAAGGACGGTGACCACTACGTCATCGTGGCGTCGAAGGGAGGCGCGCCGGATCATCCGCTGTGGCTGCACAACCTGGAAGCCAATCCCATCGTCGAGCTGGAGGTCGCCAAAGGCGGCGGCACCGAGACCTTCAAAGCCAGGGCGAAGCCGATCATGAGCGGGCCGGAGCGCGACCGGCTGTACGAGCACATGACCGGGGTCTGGCCGAGCTTTCGCGAGTACCAGCAGCGCGCTCGGCGGACGATTCCTGTCGTCGTGTTGGAGCGCATCCAGGGCTGATAGGCTCGCCGCGTGGGCAACGCGCTTCCGCCCGGTACTCAGGTTTCGCCCGACGGCAAGTGGTACTGGGACGGCAGCAAGTGGGCGCCCGTAACGTTGCCGGCCCCGGCCCAGCCCGGGTTCCCACCTCCGTACCCGTACCCGTACGCCACACAACGCACGAACAGCCTGTCGATCGCTTCGCTTGTGAGCGGCGTCCTGGCGTGGGTGGTCTGCCCATTTCTGGGAGCGATCCTGGCGGTGATCTTCGGGCACGTGGCCCGAGGCCAGATCAAGCAGTCGGGAGAGGCGGGCGGAGGGATGGCGATTGCGGGGCTCGTGCTCGGTTACGCCAACCTCGCCGTGACCGTGCTCGGAATCATCGTCTGGATCTTCCTGATCGCGGGGGTCGCCATCCTCGGGCCGCTCATACCCTCTGCGAGCCCGTCGCCGTGAGTCGATGAGCGACTGCTGCACCCCGAAGGGATATCGGTGGATCTTCAGCGAGGGGCAGGCGAGGTCTGAGGCCAGGCGGTATCGGAAGAACGGCCTGGACGAAACGTCGCGGCGGATATTCGATCTGCTCAAGACCCAGGGAGTCGAGGGGCGGACCGTGCTCGAGGTCGGCGGCGGCATCGGCGCCATCCAGATCGAGCTGCTCAAGGCCGGCGCGGCTCGCGCCGTCAGCGTCGAGCTCACGCCAACGTACGAGGCTGAGGCCAACGCGCTGCTCCGGGAAGCGGGGCTCGCGGACCGCGTCGAGCGGAAGATCATGGACTTCGCCAGCGCCGGCGCCGGCGTGGAAGGCGCCGACATCGTGATCATGAACCGCGTCATCTGCTGCTACCCGGACATGCCGCGGTTGGCGGGGGCGGCCTCGGACCACGCGCGTGAAGTGTTGGTGCTGAGCTTTCCAAAACGCAGCTGGTGGATGCGCGCGGCGCTTCTGCCTTTCAACGCGCTGCTTCGCGTGACTCGGCGGGAGTTCCAGATCTTCCTGCATCCGCCGCGACAGATCCTGGCCACAGTCGAAAAGCACGGACTGCACCAGGTCTTCGCGAAGACCGGCGCCTTGTGGACCGTCGCGGCGCTGCGCCGCGCCGCGTAGCAGCTCCGCGCCGAGCAGTGTCCACCCGCCGGCTGGAAGCATTCAGCGACGGCGTGTTCGCGATCGCGGCGACCCTGCTGATCCTCAACGTGGCGGTCACTGGGCTCAAGCCGCTAGACCGCGAGCTGATCGACATCTGGCCCAGCTACGCGGCGTACGCGATCGCGTTCCTCACGATCGGGGTCGTGTGGGCGAACCATCACACGGTCATCGACCAGTGCAAGCAGGTCAACCGTCTCTTCCTGTTGCTCAACGCGATCTTCCTGATGCTGGTCGCGTTCTTTCCTTTTCCAACGCGATTGCTTGCGGAGAACCTCACCAGCGAAGGCGCCCGAGCGGCGGCGATCGCTTACGGCGTCACGGGGTCGCTGACCGCGGTCATGTTCAACATCGTCTGGCTCTACGCGTCACGCGGTGGGCGGCTGCTGCGCGATGACGCGGATCCGCGCGTCGTTGAGGGCATCACGCGCAGCTACCTGCCCGGGCCGCTGATCTACCTGGCCGCCACACTGCTTGCGCTGGTCAACCCGCTGCTCAGCGCTGCCATCTTCGCGTTCGTACCAGTCTTCTACGTGGTCGAGAGCTCGTTCTTCGGGAGAGGCGGCTGAACTGTCAGCACCTACAATTTGCCGCGCACCGGCATCCAGGTTTGGAGAGGGAGGACTTCAGTGGGCGCCATCTCCTTTGCACTGCCCTACACCCCGGAGACCGTCGCGAAGGGATACGAATTCATCGCCGAGCTCACCGGCCAGCGCGCCGACGAGCACCATCAGCGCCACAAGCTTCACGGCCTGCAGAACTTCAAGATCTGGCGCCAGCACCATCCTGTCGAGGTGGTGATCGTCTATATCGAAGCCGAGAACATCGAAGAAATGCTCGAGAGTCGGCGCAAGGCGGACCACGCGTTTGAGCAGTGGTTCGACGAGCAGGTGGTCGGCATCACCGGGTACCACTGGGCCGACGCCAAAGGCGAGCTCCTGATGGACTGGCACCACGAGGAGGGTCACCGGCACCACGCCCAGGCACACGCCTAGACGTAGCCGCCGTCAGGTGCTCAGCTTGGACTTGTGGTGAGCGTGCCTCGGTAGCTGCTTCGCGGCCTCGTGCGCATCTGGGTGCTCGAGGATGTCCTTGAGCAGCTTGTTGAAGTGGTCGATCTCGCGGTCCGTCATGCGCTGGATGATCGGCTCGGTCAGCCCGAACATGTCGGCCAGCTGCAGGTCGACCTCGGTCGAGAACCTCGTGCCGCCGTCCTCGTCGTGGAGCGTGTAGTGGTACTCGAGCTTCTTCACGTGAGGACCGTGGCCGCTGAACGTGATGCGCCGGTCGGCCTCGTACTCCGTGACCTCGCCACGGATCTCGACCCGCCGCCCGAGGACGTTGCGAACCTCGGTGATGCGTGACCCCTTGTCGAGGTGCTCGTGCTCCTGCTCCACCAGGTTCGCCTGCCAGTAGATCCGGTTTTCGTTGTCCCGGAGGAACTCGAACACCTCATGGACGGGCCGGTCGATGTGGATCGAATGCTGCGCCTTGATCACTGCACCATGCCTCCCCAGACCCACTGCGCCGTCGAATCGGGCGCTTCGCCGACTCTAGCACCGGCCAGATCAGGCGAGGGGCTTTTCGTACTTGAGCTCGAACTCTCCCACCGCGATCACTGTGCCGTGCTCGATCTGGATCGCGTGGTCGGGCTCGAGCCGGAACCATTCCGAGATGCCGGCCGGCAGCACGTAGGTGCCGTTGGCCGAGCCAAGGTCGCGTACCAGCACCGCCCACCCATCGACCAGCAGCTCCGCATGCGCCCGCGACACTCCGGTCTGCGTCGAGGGAACCTCTACCGCGGCCGCCGTCCCAGCGACGACGTCTGCGGACTGGCTCGGGCTGCGGCCCACGACCAGCGGGCGGTCGACGATGAACTCGCGGCCGTCCTGGGTCAGAAGTCTGCCCAGCGGGGGACGCGGACGCCGGGTGATCTCCTCACCGAGCGAGGCGCTGCATAGCCGGCAGGAGACCGATTCGGGGTCGTTGAAGTGCCCGGCAAAGCACAGGACCCCTTCGACCTCGACCGGGCCCAGGTCTGTTGCGGCGGGCGCAGCAGCAAGCGTCGGCAGGTGCTCGAACGGCTCCTGCGCCTGGACCACCTCGGCCGGAACGGATCCGATGACGGTCGCCGGCGCGGCATCGGCGGCCGGCCATGTGAGCTGAAGCGAGCCGCCGCCCACGCTCAGCGATGAGATGCCGGGGCCGAACGTTTCCTCGATTCGCGAATCCCCCTCGCGACCCAGGAGCGCGAGTCGCTCGCCATTCACTGTTGCCGCCAGCCCGAGGCGCCCGTGGATCGCCACGTGCACACCGGCCGAGTCGATGAACACGGCGCAGAACGGCGTCACCGCTGTTGGACGGCGCGACCTGACGACAGTGAAGAGCGCGTCGACGTCGTTGGTCTCCTGCCAGGCGGTGAGCAGTTGCTCAGCCGCCGGATCCGCCGCCTCGGCGATGAACAGGTACGCGCCGTCATGGGACGCGGCGATGCCGCTGCCCGGAGCGACGGTCAGGCGGGGCTCGGCCACGCTGAGAATCTATCCCAACTTTCTTGCGGCACAACGGCCGGTCCGGCCGTATAGATGGCAGGTGCAGCCGAAGTGATCTTCAGGAGCGGCGAGGCCGATCTCATCCGCGACGCCAAGCGAGGCGATGGGGCCGCGTTCGCCGAGATCATCCGGCCGCACTACGACGCCGCGTTCCGCCTGGCGTACGGCCTGCTGCACGACGCCGGCGAGGCGGAGGACGCCGTCCAGGACGCGGCTTTCAAGGCATGGCGGCGGCTGGGCAACCTGCATGAAGGCGCGAGCCTCCGACCGTGGTTTCTCGGCATCGTGGCGAACCAGTGCCGCGACGTGAGCCGCAGCGCGTGGTGGTCCGTGCTCAAAGTCGATCCGCCTGAAGAGGCGTCACTGCCTCCGGACCTCGCCGCGTCGATCGACCTGAGGCGCGCCGTGCGCAGGTTGAGCCACGACGAGCGTCTGGTTCTCGTTCTTCGCTACTACCTCGACACGCCGTTTGAGGAGATCGCCACTACTCTCGGCATCTCGACCAGAGCTGCCAGATCACGCGTGGAGCGGGCGGTGCACCGCCTGCGCCCGATTGTCAAGGTCCAGGGGGCGGCAGTTTGATGGATGACATGAATCTCTTCGACCGTTTCCATGCAGCCTTCGACGTCGCACCGCCTGCAGGAGGCTTCGACCGGCTGCGCCGTGAACTGAGCAGATCTCCGGTCGATCGAAGCGGCCGACCGGGTTTCCCCATGAGGTGGAACAAGATGACTCTTCGACTCACTGCAGCCGCGGCTGCGGTGGTGATCGCGATCGCGCTGGTGGCAGCCTACCTGGCGGCGCAACGCCCGACGACAAGCTACGTCTCGGGGGCTTCTGACACCGCCTACAGGTCCGTGAATGACGCCGACCACACGGCCCTCATCGGCACCTACGTGTACACCGACTGCCTCGATGTGACCAGCGCAACCTGCGGCCCACGAATGGCCACGATCAAATCCGCGGCACAGAAGTGGCTGGCTGATCTTCAGGCCACTCCTGCGCCTCCTCGTTTTGCGGTAATCGACCGCCAGATGCGCCTACATCTCGCAGCCATGATCTCTGAATTGAATGCCGTGACCGCAGCCATCGCAGCGGGCAAGCTGAACGCTTCCAACGGCGGCGGCTTCGACCCCGGCACAACCCATGAGGCGCTGTGGCTCGATCGTATAGCGAATGCGATCGTGTATTCAAAGACCACCACGCCAACTCTCTACAGAGAGGTTGTCAACGCCCAGAAGCTGAGCCTCGAGTCGTGCGCGCTTTGCCAAGAGATCGGAGACAGCGCCTTCAGCGACTGCGCGGATCCGGCAACTGGCATTTGCTGGCATGAAGTCGGCACGGTGTTTGACCAGATGGCCGTGGTGCTTGGCGCCACAGTTCAAAGCGGGGCTCCTACTGAGTTAGGCAGCCAGGACTCCCGCCTTCAGTCGGATCTGGCCACCGCGGACACCGCCCTTCTCAACATGGAGACGGCCATTTTTATCGGATCTCCGACCGGCGTCTCAGGGCTCCCCTCCGATCGCGCGACCTATAAGAGGGCGCTGTTGGCAATCGAAGCCGACATCGCTGCGATTCTTCAGAGCTGAATAAAGACCGTCTCGTCTTCGCCCTGAAGGCGAATGTCGAAATGCAGGCCGCCCTCGGTCGCCGTGGCGACGAGGGTGTGCCTGCGTTCGGGCTCGACCAGCTTCAGGACTGGATCCTCGTCGAGATCGACATCCGGAAAGTACATGCGGGTCGCCAGGTGACGGAGCAGCCCCCGCGCGAAGACGAGCACATCGAGATGGCTAGCGCGGCGGACCGTGAAGTGGAACGTGCCTTCGCGGTCGGTCCCGCAGCGGGCGAACTGGTCGCCGTCTGAGATCTCGAGCATCGCGTCGGGTACGGGCTCTCCCGCGCCGTCGAACACCTGCCCCCCGATGCGAACCGCTCCCGGCGAGCCGGACGGCACAGCATGCGCGTCGCCACCGAACGGCATCGCAAAGCCGAAGAACGGACCGACCGTCTGCGACGGTGTCGGGGCTGTCAACTTTCGCCGGGCGTCGCGCCGCGGCCGCGGAGGACGATGTCCCAACGGTAGGCGAGCGCCCACTCCGGCTCGGTTGTCTCGGGATCGAATCTCGCCACCAGCCGGTCCCTGCCCCTGGCGTCGGCGATCGAGTTGAGGATCGGGTCCAACGGGATCAGCGGGTCGCCAGGGAAATACATCTGCGTCACCAGCCGGCTTGCGAGCTGCGGGCCGAACACCGAGAAGTGCACATGGGCGGGCCGCCATGCGTTGGGATGGTTGCGCCACGGATAGGCGCCGGGCTTCACGGTCACGAACCGGTAGACGCCTTCGCCATCCGTGAGGCAGCGGCCCGCACCGGTGAAGTTGGGATCAAGTGGCGCCGGGTGCGTGTCTGCCGGGTCGACGTACCTGCCCGCGGCGTTGGCCTGCCACACCTCGACGAGCGTGTGGCGCACGGGTCGCCCGTCGCTGTCCAGGACGCGACCCAGGAGGATGATGCGCTCGCCGAGCGGCTCGCCTCGATGCTGGCGCGTGAGGTCGGCGTCCGCCGGCGAGACGGGCACCCGTCCGAAGGCCGGACCGCGGCGGTGATGGAACCATTCATCCGGCAGTCGCACCAGCTCGCGGCGCGGCGCGCGCAGCTGGGTCGCGCGATAGTCGGGAAAGAGATAAGGCGGCTCGAAGTCAGGCTCGGTCAACGCCCTTGACGAGCATTATGGCTTGGCGCAGACTCCGATCGTCTGTACACGGACCATTCCTTCGGACCCTGAACAACAGCAAGGAGTAATCAGGTGAGCAAGAGGAAGGTTTCAGCCGGAACGATCACGCGGCGCGAGATGCTCAAAGGCACCGGCGTCGTCCTTGGCGGGCTGGCGGTGCCGGGTCTGCTGGAGGCGTGTCTATCCTCCTCCTCGGCGCCGACCTCGAGCGGTTCGATCAAGATCGGCTTTGTCAGCCCGATCACCGGTCCGGCGGCCGGCTTCGGCGAGCCGGACGGGTACGTGCTCGGCCTGGCCCGAAAGGCATTCCAGAACGGGATCACCATCGGCGGCACCAATTACACCGTCGAGATCGTCGATCGGGACGGCCAGTCGACGCCGTCGGTCGGCGCGCAGGTGGCGCAGGACCTGATCCAGAGCGAGAAGGTGGACCTGATGCTGACCACGTCCACGCCGGAGACAGTGGTTCCGGTGTCGGCGGCGTGCGAGGCCGCCCACGTCCCGTGCATCTCGACAGTCGTGCCATGGGAGGCCTGGTATCTCGGCATGAACGGTTCGCCGACCAAAGCCGTGACCTTCAACTACGCCTACCACTACTGCTTTGGTGTCGCGCAGTTTCTTGACGCCTACACCCACCTCTGGCCGCAGGTGTCGACCAACAAGAAGGTGGGCGTCATGTATCCGAACGATGCCGACGGCAACGCGATCCGCGGCGCGCTGGCGCCGGCGCTTCACGCTGTAGGCGGCTACACCATCGTCGACCCTGGCGCGTACAACGACGGCACCAACGACTACACCGCGCAGATCCAGAAGTTCATCGCCGAGGACTGCGAGATCTTCAACACGTTCCCGATCCCGCCTGACTTCGCCACGTTCTGGCAGCAGGCGCACCAGCAGGGCTACACCAAGAAGGTCAAGATCGCCCAGATCGCCAAGACCGGCCTGTTCCCGTCGCAGGTGATCTCCCTTGGAGCGATCGGTGACGGCCTCGCTTCCGCCGTGTACTGGGGCCACACGTGGCCCTACAAGTCGTCGCTGACAGGCGTCACTTGCCAGCAGCTGGCCGACGGCTATGAGGCGGCGAGCGGCAAGCAGTGGAACCAGCAGCTGGGCGCCAGCATGTCTCTGTTTGACGTCGCCAGCGCAGCGCTCAAGGCCAGCGGCAATCCCAAAGACAAGAGCGCAGTAGCAAGCGCGATCAAGACGTTGGCCGTGGACACGATAGTCGGTCACCTCGACTGGACCAAGCCGCCCACCTTCGGGCCTGGCGGCCCCGCCATCCCGAACGTGCAAACGACGCCGATCATCGGCGGCCAGTGGAAGTCGAATGTTTCGCATTGGCCGCTGGACTTCGTGATCTGCGAGAACTCGGCCGACACAAACGTCCCGGTCGCGGGCACGCTGCAGCCCTACACCGCCGGATAATTCGCGTCGGTGACTGAAGGCCCGGCGACGCTCGCCGCGGTCGAGGTTCGAAAGCGCTTTCGCGCGCTTTCGGTTTTGGACGGTGTCAACCTCGCGCTGAATCGCGGTGAGGCGGTCGGCGTGGTCGGCCCGAATGGCGCTGGCAAGACCACGCTGCTGAACGTGCTGTCGGGCGCACTCGCACCAGACGCCGGGGCTGTTGTCTTTAACGGACAGGACGTGACCGCAAAAGGAGCGGCCGATCGCTGCAGGCTGGGAATCGCTCGCACCCACCAGGTGCCGCGGCCGTTCACCGGCATGACTGTGTTCGAGAACGTTCTGGTCGGCGCCACCGCGGGCGGGCGCCGGCGCGGGGCGGACGCCTACGACCTCTGCCTGAAGGTGCTGGACCAGACCGCCCTGACTCATATCGCCAACCGGCGCGCCGAAAGCCTTGGCCTGCTTCAGCGCAAGCGCCTCGAGCTCGCGCGCGCGCTGGCGGTCGAACCTGTTGTGCTCCTGCTGGACGAGATCGGCGGCGGACTGACCGACGCCGAGTCAGCGGCGCTCGTCGAAACAGTCGCGGGCCTCAAGAGCGCCGGCCTGGCGGTGCTGTGGATCGAGCACATCGTCCACGTGCTCATGCAGGTGGTGAACCGGCTCGTCTGTATGGACTCCGGCCGGATCATCGCCGAGGGCCCGCCGGAGGCCGTAGTGTCGCAGGCCGCCGTCATCGACGCTTACCTGGGCAATCGGACATGAGCCTGCTGGCCGTCGAGGACCTCGACTGCCGGTATGGGCTCCTGCAAGCGGTGCGCGGTGTCAGCCTCCAGGTCGCCGAGCGCGAGACCGTGGCGCTGATCGGTGCCAACGGCGCGGGCAAGTCGACGCTCTTGCGTGCGATCGCCGGGGCGCACCAGCCGCACGCAGGCCGGGTGAAGCTCGACGAGGCTGACGTCACCAGTTTGTCTGCACACGCAAGGGTGCGGCGCGGCATCGCGCTGGTGCCTGAGGGCAGGCGGTTGTTCGCGGGCCTCACGGTGGACGAGAACCTCCGGGTCGCGGCCGCCTCGAGGCCGGGCGGTCGCTGGACGGTGCGCACAGTCATCGAAGTCTTTCCGTTCCTGCAAGCAAGGCTGCACTCGCCGGCGGCGACCCTGTCAGGAGGCGAGCAGCAGGCCGTCGCCATCGGCCGCGCGCTGATGACCAACCCGCGCCTGCTTCTCCTGGACGAGGCGTCGCTCGGACTCGCGCCGGTGGCGGTCGATGCCGTCTATCGCTCCCTTGGCGATGTCATCCGCGAAGGCGCGACCGTCTTGCTCGTTGAGCAGGACCTTGCGCGCGCTCTGAAGGTCGCCGACCGAGTGGTTTGCATGCTCGAAGGCCGCGTCGTGCTCGAGGGTGACGCACGGTCGCTCGACCGTGACCGCATAGTCAACGCCTACTTCGGGCTGCGGCGCGCGGGTGTCGGAGGGGCCGGCACGTGACCATCACCAACGCGATCCTGCAGGGCATTTTCCTCGGCGCCTTCTACGCAGTGCTCGCCTGTGGCCTATCGCTGATGTTCGGCGTGATGCGCATCATCAATCTCGCTCACGGAGATATCGCGGTTCTCGGCGCCTACATCGTGCTGGTGATCGTGCAGGGCACCGGCATCTCGCCACTCATCGCGTTTGCGATCGCGCTGCCGGTACTGATCGCGATCGGCTACGTGCTGCAGCTCACGATTCTCCAGCGCGCGTTGAAGGCAGGCATCCTGACTCCGCTGCTGGCCACGTTCGGCCTTTCGATCGTGATCCAGAACCTTCTCTTGTTGAAGTTCTCGCCTGACGTGCACTCGCTAGGCGCGAGCGCGGGCGCGCTCACCACGCAGAGCTGGAGTCTCTTCAGCGGCGAATCAGGTGCTGGGTCGACTGGCATCACCATCCCTGCGCTCGGGCTGGTGGTGCTGTCGGTCGCGGTGGTGATCTTTGCGGCGCTCCAACTGTTTCTGTCGCGGACACGGCCCGGTTGGCGCATGAGGGCCACGGCGGAGGACCCAGACGCCGCGGAGCTCATCGGTATCGACAGCCGGCATGTCTATGCGAGGGCCACCGCGATCGCCGTCGCGATCGCAGGGCTGGGTGGTTTGTTCCTCGCGATCCGGTCGGTGTTCGATCCTGTCAGCGGACCGACCCAGCTGATCTTCGCGTTCGAGGCCGTGGTCATCGGGGGGATGGGCTCGCTGTGGGGCACGCTCCTCGGCGGTCTCGCCCTCGGCGTGGCGCAGACGCTCGGCGCGCAGGTGAACCCCGAGTACGCGGCGCTCTCGGGACACCTGCTGTTCCTCGCGGTGTTGGTCATCCGGTTCGGCGGCGTGCGGCTCGCTCGATTCGGAGCAAGCGCATGACAGTTCGCCGGTGGACTCGTACGTCGAAGCTGTTCACCGGATGCACCGGATTGGTCGCCCTGCTTCTGGCAAGCGTGCCCCTGGTCTTCAGCCCGGACATCGTCCAGAAGACGACGACGCTCCTGATCCTCATCCTGCTGGCCGCGATGTGGAACGCGCTCGCGGGATACGGAGGACTTCTATCCGTGGGCCAGCAGGCGTTCATCGGCCTGGGCGCTTACGGCACGGTGCTCTTCGCGGGTTTCGGCGTACCGCCGTACGTCGCGATGCTGCTTGCGGTGGTGGTCGCCGGGTCGCTATCGATCCCCATATCGCTGTTCGCGCTGCGCCTACGGGCGGCACAGTTCGCAATCGGGATGTGGGTCATCGCCGAGGTGGCGTCGATCGTCGTCGGCCTGGACCAGGGCCTCGGCGCCGGCACCGGCATCTCGCTGAGCCAGCTCTATCAGGTCGACCCCAACTACAGGCAGGCGTACACGTTCTGGCTGGCGCTTGCCCTCACAGTCCTCTTTCTCGCCGCGATCTTCTTCCTGCTCCGTTCCCCACTCGGCGCGTCGCTGCAGGCGATCCGCGACGACGAGGACGCGGCTCGTTCGCTCGGTGTGCGCGTGGCGGCACGCAAGCGGCTCCTGTTCGTGCTCGCCGGATTCGGCTGCGCGGCCGCCGGCGTCCTGATCGTGGCCAACACGCTCTTCATCGAGCCGGGCTCCGTGTTCAGCGTGCAGTGGTCGGCCTACATGATCTTCATGGTCCTGGTGGGCGGACTCGGCACTTTCGAGGGGCCGATCGTCGGCGCGATCCTGCTGTTCGCGATTCAGACCACCTTCACGCAGGGAGGACCTTGGTACCTCGTCGGCCTGGGCGCAACGGCGGCGCTCTTTGCGCTCTTGCTGCCCAAGGGGTTGTGGGGCACGATCGAGGAGCGACTCGGTCTGCGCCTCCTGCCCGTCGGTTATCAGGTGGTCGAAAAGAAGTGACCAAGCGCAAGAAGAAAGTCGAGTCGGCCCTGCCGCCAGAAGACCTGATGCTTCATCCGGGGCACCTGCTGAGGCGGGCCCTTCAGGCCATGAATCTGCTGTGGGACGAGGAGGTCTCGCACGCGGTGACCTCGCCGCAGTTCGCCACCCTCAACGCCCTGCTCGGTGAGCCGCATGGCCTCGACCAGCGGAGCCTCGGCAGGCGGGTGTCGCTCGACCGGTCGACCATGGCGGAGGTCGTCTCCAGGCTCAGCGCTCGGGGCCTGATCAGCACCGAGAGGGACACCCGGGACGGGCGCCGCAAGACCATCACCCTCACGGCCCGGGGCGCGGGCGTGCTGCAGCACCTGATTCCCCGAACCAACGTGATGACGGGCCGCCTGGTCCGCGCGCTGGATCAGCGCGAGCGCACCGAACTGCTTCGGTTATTGAAGGTCATAGTCGCCACGAACGAGCGCGCCTAGGGCAGGGTTTCCCACCTCGCGTTCACGGCAGTAATCGATTGCCGCCTAAATACGTCGAAATCGACTTTGATGCGATCAGACTTACGTTTTCAGCCGTTGCTAAGACTGCACATATACTTTGGAATCCTTTAGCGGATCCGCCTCGGTGCCAGGCGATGCGCGATACACCAAGGAGTGGGGACGACTTTGGCTCTTCGATTTTCGGACGTGAAAACCACAGCCCCCTCGACCAACGGCACCCACCCTCCGGCGGCCGCCGTCGCGCTGTCTGGCCGCGAGATCCATGTCCTGAGCCTGGTGGCGCGCGGGCTCTCCAACAAGCAGATCGCCTCCAAGCTCGGCATCAGTGACAAGACCGTCCGCAACCACCTGAGCCGCATCTTCCGCAAGCTCGACGCGGGCAATCGGACTCAGGCCGTCATGAACGCGATGAGGGTCGGACTGCTCACGGTCTAAGCGGCTTCCGGACACGGAGGGACCCCATGGCGAGGCCCCTACCACCCTTGACCCTCCCCGCTCGCCTGGCCATGCGATGAATCGCCGGCCGGCGTTCGAATGCTGGCCGGAGTCTAGGCGCGAGGTCGGACCGCGCCAATGGGACTTTCATCCCAGCCAGTGCGGGTCAGTCGTGCCACCCCGGGTTTCTCCGCGTTTGTATACAAACGCATCGTTCGCGGGCCCTCCAGATGCGCCTTTGTATACAAACGCTCGCTAGCGGCTTCGGCGGAGCCGCTTTTCGAACCAGTGGTGCGCGTACGGCTCGTCGTTGAAGGCCTTCACCTCGCGGTAGCCGCTGGCGCGATAGAGCTGGATCGCTTCCTTCAGTGATCGGTTGGTCTCGAGGCGAACGACCGTGGCGCCTGCCTCGATCGCGCGCCGCTCGAGGTCGGTGAGCAGGCGCCGGCCGATCCCAAGCCTGCGCGCGTCTGGCGCTACCCACATCCGTTTCAGCTCGGTGGGAGCGCGGTGGTGAAACTTGAGCGCACCGCAGCCGATTGGCCGGCCTCGCAAGCGCGCGATCACAAGCAAGCCCGCCGGCGGAACCAGCTCCCGGTCCGCTGCCGAGATACTCCGCGAAGAATCGAAGCCTGCGTCGAATCGCGCGTTCAGCTCGTTGAAGTACTGCTCGATGCACCACCTGGCGTCCGGGGTCGACGGGTCTTCAACGTCGACGGTCACCATCGAGGCTCGCAGCAGCCGCTCGACCAGCGTCACCGCAGTCACAAGCTCGTCGCGTTGGTGCTCGCTTAGGGGTTCGAGGAAGCTCCAGGCTACGTCGTCCGCTCGGCGATCGAGCTCCGCGCGCTCGGCACGGCCGGCCGCGGTGAGCCTCACGAGCCGCACGCGACCGTCTTTGGGGCTGGGCGCGATCTTGATGAGGCGCTCACGCTCGAGCGACTGCAGTACGCGGCTCGCGTAGCCGGAGTCCAATCCGAGCCGGGCCCGCAGCGCCCGCACCTCGACGCCCTCCGACCCGATCTCCCATAGAGCCCTGGAGTTGCCCATCGGCCGGTGCCGGCCGAGGAACTCCTCGGTCAGCGCGCCGATACGCTCCGCCACCGTCCGGTTGAAGGTCCGGACCTGTGTAACCGCCGCGTGATCCATTCTCTGACTTTAGTCAGAGACCTGATCCTGCGTCAATCACTGGAGCGGAACTGCTGGCGCAGGAAGCGCGCGCAGTCGTCCCATGACTTGCGTGTCCGGCTGGTGACGCCGGCCATACGTATGTAGCCGTGGATCATGCCGAGCTCGTGAATGTGTTCCACGCTGACGCCTGATCTCTCGAGAAGGTCGGCGTAGGCGACGCCCTCCGAGGCGAGCGGGTCGAGCTCGCAGGTGATGATCAACGCGGGCGCCAGGCCCCGGTGATCTGTGGCGCGCATGGGTGAAGCGTCGGGATCCGTCCGGCGTGCGGGCTCAGCCACGTAGTTGTCCCAGAACCAGAACATGGATTCGCTGGTCAGGCCATAGCCTGTCGCTTTCTCGCGGTATGAGGTCGTGTTGAAGTCGCAGTCGGTCACCGGGTAGATCAGCACCTGCGCAGTGATCCGCGGACCACCGCGGTCGCGAGCCCTTAGCGCCAGCACCGCCGACAGGTTTCCGCCGGCGCTGTCACCAGCCACCGCAAGACGATCGGGATCGCCTCCGATATCGCGTGCATGCTGGTGCAGCCACTCGAGCCCGGCCCAGGCGTCTTCGACCGCCGCCGGAAACGGGTTCTCCGGCGCCAACCGGTAGTCGAGCGACAGAACTGCACAGTCGGCTCGGCGTGCCAGCCCGCGGCAGACCGAATCGTGGGTGTCGATGTCGCCGTAGACCCAGCCGCCACCGTGCAGGTAAAGCAATGCGGGCAGCTTCTCGTCGGGCAGAGGTGAGTACAGACGGTAATGGAGCTCGCCGGCTGGACCGGGCAGCCGTCCATTTCGGACGAGCGCCACCTCCTCGACCGCGCCGGCGAGGCTCGGCGCCCGGTCGTGGTTGTGCCGCCGCGCCTCCACCGGCCCCTGCACCGCGAGCGAGGGTAGATCAAGGGCCGCGGTTTCATCGAGGTACCGCTGGGCGTCGGGATCGATCACCAAGCGAAGAATAGGCGGCGCCGGTACATCACTGGCGCCGCCTTTGAGAGTCGTCTAGCCAGTGATAGCGAAAATGTCGCTGCTGACGGCTACCACCGCCAGCCGGTACGCATCTTGGGTCGCGTTGAAGGTGGCTTTGTCGTTGGTAAGCAGCGACTCGAGCATTCTCAGCAGCGCGGAGTCGGCCGCCGCTAGATCTGTCTGCAATCGCTGGTCCTTGCCGGCCAGTTGGGATGGAGCCGCTTGCAGGATGGCGTCGGCCTCCAACTGGCCGATCGTGTCGTCGGCTGTGATGACGTCACTAACGCATACGTCAGTCAGAGCGCAGCTGAAGCTCGGAGCGGCCAGGGCCAGACAGCCGTCGCAGACGTTCAACGCGTCGCCGTCGACCTTGACCAGCGCGATGTAGTCAGATGCCTTGGCCTGCTGTGTCTCGGTTATGGCTGATGTGGCTCGACCCATCCAGTTCGCGCTCGGCCCTGCGGCGTTGATTGCAGTGACGAGGCCGTGATTGTCTCGGGCCCCAACGGCGGCGATGGCAAGGTTCAGATCCGACAGCATCGCGGCTGCGTGCTCCCTGACCTGTCCCCCGATAACAGCGAACTGTCGCGGGGTCGTCTTGAAGGCGTCCATGTCTGAAATCCACTTCTGCAGCGGAGAGACGATGTGGTTGAGTGCAGCCACGCAGCCCGTGTCGCTCACGGTGGCGCAGTGAGTCGAGAACGATGACCCGAGGGCCAGATTGTCGGTCCTCATCATCGTTTTGTAGGCCTGGACGTTCTTGTCCGGGCCGGCGGAGATCGACCCGGTGGGGCTGTGGTGCGTGGCCATATAGCCGGCCACGAGCGCGATTGCGATCGCCGCCACCGCGACGGCGGCGGCAATTCTTAGAGTCATCGGCGAAAACCTCAGTCGAAAGACCGGCCGGCGCTTGGTCGCGGCCGGAGGGCTGATGAAGACTGCGCGGAAGCGCTCGTAAGCGCCGGCTTGAGGCTCGAGCTCGAGAGCCTCGTGGAACTGATCGAACACAGCTCGTTCGTCCATCAGGCTGTTGCCCCCTGCACCTGCATGATCGGCCGCAGCCGGTGGATCGCGCGCTCGACGCGGGTCCTCGCCGCCTTCGGCGAAATGCCCAGAGTCATTGCGATCTCCTCGTACGGCATGTCGAGGTAGTAGCGAAGGACGAGAACGAGTCGCTCGTCGTATGAGATCCGGCGCAGGGCCCTACGCAGGTCGATCGACGAGGCCAGGTCCGTCGCAGGCGCCTCGCCCTCCGGGGACTCGGACCGCGAGACGGACCACCATTTGTTTCTTTTCACAGCTCGGCATCGATTGGCGACGATGCCTAGGAACCACGGCCGCAGGCTCGAGCCTTCGTGCAGGTTGCCGAGCCGCCGCCACGCCGCAAACGCGGCGTCCTGGACGGCGTCCTCCGCCTCGTCGGGATCCTGCAGCAGTCCGCAGGCGAGCCTCAGGCCGGTCGGGTACTCGGGCCGGAGGAGCTCCGCGAAGGCCACACGGTCGCCGCCCTTGGCGGCCCTGACCAGCTCGGCCTCCGGTCGCTCGAACCACATTCTGTTGACCAGTAGTCTCGGGCCGGACGATTTGCCCCAACAAAATTTGTTGGGGCTTCGAAGCTACGGGGTGTTACACCCGATCAGCGGCAGTGGGTCGGTGGGCTCGCCGCCGATCTCGAGCTGCAGGTGCAGGTGTGACCCGATGGACAGGCCAGTACTGCCGACGAGCCCTATCTCCTTGCCCTGCTGAACGGGCTCGCCGACGGCAGCTTCCACCGATTGCATGTGTGCGTAGATCTCGACCAGCCCGTAGCTGTCCGTGATCTCAACCCGCAGACCGAAAGCGCCTTCGAATCCCACCGCGGTCACCGTGCCCCCGGCCGCCGCGAAGATCGGCGCCCCGTAGGCCGCCAGGATGTCGACGCCGGTGTGGAAGTGCAGGTAGCCGTTGTGTGAGGGCTCCAACACGAACCCAGTTGGGCCGAACTTCTGGATGATCGGCGAACCCGGGAGCGGGCACACGAACTTGGCGGGAGCAATGGGGTCGGCAACGAGCCCGCTCGACAGGTTCGGACCAACCATCGGATCGACCGGGACGACGAGCATCGTCCCCGGTGTCAGCGGGCCCCGGATGCGGTTGAAGTCGGCGATCGTCAGCGGATCGACGCCGTGCGCCAGGCCGAGGCCGGCCAGCGTGTCGCCCCTCCGCACTACGACCACGAACCCGGCGACGTTGACCGGTGGGATGCGCAGGACCTGGCCGGTCTTGAGGGGCAGGCGCAATCCGGGATTCGACCAGGTGATCTCGCGGAACGGGATCTTGAGGTCTTTGGCGATCGATTCGAGCGTGTCCCCGGCCGCGACGGTGTAGATCATCGGCGCGCGGTCCGGCAGCGGTGCCGTGGGGATGTAGGTAGGCCTGATGATGCTGCTGTCGCGGCCGTTCCAATCGTCGCCGCCCACTGTGATCGGCCCGGCCGCGGCCGCTTCCAGCGCACCCGCCCGAGGCGCCAGGTGGTCGGAAAAGGTGAACCCGGAGATGAGTGCGGCAACGAGCAGCACCACGCCATGGATCACATAGCGATCGAGACGCAAACGCCTACCCCCAGGCTTTTCGTTCTCGCGCCCCAGACGCGAGCTCCAAAGCTAACAGAGCCGGCGGCGGGAGGTCAAACGTACCAGTAACAAAGTTGGGCCCCGAGCACCCGAACATATACTTCGGCCGTGAGCCGGCGGGCCCGCAGCACACCGGTTGCCAGCCTCTCGATCGTGCTTCCCGCGTACAACGAGGAGGCCAACATCGAGCGCGCGGTCGAGCAGTGCGTGGCCACCGCCTCCCGCCTCGCCAAGCAGTACGAGGTGATCGTGGTGGACGACGGCAGCTCGGACGGAACTCGTGGCGTGGTCGAGGGCCTGGTGCGTCGCGGACAGAGCAAGGTCCGGCTGCTTTGGCATCACACCAATCGCGGCTACGGCGCGGCGCTGCGGACAGGGGTCACCAGCGCCCGTTATGACTTCGTGTTCTTCACCGACTCCGACAACCAGTTCGACGTCTCGGAGCTCGAGTACTTCATTCCATTGATGGACGAGTACGAGATGGTGACGGGCTTTCGGGTCTACCGCTACGACACCGTCCTTCGTTGCATCCTGTCGTGGATCTACAACCGGCTCGTAGGAGTCCTGTTTCGACTGCGCGTCCGCGACGTCGATTGCGCGTTCAAGCTCATGCGGCGCGAGGTCGTCAGGCAGGTGAGCATCGAGTGCGACAACTTTTTCGTCAACACGGAGCTGCTCGCGAAGGCGCGCAAGTGGAACTTCCGCATCGCAGAGAAGGGAGTACGCCACTACCCGCGCATGGCCGGAGAGACGACCGTGCGACCGTCGGACATCCCGCGCACGCTCGCGACCGTCTTCACAATGTGGAGGCGGATCTACTTTCCCAGCCGGAAGGAGTTCGACCGGCTCCGCGTCACCGCTCCCTCGCGCAGCGAGGTGACCGAGTTCAAGCCGGCACGGGACTGACCTGAAGCGCGAGTTCTACCGCGAGTACCGGGAGATCGAGGATCGCCACTGGTGGTTCCTAGGCAGGCGGCAGATCATCCTCCGGCTCCTGGCGGACAATCTGCCGAAGCCGGCCAACGGATCGCCGCTGCGATTGCTGGACGTCGGCTGCGGAACGGGAACCATGGTCGCGAATCTTTCGCGATTCGGCTGCGCGTACGGCGTCGACGTCGATCACGAAGCGGTCGGCTACTGCCGCGAGCGGGGGCTTGATGTCGTGGTCCAGGCTTCTGGAGAGCACCTGCCATTTCCGAACGAGAGCGTTGACGTGGCCACGATGCTTGACGTGCTCGAGCACATCGCCGATGAGCGCGAGACGCTGGCCGAAGTAACGAGGGTGATCCGGCCAGGCGGCCACCTCTTGGTGTCAGTGCCGGCTTACAGGTTCCTCTGGGGAGCCCAGGACGACGTGAGCATGCACCAGCGACGCTATTCCGCAGGATTGCTGCGCCAACGCATCGAGGACGCGGGCCTCGTCGTGCGGCGACTGACGTTCTTCAACACCCTGCTGTTTGCGCCGATCGCCGGGATCCGATTGACCAGGCGGCTCGTCCCCGCCCTTCGATCCGAGAAGTCAGATTTCAACTTCCCCAGCCCTGGACCGTTGAATCGCACCCTGACCCGCGTTTTCGGGCTCGAGTCTCGACTCGTTGCTCGGGCGAACCTGCCCTTCGGCGTTTCGATCCTCTGCCTCGCGCAGCGGCCGCTCCGCCACGAGTAGCACCAGCCAGACGATCTCCCACAGCAGGGTCGGCAGCGGCCAGCCGATCGACATCGTCTGCACGGCAAGCACTCCAGGCAGCAGCCACAAGCGAGTCAGCGGCGACGTCGGCGTCGCAAGCACGAGCCAGGCGGCGAGCAGCGCCATGCAGTAGTCGGATTCGTGCGCGTGCACCGCGGCCATCACCGATCCGAGCAGACCGAGCGCGATGACCATCTTGAGTCGCGCGCGATGCCGCCAGGCGCCGTAGAGCGCGACCACCGCGGATCCGCCTTCGAGCACGTACGCGGGCAGGCCCGGCCCGAATACTGAGGCGAGGGTCATGATCTGGTGCCCGGGATAGCTCTCGACCACGACGTTCGTGTTCCAGAAGTCGGCGACGCCTTGAACGCCGAGCGACGCCAAGAAGATCAGACCCAGCACCACGCAGCTGCCGGCCCACCACGCGAACACCCGCCAGCGCCCGGTCAGGAGCAGCGCGACCGGGACCAGGACCACGTCCTGCGGCTTCAGGCTGGTCGCTACCGCTAAAGCCACTCCTGCGAGCACCACCCGGTCGCGTTCGAGCAACCACCAGGCCGCCGCCGCCAGGGCGATGATCTCGGGCGTCGGCTGGCCGAGGATCAGCGAGTAGTGCACCGGCCAGATGGCGACCGCGGTGAGCAGCAAAGCGATGCGGGCAAGCCCTACGAACGGCGCGGCGATGGCCCAGGCCACGATCACGGACGCCAGCCCGAGCAGCGACCAGATCGCGTAGGCGGGCCCGAACGGCAGCAACGTAAGTGGCGCGACCAGCCACGCGAGTAGAGGCGGGTTGGGGAAGGTGTGCCCCCCATCGATGACGGCCAGGTCGCCCGTGAAGTGCCTGGCGATCAGCTCCCGCAGCGCGCTCTGGTTGTAGATCTGGTTCCAGCCCTGCTCGATGCCCAACCGGGCCGTGTAGTAATAGACGCGAAAGTCGTCGACTGCCTGGTCAGACCTGTAGTGGTCGACCCAGCGCTTGACCGAGAAGACCGCGCCCCAGAAGGATGCGGTCGCCCCAGCGACAAGCAGCAGGCGCGGCGTCGACTTGCTAGTCGGCGTGCCAGTACAGCGCCGGATCGGCGAAGAGTGCGGGGGTGCCGCCGGTGTGAATGAAAACGACGACGTCGGAACGCTGGATGCGCCCGGCTTCGATCTCGGCCATCAGCCCGCCGAACGCCTTCGCCGAGTAGACGGGGTCGAGGAGGATGCCTTCGGTGAACGCCACGGTTTCAAGGGCTCGCCTGGAAAGGTCGGTCGGCATGCCGTAGCCGGGCCCGATGTAGTCGCCCCAGATCGTGGGCGCCGCATCCGGGAGCGCGAGGTCGAGGAGGTCGCAGGACTGGGCCATGATCTCGCGGACCCGAGCAACCCGGTCGGGCACGGAGCGGGAGATGCTGACGCCGACGACCTCGGCGCCGATTCCGCACAACGCGACACCCAGGGTCAGGCCGGCAAGGGTCCCACACGATCCGCCCGCACAGACGACGTACCGGGGCCGCTCGCCGCGCTCGTCGAGTTGCTGCGCAAGCTCGAACGCGCAGCCCACGTATCCCAGCGCGCCCAGGCCGTTGCTGCCGCCGCCGGGTATGACGTAGGGACGCCGGCCCTCGCTCCGCAGCTCCTCGGCGGTCCGCGACATGCACTCCGGAGCGGGTCGATCGCCGGCGAATGTCCACGTCGCCCCGAAGAACTGGTCCAGAAGCATGTTGGCCTGGACCGCTTCGATCGGATGTCCCGCAAACACAAGCTTGCAGTCCAGGCCTGCCACCCGTGCCGCGGCCGCGGTCATGCGGCAGTGGTTCGACTGCGGAGCGCCCAGGGTCACCAGCGTGTCGGCGCCGGCGCGCACCGCATCGGCGACCAGGTACTCGAGCTTGCGGGCCTTGTTGCCGCCGAAGGCGAGGCCGGTGTTGTCGTCGCGTTTCAAAAGCAGCCGGTCGAGGCCGATTGCGGCCGCGAGGCGCGGCGTTTCCTGGAGCGGCGTGGGCAGGGTGGCGAGATTGATTCTCGGGATGCGCTCGAGCTCAGCCAGCACTCCGACAACCATAATTGGCGCGGTGGCGGCTGCGGTCCGCGTGATGCTCGAGCAGGGCAAGAAGAAGGCCGTCGCCGTGGCGCTCGATTGGCCAGGTTGGAACAGGAGCGGTAAGACCGAGGCCGACGCACTCGAGTTGCTCGCCGCCTACCGGCCGCGATACGCGAAGGTCGCCGGACTGGCCGGCTTCGCCAACGAGTTCCGCGCAGCGGGCAAGGTGTCGGTTGTAGAGCGCCGCAAAGGCACCGGCATGACCGACTTCTACGGCCTTTCCTACGGGTCGGCGGAGTCGGAGCACAAGCCGATGACCAGCGCCGCGTGCGACCGCAAGCTCGCGTTGCTCCGGGCCAGCTGGACCTACTTCGACGACGTCGCTTCGAGCGTCTCCGCCGAGCTGCGGAAGGGTCCGCGCGGAGGCGGTCGCGACCGGGACAGGATCATCCGCCACACCAACGGCACCGAGGTGCTGGACTTCGCGATGAAGGTCGGCCTCACACCGCCGGCTGACGCCTGGCGACGTCCGAAGGATCTTCGCGCCCATCGCGACGCGTTCTGCGCCGCCATCCGCGACTACAACGCGCGCGGGGCGCCGGCGCGGACGTGGACGGTCCAGTTCCTGATCCGCCACGCCGCGTACCACATGCTCGACCACGCGTGGGAGATGGAGGACAGGGACCTGACCAGCGGCGCCTGACGGGGGCCTAGCGCAGGCTTCGGCTCAGCGCGACGCCGAACGCCGCTGCCCCGATTGCCCCCAGGGCCGCCAATCCGCCGATGACCATCTGCCAGCCGAACCCGACGTCATAGCGGGGATCAAAGAATGTTGTCAGCAGTAGCGCCCCACCGACCATGAAGGTCAGGATGCAGCCGATGACCGCCATCAGGAGACGGCCCGCTGCAGCGCTTGGGTCTCGGCTGCGCCGTCGCCAGAGCAGGACAACGGTGGGCGTAACCATGAGGGCACACAGGGCGAAGCTCACCAAGGCTCCAATCCCGAAAGTCAGCTCATCGCCCTCGGCCATGCCGGGAACCTGAATCAGGATGATGGGTCCGCTCAACAGGAGGCCGGCGCCCACCACGAGGATGACGAACAGGCAGCCGCGGCTGGCCATGCGCTCGGTGCCAAAGGCAGGGCCAGCCCTGACGCCAACGAAGCCGGCGTTGCCACGCAGCAAGGCGCGTCCCGAGTAGGTGGCGATCGCTGCACCAAACAACCCGAAGGCGACGATGAGTGCGATCTGGCCAAGGTCGAATTGATCCTGTAGCTGCGCCGCGAGACCGAAGCCCGCCAGGAGCACGATGACCCCGCCGAAAACGAGGAAAGCCCAGTAGTAGGCGCCGATGATCATGCTTTCGGCCGCCGAGTATAGGACTGCTTAAGCGGGATAAACCCCCACGTCGGTAGCTTTGAAAGACAGCCACACGTCGCCACCTTCGACGAGGTTCAACTCCTTGAGCGCGGCAGGGGTCACCTCGGCCACGACGGGAACGTCGCTGTCAACCCGCACGCGAACGCGATTCCCGAAAAACTCGATGGTGGTGGTGCGGCCGGACCACACGTTGCGCGGGCTCCCTTCGGGATGACTCCGATGAATGGCCACGGCTCGCGGGTGAACGACCGCAAACACTTCTCCGAGCTCGGCGCCGGCGGCCGCGATCGTCTGTCCGCTCGCCAGCTTCACCGAACCATGGTCGGCCACGCCGCGCAGCAGGTTGACCCCGACGAGATCGGCGACGTACTGCGACCTCGGGTGCTCCGTCACCTCGGCCGCGGTGCCTGTCTGGACGAGGTGTCCGTTCTCGATGACGATCAGGCGATCGGCGAGCGCGGCCGCCTCGAGCGGGTCGTGAGTGACGAGCAAACGGATTCCTTCGAACGAATCGAGGTGGCGCTTGAGGTCGCGCCGAACCTCGGCACGCGTGCTGACGTCGAGCGCCGCCAGCGGCTCGTCGAGAAGAAGGAGTCGCGGTTCGGGAGCCAGGGCGCGGGCAAGCGCGACCCGCTGGCGCTGGCCGCCGGACAGAGCTGCGGGCCTGTAGCCCGCGTAGGTCTTGAGGCCGACTCGGTCGAGCCACCGCCCCGCCTTGTCCGCCGCCGCCTGCCGTGAGACCCCGCGCGAGCGGAGACCGAACGCGACGTTCTCCAGGACGCTGAGGTGAGGGAACAGCAGGTAGTCCTGAAACACAAAACCGATCGGCCGCCGCTCCGTCGGCACATACCTGCCCGTCGCGGTGTCCTCCAACGTCTCTCCGTCCAGGCGCACGTGACCTGCCTCAAAAGGAAGCAGTCCAGCGACGGCGCGCAGGAGCGTGGTCTTGCCCGCCCCGTTCGGGCCGAGGAGCGCAACGACCTCACCGGTCTCGACGGTGAATGCGATGTCGAGGTCCAGCGGTCCGAGCGTGAGGCGAATCGAGGCGTCAAGGCTCACGCGGCGACGGGGATCCCGAGCCAGCGGTCCCTGAGTCCAACCAGGACCACCAGTGAGATAAGGAGCAGAACGAGACTGAGAATGAAAGACGCCTCCTGGTTCGTCTCCAGGAGGAGATAGACCGCCAGCGGCATCGTTTGCGTCACGCCCGGAAAGTTGCCGGCAAACGTGATCGTGGCTCCGAACTCGCCCAGCGCCCGGGCCCAGCAGAGCACTGCGCCGGCGAACAGCGACGGGCCGATGAGAGGCATCGTGACGCGGAAGAACACCCTCCAGCGGTTGGCACCCAATGCGCGCGCGGCCTCCTCGTAGCGCCGGTCCATCGAACGCAAACCCGCCTCGACGGTGAGGACGAGGAATGGCATCGCCACGAACGTTTCTGCCATGACCACTCCGACGGTGGTGAAGGGAAACGTGACGCCGAACGTGCTGGCGATCCACGCGCCCAGCAGGCCGCGCCGACCGAAGGCAAGCAGCAGAGCGATGCCGCCGACCACTGGCGGAAGGACCATCGGCAGCGTGGTCAGAGCGCGGAGCAGGTCTCGACCGGGAAATGCCGCTCGCGCGTAGACCCAAGCCAGCGGCACGCCGAGGACCAGCGCCACCGCGGTGGCGGACAGTGACGCAACGAGTGAAAGCTTCAAAGCCTCGAGCGTCTCGGGGGCGGTGAGCGCGGCCACGGCATCGCCCCACGGAGACCGGACGATCAGTCCGATCAGCGGAACGATGAAAAACGCCGCACCGATCGCCGCCGGCAGAACTATTACGAAAGGGACGCGCTCCCGCCGGCGCATTGGATCAGGAAGCCGCGAGGAAGCCGTAAGACTGAAGCTTTGCCTGGCCGTCCCCCGACAGAACGAAGGCGATGAAAGCGCTGGCCGCCGCGGAGTTCGTGGTGCCCTTCACCGCCACGATGGGATAGGTGGCGATGACGTTGTCGGCGTCGGGGATCGCGACTCCCGCCACCTTGCTCCCCGCCGCGGTCACGTCGGTCGTGTAGACGATGCCGGCGTCCGCCTCACCCAGCTCGATCTTGCTGATCACGGACTTGACGTCGGTCTCGAGGCTCTTCGGGGTCAGCGTGACGCCCGCCTTCTGGAGCACCTGGAGCGAGTACTTCCCGGCCGGAACGGTCGGCGCTTCGGTGATGTAGATCACTCCGGGCTTGGCGAGGTCGGCCAGGCTCGCGATGTCCTTCGGGTTCCCGGGCGCGACCACGATCTCGAGCTTGTTGTGCGCGAACACCTGCGGGGTACCCGACGTGAACCCATCTCCCTTCAGCTTGTCCATGTTGGTCGAGTCGGCGGAGGCGAACACGTCGGCCGCCGCGCCCTGCTCGATCTGTGTGACCAGGGTGGGCGTGCCGGCGAAATTGAATTTCACCGTGACCCCGGCGTGGGCCGCCTGGAACGACGTGCCCAGCGCGTTGAACGAGGCGGTCAGTGAGGCCGCGGCGAAGACTGACACCGTTCCGGCAAGCGGACTGGCCGTGGCCGCAGCGTTTCCCGAACTGCTTCCGCAGGCGGCGAGGAGAAGCGCGACGGCGATCACCGCGACCCGCTGACCCATCGATCCCTCCCTCAGCTGCGCGGCAGCTCGATCACGACGTTGGTCGCTTTCACAGACGCGACCGCAACCACCCCGGGCTTGAGCCCGAGCTGATCGGCAGACTCGCGGGTGATCAGCGACACGATTCGATAGGGCCCGGCCTGCATCTCAACCTGGGCCGCAACACCGTCCTTGACGACGCGTGTGACGATGCCTACGAAACGATTGCGGGCCGATTGGCTGACCGCCGCGGGAGGATCCTGGCGCGGCAGGCTCGCCATGTACCTGGCCAGCGCTGCGCCATCGATCTGCCTTTGACCACCGGTCGAGCGGGCGGTCTTGATGTGGCCGGCGTCGACCAGGCGCCTGACGGTGTCCGGGCTTACCCGCAGCAGCTCAGCCGCCTGTCCGATCCGAAGGTGGGTTCTCATGTCGGCGTTTCGCCCGACGAAACTATAGCAATTGCTGGGCTTTGCTCGAGATTGTCCCTATCTAAGACTTAACCACCGACGTATCGAGCATTTGCCAGGTTACTGCGGCTTGATCCAGCGCGAGCGACTGGTCGAGTCGGCGAAGTCCCACACCTGTACTTCAGGAGGTTCCAGGCCGAAGTCCCTGAGGATGGCGCAGACCTGCTCGCGGTGGGCGGTTCCGTGGTGCAGCGCCTGCGCGGTCACGATCGCCGCCTGGGTCTCGTACGTGCCGCTGTCGAGATGGACCTTGCGCGCGGCGTCCTCCGGAAGGGACAGGTAGTCCATCCACAACGCCTCGACCTGGTCGACATACGATCGCAGCTCGGCGAGATCGGAGCTCAGGGCGCGGGTGCCGGCCCAGCTCGGAGGGCGGCCCGTGAGCGCGCCGAGGTAGGCACCGTCGGTGCCGATGATGTGCTGCAAGGTCTCCAGGACGCTTCCCTCCTCGCCGGCCAGTGGCGCGGCCCGCGGCTGCGCAAGCTGCTCCGGCGTTAGCTGTTCACAGAACGCCAGGAGCTGGCGCGTCGCCCAGGCATGGTGCCGAAACGCCTCCTTGAGCGTGGCGTTGTCCTCGCTCATCTGACCTTGCGGGTGTTCAGGCGCACGGCTTCGAGGATGAGCGCCTTCAGCGCCGCCTCATCGACGGGGTCCGCTTCGTGGTAATCGACGGCGCGAACCGATTTGCTGTCGAGTCTTGCATTGAAGATCCGCTTTGGATCTTTCAGAGAAGCGCCCTTGGGAAAGGTCAGCCTCACCGCGGTCTTGAGCGCTTCGCCGATGCAGACGATTCCGTCGTGAGACCACACGGGCACACCCATCGGGTTGCTGGGCTTCTTCCACTTGATCTCTTCGACCGCGCCGGCGTCGGCTTTTGTGATCACGGCGCGAAGCTGTGAGAGCCTTTTGCCTCGCCAGTCACCGATCGCCCTGATCCGGGCGTCGATCTCCTGATTCCCAGACATGAGAGCAGTATGCGTAGAGGGCGTCGCACACCGCCGAGCCGATCTCGTGGCTCTGGAACGACCGATTAGTTTCGAGCGCCGCCGTAGTCTGACGAGCTGTGATGGCAAGTGTTGAGACTCTGATCACCGGGCTCGTAGTGGGCGAGTCGCCCCGGTGGCACGACGGCCGCCTCTGGTTCTGCAACTGGGGCGCCCAGGAGATCCGGACTCTCGACCCCGCCGGCACCAGCGAGACAGTCGCCAGGGGGCCGAAGCCGGTGGGTTTCTGCATCGACTTCCTGCCCGACGGCAGGCTGCTTGTCACTGGCGAGGATCGACTCCTGCGTCGCGAGGCTGACGGATCGTTTGTCACTCACGCCGACCTCAGTGCTCTGGGCAGGGGTTGGAACGAGATCACCGTCGATGGCCGAGGCAACATCTACGTGAACAGGGTCGGCTTCAACTTCGGCCAGGAAGAATTCCGGCCGGGAACGATCGCAGTGGTAACGCCTGACGGCGCCGCCCGCCAGGTCGCTGACAACGTCATGTTTCCGAACGGAATGGTCATCACGCCCGACAACTCGACGCTGGTCATCGCCGAGTCCTGGGCGCACCGGCTGACGGCGTTTGACATCGAACCCGACGGCAGCCTCACCAACCGACGCGTTTGGGCAGAGGTCGATGGCGACGGCATCTGCCTTGATGCGGAGGGCGCGATCTGGTGCTCCGGCGTTTCAGGCGGACAACCCGTATGCCTGCGCGTGCGCGAAGGCGGCGAGGTGCTGGAACGGATCGCCCACGACGCCGCGTGCTTTGCGTGCATGCTCGGCGGGGAAGGCGGCAGGACGCTCTACATGATGAACGCCGAGTGGCGCGGCGTCGAAAGGATGGGCGAGCTGTTTCAGTCGCGCACGGGCAAGGTCGAAACAGTACGCGTGGAGGTTCCACACGCCGGCCGGCCCTGACTAATCGTGCTCGCTTTCGGGGGGCGCCGACCTACAGTTGCACGGTGAGCTCGGAAGGCGAACCGGTCCAGTCTCAAGATCGGCTGGCCGCCATAACGGAGGCGTCCGACGCCTTCAACGACGCCGTCCCGGACATCGACGCCCTGCTGGGCCTGGTGGCCGAACACATCTCCCGAGCCACCGGATACTTCTGCGCGGTCGTCCTGGTCTCGCCGGACGGAAGACGCATCGAGCCGGTCGCCGCGTTCCACCCCAACCCTGAGGTCCTCCGGGACGCCACGGCCATGCTGGGCGTGGCCATGGATCTCGAGTCCGCCGGTCCATGGAAGACGGTGGTCAACGAACGCAAGCCCGTGGTGATCGCGATCGACCCCGACCATCTGCCCGCGGGCATGGCGCCTCATCAAGTGCGCAACATCCAGAGGTGGCGCATGCGGGAGGCCGTGATGCTGCCGATGGTCGCCCAGGACAGGGTGGTGGGAGGCCTCACCCTCAACCGCCTGGAGGGCGGCACTCCCATCGAGGGCTCAGGGCTCGAGCTGCTCGAGAGCCTGGCGGCGCGCGCCGCCCGGGCGATCCTCACGGCCCAGCTGATGCGTGACCAGCGGCTGCTGGCGAGCGAGCTGGAGGCCAAGGTGACCGAGCGCACCAGTGAGCTTCGCCTGGCCCAGGAGGAAGCCGAACGAGCCAATCGCGCCAAGAGCCAGTTCCTGGCGAACATGAGCCACGAGCTGCGGACCCCTTTGAACTCGATCCTCGGCTTCGCGGAGCTGCTGATCGACGACGTGACGGGCCGGCTGAAAGACGAGCAGCGGCGTCGCTTTCTGACTCAGATCCACAGCAGCGGCCAGCACCTGCTGCAGTTGATCAATGACATCCTCGACCTCTCGAAAGTCGAAGCCGGCCAGATGGAGCTGCATCTGCAATCGCTCGAGCTCCGCAGCCTGCTCAACGACATCCGAACCACGGCCGATCCGCTGGCGCGAGCGAAGGAGATCACCCTGGAGGTCGAGTCAGGTGCCGATCTCCGCATGACCGCAGACGACTCCAAGGTGCGGCAGATGGTGCTCAACCTGGTCTCCAACGCCATCAAGTTCACGTCGCGTGGAGGCAGCGTGGGTATCCGGGCGGCCCGGGTTGGCGATTGGATAGAGATCGCGGTCACGGATACCGGGATCGGCATCGACGCGAAGGATCTTCCGCATCTCTTCACGGAGTTCCACCAGCTCGATTCCGGACCCGGACGGCGACAGGAAGGCACAGGCCTGGGTCTTGCCCTCACGCGGCGCTTTGCCGAGATGCACGGCGGGCACGTGAGTGTGGAGAGCGAGGTTGGGCTGGGGAGCACGTTCACTCTCACCCTTCCGATCGAAACCGCAGTACCCGCCGGGTTCGCGACGGCCACGCAACCCGAAACGATCATTGCCGACCTGAGCCGGCCGCTGGTCCTAGTGGTCGATGACAGTCCGCAGGCGGCCACGATCCTGGCCCACCACCTCGACGCAGGTGGATTCCGGACGGCGATCGCTCGCACTGGGCCCGAGGCTCTGTCCATGGCGAGCGACCTCCAACCGGTCGCGATCACCCTCGACATCCTGCTGCCGGAGATCGACGGCTGGGAGGTGCTGGCCCAGCTCAAGGCATCGGAGCTGACCCGAAACATCCCGGTGCTTGTCGTTTCGATCGTCGACAACCGCGGGCTGGGGCTCGCCCTCGGCGCCATCGACTATTTCGTCAAGCCGATCGACTCCAAGGCGCTGCTGTCACGGTTGAATCAGTACTCCTTCACTGACGACGTCAGGGGCGGCCCGGTGCGAGTCCTGGTCGTCGACGACGAGCCGGCCAACCTGGACGTGGCCGAGGGCCTGCTGACCCCCGCCGGCTTCCAGGTTCTGCGCGCGGGCGGCGGCAAAGAGGGAATCGAGAAGGCGAGATCCGACCGCCCCGGGCTGATCCTCCTCGACCTGATGATGCCTGGGGTCAGCGGATTCGACGTGGTCGAGGCGCTGCGTGCGGACGAATCGACGCGTTCGATCCCGATCATGGTTCTGACCGCCAAGGAGTTGACCGAGGAAGACAAGAGGGTCCTCAACGGCCAGGTCGACGCCATCTTTCGGCGAAATTCGGTCGCGGGCACGGAGCTCGATCAGTGGCTTCGGGGGATCATCGCCAAGCGCCACCACGCGAACATCCAGCCGCCCACGGGAGACTGAGCTTGTCAGCGGTCACTCGGCTCTCGCTGCACCTCGGCACCGTCGTCCTGCTCGGCACCGTCGTTCTTTTCGGCGCCGGCATCTACGCCGCGACCCAGGTGCAGCAGGACCTGCTGCCCGACATCTCGATCCCGGCGGTGATCGTGATCACGCCCGACCCAGGCGCCTCGCCGGCAATCGTCGACGCGCAGGTGACGATCCCCGTGGTGAACGCGATGGAGGGCGTCAACGGCGTCGACACCGTCGAATCCTCGTCGAGCCAGGGGGCGTCGCTCGTGGTCGTGCTGTTCAAGGACGGCGTCGACCTGAAGACGGCCCGGCAGGATGTTGACACCGCGGTCGGCCAGGCGCGGCCGTTCCTGCCAGCCGCCGCGCCGGCTTCGACCGTGCAGACGTTTTCGACCAACAGCATCCCCATCCTCGAATACGCCGTCTCCGCGGACGAGCCCCTCGGTGACCTGGCCGGGCAGCTTCGCACCACCGCGCTTCCCAAACTGAAAGGCCTGACCGGGGTCGCCTCGGTCGTGATCACGGGCGCTCCGACCGACGAGGTGGACGTGACACTCGACCCGGCCAAGCTGGCCGTGCACGGAGTCACGACGGGCCAGGTCGCTTCCGTGCTGCAGCAGGCCTCGATCGTGCAGTCCGTCGGCTCCTTGAAGCAGGGCTCGGCCACCATCCCGCTGCAGGTCACGGGATTCATCACGAGCCTCGACCAGATCTCGAACATCGTCGTTGTGCCCTCGCTGCCGCCTGCGACCAAGACGGGGACTCCGACAAAGGCCGTGACGGTCGCCGACCTCGGCACGGTTGCGCTCGTGTCGGTGCCGGCCGATACGATCACGCGCACCGACGGCGCTCCGAGCATCGGCCTGCAGGTCACAAAGGGGCCCAACGCCAACACCGTCACGGTCGCCAATGAGGTGAAGGGCGCGCTGCCGGACATCGAGAGCTCGATCGGTCACGGCATCCTGCTCAAGCCCATAGCGGACCAGGCCACCCCGATCACTCAGGCGATCGGCGACATCCTGCGCGAGGGCCTGCTCGGCGCGGTGTTTGCCGTCTTCGTCATCTTCGCTTTCCTCCGCAGCGGACACGCCACCATCGTTTCCGCGATCGCGATACCGCTTTCGCTGCTCGTCGCGCTGATCGTCCTGTGGTGGCAGAACATCACGCTGAACATCCTCACCCTCGGCGGGATGATGGTCGCGATCGGCCGCGTGGTCGACGACTCGATCGTGGTTCTCGAGAACATCAGCCGGCACGTGGCTGAAGGGGAGAAGCCGCTTGTCGCCGCATACACGGGCGCGCGCGAGATCACGACTGCGGTCGCGTCCTCGACGTTCACAACGATCGCGGTCTTCCTTCCGATCGCGCTGCTGACGGGCATCGCGGGCAGCTTCTTCCGGCCGTTCGCGCTCACAGTGGTCGTCGCGCTGGCCGCCTCGCTGGTGGTGGCCGTCACGGTCGTCCCCCTGCTGGCGTCGCGCCTGCTTCCGGCGGTCGCCGCCGAAGGGGCCGAACGGCGGCTGCAGTACAACTGGATGCAGCGCACCTACGTGCCCGTGATCCGCTGGGCGACGGGCCATCGCCTTATCACTCTTGGAGTCGCGGCACTGCTGTTCGCCGGCTCGATGGGATTGATTCCGCTTTTGCGGGTGAACCTGCTGGACCAGTCGTCGAGCCCTGACTTCCCCGTCAACATCACGATGCCCGAGAACTCCACGCTGGCCCAGACGGACGCCCAGACGCAGCAGGTCGAGTCTCTGATCCGCGGCATACCCGGCATCACCTCCTACCAGGCGACCGTCGGCGGCATCAGCGACCCGTTTGCGCCTCCGGGCACCGTGCCGGCCAACCCGACGCAGGCAACGGTGCTCGTACTTGTCGCCAACGGGCAGTACGACACGGCGCTGAACGGAGTGAAGAGGGCGATCCATGGCTACTCCGGCCCGGCCAAGATCGAGGTGGGCGAAGCGCAGAGCAGCTCCAACGCGAGCAGCAGCCAGATGCAGGTCGACGTGAGGGCCGCGGACCCGGCTGTTTTGAAGAACGCCAACGACGAGGTGCTGACGGTGCTGTCGAACGTGGGCGGCCTCGCCGGGTTGAAGTCAAACCTGGCGGCGTCGAAGCCGACCTACCAGCTTGTCCCGACCGACAAGCTCGCCAGCTCGGGCCTTAGCGTGCAGCAGCTCGCGATCATCGTGGCCCAGGACGTAAACGGCATTGTGGCCACGCAGGCGATCCTGCCGCAGGGTCCGGTGCTCGTCCGAGTCCAGCTGCCTCCAGGCGCCGCGGACACCGCAGACTCGCTCGCTCGGGTTCAGATCCCAACGCTCCGGGGCCCGGTGCCGCTGTCGACGCTCGCCAGCATCGAAGAGGTCAACGGTCCGCAAGCTCTGAACCGGGTCAACGGCGATCGAGACGCCACGATCACCGCAACGATCACCAGCAACAACACCAACGCGGTGCAGGCCGCTGTTAACAAGGCGCTGAACAGCATCGCCCTGCCGGCGGGCGCGACCGTCACCACAGGTGGCGTTTTCCTGCAGCTCTCGAACGTGCTCAGCCAGTTCATCCTGGCGCTGGCCGCGGCGATCGCGCTCGTCTACTTGATCATGGTCGCGACCTTCAGGTCACTGCTGAAGCCCCTGGTCCTGCTCGTGTCCATCCCCTTCGCGGCCACGGGCGCGATCGTCGCCCTCGTCGTGACCAACACCTCGCTCTCGCTGCCAGGACTCATCGGCATCCTGATGCTCACCGGCATCGTGGTCACCAACGCCATCGTGCTCTTGGATCTGGTCGAGCAGTACCGTGACCGCGGGCTCAACCTGCACGACGCGCTCATCGAGGGTGGGCGCCACCGTCTGAGGCCGATCCTCATGACTGCACTTGCGACGATGCTCGCGCTGGCCCCGCTCGCGGTGACGGGTGGTGGCGGCGGTGTCGGCGGTGCGTTCATCAGCGCCCCGCTGGCGATCGTCGTCATCGGTGGGTTGTTCACCAGCACGCTCCTGACACTCGTGCTCGTGCCGGTCCTGTATTCGCTGGCCTCGCGCTTCGCCGGCGTCCGCACGACCCGCGATCTGGATGCGCTGCTCGACGCAGCCGAGGACAGGCGGTTCAAGCCGCTAGGACAACGGAACGTCGCGATGGCGGCGGCAGCGCCAGGGCCGGCGACCGCGCCAACGCCCGCACCAATACAGGCGCGCCCGGCCGCACCGACCGCATTTCTCGTCAGCCTCACGATCGAGCCGGAGCTCGGGTCGACCGGTGATCCCGCGGTGCTCGACCAGCTGCAGCGCCTTGGCCTGCGCATCGAGCAGCAGGACGGGACGCCGAAGGTGCGGATCTCGATCCCCGGCGTGGTCGCCGACTCCGCCCGCGCGGCAACCCGCGAGGCCCTGGTCAGCGTCCGGCGACTCGTGCCTGCGAGGGGCTACGTCCTATCCGAGCCGCAAGCTGTTGCGGAGACGGACCGCCAGCCGAAGTAGCGCCGCTACGGCGTTTCCTCGACCGCCCAGGCTCCCGCGCGCAGAAAGCCGCGGACCGCTACCGCCCACACGAGCGTCAGCACGAGCACGAGCAACAACGCCAGCAGCCAGGGTGCGGGCCGCGCCACGCCGATGATCACGCTGACAATAGCGCCCGCCACCATCGTCACCCACAGCGGTCGATAGACAACGGCAAGCCGGCCCGCATCGGCCAGAGCGCGTGACGCCGGAATGAGGGCCAGCATCCCGACGCCGACCGCTCCTGCCAGCAACCAGGAAACCGGCGACGGGGTGGCCGCGTCCTGGGCGTGCTCCACGAGGCTGACCATCCCCGCGCCGGCGGCGGCGATCGCGAGCGTGATCGGATAGTGGCTGAGGATCCAGTTCGCTAAAGCGCCGCCATCGCCTTTCGGCAGCCGTCCTCCGATGACGTCGAAGTAGATCCACCAGAACCCGAATCCGACCACGAGCGCCAGCAACCCCGTGGCCACAGACGTGACGTCATGCGGCGACTGAGCGATCCCCTCGACCACGCTGAAGACGACCTCGCCGAGAACGATGATCGTGAACGTTCCGAATCGCTCGACCAGCGAATCCGTGGGAGCCATGCCGCGGCCGAGTCCCACCGGCGAACGACCGAGGAGCGAGAACAGAGTGATCCAGCCGAGCGTAAAGACCGACCAGACGGCGAGTCGAAGGGGTGTCGGCAGGAAAGCGCTGATGAGGATGAGCAGGACCGAGGCCGACATCGCGATCACGTGGCGCCCGGTGTCGAGGAGAAACTCGGGCCGGTCGACCGCATCCTGGCGGCGGACGTCGTACCAGAGCCAGGTCATGACCGCCAGGAATGCCGTGTAGGCGATCGCAAACCCGAACCCGCTGTCACCGCTCGCATCGGCGGCGTACACCGCGAGGATGGCGAGGATGCCGATCTGAATGAAGACGAACGTGCGGGTCCGTCCGTCGGATCTGCCGTGCAGCTCGAGGTAAAGCGACCCGTTCGTCCAGGCAAACCACGTCAGCGAGAAGACAGCCGCGAACTCGACGAACCCGCCGGCAGACATGTGCGTGGCGAGATGGTTCCCGGCCTGCGCCAGCACAGCTGCGTAGACAAGGTCGTAGAGAAGTTCGAGCGGGCTGACGCGCCTGTCGGCGATCGTGTCGCCGTGCGGGCGCGGCGGACGCCAGAACCACGTCTTGAAACGCCGGAGCGCGCGACCCTCGGCCGCCATCGCGCCACTCTAGATCGGGTGGGCCGCTACCAGCGCAGGGCGCGGCCCCGCGGTTTCAGGAGCTCTTGGCCTTCTGAAGCTCGGCGATCTGGGCCCGTGCCGCGTCGACCAGCTCGGAGTTCGTGTTGGCGTGTCCGGCGAGTCCCCAGCCCCCTTCGACGGCCTCGGTGATCAGGACCCATGTCCGCCGCTCCAGCGAGGCGTCGCCGGCGGCGGCAACGATCAGGTCGGTGAACTGGCGGACCACCGCGAGCTGCTTGTCGCGGTTCAGCGCCCCGGCGTTGGTAAGCACCTGCACCCTTACGTAGTTCCCGTCGCCATCGACGTTGGAGAGCGCGCCGTTCGGAAGGTCGTGGACGAAAGCGGCCGTGTTCTTCCGGAACATCGGAATGTTGGGGACCTGCTCGATCTTCATCAGCGTCTCTGCGAGGTCCCGCGCCAGGGTCTTGGGATCCTTGAACGTGCCGCCCGTGGCGTAGACATCGATCATCGGCATTTGAATGGCTCCTTGAACTAGCCGCGCTAAACGCAACCCACCCCGAGATATACAGACCGGTCGGTATAGTGTAATGACTCGCGGTGACCAGGAAGGCGACGCAGCAGCAGCCGGCCCGCGAGCGCTTGCTTGCCGCGGCCGACGAGCTCTTCTACACGGAGGGCGTGCACGTCGTCGGTGTCGACCGGATCGCGAAGCAGGCCGGGGTGACGAAAGCCACGCTCTACAACACGTTCGGCAGCAAAGACGAGCTCGTGCGCGCCTACCTCGACCGGCACCTGCGCAACCGTCAGCGGGACATCGGCCGGATCGTCTCCGCAAGCCGGACGCCCAGGGCAGGAATCCTCGGCGTGTTCGCGGAGCTCGAGGTTGCCCTGACCGCATCGGACTTTCGCGGCTGCCGGTTCATCATGGCGACGGCGGAGGCAAGCCCGGGTGATGCGAGCGAGGCCGCCTCGGCGGAGTACCGCGCCTGGCTGCTGAACCTGTTCACCAAGCTGGCCAGGGCTTCCGGCGCGCGCAAGGCGGCCGAGGTCGGCCGGCGGCTCCTGCTTCTATACGACGGCGGCGCGGTGGCGGCGCGGATGGACCAGGATCGCGACGGTGCCGCCGGCGCACTACGCTCCGGGGCGGTCGCTTTGCTCGACGCCGCGATCCCGGGCAGGCGCTAGGCGGCGCCTTCAGGCGAGTCCTTCCGGGTGAAGGCGAGGAACGCGACAAACGCGACGATCAGGATCCAGCTCGCGATGCTGACGGTCCCCTTGCCGATGTTGAGTCCTCCCTGGGACGCCGGAACCGCGAGCCAGTCGGCGAATGACGCGCCCAGGGGCCGGGTGACGATGTACGCCCACCAGAACGCCACGATCTCGTTCAGGCCGAACCTGTACGCCACGGCGGGGATGGCGATCAGGACCGCGAAGACAATCCCCGAGGCGAAGAAACCCAGGTGGAACGAAACCGCGGTCATGTCGCCGACCGCGGTGCCCATCGCGAAGGTCGCCAGCACGGCCGCCCAGTAGAAGAGCTCGCGGCGGCGGCTGAAGATCTTGTGAACAGAAAGCGTCCGTTCGCTCCAGTACCAGAGCCCGAAGATGACGGCCACGCTCCCTGCATAAAGCAGAGACGAGTAGACGTAGGGCACGCCAAGGTAGATGTGGACGATCCCCGCCGCCATGGTGCCGAAGACGGCGACCATAGAAACGGCGAACCAATACGACCACGCGTTGTAGGTGGCAAGCGCGACCTGGACCAGCACCGAGGCCGCGAGCACGAGGGCGGCGACGATCACGACGAGATACGGGTCGTAGGTATGAACGAAGTAGTCGGACGTCGCCTCGCCCATGCCCGTGGTCAGCACCTTGACGATCCAGAAATAGACCGTCAGCTCAGGCACTTTCTTGGCCACGCGCACGGTCATGAACAACACGTTGGTCAGGCTAAGCGACTTGCGATGAAATTCGCCGCCGCATAACGACGGCTTAAGGAGCCTGTCCAGCCCGCATAACGCGCCGACCGTACGTTCGACAGGTCACTGACAGGGGTCCGCTCCGGGCCAGCTCATGGAGGGAAGCGCGATATGACTCGATTACGTTTCCGCGTGCTCGCCGTCCTCGCCACGCTTGGACTTGCCGGCGTGGTGGTGGCGGCGCAACCTGCGGGGGCGAACGAGAACAGCAAGCGTCACGTGCTGCTGATCTCGGTGGACGGCCTCCATCAGACCGACCTCGCCTGGTACGTCGCCAAGCATCCCAACTCTGCCCTCGGGCAGCTGGTCGGCGATGGAGTGAGGTACACGAACGCTCAGACCCCGTTCCCTTCCGACTCTTTCCCGGGCATGGTCGGCCAGGTCACAGGCGGCAATCCGCGCACGACCGGTGTGTATTACGACGACACGTGGAACCACGTGCTGCTGCCGGCGGGCACGACCAACTGCGCCGGCGTGGCTCCTGGCGTGGAGGTGACTTACTTCGAGCAGCTGGACAAGAATCCGCTCTCGATCGACGCGGGCCAGGGACTCTCGGGCTTGCCCGACAGCATCCTCAACATGACGTCCAATCCGCTCGATGTGATCGACCCGACCCAGCTGCCGGTCGACCCGGCGACCTGCAAGCCGGTGTATCCGTACCAGTACCTGAAGGTGAACACGGTGTTCGAGGTCGCACGCGCGGCAGGCCTGCGCACCGCGTGGTCGGACAAGCACCCGGCGTACGTGATTCTCAGCGGCCCGTCGGGCAAGGGCGTGCAGGACTACTTCACGCCTGAGATCAACAGCGACGCCGCGAATGTGGACGGCCAGGACTGGACC
>DASYXY010000060.1:0-4064 GCA_035934385.1 Candidatus Dormiibacterota bacterium
CAGGAATCGCGTCTTACACATTTCTTACTTGATTTCAGGCCAGGCGCCACTAGCGTTCTGCCTCCGAGGGGTCGGGTCGTTTCAGTCTTCGTTCAGATTTCGTGGAGGGAGAGCACAAGTGAAGAGGGCACTGTTGGCGGCTGTGCTCGCGGCTGGGGTGTTGTTTGCATCGCCCGTGACGGCGGGCGCGTGGTCGACGTACTGCGACTGGGATCCGATCGTCCTCGTGGTCACGCCGGCGGGGCACGTCGTGCCCGTCTACGACAGCGTCTGGACGTCGAGCCTGCTCGACCTTGGTCTGCCGCTCGAGAGCTACACCACCTCGCGCGTGTATGTCCACGGGCAGCCCGAGACCGCCGTCGACATGGTCATCAGCGTGCCGGCCGGGCTCCTGTTCCGGTACCAGACCACCGACGAGGTGACGTCAGGCTTGCTCGGATCCGGCACGGTGTACGCGCGGGCCAGCGGCTACAGCGGGACGCCGGTCCACCTCAAGTTCATACTCGCGACGGCGTAGACCTTGACGCCCAGGCGTCGGTCTGAGCTCTACCGGCTGGCGGTCGGCCTGGCCGCCGTCGCCGTCTGCGCCATCGACCTGAGCGAGCATCCGGCGGGCCACGTCGACCTGTGGCTCGCCGGGTCGCTGGCGGTGGCCGGGATCCTCGCGCTCGAGTTTCCGATGCACATCAACCTGAGCCACAAGCTGAGCGTGGGGGCGGCGGTGTTCTTTGCCGCGGTCCTGCTGCTGCCGGAGTGGGCGGCAGCGCTGCTGGTGGCCGGGGTGCAGGCTGTCGACCTCTGGATCCAGGCGCTGCGCCGGGTCGCTGCAACCCGTGAGCGGCCTCCTGTCGGCACCATCGGCCTGGGTGTCCTTTTCAACGCGGGCCAGGCCTACATCGCGACGCTCGCCGCCGGATTAATCCTCCAGGCGGGTGGAGTCTCTGCAGGCAGCGGTCTATCGACACCGCTGCATGCGCTGGTCCTGGTAGCCGCGGCAGCTGTGATGTATGCGGTCAATTTGCTGCTCGTCTCGATCGCCATCGGTATGGCGACCTCGCGCAATCCCCTGCAGCTTTTCATCCACACCCAGCGCATCGTCTACATCCAGTACGCCAGCCTCTACGTCATCGGAGGGCTGGCGGCATTCGCGGCGGTCAAGCTCGCCTGGCTTCCGCTGCTGGCGATCGTTCCCTCTGTGCTCGTGTATCACTCGCTGCGCCAGCGCGTCGAGATGGGTCGCGACGCGATGCGTGCCATGGAGCGCATGGCCAACGAGGTCGACCGGCGTGACCCCTACACGTTCAATCACTCGCAGCGCGTGGCGATCTACAGCCACGCCATCGCCCGCAAGCTCGCGTTGAATGAGGTCGAGATCGAGCAGCTGGAGCTTGCCGCGAAAGTGCACGACATCGGCAAGATCCGCATCCCCGACTCGATTCTTCTCAAGCCCGCCAAGCTCACCAGCGCCGAGCGTCAAGTCATGGAGACCCACCCACGCCTCGGGTTCGACATCCTCAAGCCTTTCTCCGAGTACTCCAGGGTGCTCGAGCTGGTCCTGAGCCACCACGAGAGGTATGACGGCAAGGGTTATCCCAACGGCACCGTCGGAAGGCACACCCCGCTGGTGGCGCAGGTGATCCCGGTCGCCGACTCGCTCGACGCGATGACCACCGAGCGCGCCTATCGCGGAGCTAGGAGTTGGGACTCCGCCCTGGAAGAGCTGCGACGCGGTGCGGGCACGCAGTGGAACCCGCACGTCGTCAGGGCCGCCGTCGCGGTGCTGACGCCTAAGGCTTCACCGACGCAAACGCAACGTCCCGCTTTTCGCCCGGCGCGAGGAAGTCCAGCAGCGACCTAGCCTCCTCGGCGACGACGGCGCGTTCCGCCTTCGTGAATGGCCTGGCGAAGGGGCTCACCTCCAGAGTGTTCTTCCGCGGCACCCACATCGCGCGCACGAAACCGTCGACCAGGACCGAGCCCTTCATCACACCGTTGCTGCTGAACATGCCCAGGTGCTTGCCCTCGGGCATGATCCGGGTCCGGTCGGCGTGGGCGAGGAGGATGTTGTCGTAGTCGGGAAGGAAACGCACCGGTGCAGGCACATCTCCATCGGGGCGCGGGGCGCGGGGCAGGTCGAACAGCTCGGTGCCCCGCTCACTCCGAAACACCTTGAGGCGAGGACGCAGCTTCTCGAAAACGGGGCGCATCGCGAGGCCTGACCACGCCCGGAAGTCGGCGGCAGACGCGGGGCCGAAGGCCGCGAGGTAGCGCGTCACGAACGTCTCCGGGTCGATCGCCGGACCAGGAGCGCCGCCCAGCCAGGCCTCGAACGTGGTCAGCGCCACCGGTCCACCCGCGCCCCATATGCCGCGTGGCGTGGTGAAGACCAGCGGCACCATGTAGCGCACGCCGTAGGCCATGGCCGATGCGTCACGGCCGGGAAACATCTCGGCGAGGCGCCTGGTCAGCGCGGCCACGGTGTGCGGTTTCTCGCCCATTATCTCGGCGCCCGCACGCCGAATTGCGATCACGTCGGCCTGCGTCATGTTCCGTCCCCACGGGCTGCCTCGCATGTAGCCGCGCTCTCCGAAGTCGTGGAAGAGGGGCTTGAGCGCGAAAGCGTCGCGGGCCGTGACCAGGTGGATCGTGTTGCGCATCAGCGAGATCCGCACGGCCTTGCGCGTCTCCATGAGCCGCGAGAGCTCGTCGTGGTGGAAACCCTGCAGGCGCGCCCACAGCCCGATGTATGGATGGTTGGGCGCCTGCGCCTGCATGCCCACCAGCCTCTCGATCGTCGAAGCGGCGGACGCGGCGCGCCGCTCGAGCAGGAGCTGCCTTGCCAGCAGGGCGCGGTTCAGCGCGGGCCGATCGAGCACCGGGGCGCGGGAATGGGTCACCACGGCCGGTAGGTTAGAAGTTCTCAGTGAGCCGCCCGGGACTGCTGCTGTTTGCCGCCATGTGCGTGATCTGGGGCATTCCTTATCTCTTCATCCGAGTCGCGGTGGGAGAGATCTCGCCGGCCGTGCTCGTGTTCACGCGCACGGGACTCGCGGCACTGATCCTTCTTCCGATCGCGTTCACGCGCGGCGGCCTTGGGGTCATCGGCAACCGATGGCCGTGGCTCGTGGCGTTTGCGGCTGTGGAGGTCGCAGCTCCGTGGTTCTTCCTGTCCAGCGCTGAGCAGCACATCACGAGCGCGCTGGCGGGACTTCTCCTCTCGGCGGTGCCACTGGTGAGCCTGCTGTTCGCGGTCGCGTTTGGCCAGAGGCATCAGATGGGTCCTATCAACCTGGTTGGACTCCTGCTCGGTTTGATCGGAGTCGCTTTCATCGCAGGCTTCGACCTGCACGCGTCTGGCGTGACTGCGCTTGTGGAGATGTCCGTCGTCGTCGTTGGTTATGCGCTGGGACCCGCAATCCTCTCGCGCTATCTGACGGCGATCCCGGCGGTGACGGTGAACGGCGTCGCGCTCGCTATGTGCTGCATCGCGTACGCGCCCGTGGCCGCGGTGCAGTGGCCGCACGCCGTGCCTCACTGGCAGGTTCTGGCATCCGTTGCGATCCTCGCGGTGGTGTGTACGGCGGCCGCATTCCTCTTGTTCTTCGCGCTCATCGCAGAGGTCGGACCGGTGCGCGCGACCGTGATCACCTACGTCAATCCGGCGGTCGCGGCGGTGCTCGGCGTGGCGGTCTTACATGAGAGTTTGAGCGTCGGAATGTTGCTCGGATTCGCGCTCGTGCTGGCCGGGTCAGGCTTCGCCACCCGGCGCCGGGCCCGGGTCCCGGAAGGCCGTATGATTCGTGTGCCCGACGACCCAGGCGGGGTCGGAGAGGGATCCAGGTAGCGTGGTGGTGGAGGAGAAATCCATGGCGATTGGATTCGACGCGACCGTGCTCAGGCAGATCGAGTCCGAACTACGCACGATCAAGGCCGAATATCAGGGCAAGGTGCCCGAAGAGTCCATCGACCTGGCCGCAGACGAGTCCCTACAGCGCCTCGCCAACTCCCGAGTCCCGCAGTTCGTACCCCTGTTCGTAGGCAGGTTCACGCGCGAACGCCTGCGC
>DASYXY010000071.1:0-1887 GCA_035934385.1 Candidatus Dormiibacterota bacterium
ATACGGCCGCGGGTTACGTGCCATCATCGAAGCAAGCGATCTACCGAACAAGCGGAGGAGTCACATGACCGCCGACGGACACTTCCAGGTTCCCCAGCCGACGAACGAGGCGGTCCGCTCCTACGCGCCGGGCGACCCGCATCGCAAGACGCTCAAATCCCGCCTCGCTGAGCTGACCGACGCGCGGACGGAAGTTCCCATGCTCATCGGTGGCGAGCGGCGCTGGGGTGCGTCGCGAGGGGACATCCGTTCGCCCCACCGCCACGAGCTCGCGATCGCGGAATACGCCGTTGGTGGTGCAAAAGACATCGACGACGCCGTCAACGCCGCGCTGGCCGCGCGGAAGATGTGGGCCGCGACCTCCTACCAGGAACGCGCGGCAGTCTTGCTGCGAGCCGCCTCGCTGCTTGCGGGCCCGTGGCGGGACACGGTCAACGCGGCGACGATGCTGGGTCAATCCAAGACGGTGCACCAGGCCGAGATCGACGCCGCGTGCGAGACGATCGACTTCTGGCGCTACAACGCGTATTTCGGCGACCAGCTGCTGCGCAACCAACCGTTCAACGACGGGACGGCGTGGAACCGACTCGAATATCGCCCTCTCGAAGGCTTCATCTTCGCGGTCAGCCCCTTCAACTTCACCTCGATCGCGGGCAACCTGCCGACGGCGCCAATGCTCATGGGCAACACCGTCGTGTTCAAGCCCGCGACGCAGACACTCCTGGTGAGCCACTTCCTGATGGAAGTGCTCATCGAGGCGGGCATGCCGCCTGGCGTCATCAACCTGGTCAGCGGCAGCGCTTCCGAGATCTCGAACAAGGTGCTGAGCCACCAAGAGCTCGCCGGGGTTCATTTCACGGGCTCGACCGAGGTGTTCCAGGGAATGTGGCGTGAGGTCGGACAGAACATCGAGCGGTACCGAACATACCCGCGCCTCGTCGGTGAGACTGGCGGCAAAGACTTCGTGCTCGCGCATGATTCGGCCGACACCGACGCCCTGCGCACGGCGCTGGTGCGCGGCGCCTTCGAGTACCAGGGACAGAAGTGCTCGGCCGCATCGCGGGCCTACATCCCGCAGTCGATGTGGAAGGCGATGCGCTCCGAGCTGGTGGATCTGGTCGAAGCGATACCGCAGGGTGACGTGGCGGACTTCCGCAACTTCATGGGCGCGGTCATCGACGAGCGCGCGTACCGCAATCACATGAGCGCCATCGACTACGCGAAGAAGCAAGAGACCGCGAAAGTCATCGCCGGCGGCAAGGGCGACGAGTCGGTCGGGTGGTTCATCCGGCCGACCGTGATCGAGACGACCGACCCCAACTTCAAGCTCATGCGCGAAGAGCTGTTCGGTCCCATCCTCACCGTGTATCCGTACGCGGACGGGAAGTTCGACGAGACGCTCGAGCTCTGCGACCGGACCAGCCCGTACGGGTTGACCGGTGCGGTTTTCGCGCGCGACCGCCAGGCCATTCGCACCGCTTCAGAAAAGCTCGTCAATGCCGCGGGCAACTTCTACATCAACGACAAACCGACCGGCGCCGTCGTCGGGCTGCAGCCTTTCGGCGGGGCGCGTGCATCCGGCACCAACGACAAGGCCGGATCGTTCTTGAACCTGATTCGATGGGTCAGTCCACGCGTGATCAAAGAGACTTATGCGCCGCCGACCGACCACCGCTATCCGTTCATGGAAGACGACCACGAGCGAGGCGCGATCTAAGCCCACGGTTCGTTATGAGGTCGATGGCGCGGTCGTCACCGTCACCATCGACCGGTCCGAGGTGCGCAACGCGGTCGATCCGAAGACAGCCGGAGCGCTCTACGACGCCTTTAACGAGTTCGACGCCGACGACCGGCTGGCGGTCGCTGTGCTCACCGGGTCGAGCGGCA
>DASYXY010000073.1:0-1710 GCA_035934385.1 Candidatus Dormiibacterota bacterium
ACGGCGGAGGCCGCGCTCGAGACCGGCGTCGAGACGTTCGTACTGGTGTCGACCGACAAGGCGGTCAACCCGGCGAACGTCATGGGTGCCACCAAGCGCCTCGCGGAGCTGGGGCTTCAGGCGCTGCAGGAGCGCACTTCGCAAACACGCTTCTGCATGGTGCGCTTCGGCAACGTGCTCGCCTCTTCGGGCTCCGTCGTGCCGCTTTTCCAGAAGCAGATCCGCCGCGGCGGTCCAGTGACCGTGACGCACCGCGACGTCATCCGCTACTTCATGACGATTCCGGAAGCTGCGCAGCTCGTTCTGCAGGCCGGCTCCATGGCCAAGGGGGGCGATGTGTTCGTTCTCGACATGGGAAGCCCGGTCCGCATCGACGATCTCGCGCGGCGCCTGGTGAATCTCATGGGCCTCACGGTGCGCGACACCGCTCATCCGGACGGCGACATCGAGATCGAATATACGGGCCTGCGCACGGCCGAGAAACTGTTCGAAGAGCTCGTGATCGGCTCGAACGTCACGGGCACCGACCATCCCATGGTCATGCGGGCCATGGAGCATCACGTGCCGTGGCCCAAGATGCAGGAGATCCTGAACGACCTGCTGGTCGCGCTCGCGAGCTTCGACTGCCACCGGGCGCTCGCGCTCCTGTCGGAGTCCGTCGCGGAGTACCAGTCCGGCGCCGACATCCGCGATTACGTCTGGATGCGTAAGGCCCTGCCGCCGCACGCCGGCCACGCGAACGTGGCCGACTTCGCCGCCAAGCGCCGCCAGTCCGAAGTCGGCAAGCCCGCGCCGGGACAAAGCCCCCCGACTTAAGCCGCACCATTGCGACCTTTGAGTCCCGGGCCCCGCCCGGAGGGTATTCTTCGCTCTGCGCGATTGAGCCCGACGCTGATTTGCTCTAGTCTGTCGTCTATTAGTTCTTATAAATCCATAACTTACATTGACTTAATCCATGCGCGTAACGATTTTCGGTTCCGGCTACGTCGGCCTCGTCACCGGCGCCTGCCTCGCGGATGCCGGCAACCACGTGGTCTGCGTGGACGTCGACGCCGGGAAGATCGAGCGGTTGAATCGCGGCGAGGTCCCGATCCACGAGCCCGGGCTCGAGGCGCTCATCAAGCGCAACGCCGAGGCGGGGCGCATCGAGTTCACCACCGACGCCGCGAAGGGCGTGGCTCACGGGCTCTTCCAGCTCATCGCGGTCGGCACGCCCCCGAGTGAGGACGGCTCGGCGGACCTCACGCACGTGCTCGCGGTCGCGCGCACCATCGCGACGCACCTCAACCGCTATGCGATCGTCATCACTAAGTCGACCGTCCCGGTCGGCACCGCGGACAAGGTGCGCGCCGAGATCGACAAGACGCTCGCCGCCCGCGGGGCGAGCTGCGAGTTCGACGTGGTCTCGAACCCCGAATTCCTTAAAGAAGGCGCCGCGATCACCGACTTCATGAAGCCGGATCGGGTCGTGGTCGGCAGCGACAACCCGCGCACCACCGAGCTCCTGCGCGCGCTGTATGAGCCCTTCACGCGCAACCATGACCGCCTGATCGTCATGGACATACGCTCATCGGAGCTCACCAAGTACGCGGCGAATGCGATGCTCGCCACCAAGATCAGCTTCATGAACGAGCTCGCCAACATCGCCGAGCGGGTGGGTGCCGACATCGAGAAAGTGCGCATCGGCATCGGCTCGGACCCGCGCATCGG
>DASYXY010000019.1:0-1534 GCA_035934385.1 Candidatus Dormiibacterota bacterium
GCGGATCGAGCGCTACCTGACCATCGCCTGGCAGAGCGGCGCGTCGCCAGTCGTCGTGGTCACCAAAGCCGACCTGGTCAGCGCGGTCGAGCTGATTCCCGTGCCGTCGCCCGTGATCGTCACGAGCGGCATCACCGGCGCGGGCCTCGATGAGGTCGCGCGCGAGCTGCAGCCCGCGAAGACGGGCGTCCTGCTCGGCCCGTCAGGCGCAGGCAAGTCGACGCTCATCAACGCACTGGTCGGGCACCAGGTTATGCCCACCCGCGAGGTTCACCGCTCCGGCGAGGGCAGGCACATGACGAGCCACCGCCAGCTGATCGAACTGCCTGGTGGAGGCGCGATCATCGACACCCCAGGCCTCCGCGAGGCACAGCTCTGGGAGGGAGAGGATGCGCTGTCGGGCGTCTTCGAGGACATCGAAGAGCTTGCCCTCCGGTGTCGCTTCAGCGACTGTTCGCACGACTCGGAGCCCGGTTGCGCCATCCGGGCGGCGATCGCCGACGGAACGCTCGACGGCGGTCGCTTCCGCAGCTACCTCAAGCTGCAGCGCGAGCTGCGAGCCGTGGCGGCCAAGAGCGATGCCCGGCTGCGCGCCGAAGGCCGCAGGAAGTGGAAACAGATATCGCTGGCCGCGAGAAGGGCGCGGTGGTGAGCCGCGCCCTTCCATGGGGGAGGCAGGACGTCTACTTCTTGCGGGTGTGGATCCCGTTCCAGAACGGGATGTTTCCCTTGGCGATGCGGTCCAGGACCCTGTCGGCCTGCGCCTGCGTGATGACCTTGGCGTCGACGAGCTGCTCCAGGCGCGGTTTCAGGGCTGCGGCCAGCCTGTCAGCGAACTGCTCCTTGGTCAGGCCCTTGTCCTTAGCGAGGTCGGAGACCTTCTGCCCGTCCTTCAGGTCCTTGACGAGTGTCTGGGGTGAGATGCCGAGGACGTCGGCCTCCGCCTCGATGACCGCCTTGCGGACCGCGCGCCCGTCGGCGTTGCGGTCGTTCGACGGCTGCGCCCTGCCGGCTTTTGGTGTTGGGCTCGGCGAAGGGCTCGCGGCCCCGACGGCGCTGACGGCCCCGGCACCGAGCAAGACCGCGACGCCGGCGGCCCCGACGGTCTTGACTACTGCTGCTGCAAAGGGATTCATCTTCGTTGCTCCTTCCAGGTTTGGATTTGCCACCGCCTGGATCAACGAGCAAGATCGGGCGACGCTGTCAGAGCGCGGTTTGGACCGGGTCAGCCTTTTGTAACTAGCCCCGGGTCCAGAATCCTTCGGGGTCGAATCGTCTGATCGCGGCCAGCTCCGGATCGGTCGGCGCTGACGTTTCGCTTACACGATCAGAGACCTGTAAACGCCAGCCCGTGTTGGCAAGGACTTCGTCAACGCTGTGCCCCGGGTGAACGCTGTCCAGGTAAGCCTCACCGCCGCGCTCGGGGAAGCGAAGCACCGCGAGCGTGGTGATGATCGCCACGGGACCGCCACCCAGCAACCCGTTGCGCTTGCGCCACGCGGCCGAGCCATCGCCATATCCCGGGCTCGTGACG
>DASYXY010000026.1:0-64555 GCA_035934385.1 Candidatus Dormiibacterota bacterium
TCGGCGCAGCGCGTGAGGAGCGGCGGATCGGCCAGCACAGCGCTGTTCAGCGACACTTTGTCCGCGCCGTGCGTGAGCAGCTCTGCGACGCCGGCGACGCTGCGCACCCCGCCGCCCACGGTCAGGGGTATGAACACCTGATCCGCCGTTCGCTTCACCGCGTCGAGCAGGATCGTGCGTTCCTCCGAGGTCGCGGTGATGTCGAGAAACACAACCTCGTCAGCGCCCTGGCTGTCGTAGAACGCCGCCAGCTCGGCCGGGTCGCCGGCGTCGCGCAGCTCGCGGAAGCGCACGCCCTTGACCACGCGACCCGCGTCCACATCGAGGCAGGGAATGATCCGTTTCGCGGTCAAGCGCAGAGGGCGAGGAAGTTGGCGTACACGCGCAGGCCGTCGGGGCCGCTCTTCTCCGGGTGGAACTGTGTGCCCACGACGTTGCCGCGCGCGGACGCAGCTGCGGGCGAGTGGTCACTCGAGGCGATGGCGTAGTCGCCACGTTCCGGAGTGAACGAATGCACGAAGTAGAAGTAAGAGCCGTCCTCAACCCCGTCCCACAGCCGCGACGGCTGCGATTGTGCGACGCGGCACCACCCTATGACCGGCACGTGCTCTGAGCCCTGCACCTCGATCACACGGCCTGGCAGCAAGCCGAGTCCCTCGTGCCGGCCGCCCTCGGTCGATTCCTCGAAAAGCAGCTGGTAGCCAAGACAGACTCCAAGCAGCGGTTTGCCGGCGCGAGCCAACTCGACCACGAGGCGTCCGAGTCCACCTTGAGCCAGCCGCGCGCGGGCGGCACCAAACGCGCCAACCCCGGGAAGCACCACGCCCGCGGCCCGCGCCAGCTCGTCGCCGTCTGACGTGATCACCGTTTCCGCGCCCGCGTGCACCAGCGCGCGCTCGACCGAGCGCAGGTTGCCGACCCCGTAGTCGACGATCGCGATCATCATCCAAGCAGCCCCTTGGAGGACGGCGGGCCGGAGGCGCCACCGGCGGCCATCGCTGCGCGCAGCGCCAGGCCGAGCGCCTTGAACGTCGACTCGGCCACGTGATGCCGGTTGCGGCCGCGGATCACGTCCACGTGAATCGTGGCCCCGAGATGAATCGACAGAGCCTTCCAGAACTCCTCGAGTACCTCGGATTCGAGAGTTCCGATGCGTCCGCGCAGCGGCACGTTGTAGGCGAGGAATGGCCTCTGCCCGAGGTCTACCACCACTCGCGAGAGGGCCTCGTCGAGCGGCGCGTACGCGGAGCCGAAGCGCGCGATGCCGGCGCGATCGCCGAGCGCTGACGAAAACGCCTGGCCCATGACTATGCCCGCGTCCTCCACGAGGTGGTGCGCGTCGACATGCAGATCACCTGTGCCTTTGAGCTTCATGTCCACGCCGGCGTAGCGGGCGACCTGCTCGAGCATGTGGTCGAGGAACGGCAGTCCGGTCGCGACGTTGACGCGACCGCCACCGTCGACAGACACACGCGCACTCAGCTGCGTTTCCTTGCTCCTGCGCTTCACCTCACCGACGCGGGTCTTACTCAAGCCGCACCTCCACAGCGTGAGCGTGACCGCTCAAGCCTTCCATTCCGGCGAGGCGGACCGTCGCTTCGCGCAGCATCTCGAGGTCGCCACGGTTGAGGCTCAGCACGCTGGTCCGCTTCATGAACGTGTGCACGCCGAGCGGCGACGCGAACCGTGCGGCGCCCGACGTGGGCAGAGTGTGATTGGGCCCAGCCGTGTAGTCGCCGAGCGGAACAGTGGAGTAGGGACCGACGAAAACCGCTCCTGCGTTCTCCACCTGCGCCGCGAGCCTCGCGCCATCCACGGCAACGATGAGCAGGTGCTCCGGGGCGAAGTCGTTGGCCAGGGACACCGCCTGCGCGATGTCGTCCGCCACGACCACGCAGCAATTGGCCGCGTTAATCACAGCCGCGCGCTCGAGGCCACGGACCAGGCTCTCCAGCTCCTCGACCACGCGGTCAGCCAGCTCCGGCGAATCGGTCACGAGCACACCCCACGCGAGCGGATCGTGCTCGAGCTGCGCCGCGAGATCGGCGGCGACGAAGTCCGGCCGGGCGCCGCCGTCGGCGATCACCAGCAGCTCGGTCGGCCCCGCGATTCCGTCCACGCCGACCGAGCCGAACACCTCGCGCTTGGCCAGGGTCACGTAGATGTTGCCGGGCCCAGCAACGACGTCAACCCGCGGGATGGACGCCGTGCCGAAGGCCATCGCCGCGACCGCCTGCGCCCCGCCGATTCGATACACGGCATCGACACCGGCGATCTGCGCTGCAGCGAGGATCGCGGAAGGGACGGTGCCATCGGCGCTGGGCGGCGTCGCCAGGACAACCTCCTTCACACCCGCAACCCGGGCCGGTATCGCCGTCATCAGGACGGTCGACGGATACGCGGCCCGTCCGCCCGGTGCGTACAACCCAGCGCGGCGGACAGGGCGAGCAAGCAGCTTGAGACCCGGCTTGCCGGCCGGCGGCGGCGCGACCTGCGCCTCGTGGAATTCACGAATGCGCCGAGCGGCGAACTCGAGAGCTTCGCGATCGGGCGGCGGCAGCCGCTTCGCGGCCGAGGCAAGCTCTCGCGGCGGCACCTCGAACGGCTCCGACGCACCCGGGGCCCAGCCGTCGAATCGCAACCCGTACTCGCGGAGCGCCTTGTCGCCCTCGGCGGCCACACGCGCGCAGATCTCCTGCACGGCCGCTCGTTCCTCCGCGAACCGAGCCAGGTCCAGCCGTCGCCGCGACCAGGGTGAGTCCAGCCACGACGCCGCGTCGAAGCGCTTAATCGCCAACGCTCACCGCCTCGCGCAGCCGCCCGACCATCGCCTGCACGGCATCGGTGCGAGTCTTCAGGCTCGCCTGGTTGGCGATCAGACGCGCAGTCGACGAGCCAAGAACCTCCGCCACGCGGAGCCGGTTCTCGGTCAGGGTCTGGCCGCTCGCGGTGAGGTCGACGATCGCGTCGACCAGGCCAACCTGCGGCGCCAGCTCGACGGACCCGTGGAGGCTCACGATCTCAACCGACTGGCCGCGCGCATCGAACCACCACGCCGCCGTGCGCGGGTATTTCGTGGCCACGCGCATGAGGGGCGGCCAGGTCTCCTGGCCGGCAAGCTTCGATGCTTCGGGCACGGCCAGCACCAGCTGGCACGCGCCGAACCGCAGGTCGACCAGCTCGTAGTGCGCGCCTTCGTTCTCCCAGAGCACGTCCTTGCCCACGATTCCCAGGTCGGCAGCGCCGTGATCGACATACGCCGGCACGTCCGACGGACGCACCAGCACCACCCGCAAACCGGGCCTGTCCACGAGCAGCTTGCGGCCGAGCTCGGGCGCGCTCAGGCGCGCGAGGCGCGCTCGCGCGAGCAGCTTCAGCGCGCCCGGTAAGAGCGCTCCGGTCGGCAGCGCGATCGACACGCGGTCGCTCCGTGGGGTCCTGGCCAAATCAGCTTCGACCTGTCCCCGCCAGGCGCGCCGCCACCTGCTCGGGCGGAAGCTGCTTCGTGCGCCGGCCTGGCACCGTCCACGCAACCGTGGAAGCGTTGCGGCAGTGCACCAGGTTGGCCGCACCAATCGCCCGGCACCACGCGACTGCGTCGTCGTGGTCGCGGGCCTGCGTGTCGACCACGGCATTCATTCCGAACAGGCGCAGCGTCGATCCCAGCCGTACGGCGGCTTCAAACCCTGACTCGGTCCACGCGATCGCCGCGTCCAGGCGTGGGAGCCGCGGGGGCCGCGGGCCGCGGCTGAGCATCTCCCACACGAGGTCGAGCTGCACGACGAAGCCGGTCGCGGCGGCCGGCCGGCCGAATTTCGCGAGCAAGCCGTCGTAGCGGCCACCCTGCGCGACCGGCCGTCCCAGGTCGGGACCGTAGCCCTCAAAGATGATTCCCGTGTAGTAGTCGAAGTCTCGGATCGCTCCGAGGTCGAGGCGCACGATGTCACCGAGCCCGTGTGTCTCGAGCAGCTGTCGCACGCGGCCCAGCTCGTTGAGCGCCCATTCTGAGCGCCTGTTGCGCACGAGCCCGGCAGCTGCGTCGAGGATCTCAGGGCCGCCGCGGAGCGCCGGGAATTTGAGCAGAAGATCGTGCTCTGCCGAGCGCAATGCAGTGCGCGAGAGCAGGTCTTCGAGCGCTACGAAATCGCGCGCGGCGAGCGCAGACCGCACGCCGGCTTTCACGGCGTCGGGCAGTTTGACGGCGTCCATGATTCCCTGGAAGAACTCGGCGTGCCCGACGTCGACCTGGAAGCGGCGCAAGCCCGCTGCCTCCAGGCAGCGAGCGGCCAGCGCGATCACCTCGGCGTCCGCGATCGGCCCGCGAGCGCCAACCAGCTCCGCGCCCACCTGATGCGTCTCCCGCCGCTGGTGAAAGCGCCCGGCGTCGGCCGACAGGACAGGCCCCGCGTAGCACAGGCGGACTGGCAACGAGGTCGAACGCAACTTGCCCGCGACCAGGCGCGCCACAGGCACCGTGCGCTCGCCGACCAGAGCGACCACGTCGCCGCCGGCGTCGGTGAACTTGAACAGGCGGCGCCGCTGCTCAGCGCCGAGACCGAGCTCGAGCACATTGGTGCTCTCGACCATCGGAGTGATCACATGCCGGTAGCCCCACCGGCGCATCTCCGCAAGGAGCGACTCCTGCGCCTCGCGAATGACCTCCGCCTCTTCGGGGAGAAGGTCGCGGAACCCCGGGACTCCGCCTAGCTGTAGCGATCCAGGCGGGGACGCAGGACTAGGGTCGGTGAAGAGACCTCCGGGCGCCGGCCACGTCGCGCATGTCAGCGCTCATTCGTCTTCATCCTCATCATCGTCGCCGTCGCTGTCCGCGTCCTCCGAGAAGTCGAGCGGCTCGGCGTCGTCCTCGACCTCGTGCATGCCCTCTTCGACGTCATCGCCGGCGGGAGTGCCCTCGACCAGGCCGGCCTCCTCCTCGTCCTCGGCGAAGGCCTCGACCTCGCGAGCGAGGAGGCTCTCCTTCGTGTACGGGCGGAACTCGACCTCGCGTTTGCGCCGCATCGGAAAGCTCGGCTTGCCCGCGAAACGCGGGTCCTGGTACGTCTCGCGGACGATGAGCTTCACGATGTTGCCCTCGCAAGACGTCACACCCGCCTGGTAGCGGTTGCCACCGCGCATGAACTTCGTGATCCTGCGCGCCAGTTTCGGCTCGAGCGTTCCGAGTCGCACCCCGCGCGAGGTCTCTGCGACGATGCCGTCGCCCTCGATCTTCAGCTCGGCTACGTCGCCTGCTGCGACCTTCGAGCAGATGTCGCTGCCGGCGACGCCGTCAAGGGTCGTGATGATGGTCTTGCCCATCTCCTCGACGAAGAGGTTGAGGTCGACCCTCGTGCCGCCGACCTTGAGCCCTTCTTTCTGGTGCAGCAGCGCGTTGATGCGGGCGGCGTTGCGTTTGGCGATGGAGTTGAGTGGGTTGAGCTTAAGCGCCACCTCGTAGGCGGCCTTGGCCTCTTTCAGCTTGCCGAGCTCTGAAAGCGCCTTGCCCAGCCGGTTCTGGGATTCCTCGTCCGGACCGAGGTTGTCGATGATGAATTTGTTGAGCTTGACCGCCTCGTCCCAGTTGCCCGCGATTGCGAGCTGCACCGCGTCCTCGGCGTACTGGGACCGGGGCTTCAGGTGCTCCGTCGACTCTGTCTTCACACGCGCTCCTCGCAGAAGTTGGAACCACCTCGACACGCGGCCGTGAACCGCGGTGCTTGAGGGGAGGACGAGTATAGATACTGCCAGAGCGCGGCGAGGCCGAATCTGGACAATCTGCACGTGCTGCGTCCTTCGGCGGCGGCCCTGGCGGCCGCCCTTGCGCTCACTGCCGGCGCATCCTGCCTGTTCGGCGGGCCGCCCGCGCCCGTGATCAGGATCGGCGTCGACCTGCCGCTCAAAGGCGCCGAGGCAGGCGCCGCCGTGCCCGCGCTCAACGGCATCCGCTACTACGTCCAGCGGCATCCGACCCTAGACGGCTACTCCATCGTCCTGTCCGAGAGTGACGACTCGATCGGCGGCTTTCCCGACCCCAACCGCGGCACCGACAACATCCGCGCTTTCATCGATGACCCACTGTTGGCCGCGGTCATCGGTCCCTTCGACTCGAGCGTGGCTCGCGCCGAGATCCCGCTGGCCAACGCGTTCCTGCTCGGGATGGTGAGTCCTGTGACGAGCAGCCCCTGCCTCACTCAGGACGTCTTCCTGCCCGCAGCCCTCAGCCCCACCCGTACCCCGGTGACCTGCAAGGACGCCGGCCTCCCACCGGCGAGCGCGTTGCGTCCGTCAGGCTTGAACAACTACTTCCGACTGGCGGCGCCGGACAACCTCCAGGGCCCTGCCGCGGCCGATCGCCTGTTCAAGACGCTGCAGCTCTATCGCGTAGCGGTCATCTCCGACCACGAGTCGTACGGCCAGGAACTGGCGAACAGCTTCACCGCGCGCTACATGAGTCTCGGAGGCGGTGTCGTGGGCAGGCTCGACCTGAGCTCATCGACCGACCCCGTGGCATTCCTCATGAGGATGAAGGCCGACGGCGCCCAGGCCGTTTACTACGGAGGGGTCACGGCCAATCGCGGCTGCGAGATCCGTTCGGAGATGCTCAACGTCTTCGGCACCGACCAGACCATTCCGTTCGTCGGTGGCGACGGAATCGCCGAAGACCCAGCATGCGTGCGCGACGCCGGGGCGAACTTCGCCGGCATGTACGCGACGGTTCCCGCCATCGACGCCGGCGAGCTTTCGTCAGCAGCCGCGGTGATCAAAGGCTTCAAGAGCGCCTACCCGAACCCGCGTGACTACGGCCGCTATACGGTCATCGCCTACGACGCGGCCGCGGTCGTGTACGACGCGATCGACCGCGCCATCACGGCCACGGGCGGAAAGCGGCCGCCCCGCGCCACCGTCCTATCGATGCTTGCAACCACCTCGGGCCTGGTAGGCGCCACGGGCACGATTCGGTTCGACGCCAACGGCGACACGCTGCATCGCGTCATCTCGATCGTCGAATCGCCCCGCATCGACCGCAACGGGCCCTGGCTCGCTGACGGGTTCATCGATTACAGCGCTGCGCTACCATATTGATATAGCGGTACGCGCAATTGAGGCGGGTCGAGGCTCGCCGCGCTCAGACACAACTTGACTTGGAGGCCCTACCGAGTCGATAGTTGCCGACGGAGTGTCAGTTCGGCCACCCCCGTGTGGCCGCGCTCGCCGCCGGCGCACTCTCGCCCCGGCGTTCGCTGGGAAGAGGGCGGCGAGTGACGGAGGCGTCCAGAGCAAGTTCAAGGCCTCCATTAACACAAGGGGGAACCACATGGTTCGAGCTAGGGGACTTCTAGTCCTCACGGTGGCGGCGCTTGTCGCCTTCGCGTGCGGCAGTTCGTCAGGTGCCGCGGGATCCAAGGGCACCATCAAGATCGGCTCCGACCTGCCGGTGTGTACGGTGGGCGGCCAGTCGACGGCGAACGGCGTCCAGTTCGCGGTCAACCAGAAGAACGCGGCGGGCGGCGTGAACGGCTACACGATCGCGTACACGAGCTTCGACGACTGCAGCCAGGGCTCGTACAGCGCGGACGTCGGCGTCGAGAACGTCCAGAAGATGCTGGGCGACAGCAAGTTCCTGGGCATGATCGGTCCCTACAACTCTGCGGTCGCGAAGGCTGAGATTCCGATCTCGTCGCCTCAGCACTTCACGATGATCAGCCCGTCCAACACCAACCCGTGCCTCACGAAGGAGCAGCTGCCTCCGCTTCCGCCGTGCTCCTACCACGCGGCTGACCTTCGGAACGGCAACGCCAACAACTACTGGCGCGTCGTCACGACTGACGACTACCAGGGCCCGGCGATGGCCGACTACTACTACAAGACGCTGAACATCACTGACGTCGCGATCCTCGACGACAGCACGGTGTTCGGTGTGGGCATCGCGGGTTCGTTCGAAGCCGAGTTCAAGAAGCTCGGCGGCACCGTGGCCAAGCACTCCGAGTACAAGAAGGACCAGCAGGGCAGCGACTTCCGCTCGATCCTCAACGCCTTCAGAACCGCTGGCGCAAAGGCCGTCTACGTGGGCGGCACCGACGACCAGAACATCTGCATCCCGCGGAAGCAGATGAAGGACCTCGGATGGGACGTTCCCTTTGGCGGTGGTGACGGAATCGAGACCACCAACTGCATCGACCAGGCAACCGGCAACGAGCCGGGCATCTACGCCACGTCAGCCGGTGCGGACGCGACGCAGGTTCCAGGCGCCGCTTCGACAATCGCCGCGTTCCGCACGGCTTTCCCGGGCGCGAACGACTTCGGCGGTTACACGATGCAGGCATATGACGCCGCGAACGCTTTGATGGCGGCCATCGGGCGCGCGATCAACGACGCCAACGGCGGCACGCCGTCCCGCGAGCAGGTCCGGGCCGAGATGGCCAAGACCAAGGGCTTCGTGGGCGTCGTCGGCACGTACGACTTCGACGCAAACGGCGACACGAGCCTCAAGATCGTGTCGATCTACGTAGTCCAGCCCGGTCTGACTCCCGCCACCTCAACGGGTGTGTGCGGATCCAAGACCGCGAAGGACGCCTGCTTCGTCTGGAAGACTCAATTCGACTTCGCCAAGCTCAGCAGCTAACCTGTAGCCCAAAATTCCACGAGGAGGCCCCGCACGGGGCCTCCTCGCTCGTCAACTCAAGTGGAGGGAAGGGACTGGGCCGTGGCTTCCAGCGTTTCGGCCCTGAACAGGTTCAGGTCACTGCAGCTTGGCGGGATCACACTCGCCGACTTCGGCTTCTTCTTCTTAACCGGGCTCGCCATCCTCTATCTCGGCGTCCAGGCGGTATTCGACCCCAAGACGTTCTTCCAGACGCTTGACTTCGGCGTCGCTGATGGCGCGATCTACGCCCTGGTCGCGCTGGGCTACACGATGGTCTACGGCATCATCGAGCTGATCAACTTCGCTCACGGCGACATCTTCACGTTGAGCGCGTTCATCGGCTCGGCGCTGCTCGGTTTCTTTGCCGTCAACGGGAACTCCTTCACGCTGACCAACCTGATCGCCCTTGCGGTCGTGATCCCCGTCGTGATGCTGATCATCGGTGGCATCAACGTCACGATCGAGAGGATCGCCTACCGGCCGCTGCGCAATGCCCCCCGGCTGGCGCCCCTGATCACCGCAATCGGGATGTCGTTCATCGTCGAAGGCGTCATGTTCCTGTGGCATGGCGCCGCGATCGTCAGTGTGCCGGACCTGCTTCCTCACGGCCCTGGTTTTCAGACTTACATCGGGGGCGTGTTCTTCACGTTCAAGGACGTTTTCGTCGTCGTGTCGGCGGTGATCCTGGTCTCCCTACTTGCGATCTTCATCAACCGCAGCAAGCTGGGCAAGGCCATGCGCGCGACTGCGCAGGACCGCGACGCGGCGCAGCTCATGGGCATCGACATCAACCGCACGATCTCCGCCACTTTCTTCATCGGCGCGCTCCTCGCGGCCGCCGGCGGCATGATCTACGGGCTCTACTTCACCTCGCTCGACTATCACCTTGGCTTCCGGGCTGGATTGATCGCTTTCACCGCCGCCGTCTTCGGTGGCATCGGCAACATTCCGGGTGCCGCGTTAGGCGGTCTTCTGATCGGCCTGGTCCAGGCCTTCAGCGACAACTACGTCGGCTCGAAATGGACCGAGGTCGTGATCTTCGGGATCCTGATCGGCGTCCTCGTCTTCAGGCCGACCGGGCTACTCGGCATGCGGGTGCCTGAGAAATGAGTCAGGCCGCCAAGCGACCCTCGGGCTCGGTCTTCGCGCGCTTGCATCTGCGCGAGCGGATCCGCGACCGTGACACGGCGATCTACGGAGTCCTGGTCATCGTCGCGCTTCTGTTTCCCGCGGTCACCCTGTACACCCAGGACGGAAGCACCTACTACATCTCGCTCGCCGGGCACGCGGGGACGTATGTGCTGTTGGCGGTCGGCCTCAACGTAGTGGTGGGCTTCGCCGGCCTGCTCGACCTGGGGTACGCGGCCTTTTTCGCCATAGGCGCCTACACGTACGCGCTGTTCGCTTCCCAGCAGCTGGCTGCGTCCCCGCTGCACCACGCGTATCACCTGCCCTTCTGGCTGATGATGTTCGTGGGCCTGTTCGTGGCCGCCGCGTTCGGGGCGATTCTTGGATTCCCGACCCTTCGCCTGCGCGGCGACTACCTGGCCATCGTGACGCTCGGCTTCGGCGAGATCGTGCCCAACATCTTCTACAACCTCGACCAGTGGACGGGCGGCATCAACGCCATCGGCGGCATCGACCAGCCGACGCTGCCCGCCTGGGTCACCGGTCCGTGGGCCGGGGCCAACGACATCGCCATCGTCGCGCCGTTCAACTTCAGCTTCGATCCAATCGCCTACTACGTCCTGATCGTCATCCTGGTGGTGGCCGCCGTGATCCTGGTTAACAACCTGCACCGATCGCGCCTGGGTCGAGCCTGGATGGCCATCCGGGAAGATGAGGTCGCGGCCGCAGCGATGGGAATCAATACGGTCACCACCAAGCTCCTCGCCTTCGGCATCGGCGCCTCGTTCAGTGGTTTCGCCGGCGCCTACTACGGAGCGAGCTTCGGCCTCGTCAGCCCCGACGACTTCCTGTTCATCGTTTCGATCACGGTACTCGTGATGATCGTGCTCGGAGGCATGGGCAACATCCCGGGCGTGATCGTCGGCGCAATCGCGATCTACGCCATCCTCCACTACCTGATCCCGGCTCTCCCCAGTACGGTCGAGTCTCTCGCCAGCACGATCGGCCTGCAGTCACTGAACGCTACCAACGGCGACTGGCCCGGCCTGGCCAATGCGACCCAACGCCTCACGTTGCTGATCTTCGGCCTCATCCTGGTGACCATGATGCTGCTGCGACCGCAGGGCCTTTTCCCGAGCCGCGTACGCGAGCAGGAGCTCAAGCACGCGCTTGGCCAGGAGGATGAAGCCGCCGTCGAGCAGGCGCACGCATGATGAGCAAGCTCGACGACGACATCCTCGTCCTGACGAACGTCACCAAGCGCTTTGGCGGCCTCGTCGCCGTCGACGACGTGAGCCTGAGCATCAAGCGCGGCGAGATCTTCGCGTTGATAGGGCCGAACGGCGCCGGCAAGACGACCCTGTTCAATAACGTGACCGGGCTCTTCAAGCCGACAAGCGGCCACGTGATCCTGAACGGTAGGGACATCACAGGCTCCAAGCCGCACGAGGTGGCACGCCTCGGCATCGCGCGGACCTTCCAGAACATCCGCCTGTTCGACTACATGTCGTGCCTCGACAACGTGCGCGTCGGGCGTCACGTGCGCATGCACGCCAAGTTGTGGGATGGGCTCTTCAAACTACCGGCCGAGCGTCGCGAGGAGGAGCGGGTTTCCGAGGAGGCAATGGAGCTGCTGCGCTTCGTCGGCATAGCACGGCAGGCGAACCAGTACGCGCGCAACCTGCCCTACGGCCAGCAGCGGCGGCTCGAGATCGCACGCGCCCTGGCCACAGAGCCGAAGCTCCTCCTGCTCGACGAGCCCGCGGCGGGTTTCACGCCCCAGGAAAAAGTGGAGCTGATGGCTCTCGTGCGCAAGATCCTTGACAGGGGCATCACCGTGTGGCTCATCGAGCACGACATGAAGGTCGTCATGGGCATCTCCGAGCGCATCGTCGTGCTCGATCACGGCGAGAAGATCGCGGAGGGACCGCCCGAGGAAGTGCGCACCGACCCACGCGTGATCGAAGCCTACCTGGGCAAGTCCGCCTAGCCCGATGGCTCTCCTCGAACTGACTGGAGTCGACGCTTTCTACGGGCGCATTCAGGCGCTGCGCAAGATGTCGATTCAGGTCGACAAGGGCGAGGTCGTCGCACTGATCGGCTCCAACGGCGCCGGCAAGACGACGACGCTCCGCACCATCTCCGGCCTGATGCATCCGCAGGCCGGCACCATCCGTTTCGACGGCAAGGAGATCACCAACACCGGGCCGTCGAAGATCGTCGAGCTTGGGATCTGCCAATCGCCCGAAGGCCGGCGGTTGTTCCCACGCATGTCGGTCATCGACAACCTGTTCATGGGTGCCTACTCGCGCAACGACCGGCCAGGCATCGCCTCGGACATGGAACGCATCTACACCTTGTTCCCGCGTCTGAAGGAGCGGCGAACGCAGATCGCCGGCACGCTATCGGGCGGCGAGCAGCAGATGCTTGCCATGGGGCGCGCCCTGATGGCGCGGCCCAAGGTCCTGATGCTGGACGAGCCGTCGCTCGGGCTGGCGCCGATCCTGGTCGAGACGATTTTCAGCATCATCCGCGAGATCAACTCGCAGGGCACCACCGTGCTGCTCGTGGAGCAGAACGCGCACAAGGCGCTTGAGGTGGCGCACCGCGGCTACGTGCTGGAGACCGGCTCCATCGTCAAGACGGGCACCGGGCAGGAGCTGCTCGCGTCCGAGGACGTGCAGAAGGCCTACCTGGGGATGTAGCCCGCAAGACTCCCGAGTGCCGGCACTGGCACAGGAATCAGGCGGAAACGCGACGCGAGTGCCGGCACTCGCAGGGACGTTGGCTAGCGGCCCGCCTGGTAGTTCGACACGAACAGATAGACCAGGACCGCGGCGAACGCCACGTACTCGAACACCACGTTCCGCGTGAAGCTGTCCTCGACGGTGTGGCGCACAAGGCCACGATTGATGTACCAGGCGAACAGCAGCATCACCGCGAACGTGCCCTCGTTCAACACCAGGTAGCTCTTGAGCGCTGTCACGGCCCACGCGAGGAACGTCACGACCTGCGCGACGAAAACGGCGAAGAGGAACGCGCGGCTCGGCGCGATGGTGGAGCCGTTGATGCGGAAGCTGCGGTACGACGCGAGGAACGTGATGGTCAGGATCCAGAGCAGCTGGAGGATGGGGTTGAACGGAAGCGTGACGACCACGATGTACGCGCCCGCCAGGAACGCGATGAGGATCGCCTCCTGCAGCACGACGTGTCCTCGCTTCTCCGAGCCCCGTATGCGCAGGTAGTCGAGCCGCCCGGCCACCACGAAGCCCACCCCGAATAGCACGCTGAGCCCGGCGAACTGCCACAGCTGCAGGCTGAAGATCGGCGATGACGCAAGTCCGGCGAGCGTGATCGCACCAAGCGCGACGGGGATGTAGTGCTCGATGGCAGGTAGCTCGCCCGCGTTGCGCAGGTAGCCGAGCAGCACCGGCGTCGCAATCACGATGAGACCAAGCCCGAGCGCCCAGACCTGGTTCTCGGCCCAGATGTCGGACTTGAAGCCGAGGGCGATGGCGACGAGCACGACGCCGCCGAAGATGAGGAATCTTCGGTCGCGCTCGCCTTCGACAACGACCTCAACGCGCACCGGCGGCGCCTCGCGATGACCTGGCGGGGTCTTCATCGGCTAAGCGAGTCTAGCGGGAGGGGCTAGGTTCCGGCCCGGCCGTAGCGGTCCTCGAGGCGGACGACGTCCTCGATCTCCGGTGTCGAAACCTCATATATGTCTGCGTCCTCCACGGCCGTGATGCGGTGCCGCGTGAGCGGAGCCAGGTGCACCGAATCGCCCTCGCGCATCCGGTGCGTCTTCAGGTGGCCGTCGTCCACCCCGAGCTCCATATCGACCGTTCCCCTGGTGACGAGCAGCCATTCGTCCTTGCGCTCGTGGTACTGCAGCGAAAGCGCCTCGCCTTTGCGCACGTGAAGGATCTTGCCGAGGTACCGGTCGGTGATCGCCCAGCGAAGCTCGTAGCCCCAGGGCTTCTCGACCAGCGTCTCCTCTGCGCGTTGAACTGCCGGCATCTCAGGCATGCGCCGGCGCTTCGCTCTTGAGCCCGACGATGTCCTCGATGGCCTTGAGCCGCGCCTCGACCGCGGCCGCGTCCGGCGCCTCTGCGTAGATCCGGATCAACGCTTCGGTGCCGCTGGTGCGGAACAACACCCAGCTGCCGTCCTCGAGGTAGAACTTGAACCCGTCGTCGGAGCGCACTCGCGCGACTTTCACGCCGGCGATCTCTTTGGGCTGATGCTTGGCGAGTTGCTCCGTGATGCGTTTGCGGTCGCTGTCGTATGTGTCTCGGTTGAGGTGGATGTCGTGCCGGGCATACGCGTGCGGTCCGACGCGGGCCTCGAGGTCTTTCATGATCTCGGACAACGGCTTGTCGCGCTTCACGATCATGTCTGCGAACAAGAGGCCGACCAGGATTCCGTCGCGTTCCGGGATGTGGCCTCGGATTCCGAAACCGCCTGACTCCTCACCGCCGATGACCGCGTTCGTCTCCATCATCTTTGGCGCAACCCACTTGAAACCGACGGGCACCTCGAAGACTTCGGCGTGAAACTGCTTGCCGAGGATCTCGACCATCTCGGTCATGTTCACCGTCTTGACGATCGGCCCGGTCATCTTCATGACGTCGAAGAGGTGCAGCACCAGCAGTGCGAACACCTGTAGCTGGTTGATGAAACGCCCGGTCTCGTCGATTATGCCCACGCGGTCCGCGTCTCCGTCGGTGAGGACGCAGAGGTCGTTACCGCCCCTCCTCATCACCGCGATCGCTTCGTCGATGTTCGGCGGGATCGGCTCGGGCGGATGGCCCCCGAAGAACGGGTTGCGGTCGGCGTGGAGCTCGGTGACGGTCGTTTTGCCGCCGCCGATGAGCTCCTTGATGTAACCGAAGCCTGAGCCGTGCATCGTCTCGTGCACGACATTCAGGCCGGCGTTGCGGACCTCGTCCAGGTCAACGATCTTGCCGACCTGCTTGTAGTACGGCTCGCGCGGGTCGTAGATGGTGACCAGCGACTCGACCTTTTCCCGGTCCGGATGCTCGACCTCTCCGAGCGCGTTGATGCGCTGCTCGAGCTCCTTGATCACCTCGGTGGGCGCGGAGCTCCCAGTCTCCGGCTTGTACTTGACACCGTTGAACAGGTAAGGGTTGTGGCTGGCGGTGATGGCGATCGCTCCAGTGGCCTTGCGATCGATCACCGTCCATGACGCGACCTGCGTCGGCGAGGGCCGGTCGAACATCAAGCTGCGTACCCCGTTCGCGGCGAACACGTCCGCCGCCAGGCGCGCGAACTCCTCGGATGCAAAGCGGCAGTCGTAACCGACGACCGCGAGGGGCTCGGTGGAGCGGCTCTTCATGTACTCCGCCACACCCTTCGCGACGCGCCGAACGCTTGCGTAGGTGAAGTCGTCGCCGGTGATCCCGCGCCACCCGTCGGTGCCGAATTTGATCTCAGGAAGGGCCAATATCGACTAAAGGTAACGGGTTTTGCCCGAACGCCTGAGCGCCTCCACGACGAGCCTGACGTCCTGCGCGCGCGAGCGCGGGCACACCAACAAAGCGTCGTCTGTGTCGACGATGATCACATCGTCGAGCCCGATCGCCGCGACCAGGCGGCGGTCGCCGAGGACGACGCTGTTGCGGGTGTCGATCAGAATCGACTCGCCCTCGACCGAGTTGCCGCTGGCGTCCGCGTGCACGCGCTCGGCGAGCTCCGCCCAGTTGCCGATGTCGGCCCACTCGAACTCCGCCGCAACCAGCAGGAGCCGGTTTGTCTTCTCCATCACGCTGCGGTCGACCACCTCGACCGGCAGTTTCGAGTAAAGATCGGCCGCCGCCTGCAGGTTGCCCGCGTGACGGGCCGCGACCACCTGGCGGAGGCCTTTCGCGTGGCGCGGCGCGTGCCGCTCGAGCTCCTCGACGAAGACCGGGAGCAACCACGAAAACCACGCGAGGTTCCAGTAGTAGCCGCCCGATTTCAAGAAACGGCGAGCTGTGACGAGGTTGGGCTTTTCCACGAAGCGGGCAACGCGATACGTCCCCGCAGCTCCCTTGCGCGGCGCGTGGATGTAGCCGAGCCCGGTGGATGGGAACGTCGGCTTCAAACCGATGGCGACGATGCTCTGGGTCTCCGCCGCCGCGCGGACCGCGGTGCGCACCGCGCGGGCGACCTGAGCCTTGCCGCGCACGACATGATCTGCCGGCAGCGTGAGCATGACCGCGTCGGAGTAACGCTCGACCAACGTGAGCGCCGCCAGCCCGTACGCGTTGGTGGTGCCGCGCGCGAGCGGTTCCATGATCATGTGCGCCGGATCCACCTCGGGCAGGACGCTGGCGATGATTCCGCGCTGGCCCTCCTCGGTCAGGACGAACACCTCGTCGGCCACCGCGACCGCGCGCTCGTAGGCATCGCGCAGAAGAGGCCTACCTCCGCCGCCCAGCGGCAGCGCGTGCTTCGGGGTCGAGCGCCGCGACCGCGGCCACAGGCGTGTGCCCGCCCCGCCCGCGGGGATGACCGCGATCGTCCGCGTCAAGACGCGACCTCCTCGGCCAGCTCCTTCGCCCGCGAGGTCGACTCCCACGGCGTGTCGATGTCGGTGCGGCCGAAATGCCCATATACGGCGGTCTGCCTGTACAGCGGTCTGCGCAGGTTGAGCTCCTTGATGATGCCGAGAGGCGACAGGTCGAAGAGCTTGTTGATGGCCGCGGCCATCTTCGCGTCCGGCACCTTCCCGGTCCCGAACGTCTCGACTCGGATCGCGACCGGCTTCACCACGCCGATCGCGTACGACACTTGCACCTCGCACCGGGTGGCGAGCCCCGCTGCAACCAGGTTCTTGGCGATGTAGCGCGCGCCGTAAGCGCCGGCGCGATCGACTTTCGTCGGGTCCTTGCCGGAGAAGCAGCCGCCGCCGTGGCGCGCGAATCCGCCGTAGCTGTCGACCATGACCTTGCGGCCGGTCAGCCCCGCGTCTGCCACGGGCCCGCCGACCACGAATCTTCCGGTCGGGTTGATGAACGCCCGCATCTGGCTGCCGCGCAGCTCGATCGGGATCACCTTGTCGATCACGTGCTCGGTGATGTCGGATCGCAGCTGCTCCGTGTCCACCTCTTCGTGATGCTGCGCCGAGACGACCACGTTGTCGACGGCCTCTGGCCTACCCGCCTCGTCATACCGAACCGTGACCTGGACCTTGCCGTCCGGCCGCAGGTAGTTGAGCGCCTTTGATTTGCGCACCTCCGCGAGCCTGCGCGCCAGACGGTGCGCGAGGCTGATGGGCAGCGGCATCAGCTCCGGCGTTTCATCGCACGCGAAGCCGAACATCATCCCGGAATCCCCCGCGCCCCCCACGTCGACACCCTGCGCGATGTCAGGCGATTGCTCGTCGATGCTGACGACGATGCCGCAAGTCTCGGCGTCGAAGCCGTACTTGGCGCGGGTGTATCCGACCTCGCGAGCGGTCTGACGCACGATGCGCGGGATGTCGACGTAGCAGTCGGTCGTGATCTCCCCCACGACCATTGCCAGGCCCGTCGTGACGATGGCCTCGCAGGCCACCCGCGCGAGCGGGTCTTTGGCAAGGATGGCGTCCAGAATGGCGTCGGAGATCTGGTCGGCGAGCTTGTCGGGGTGACCTTCGGTGGTCGATTCCGACGTGAACAGGCTGGACAACGCTGGTCCTCCTTTGAATCGCCCACGCCGGCAAGGATCTCGTGACCGTGTGCACGGATCCCCAGGCGCCAGGGTCATGCCGCTGGGACGGAAGGAATCCTAACGTGGCAGGGTTGGCCGGGCTTTGCCCGGCCATGACTTTGTTTTTTTGGGTTCTCGACGTCGCGGGGCGGATCCTTTAGATCAATCCCAACAACGGGAAAGTGAGCAGGAGCGCGAAGCGCTCCGATGAGAGAAAACCGACAGGTTTTCTCTCATAAGTACGCCTAGTGAAGAGGCAGGTAGTGGATCCCCGAGTGCCGAAACAGCTTGGCACCGCGCTGAGCGAGCAGGGCGCGCGTCGCCTCGCGCGAGCCCTCCATCACCGCTTCGAGGTGGACGCGGCGCATCTCCCACGTGGCGTGCGCGGAAGTGACCGGGCACAGGACGACCATCCGCGCGCGGTCGCGTAGCCGCTCGTAGTCGCTGAGCATCTGGTGATGCAGCGTCAGCTGCAGCGTCCGCGCGATCAGCTCCGGCCAGGAGGTCGGCGTCGACTCGTTTTCGCCGCCTGCCATGAGGCTGATCGCGAGGATGTCCTTTGCCCCCTCATCGACCGCCACGTCGAGGGGCGTGTTGTCGACCACGCCTCCGTCCATGTGCTCCCGGCCATCGATGACGACCGACGGAAACACACCCGGTATCGCGGTTGTCGCCAGCAGCGCGGGCGCCAGGTCGCCCGAGCGGAAGATCGCCTTCCGTCCCGAGTTGAAGTCAGTGGCCACGATCGACAGCGGCAGCCGCAGCTGCTCGAAGGTCATGAAACCCGTCAACGCCTCGGCGCGCTCGACCAACCGCCGCACGTTGGCCTGGGGCAAAGCGCTCGGGCCCTCACGGCGAAGCCCAGTCATGATCACGCCGAGCGGGTGCATCCGGAAGACGGACATCGCCTGCGGCGACACCCACAGCTCGCGCAGCATCATCACCCCGGCCAGCGACGGGTAGGCCGCGATCGCGCTCCCGTTGAGGGCTCCGACGCTCACCGCGACCACCTTGACCGGCGGCTCGATGCCGGCCTCGAACAGGCCCTGGAGGACTCCTACCTGGGCGGCACCGCGCGCACCGCCACCGCCCAACACCCAGGTGCGTCGCGACGGTCCGAACGTGAGGCTAGGTACCCTCCTCCCAGGAGGAAAGGTACTTCTTCTGCTCGTCGGTGAGGACGTCTATCGCGACTCCCATCGAGCTGAGTTTCAGCCGCGCCACCTCCGAGTCGATCTCGTCGGGCACGTCGTAAACGCGGTTCTCGAGCTTGCCTGCGTTCTTGGCCACGTACTCGGCGCACAGCGCCTGGTTGGCAAAGCTCATGTCCATGACCGCCGCCGGGTGTCCCTCGGCTGCGGCCAGGTTGATGAGCCGGCCCTCGCCCAGCACGTGCAGGCGCCGGCCGTCGGCCAGCTTGTACTCCTGCACCGAGGCCCTCACCTGGCGCACGCCGGTGGCGAGGTCGTCCAGCGCCTTCAGGTTGATCTCGGAGTTGAAGTGTCCGGAGTTGGCCAGCAGCGCGCCATCTTTCATCACGGCGAAGTGGTGGCGATCCAGCACGTTCACGTCGCCGGTGACGGTGATGAAGATGTCGCCCTGCGCGGCGGCCTCCTCCATCTTCATGACCCGGAACCCGTCCATCACCGCTTCGAGCGCCTTGACCGCGTCCACCTCCGTGACGATCACGTCGGCGCCGTGGCCTTTGGCCCGCGTCGCCAGGCCCCGGCCGACCCAGCCGTACCCCGCGACCACCAGCTTCTTGCCGGCCAGCAGCACGTTGGTCGCGCGGATGATTCCGTCGAGGGTCGACTGTCCGGTGCCGTACCGGTTGTCGAACATGTGCTTCGTGTCGGCCTCGTTGACCGCGATGATCGGGTACCGCAGCACGCCGCGGTCGGCCATCGCCTTCAGGCGGATCACGCCCGTGGTGGTCTCTTCGGTGCCACCGATGACCTCGGGGATCTGGCTCTGACGCTTCTTGTGGAGCACCGACACAAGGTCCGCACCGTCGTCCATCGTCATCGCCGGGTGATGGTCCAGCGTCGACTCGATGTGCTGGTAGTACGTGTCGTTGTCCTCGCCGCGGATGGCGTAGGTCTTGATTAAGTGCTGCCCAACGAGCGCGGCGGCCACTGCGTCATTGGTGGACAGCGGATTGGACGCGCACAGCGCGATGTCGGCGCCGGCGGCCTTCAGCGTGAGCATGAGGTTGGCCGTCTCGCTCGTGACGTGCAGGCACGCGGCGAGCTTGATTCCCTTGAGCGGCTGCTCCTTCTCGAAGCGGCGGCGGATGAGCAGCAGCACGGGCATCTCCCGCGCCGCCCAGTCGATCAGGTTCTGACCCTCGGCGGCCAGCTTCATGTCCTTGACGTCGGCCGTTTGAACCTTCAAGAAAGCAACTCCCTCAATAGACGAGCTCGCTGACGACTTCGATGCCGGGGAGGCGCTTGCGCCCGCCCAGCTGCGACAGCTCGATCAGGACCTGGACGCCTATGACCTGCCCGCCGAGCTTGCGCACGAGCTCGACTGCGGCGGCGGCCGTGCCACCTGTCGCGAGCACATCATCCACGATCAGGACCCTGTCGCTCGGTCCGACCGCGTCCTGGTGGATGTCGAGCTGATCGGTCCCGTACTCGAGCTTGTACGAGTGGCTGACCACGCGCCACGGCAGCTTGCCGGCCTTGCGGATCGGGATAAAGCCCGCGTGGAGGCGGTTGGCGATGGCAGCCCCAGGGATGAAACCCCGAGCCTCGATGGCCGCGACCAGGGTCGCTCCCTTGTCTTTCCAGTGGACCGACATCAGGTCGATGACCTCGCGAAAGGTCTTGCTATCGGCGAGCAGCGGGGTGATGTCTCGGAAGATGATTCCGGGCTGCGGAAAATCGGGAACGTCCCGCACCCTCCGCTTCAGCTCGTCCGCCGTGCTCATGCCCACCTCAAACCACCGCTCGGAAGTATTCGAGAGTCCGCATCAGCCCGTCTTCCAGGCCGACCTCCGGCTCCCAGCCAAGAAGTGTGCGCGCCCGCGTGATGTCCGGCCGGCGCTGCTTGGGGTCGTCGACCGGCAGGTCGCGGTGCTCGATCCTGCTCCTCGAGCCGGAGATCCTGACGATCGTCTCCGCCAGCTCGAGCATCGTCACCTCGTGAGGGTTGCCCAGGTTGACTGGCAGCTCGTCGCCCTTGTCCAGCACGGCCAGCACGCCGCGGATGAGGTCCGACACGTAGCAAAGGCTGCGCGTCTGCCGGCCATCGCCATAGACCGTGAGCGGCTCGCCCCGCAGCGCCTGGGCCATGAAGTTGGGCACGGCGCGGCCGTCGGACACCTGCATTCGCGGACCGTGAGTGTTGAAGATCCGGATGATCCGCGTGTCGACTCCGTGCGCGCGGTGATACGCCATGGCGAACGCCTCGGCGCACCGCTTGGCCTCGTCGTAACAACCGCGAGGCCCGATGGGGTTGACATTGCCCCAGTACGTCTCCGGCTGCGGATGCACGAGCGGGTCGCCGTAAACCTCTGACGTCGAAGCCAGCAGGAAGGTGGCCTTCTTCGCCTTCGCCAGCCCGAGCATGTTCATCGTGCCGATGGTGCCGACCTTCAGGGTGTGGATGGGATTCGCGTCGTACTGGGGCGGGGACGCCGGCGACGCGAAATGCAGCACGTAGCGCACCTCGCCATCGACGTCGATGTGCTCGTTGACGTTCTGACGCCGGAGCTCGAACTCGGGCTTGCCCTCGAGATGCCGCAGGTTCGCCGGCGACCCGGTGATGAAGTTGTCGAGCGTGAGCACATCCATGCCGCGTTTCAGCAGCGCTTCGCAGAGATGCGAGCCGATGAACCCGGCCCCGCCAGAGACAACAGCCCGCGGCTTCGCGCCGGTGGCGTTACTCGCGGCCAATGCCGCGGTATGTGAAGCCCAGGCCGCGCATGGTTGCCGGGACGTAGATATTGCGGCCGTCGATCACGACCGGCGTGCGCATGGCAGTCTTGAGGCGCATCAGATCGAGCTGACGGAACTCGTTCCACTCCGTCACGACCACGAGCGCGTCTGCGCCGGAAGCCAGCTCGTACGCGTCCTTGGTGTACTCGAGTTCCGGAAGCAACGTCCGCGTTCGCTCCATGGCGGCCGGGTCGTAGCCGCGCACGTGCGCGCCTGCGGCGAGCAGCACCCTTGCGATGTCGAGGCTCGGCGCTTCGCGCAGGTCGTCGGTGTTGGGCTTGAACGCTAGGCCGAGCAGTCCGACGACCTTGTCATGCAGGGTGCTGAGGCACTCCCGCAGCTTGTCGATGACGAGCATGCGTTGGTCGCGGTTGATGTCCATGACCGCGTGCAGGAGCTCCGGGTGGTAATCGAAGCGTTCGGCCAGAGCGGCCAGCGCCTTCACGTCTTTCGGAAAGCACGAACCTCCGTAGCCGATCCCGGCGTCCAGGTACGACGGACCGATCCTCTTGTCGAGGCCCATGCCCTCGGCCACGAGCTTGGCGTCGGCGTCCACCCGCTCGCAGATCCGCGCGATCTCGTTGATGAACGAGATCCGAGCCGCCAGGAAGGCGTTCGACGCGTACTTCACCATCTCCGCCGTGTAGATGTTCGGCGTGATGAGGATCGGCGCCTCGAGCGGCTCGTAGAGCTTCGCGACCTTCTCCGCGGCCTGGCGGTCGTGCCCGCCCACCACCACGCGGTCGGGATGCATGAAGTCCTGAATGGCCGAGCCCTCGCGCAGGAACTCGGGGTTCGAAACCACGTATGCCTGGTGCTTTGCGTTCCCCTTCTGCAGCACCTTCGACACCATGTCGCCGGTCAGCGGTGGCACCGTCGACTTGTTGACCACGACCAGGGGGCCGGTCATGTGGTCGGCGATCGACGACGCGGCAGCCTCGACGTGAGACAGGTCGGCCTCACCGCCCTCGCCCTCGGGCGTGCTCACGGCGATGATCGCGTACTCGGCGCCGGGGATCGCATCGGAGTACGAGGTGGTGAAGCGCAGCCGCTTGCTTTCCGCGTTGCGCTTGACGAGCTCGGTCATACCCGGCTCGTAGAACGGCACGTGATGCTTCGTCAGCTGCTCGACCTTCTCGCGATCGACGTCGACGACAGTCACGTCGTTGCCGAGATCGGCGAGGCACGCAGCGGTCGTCAGGCCAACATATCCAGCGCCGATAACCGCGACCTTGCTCATCGCGGGCGAATTATCCCAAGGGCACGGGTGAGGTCAATCGACCTGTCCCGAGCTCCACACTCGGTTTTGTATGCAAACGCGCAATTCAACCCCGCTTGAAACCTGCGTTTGTATACAAAACGTCCTGTCCTACTTGGCGACCGCCCCGTAGGCCGCGATGGTGTCGCGCGCGGCTCTGCGCCAGCTGAACGACCTGGCGCGTTCGATGCCCGGCCGCCACGGACGGTCGGTCACGCCGGCGAGCTTCGCGGCCGCCACGCCAAGCGCATCGGCGTCGCCGTCGGCGACCAGCTCGCCCGCGCCGTCGACGACCTCGGGCAGGCTCGAGTTGCGGTACGCCGCCACCGGGCAGCCGCACGCCAGCGCCTCGAGGCACGGCAGGCCGAATCCTTCATAGCGACTGGGAAAGACGAGGCAGCCGGCCGCCGTGTAGACGTCGGCCAACTCTGGGCCGCTCAGGTGGCCGAGCACCCGCGCGCCCGGCATGACCGGCGGCGCCTGCGACCCAGGCTCGCCGGCGATGACCAGCTGCAGACCCGGCCGCGCCTCGCGCGCCACCGACCACGCCCGAAGTAAGGAGGCGGGATCCTTACGCGCGTCGAGCGCACCGACGAACAGCAGATAGCCGGACTTGACCCCGAACCGCTCAGCCACTCGATTCGACGCACCGTCCGACGGCTTGAACACGTCATCGACAGCCTCCGGCACAACGCGCAGGCGTTTCTTGTCGACGCTGCCGAATCGCACCGCGTCATCGGCCGTTGATTGCGAGACTGCCAGCACCAGGTCAGCGCGCCGCAGCAGTCTTCGTCCGAGCCAGTAACGCATGCGCTCGCCCCACATACGCGAACCGCCAAACGCCCACGGAATGAGGTCGTGAAGCGTCACCACGAGCGCGCACTGTGCGTTGCCTGGCAGACGCAGGTCGATCGCGTGGTAGATGTCGGGACGCAGCCGCGCAATGTCCGCACCCAGAGCCACCGCCTCCTCGTAGGCGGAGAAATTGCCGCGATAGCGGCGCCTCGAAGCGGCGCTGCGATACCGCCCCGGCGGCAGCTCGGGCTCCGGCAGCCGAGCGTCGATCAGCACCGTGAGCTCGGAGTCGAAGCCTTCGCCGATCAGGCCCTTCAGCAGCCCGGTGGCGTAGCTGCCGACGCCGCGCTTGCCACTTGGGCCCTGCAGTGGTCTGACGTCGAGCAAGACGGAGGGCACAGTCGCACCGATCATAAATAGGCACGGGGGAGGTCAATCGACCTCCCCCGTGGAGCCCCCACCGCTGGAAGCGCCATGCGGGGTGGGCCCTGGAATGGCATTTGCGACGGCCGCAATGAATGCGGCCTTGGCCTCCCACTGGGTCCTGGGTTTCATAATTTGGCCGCCATGCAATCCCTGGACGTGGTGATAGTGGGCGGTTGCGGCCACGTGGGCCTGCCTCTCGCGCTTTCTTTCGCGGACGCGGGCTACCACGTGGGAGTCGACGACATCGACACCGCAAAGATCGAGCGCGTGCGAGCCGGCGAGGTGCCGTTCAAGGAGGCAGGCGCCGAGCAGCTTCTCCGCAAGCTCCTACCCACCGGCAGGCTGGAGTTCGGCTCGGAGCCGGGAATGCTGGAACGAGCCGACGCAGTTGTCCTGGTTATCGGCACACCGATCGACGAATTCATGAACCCGTCGGTCACGGTCTTCGACCGTGTGGTCGACGAGCTGATCCCGCACATCCGGCCGCGATGCCTCGTCGTGCTGCGGTCGACGGTGTTCCCGGGTACGACAGAGGGCGTTCAGCGAAGGCTGCACGCCGCGGGCCTCGAGACCGATGTCGTGTTCTGTCCCGAGCGAATCGCGGAGGGTCACGCGCTAGAGGAGATACGCAGTCTGCCTCAGCTGGTCGGGGCTTCGAGCACCGACGCCTACGACAGAGCGGCGCGCCTGTTCGAGCCGCTCGGCGTGCAGATGGTGCGCACGACGCCGCTCGAAGCCGAGCTGGCGAAGCTGCTGACCAACACGTGGCGGTACATGAAGTTCGCGATCGCAAACCAGTTCTTCCAGATCGCGCACCGATCCGGCGTCGACTATGACCGCGTGCTCGGAGCCATCCGCAACGATTACCCTCGCGCGGCCGACCTGCCTGGACCCGGATTCGCGGCAGGCCCGTGCCTTCTCAAGGACACCATGCAGCTTTCGGCGTTCACGCCCGACCACTTCCCGATGGGCCAGGCTGCGATGCAGATCAACGAGGGCATGCCGAACTACATCATCGATTCCCTGGAGGCGCGCAAGCCGCTTGCGGGGCGCACGGTCGGCATCCTCGGCATGGCGTTCAAAGGCGAGTCCGACGATCCTCGCGCATCGCTCAGCTTCAAGGTCCGCAAGCTCGCGGCGTTCAAGGGCGCGCGGGTGTTGTGCACCGATCCATACCTCCACGACAGCACGTTCGTGTCGCTCGACCAGGTGCTGAAGGAGTCCGACGTGATCGTCATCGGCGCGCCGCACAAGGCCTACCGCCAGGTCGAGCTCGACGGCCGTGAGGTCGTCGACATCTGGGGCATCACCGGCCCGATACGCCTCTGAAGATCCTCGTCACCGGCGCCGCCGGCTTCATCTGCGGATACCTCGTCGCCGAGCTGCTCGAGGCTGGGCACGAAGTCGTTGGCGTCGACAACTACAGCAAGTACGGGCCGGTACGGCGCAGCTACGACAGCCACCCGCGCTACCGTCTGGTCGAAGGCGACGCCAAGGACGCGGAGTTGCTGACCGGGTTGGCAGCCGACGCGGATCACGTCGTCGCCGGCGCGGCCATGATCGGCGGCATCTCTTACTTCCACGAATTCGCGTACGACCTTCTCGCCGAGAACGAACGCATCTGCGCGGCCACCTTCGACGCCGCGATCAGCGGCCACAAGCTCGGGCGGCTGCAGCGCATCACGGTGATCTCGAGCAGCATGGTGTTCGAATCGGCGACGGCCTTCCCCACCGCGGAAGGCTCCCAGCAGAGCAGCCCGCCGCCGAAGTCGACCTACGGATTCCAAAAGCTCGCGGTCGAGTACTTCGCGAAGGGCGCCCTCGAGCAGTACGCACTGCCCTACACGATCGTCCGACCCTTCAACTGCGTGGGCATCGGCGAGCGGCGCGCGTTGCGCGACCACGACGTGATGAGCGGAAACGTGAAGCTGGCGATGAGCCACGTGGTTCCCGACCTGTGCCAGAAGGTGCTGAAGGGCCAGGACCCGCTGCACATCCTCGGCGACGGCAGCCAGGTGCGCCATTACACGTACGGCGGCGACCTCGCGCGCGGAATCCGCCTGGCGATGGAGTCGGATCGCGCGGTCAACGAGGACTTCAACCTGTCCACCGCGCGGTCAACCACGGTGCGCGAGCTGGCAGAGGTGATATGGCGCAAGGTCCACGGACCTGACAAGCCGATGCGGCTGGTGAACGATCCTCCTTATGAATACGACGTGCAGATGCGCGTGCCCGATGTGCACAAGGCGCGCACCGTGCTCGGTTTCGAGGCGACGACGTCGCTGGAGGCGATGCTCGACGAGGTCATACCGTGGGTGAAGTCAGAGATCGACGCGGGCCGGATCTGACCCCGGCTCTCTCGGTCATCGTGCCCGTCTACAACGAAGGCGAGAACGCCGCCGCGACGCTACGCGGCATCGTCGAGCACACCCATGCGCGACCTCTTGAGGTTCTCGTCGTGCATGACTTCGACGAGGACACGACGGTGCCCGTCGTGCGGCGGCTGCAGGCCGAGATGCCAGAGCTCAAGCTGCACCGCAACACGCTTGGGCGCGGCGTGCTCAACGCGATCAAGTCGGGCCTCACGGCGGCGGCCGCCCCGTACGCGCTGGTGACGATGGGCGACGCGTCGGACGACCCCACAGACATCGATTCGATGTACGAGCTCGCCAAGGCCGGCGCCGACGTCGTGGCCGGCTCGCGCTACATGCGCGGTGGCCGCCAGCTTGGAGGCCCGCTGCTCAAGCGCAGCATGTCGCGCGCGGCCGGACTGTCCCTGCGCTGGCTGGGTGGGCTGCCCATTCACGATGCCACCAGCAACTTTCGGCTCTATTCGCGCCGGCTCCTCGACCGGGTCACCATCGAGTCGACCGGAGGCTTCGAGCTCGGGATCGAGCTGACGGTCAAGGCCTACCTGCTGGGTATGCGTGTCGCGGAGGTGCCCACCACGTGGCGCGACAGGACGGCCGGCACAAGCCGCTTCCGGCTGTGGAAGTGGCTGCCGCGCTATCTGCACTGGTACTGGCGTGGTGTCGGAGGCCGTTTCGTGCGTTAATCACGCAAAGCAATGCTGCGTCCGGCCGTGCGCCTGACCGTCGCGGCGTTAGCGGCCGTCTCGATGCTCCCGACTTCGACCGCCGTGGCGGGGGCGCCGACCCCGAGCCCCAACCCCCATCTCAGCCAGGTCCTCGCCGAACCACCCAGCACGGGCTATGTCGAGCTCGCAAGTCACACGCCTGGGATCCTCGAGGGTCCATTCGACGCCGGCACATACGCGTCCATCGGCGGCATCGACATGCAGTCGAGCATCACCACGCTCGCGCAGGACGGCTTCATCGCCGGCTACGGCCGGGCCTGGGTCCAGCAAGCACCCAACCGGGTGCTGGTAGAGATCGTCGTGGCGTTTACCGGCGGCCCGGGCGCAAAGCGCTGGCTGCGGCAGTCGCAGATGGCCGACCTGACCGATCCGACGTTCCAGCACTCGATCACGGTCGACGGTATCGAGACGTACTACGGCGCCCGCATGTCCGATTCGTCGAGCTATTTCGCCGACGCGTTCGTCTTCGTCAAGGGCAACGACGGGTTCCTGGTCAGCACAATCTCGAGCTTTGACGACCTCGGCGATTCCGCGGCTATGCAGACGCGCGTGCAGTACCGGCACGCTCCCGCCTACACCATCCCGCCCTCGGGCTGGCCAGGGGCGCCACATACTTCTTTCTCCGTTGCCGACGCGACCTTGCTCGCGGCCCGGATCACGGCCGTCGCGGCAGCGTTTGGCGCCCTCTGGTGGACGGGGTTGATGGCAGCGCGCAGATGGCGCCGCCGGCGCGGCTACGACTCGAGCGGCCGGTAGTTCTTTCTGTAGTACTCCCAGTACTCGCCCGACTTGAGCGGGCGCCACCAGTCCTGGCGCTCCTCGTACCAGCGCACCGTCCGCTCGAGGCCATCGGCGAGGTTGATGCGAGGCTCCCAGCCGAGCTCGGTGAGACGTGACGTATCGAGGGCGTAGCGGTAGTCGTGACCAGGTCGATCGGCCACGTACTCGATGAGGCTGCGCGGCTTGCCCATGATGTCGAGCACTGCCTCGGCAACCTGCTTGCCGCTCGTTTCGACGCCGGTGCCGATGTTGTAGACGCCTCCGTCCGGCGCCTCGTGCAGCACCAGGTCGATGGCCCGGCAGTGGTCTTCCACATGCACGAAATCCCGGACCGCCGAACCGTCGTTGTACAGCGGCAGCTTCATTCCGTCGATGGCGTTGGTGGCCATCACGGGGATCAGCTTCTCCGGGTACTGGTACGGCCCGTAGGTGTTCGACCCGCGGGTCACTACGAGCGGGAGGCCGAAGCTCTCCGAGAAAGCCCAGGCGATGTGCTCGCCACCCGCCTTGCTGGCCGAGTAAGGACTGCGCGGTCGCAGCGGGTCGCCCTCACTCGAACGACCCGTCGCCACGTGACCATAGACCTCGTCGGTGCTCACGAGCAAGAAGACCTGATGGCGGTGCTTGCGGGCGGCCTCACACAGCACAGCCGTCCCGCGCACGTCGGTCTCGATGAAGGCAAACGGGTCGAGCAACGAGCGGTCCACGTGAGTCTCGGCGGCGAAATTGACGGTCGCGTCGACGCCACGAGCTACCTCGTCGACGACTCGCGCGTCGCAGATGTCGCCCTTGACAAAGCGGTAGCCTTGCTGGCCTTCGAACTCGGCCAGGTTTGCAGGGTTGCCCGCATACGTCAGCTTGTCGAGCACGAAGATCTCGATGTTCGGCCGCGTCGAGCGCATCAGGCGCACGAAGTTGGACCCGATGAAGCCCGCACCTCCTGCCACGAGAAGGCGCTTGAGGGAACGCGAGCTCACTTGATGGGCGGGCCCGCTGTCCAGTCGTAGCCGATCGATGGATCGTCGTGCGGGATGCGACCCTCGTCGTCTGGGTCGTAAACGCCGGACGTGACGTAGAGGATATGGCTGCGTTCCAGCGCGCGGCACCCGTGCGCGACGCCGGGCGGGATCTTCACGCATGTCGCGTGGCCGTCCCCCATCAAAAACTCCATGAGCGTGCCCTTCGTCGGAGACCCGTCTCGCGTGTCGTAAAGAGCGGCTTTGACGGCGCCGATCACGTACCACCAGTCGGTCTGCTTGCGGTGGATGTGCCAGGCCTTGGCCGTGCCGGGATGCATCAGCGAGTGGCTCAACTGTCCAAACTGATCGAAGAAGCCGTCGGTCTCGCGGATGATCTCGCGGAAGAAGCCGCGCTCATCAGCGTGGGTGACGAGCTCCTTGATCACGACTCCGTCGATTGATGTCGTCAATCGAGGTTGGCACCGTGCTCGCGCACGTAGTCGTTGACGGCGTAGTAGGCATCAATCGATTCGCCGGCATCGCCCCAGAACGCGTCGAGGACGTCGTGCTGCATCAGGTTGCGCTTCACGTACCAGTTGTTGACATCGGTGATCTCCAGCTCGCCACGTTTCGATGGCTTGAGCGCGGGCAGCACCTTCCAGACTGATGCGTCATAGAAGTAAACGCCGGTAACGGCGAACTGGCTCGGCGGCTGCGCCGGTTTTTCGACGATGCGACCGATGAGTCCGTCGCCTTGAAACTGCGCCACGCCCAGACTCCTGAGGTGTGCCTTGTCGGATTCCGGATAAAGGATCACTCGCGCTCCCGTCTTCTGCTTCTGAAAGGCCTTGACCGACGCCCGCAGGCACTTACCGAAGATGTTGTCGGCCAGCAGCACGACAACTTTCTCACGACCGACGAAGTTCTCGGCGAGGCCCAGGGCTTCGGCGATGCCTCCCGGCTTGTCCTGGTATGCGTACAGGAGACGCTTGATGCCGAACTCCTGGCCGTTGCCGAGGAGGCGCAGGAACTCGCCTGCATGAGTTCCGCCCGTGACCAGCATCATCTCGGTGACGCCGCTCTTCACCAGCGCCTCGATCGCGTAGCTGATCATCGGCCGGTCGTAGATCGGCAGCAGGTGCTTGTTGGTGATGCGCGTCAGCGGGTGCAGCCGGCTGCCGGTGCCGCCCGCGAGGATGACTCCCTTCACGCGGCGATTCTAGTTTCCGGGCCCGGCATACCCTCTCGCGTCTGGGGTACGCTGCGCTGCCGATGATGCAGCAGGCGCCAGCGCCGCCCACCCATACAAAGTTCTCGGATGACGGCTTCTGGTGGTGGGACGGCGCCTCGTGGAAGCCCGCGATGTCGCCAGACCGCCTCTGGCGCTGGAACGGCCAGGGCTGGGTGCCGGCCGCGACGGCGGGGGGTCCGGCAGCGCCCACAGGTGGCAACGTCGGCCTGGCCGTCGGCGTCACCGTCGGAGTGTTCGTCCTGGTGCTGATCCTGGTCGCGATCCTGGTGACCGTGATCCTCCTCACCATGGGCAACCAGATCTCGAACGTATTTTCGAATGTGGCGGCAGCCCTCGGGGGAGGGTAGCCGCTTCCGTCTGAAGCCACAAGTTGTTGTGGCACACTGCTCGGCGCTCGAATGCCGCGCCCAGAAAACTGGCCACGCACCATCCTCCACGTCGACCTCGACGCCTTTTACACGTCGGTCCACCAGCGCGACGACACGAAGCTGAGGGGTATCCCGGTCGCGGTCGCGGGCCGCTCGAAACGCGCAGTGGTGATGGGTGCGTCTTACGAAGCTCGCGCATTTGGCGTCCGCTCAGCGATGCCGGTGCACGAAGCCCAGCAGCTGTGCCCCCAACTGACGATCGTCAACCCCGACGGCGCGCGCTACCGCGAGGCGAGCCGGCTGGTGCACCAGATCTTCAGGCGGTTCACATCGCCCGAGCTCGTGGAAGGCGTGGCGCTCGACGAGGCCTACCTCGACGTCACCGCGCGAACGCGTCACGGCACAACCACGGCCGAAGAGGTCGCGCGCCGCATCAAGTTTCAGATCCACACCGAGGTTCAGCTCACCGCCACGGTCGGCGCGGCCACTTCGAAGCTCGTCGCCAAGGTCGCGAGCGGCACTCGCAAGCCCGACGGCCTGGTGCTGGTGCCTCCGGGGACCGAGGCGGATTTCCTCGCCCCGCTGCCGATCGGCGTCATCCCGGGCCTCGGTCCGAAGACCGAGGACAGGCTCCACGCCATGGGCGTGCGCACGGTGGGCGAGCTCGCCGGATATGAGACGCAGCGGCTGGTGCAAGCGCTGGGCGTCGGCGGCGCGGTGCTGCAGCGCTACGCGCAGGGGCGCGACCGTTCGCCGGTGGACGGAAGCAAGCCCGCGAAGACCATCTCCGCCGAGACCACCTTCGAAACCGACGTCAGCGATCGTGGCCAGCTGGAAGAGGCGCTGCGCGAGCTGACTGATCGTGTCGTCGAGCGGCTGCAGGCAGAAGGCGTTCGCGCCCGGACGATCTACGTGAAGCTGAAGCTCCCCGACTTCAGGCTGGTGAGTCGCCAGGTGAGCCGGACGAGCCCGACCGACGACGTCGACGCGATCTTCCGGGCCGCGCGCTCCGCGTTGGAGAAGTCGCACGTCGAGACGCGACCGGTGCGGCTGATCGGGGTTGGGCTGTCCGGGCTGGAGCACCCCGAGCCGGACCTGCAGCTGACCCTTTTCGATTAGCCGGCGTCCGGTCGACGACCGGCCGCGGGACCAGCGACACCACATCGCCGACAGTCCTCAAGCCAAGCTGATCCATCGCCCGCTTGACCAACGCGCGGAACACCATCGCCGTGGCGCGGGCGTCGTCGAGCGCAGCGTGCGCCGGTGTGATGTCGAGGCCGAGCTCAGTGACCAGTCGCTGCAGCCCAGGCACCTGCCCTTTCGGAATCTCCATCACCAACCGCGCGAGAGCGGTGGTGTCGATGATCGGATGCTCCAGCGGGCTCTCGAGGCCGCGACCGACGAGCCACGTGTCGAAGGCATCGTGGCTGTGCTCCACAAGCACGGCGCCGTGCGCGAACCGCAGAAACGCGCGCCTTGCGTCCTTGAAGACAGGCGCGCCGATGAGCATGGAACGATCGATGTGGTGGCGGCGGCGCGCGTACGGGTTGATCGGCGCGCGGCAGTCGACGAGAGTGTCGAAGAACGAAAGCGTCTGCTCGAGCGTGAACCGCTCAGCGCCGAGCTCGAGGACGAGAAACGGCGAGTTGCCGGTGGTCTCCACGTCGAGGGCCACGAACTGCGCGTCCTGGAGGGGCGTGCGCGGGCCGACCTCCGGCGCGTCCACGGCGATCTCCTCCCACGGCACCGGCGCGGCGGCTCCGCGCGGCTTGAGGAAAAGCTGCGAGCCGCTCATCGCGCCATCAGCAGGGCGCGTCGAGCGAACGCGATCTCGTCCTGGTTGACGACTCGCAGGAGCAGGCACGCGACCGTGTAGACGACCACGCCGACCGCTATCGGGACCAGGACGAATACGCCTCCGAGGTTGCTGATCGGGTAGACCGCCACGCCCATCACCAGCCCGGCGAGCAACGTCCTCCAGGTCGACGCAACGACGGGAACGCGGCCGATGTGGCGCGCGGTGAGGTACCAGCTGACACTCCCGAGCACGATCTCGGTGGCGACGGTCGCCCAGCTTGCCCCGATATAGCCGAACCTTGGGATGAGCACGAGGTTGAGCGCCACGTTCGCAATCAGACTCCATCCGGCCGCCCACGTGAACGACCCCTGGTGGTCCGAGGCGCTGAGCGCGCCGATGAAGGCGTTGTTGGCGAATCCGATCGCCAGCGCGAGCGCGAGGATGCGCAGCGCCGGCTCCGATTGGTCGTAGAGCTGCAGTGAGTGCGTGAGCTGATGGGCGAGGACGAAGATGCCGATGGACATCGGCCATCCGATCACAAAGAGCGCCTTGAAGAACCTGCTGACCGCCTCGATCATCTGGCCCGGCCGGTCGCGGTGATAGATCGACAGCGCTGGAAAGACGACTGACAGCAGCGTCGTGGGCACGAAGAGCAGCGCCTCGAACGGCTTGTAGGCGAGCCCGTACCAGCCGGCCTCCGCGTGGGAGCGCAGGGCGTAGACGAGTGGCTGGTCGATGCGGAAGTAGAGGTTCGTCAGGACGAAGGTCAGGGCGAAGGGCAGGCCCTGCCAGAACCAGGTTCGCAGCAGAGGCAACTCGAACCGCCAGCCGATCACAGCGATGCGCTTGGCGGCGATGACGATCGAGAAGTAGACACAGCTGAAGGCGTACTGCGCCGCGTAGGCCCACACGAAGTAAGTGACGTCGCGATTGGTCTTGATGCCGTAGATCACGAGTCCCAGCAATAGCGCGCTTTCGAGCACAACACCGATCGCCTCGTAGCCGAGCTTCTGCACCGCGTAGAGGCTGTTGCGAAGAAGCGATGCGTAGGACGTCAGGACCATCAGCGCGAAGCCGGGCGCGAGCAGGAAGCCGAGGCCGGCGACGCTCAAGAGGATCGCGAGCACGACAAGGCTCGCGACTGACATGAACGCGCGCAGCGACATGATGTTCCGGAGGTAGCGCTGTATCTCCGCCGGGTGACGCGCGCCTTCGCGCACGAAGAGGACGTTGAAGCCGAGGTCCAGCATGACGCTCACGATCGCTGTGTAGTTGATGAGGGTCGTGAACCCTCCGTAGTTGGCGGCGCCAAGATGCTTGGAGGTCGCGATGACCGTGATCAGCGCCAGCAAGCGCGCCACGACCTTCGCTGAGAGCACGATGACGGTGTTGCGGAGGGCCCTGGAGCCAAGCCCGGAGCCGGCGGCGGGCGGGGCTGCTGGGACGTGCGCGTCTGACAACTGGCTAAATCGTATTCCCCTAGACTGCTGCCTCACCTATGCCAGAACGCATGAGGATCCTCAGCGGGATACGGCCGACTGGTCGATTTCACCTTGGCAACTACCTCGGCGCGGCCAGGAACTGGGTGAAGCTGCAAGACGATTACGACTGCTACTACTTCATCGCCGACTATCACGCCCTGACCACCGAACCGGACGGACACAAGGCCGAGGACAAGGTGTTCGACGTGACTTCAGACCTGCTCGCGGTCGGCATCGACCCGTCACGCAGCGTCCTCTATCAGCAGTCGAAGGTGCCCGAGGTCGCCGAGCTCAGCCTCCTGCTGTCGATGGTGACTCCCCTCAGCTGGGTGATGCGGACTCCTGCTTTCAAGGAGAAGGCCAAGCTCCACCCTGACAACGTGAACGTGGGCCTGCTTTCATATCCGATCCTGCAAGGCGCGGACATCGTCATCGTCAAGGGAGAGGGTGTGCCGGTCGGCAAGGACCAGCTCGCGCACCTCGAGCTGATCCGTGAGGTGGTGCGAAGGTTCAACCGCACGTACACACCGGTGTTCCCTGAGCCGCGGGCGCTGCTGACCGAGTGGCCCGTCATCAAGGGCACCGATGGCAAGCAGCGCATGTCGAAGACCATCGGCAACGTCGTGGGCGTGACCGACGAGCCCGAGGTGCTGCGCAAGCAGGTGCTCAGCATGGTCACCGACACGAAACGCATCTACAGGACCCAGCCGGGTCACCCCCGTACTTGCAACGTCTGCGCCTTCTACAAGTTCTTCTTCGACGACTGGCAGCACTACTGGGACCTTTGCCGGAAGGCGGAGATCGGCTGCCACGACAAGAAAAAGATCCTGGCCGAGAGAATGATCGAGCTGTTCGAACCGTTCCGCGAGCGGCGGTCCGAGCTCACCCGCGACGAGGTCACTCGGATCCTCGACGAGGGCAGCCAGAAGGCGCGCGCGCTGGCGCGCGAGACGTTGGCCGAGGCGCGCCGGGCGGTCGGGCTGCCGCCCTCTCCCGACTAGCCCGGTCCCGATAAAATTCGAGCCGGATGGTTGACGGGCCGAGGTTCACGAGGCGAACGTTCATCGGCTGGTGGATGAGCAGCCTCCTGACGGCAATTGCGGTGGCCGGCGTGGCACCAGTCATCCCCTTCCTATGGCCGGCTCCGCCAAAGGGCCAGACCAAGACCAAGATCAAGGTCCAGCTCTCCAAGTCAATCGACCAGCTGGCCAACGGTGACGCCGTCAAGTTCGACGCGCCGAAGACCCCGAACTCGGCCTTCATCATGGCCGACGGCGGCGGCGACAACTCCGCCGGGGACCTCGCCTTCGGAGGCTTCGCGGTCAAGGACCAGCAGGGCAAGGTGCACGTGCTCGCCATCAACTGCTCGCACCTCGGCTGTTCGATCGGCTTGAACGACAAAGACAAGAGCTTCGACTGCCCCTGCCACGGCTCACGGTTCCATCTGGATGGCACCGTGCTGCACGGGCCGGCCGCCAATCCGCTGTCCAACCTCACGTGGGAGCAGGACAGCTCGGATCCGAGCACAATCGACATCGAAGGCATCGTTCTAGGCTTCTAAGAGATGGCGATACCGCACCCACGCGAGATCCAGCTGGCGGTCGTCGAGTGGCTGGACGAGCGGTACCCGTTCACGAAGTCGATCGACGAGGCGCTCTACCAGCGCGTGCCGAACTACGCCAACGCCTTCTACTACTGCTTCGGCGGCATGGTCTTCGTGCTGATCGCATTGCAGCTGGTGACGGGCATCCTGCTCGCCCTCTACTACGTGCCCGACGCTTCGGGCAACCCTGCCCCTGCCTACACCAGCGTCCTCTTCATCCAGAACAGCGTGTACCTGGGATGGCTGATCCGCGGGTTCCACTTCTGGGGCGCGAACCTGCTGATCATCATGGTGCTGCTGCACATGGCCCGGGTCTACTGGACCGGGTCATACCGCGCGCCGCGCGAGCTGAACTGGATCGTCGGCGTCACGATGCTGTTCCTCATCCTGGCGCTCGCGTTGACGGGTTACCTGCTGCCGTGGGACACCAAGGCGTACTTCGCGACCGAGGTCACCATCAAAATCACGGCCGGGATCCCGATCGCACCGGTGAGCGCGCTCATCAAGGAGCTGCTGCAGGGCGGCCCGGTCGTCGGCCCGCCGACGCTGCAGCGGTTCTTCACCCTCCATGTTTTCGTCCTACCGGCGATCATCGTCCTGCTGATGTACGTGCACTTCCGCTTCATTCGCGCCCATGGCATAGCCGAGCCTTTGTGAGATGAACGAAGAAATCAAAAAGGAAGGACCGGGAGCCGCCACCGCCACCGCGCCCACCGAGATACCGATCATCGAGGTCGACGAGCACGGCGGCCACACGCTCGAGCCCGAATACAAGCGCCTACCGATTGGCCCCGATCACATCCTCTACCCGATCCTGGTGACGCTGGGGTTGTTCCCGATCCTCATGGGCGCGGCCGGCCACCACCTCGCGGACGACATGCCGGAAGACGAGACGCACCCCTTCTTCCCCGATCACTTCTGGCCATACCCCGTGATCATCATCTTCATGATGATCGCCATCGGCTTGCTCTCTTTCTTCGTGCAGAAGAACCTCCAGCTCGAGCCGTCGGCCGACCCGCGCGCTGTCACCATCCCGCGTCCCGACTGGTACTTCCTCTTCCTGTTCCAGTTCTTGAAGCTGGGGAACGAGTTCGTCTTCTCGATCGGCATCGGCACGGTCGTGATCATCCTGCTGCTGATCTTTCCGTTCCTCGACTCGGCGCTCGGTCCGCGCATCGCGAAGAGGCTGGGCTGGAAGCGGTGGCCAGTGCCCGGCCGCAACGTCATCACAGGGACGGTCTTCGTGGGATCGCTGGTGGTCATCGCGCTGCTGGAGCTCTGGGCGCTGGCGGGTCCGAACTTCTGCGTGCCCTGGTTCGTGAACAGCCCGGTCTGCGGCGCGTAGGAGCCGGTCTCTAGCTCTTTCGCGCGTCAGCCAGCTGGCGAGTCAGCTCCAGATGGGCGACGTGCTCCCGCGTGTGGCCGTAGGCGACCAGCAACCAGTAGAGGCCGGTCTGCGGCGCGTTTTCGCCCCGAGGTCGGGTCGCCAGGAGGTCAGCGGCAGTCATTGCTTCGGTCTGCTCGACGAGCCCGTCAGCCCGGTCGAGCATCTCGAGCAACTCGTGCCGGTCTTTCTCGACCACGAACTCTGATGGTCGGTCGCGGGGGACCTCGACGCCGCGGACCGTCCCCAGCAACTCGCGCTCAGACTCGAGCGTGTGGGTGACCAGCACGGCGATGGAGTTGGCGTCCGGGTGCGGCTTCCAGTTCAACGCGTCCCGGTCGAGGCCGCCGACGGCATCGCGCATCTTCTTGTGCATCCCGCGCAACCCCCCATGGACGGTAGCGATCAAGAGCTGCGAGCTGTCCTGGTCCATTCCCATCACACCTTCTCCGTAACGCGGTATTCGAGGTAGCGGCCCAGCATCAACCTGGTGTGAGCCTCGAGGGCGGGAAGCACGCTCAGCACGAGCCCAACCACCGGGTATGCGAAATACTGAAAGTAGACGATGGTGCGCCGCCACGCCGGCCACTCCGCCGGCTTGGGCGGCAGCATGCGGTGCTCCAGGTACATGAAGAAGAAGACGCTGGAAAGCGTGACGGTAAGCAGGATTCCCGACAGAGACCAGGCCTGCTGGCCGACATCGGTGAGCGAGAAATCCTTGTTTAACCAGATCGGCGCCGAGCTTCCGAACATCAGCAGCACGGGCAGGAAGATCCAGTTGAGGTGGTTGACGGCCAGGTTTGCGAACCGCCGGAGACGGAGCCCTAGCGGGATCTCGGGGTGCTTGAAGAGCCGGGCTAGCACGTAGGGCACGTCGGTCACGCCCCATGCCCACCGTTTGATCTGGTTGTACTGCGACTGATGCGTCGAGGCGTAGTCGCGTGACTCGGGCGAGTCTCCGTACAGCGGCAAGTAAACTGACTTCACCGAGAAGCGCTTGCCGAACGTGAAGAACGCTTTCCAGTAAAAGCGCGAGTCCTCGGGAATGACGTCGCTGTCCCAGTAGCCGACGCGCTGCACGAACTCGAGGCTGCACGTATAGCTGCTGAACGCGACGAGACGATGCGGTTGCGAGTGCAGGAACATCTGCCACTGCGACGTGCTCGCCGACATCACTCGCACGGCCATCGGCACCTGCCAGATGTTGTTGTGAAACAGCGGGACCGGCTGCCAGATCATGTAGTTCCGAAGCGGCTCCCGCGAGTGGTGCCAGCTGATCCACGCGAAGTACTGCGGGTGCACTCGGTAATCGGAATCGAGGTCGGTGATCAAGATCCTGTTCAGCTCGTAACCCTCGTCGGTGAGGACACTCACCATCCACCGACCGCCCCAGTTCATCGCTGCGGACTTGCCCACGACGACGCCTGGCTCGACGGCGTCCTTGATGTGGTAGAAACCGCGCACCCGATCGCCGAAGGCTGCCTTCAACCTCGCCACGTTCTCCCAGCCCGGCTTGTCCGTGTCACGCGTGATGATCGCGATCATCTTCAGCTCGGACGGATAGTTGGCCTCGACGATCGCCCTGACGGTCCGCTCCAGGACGTGGTACGGCTCGGTGTACGTCGGGATGATCGAAAGGTGGATGAATCTCAGCGGGTCGTGCTCGCCTGCCGCGACGTCCTGCTGGCAACGCGCCAGCCAGTCGGTGCTCATGTCGCGCCGCATGCGCGAGTACGTCCGGTACACGCCTTGCATCACGGCCACAGAACGGAACAGCCAGTAGATGTCGAAGACCAGCACGGCGCCCGCCACCGCGAACGCGCCAGGCCAGGGAAAGACGATCGGGATCCAGGCGGGCGCCAGGAGCACGATCCACGTGACCAGGCCAGGGGCGGCCTCGAACAGGCGCGCGCCGAAGGTGCGAAGCGCCACCTCGAAGGTCGACATCTCCCGACTGGGTGCCAGGGCGGCCACGCCGTGATTTTCGCGTGTCTGGGGTTCAGGAATAACCCCGCTGGGGGCGGGCTTAGATCTGGCATGAGCAATTTGAAGCACTTTGACGGCCCGACCTTCGAGGCCGACGTGCTGAACGCGAAGGAACCGGTGTTGGTCGACTTCTACGCTGACTGGTGCGGACCCTGCCGGATGATGGAGCCAGTGGTCGAGCAGCTCGCGGGCGAGTATGCAGGCAAGGTGACCGTCGGGCAGTTAGACGTCGACGTCAACCAGGAGATCGCCATCCGCTACGGCGTGATGGGAATCCCGACCCTGGGCCTGTTTCGCGAGGGCAAGCTGGTCGACCGGATCGTGGGCTACCCGGGCGGCAAGGCCCCGATCAAGGCGTGGATCGACCGCAACATCCCCGCGGCGCTGCCGGCGGCGACAGAAGGCGCGGCCTAAGAACAAGCAAAGCGGCCAGGCTCGTCAGCCCGGCCGCTTTTTCGTTTTTAGATTTCGGGTGCCGGCGCGCCGACAGCTCCATTGACTAGGACTCTTCCGGCGACCTCCGCCTGACGACCGCGACGAGAAGAATCCAGAAAGCCGCGATCCCTGCCACGTAAAGAGCAACCATGCGCCAATCTTCTCCTTCGATCTGACCGCCTGATACGGGTCGTTCTACCGAATCCAGACCGCTCTTCCTTGTGTGCTTCGACCTATGAGGGCACGGGCGCCGGCTCGTGAGTCACGGGCACCGACGGCGGTTCGACGCCAAGGCGAGGGGTGCCGAGGTCGAGCGAAACGTCGCCGTGAACGAGCTCGTCGCCGACCTCGAGGTGCTTGAGCGGCATCCGCAGCGGCACCACCAATCGCACCAGGTTGATGACCAGGAACGTCGCCACCACGTTGTAAGCAACCACCACGCCGAGGGCGACCGCCTGCACCACGAACTGGTGCGGGTTGCCGTAGAACAGACCCGTCACCGAGAAGGCCGCCGTGGCGCCGCTGCCCGGGTAGACGGTCATGTTCGGGTCAGCGATCAGCCCGGTCATCAGACCGCCGATCGCGCCTGGGAGGAAGTGCGTGTGCATGACGCCCAGCGTGTCGTCGATCTTCGCGATCAGCTTGACGCGCGGCAGGTACTGCATCGTGAACCAGGGGAGCAGCGCGCCCACGGCACCGATCGCGATGGCGCCAAAACCGTTGACGAAGCCGGCTGCCGGAGTGATCGCGACCAGCCCGGCGATCATGCCGTTGATCATTCCGGCGACGTTGCTCTTGCCGGTCATGAAGACGTCGAGGATCAGCCAGACCAGCAGCGCGGTGGCGGTGGCCAGGTTGGTGTTGAGCACGGCGGCCGCGGCGTCGGCGTTGGCGAAGTAAGGGTCGCCGCCGTTGAACCCGTTCCAGCCGAGCCAGAGCAGGCCGCCGCCGGCGATGGCCATGAGGAGGTTGCTGGGCTTGTTCTCCTTGCGGTCGTTGAGCAGGCGGGGCCCGACGACCGCCGCGGCCACCACACCCGACACGCCGGCTGCCACGTGGATGACATACCCGCCGCTGTAGTCGACCGCCCCGAGCTGCGACAACCAGCCGCCACCCCAGATCATGAAGGCGCCGACCGGGTAGACCAGGGTCATCCAGAGAGGCACAAACAGCATCCAGGCCTTGAAGTTCATGCGCCCCAGCAGAGCGCCGCCGAGGATGATCACCGTGATCGCGGCGAAGACGAACTGGAAGTACACCATCGCCGAGAGTGGGAACTGGAGGGGCGGCAGCGCACCCGAGCTGGTGAGCAGCGGGATCGTTGCCTGCTGGATCTCGCTGGTGGCGAAATTGACCGCCGAGGGCATGCCGATGATGTCCTGGCCGAAGATCTTGCCCCAGGAGTTGCCGAAGCTCATGTTGTAGGCCCACAGCGTCCAGACCAGCAACGTCATCGCGAACGCGTAGAGAACCATGAGCGCAGAGTTCAGCGCCCACTTGCGCTTCATGATGCCGGCGTAGAGAATCGCGAGCCCCGGAACGCTCTGCAGTCCGACCAGAGTCGCCGCTGTCAGCTGCCAGCCGGTGTCGCCGGAGTTGAGCCAGCTGGGTGACGGGATAAGACCATCGAGAAACATGAGCCGCGATCCCCTCCGTGATGTGATCGGACATCCCGAGTCCATCGCGGGTGGCGAAGCCGCGGTCCCCGAGCAACGCTGGCAAGCTTGCAGCGCCCCGGTGCCCTCTCAAAACGTGTGCAAGTTACGAACTGGATGGGTGGTCCTTGTGTTGGTCGCACGACGCCGTGGCGGGAGACTGAGGTTGCTGGTCGTGTGACCCACACGTAAGGCGAGGCCCTCGATTCGTACCTAGCTCACCGTGAACCTGGCCGCGTCCGTTCCTAGGATGACCGTGGGGCCCGTCAAATCCAAATCCCAAGATCCAGGAGGGTGTGTTCATGGCGATCGTGACCAAGTCCGGAAGCAAAACGAGCCCGCGCGAGGTGCTGGAGCGCGCCAAGGCCGAGGGCGTGGAGGTGGTCGACGTCCGATTCGTCGACCTTCCCGGCACGTGGCAGCATTTCAGCCTCCCACTCGGGGAGCTCGACGAGGGCAGCTTCTCGGAAGGGCTCGGGTTTGACGGCTCCAGCATCCGCGGGTTCCAGTCCATTGACGAGAGCGACATGCTCCTGCTCCCGGACCCCGACTCCGCGACCATGGATCCCGTCCTGTCGCACAAGACGCTTTTCCTGATCTGCGACGTGGTCGACCCCATCACGCGCGAGCCGTACAGCCGCGACGCACGGTTGATCGCGAAGAAGGCCGAGGAGCACCTGCGGCGCTCGGGCATCGCCGACGTGAGCTACTGGGGGCCCGAGGCGGAGTTCTACATCTTCAACTCGCTCCGTTTCGACCAGAACGCTCACAGCGGCTACTACTACATCGACAGCGAGGAAGGCATCTGGAACTCGGGCCGCAACTCCGAGCCGAACCTGGCCTTCCGGCCGCGGCACAAGGAGGGCTACTTCCCCGTGCCGCCGACCGACAAGCTGCAGGACCTGCGGTCCGAGATCATGCTCAAGCTCATCGACGCCGGCGTCCAGGTCGAGGTTCAGCACCACGAGGTGGGCACCGCCGGCCAGGCTGAGATCGACATGCGGTTCGACTCGCTCACCAAGATGGGCGACAAGATGATGGTCTACAAGTACGTGATCAAGAACGTGGCCGCGCAGCACGGCTACGTCGCGACCTTCATGCCCAAGCCGCTCTTCATGGACAACGGGTCGGGCATGCACGTGCATCAGAGTCTCTGGAAGGACGGCGAGAACCTGTTCGCCGACAAGTCCGGGTACGCCGGGCTGAGCCAGACCGCGATCTACTACATCGGCGGCTTGCTGAAGCACGCACCCGCTCTGCTCGGCATCTGCGCGCCGACGACCAACTCGTACCGCAGGCTCGTGCCCGGCTACGAGGCGCCGATCAACCTTGTCTACTCCAAGCGCAACCGCTCGGCGTGCGTGCGCATCCCGATGTATTCGACGAACCCGAAGACGAAGCGAGTCGAGTTCCGGTCGCCGGACCCGGCCGCCAACCCGTACCTGGCGTTCGCGGCCTGCCTCATGGCCGGCCTCGACGGCATCAAGCACAAGATCCTGCCGCCGGAGCCGGTGGACAAGGACATCTACGAGCTCGACGGCGAGGAGAAGGCCCGCATCAAGTCGGTCCCGGGCTCGCTGGCCGAGTCGCTGGACGCGCTCGAGAAGGACAACGCGTTCCTCACCGAGGGCGGTGTGTTCACCGCCGACGTGATCGACACCTGGATCGAGTACAAGCGCAAGAAAGAGGTCGACCAGGTGGCGCTGCGACCTCACCCGTGGGAGTTCATGCTCTACTCGGACGTCTAGATCACAACCACACCCTCTAGGAGGAGCCCGGCCGAAATGGCTGGGCTCCTTCTTTTTGGCGGGAATTACATCCCGAGCATCGCGCGGGCGCGGAGGGCGATGCTGATCGCCACCCGCGTCTCAGGGTCGTCGAGAGACAGGCCCGTCAGCGATTGGATCCGCTCGACGCGATAGGACATCGAGTTGATGTGAATGCCCAGCTGCCGCGCGGCCGCGCGGCGGATCCACCGCTTCGACGACAGAGCTTCCAGCGTCTCCAGCAACGGCGTGTCGCGCGACTGCGCGTACTTCAGCAGCGGTCCAAGCAGCTCCTCCACGAATCGCCGCAGCGCCTCCGGGCTCTGCACCTCGAGCAGCAGCCGGAACGCGCCCAGCGAGCGATACGACGCCACGCGCCCGCGGCCGCCCGCACGCCTCGTCAGCCGCAGCGCCTGGCGGGCCTCGACGTGAGACCGAGCCAGCTCCGCCACCGAGTTGGCGAGGTTGCCGAATCCGACCGAAGCGGTACCGGGTTTCATAACGGGCCCGGCTGCGGCGAGAATCTGGCCGGCCAGCTTCTCGCATGCGGCTAGATCCGGCGCTACCTCGTCAGGAACGAGGAAGACCGCCGACGCCGAACGGACCAGCGCGAGCGCGTCGGGCATGCGCGAACGGATGAGGCCGCTCAAGGCCGCGTCCAGACGGTCGCCGCGCGTCGAGACGGCGACCTCGGTCTCGTCATCGTCCGGCTCGAGCACGACGACCCAGGCCCGGTGTGGCAGGCGGTGGCCGAGGCGCTCCGCCTGGCGGGCGATTCGTTCGGCCTCGTCACCCTCCAGGCCACCCGCCAGCATCTCCTCGACGAGGTCGCCCCGCAGCCGGCGCTCGACCTCCGCGGCCGCCCGCTCCTTCGACAGCTCGAGCGCCAGGACGGTCGAGCCGTGTTCGAGGGCGCGAAGGCGCCCCTGGCTGTCTCCCGCCTGGTCGTCGATTCCAACCGCAAGCAGCCCCAGCACGTCAGGGCCCGCGCGAACCGGCACGAGGTCGATGGCGCGAGCGGGCCGGCCCACGGAAACGCGTACCTCGCGGGCGCCGGCTTGCGACACCGCGCTCGGCACGTGGAGGCGTGCAGGCATGCCATCCGACGTCTCGCCCACTCCCCGGACCCGATAGCCGTCCGGTGAGTACAGGGCCGCGGGTCCGCCGGCGAGGGTGCCGACCGCCTCGAGGATCGACCTGATGCCGGCGCCCTCCAGCGACAGCTTCGTGAAGCGCTCGTGGACGTCGTGCGACATCTGGATCTCCGCCAGCTGCGCCTCCATCCGGCGCTGCAGCTCGCTGCGCTCGAGGATGCCTGCGACCTGCCCCGCGATCGCGCGAAGGAAGTCGATGTCGCCGGCATTGAACTGGCGCAGCTCGGCTGCCTGCGCGTTGAGGACGCCGACCAGGCGCGGTCCTGACTCGATCGGCACCGACAGCATCGAGTGGAACCTGTCCTCGTCGAGGCCGGGGACCCACTTCCAGTGCGGGTCGCGGCTGACGTCCGCCACCACCGCCGGCGAACGCGTCTCGGCAACCCAGCCGGTGATGCCCTCGCCCACCTTCATCTTTACTTTGCCGACCATGTTCTCGTTCAAGCCATTGGTCGCCGTCAGCAGCAGCTCCCGACCCGAAGGCATCAGCAGGTAGAGCGAGCAGACGTCGGTTCCCAACGCGGTCGTGGTCTCGCGAATGATCAGAGCCAGCAGCTCATCAGGCTTTTGCGTGGACGCGGCAGCCTGCGCCAGCCGCACGAGGAAGCCCAGCTCGCGCCAGGCCAGTGTGCTGTCAGCAGCCCGCTTCGGGGTCGCCATGTCGTGTCAATAGCACAACGCAGGTGGCCTTGCCTAGTGTGGCCTTGACAAGTGAGAGAATCAGGGCGTGATCAAGCTCATCGTCGAGATCCTGCTCGCGATCTTTCTCCACCCTCTCGCGTGGGTGCTGTGCGTGATCAACATCGTCACCCGCGCCGACCTCGGCGGCCTGAAGAAGGTGATCTGGATCATCGTCACGTTTGTGTGGGGTATCGGCCCCATCCTCTACGTCCTCCTGGGCGACGGCGCGTTCTGGTGAGCGCTAGTCGAGCCTGATCAGGGTCTCGCAGCAGAACGGACCAAAGTCCGGTGTCCAGCGCAGCCCGAGCGGCGCCGACGTGCTGGGAGGCCGAAAGCATTCAGGCACGGGCCCGTAGCTCGCGCCGTTGTTGAACTCGGTTCGCGGCCATTGGTTGCAGTCCGGAGCGAAGAAGACCGCTGCGTGATCGTTCTTCTGGCTGTCGACGAGCGTGAAATCCTCGGGCGCGGCATGCGTCGATGCGCTCGAGTTGGTGAACTTCAACATCATCGTGACCTCGCCGTTCTGGACCTTCAGGTCGCTGACCCAGACGATGTAGCCGCGCACATTTGCGCAGGGCTGGGGCTCGCATGCCCCGGTCGACGGTTCCGCACTCGGACTCGTGTCGAACGGCACCTTCAGCGACACAAACGCCGCCACGGCGACCCCCAGCACCACTGCGAGCCCGCCCCCGATCGCGGCGAACCGCAGGATTCGATTCCTGGTCACGGGAGCATGATCCTAGGAGTCGGTCGAACCCATCCCATCGATGCGCCAGCGCAGCGAGTAGGGGCTCCTCTTCTGCCCATGGGTCGCGACGTACTCGCCCTCGCCACTGATCCCGGCCAGCGCGCCGGTCCCGGAGCCCGGGACGATGTGAAGGGAGCTCCGAACCGAACCGTCGGCGAAGGTCCCGTCGTGACGAAGCACGAACGTGCCATCCCGATCCGACAGCCGGCCGCGCACCTGCTCGTAGCCGACGAACGTGCCCATGTCTTCACTGATGTAGGTCATCACGTACACGAGGTCGGACGAGCCCTCGATGTCGCCGTGGAAGTCGTTGCTGATGCGAGCCTGGGTCAGCTTCGGCGCGGCGTTGGGCTCGCTGTAGGCGGATTCCTCCCAGCGCGTGAACTCGAACACCCCTTCAGCCGTCTTCATGAGCCAAACCCTACCCCTGTTCGAGCATGGCGGGCTCAGCCGCTTGCTTCGCGCGTTTGGTGCCCGCGGAGGGAATCGAACCCCCGACCTTGACGTTAGGACCGTCCTGCTCTATCCCCTGAGCTACGCGGGCGCGAAGTGCCACACAAGAGTATTAAGAACGGGATGACCTCTGTGGCACGCGGCGCGCGAACCAACCTCGCCCTGCTCGTCTTGCTCGCGGCCGCGTTTCTCACCGGCTGGCTCGCATTCGCGTTCGACACCGCACCGTCGCGCTGGTCTCTGGTCCTCCACGCCACCAGCGGCTTCGCAATCATCGCCTTGCTGCCCTGGAAGTCGATGATCGCGCGGCGCGGCATCCGGCGCGCCCAACCGGCGCGCTGGGCTTCGATTCTGTTCGGCGTTCTCGTTGTCGTTTCCCTGGTGGCCGGTTTGCTGCAATCGACCGGCCTCGCCTTGAGCATCGGGCCGTTCAGCGCGATGGACTTCCATGTCGGCGGCGCCATCGCCGCCGTGCCGTTTGCGATCTGGCACGTCGCTGCCAGACGGATCAAGCTCCGGCCGGCGGACATGTCGCGCCGCGCAGCGCTGCGAGGAGGCGCGGTCCTGGCGGGCGCCGCTGCTGCCTACGCGATGAGCGAGGTCATCGTTCGCGCGTCTTCACTGCCCGGCGCGACGCGGCGGTTCACGGGATCGTATGAGGCGGGATCGCACGTCCCCGACGCGCTGCCAATCAGCTCCTGGATGTTCGACGCGGTGCCCGTGATCGACACGTCGAACTGGTCGCTGCGCACGCCGGGCGCGGAGTGGACTTACGACAGGATCTACGCGTTCGACGACAGGTTGACCGCCACGCTCGACTGCACGGGCGGCTTCTATTCGACGCAGGACTGGGCCGGGGTTCGGCTCGATCGCTTGATCGCCAAGTCAGCAGGCGCGTCTGTCCGTGTGGTGTCACACACCGGCTACGACCGGCGGTTTGCGCTGTCCGACATGCCGAAGCTTCTGCTGGCCACACGAATCGGCGGCCGGCCGCTCGACCCCGGCCACGGGTTCCCGGTGCGGCTGGTGGCGACGGATCAGCGCGGCTTCTGGTGGGTCAAGTGGGTCGTCGCGGTCGAGGTGGACGAGATCCCCCACTGGTGGCAGTCGCCCTTCCCTCTGCAGTAGCACCGCGAAGCCCCGAACCCTAGGGCCCGAACGCCATGACGTTGCCCCCGGCGTCGCCGACCACCATCGTCGAGCCGGTGATCGACGGCCCGCTCAGGACCGCATACGGGTCGTCGTAGCCGAACAGCAGCGACCCGTCGTCGGTCGACAACGCGTACACACCGCCCTTACCGCCGGCCTGGTCGCCAGTGCCGAACACGACGATCCCCTTCCCGACCGCCGGGGCCGAATAGATCGGCTTGCCCAAACCGCGGTGCCATTTCGTGGCGCCGGTCAGCGCGTCCAGCGCGAAGAGATCGGTGGGTGCGCTGGCGGAGGCCACGTACAGGGTCTTGCCGTCGAAGGCCGGCGAAGCGATCAGCCCGTGCACGGCGCTGCCCCCGACCAGCTGCCGCGCCCACACAATCTTTCCGCTGCCCACGTCCAGGACCGCGAAAGTCCCACCGTCGGAACCAACCGCCACGACCTCGCGCGTGCCGATCTGGAAGATGAGGGGCGTCGCGCCGACGTCCAGGTCGCGGCGCTGGTCGGAGGTGATGCTCTGCGACCACAGCCGCTGGCCGGAGCCGACGTCGAACGAGACGACCGCATCGTCGGGGTTGCCCGCGCCGACGAAGCCGTGGCCGGCGCTGTCGATGGCCGCGGAGGACCACACCCCCGATCCCGCGGCGCAGTTTCCGCGGACGCAGAAGTTCCACCTCAGCGCGCCGGTTGCGAGATCGAGGGCGACGATCCGGCCCGCCTGGAGCGGTGTGTCGCCCCACGGTGATGCGACACCGACGATGACGGTTCGCCGGTGGATCGCGGGCGACGACCAGATCGCAGGCCGGCTGCCGGGCGCCGCCCAGTCCCAGAGCTTCTTGCCGCTGGTCGCGTCGAGGGCCAGCACATGACCGGTGAGGGTGCCGACGACGAGCATGTGGCCCGCGATGGCGGGAGTGCCGCTGATCGCGCCGAGGCCGTCGTCCGACCAGACCTGCGCGCCGTCGTCGAGGTGATACGCGTCGAGGCGGCCGCCATAGGACGCGGCGTACACCAGGCCGTCGGCCACGACGGGAGTGCCGTCGACCGCGCCGTTGAGCGTGTGCGACCAGATGAGCTTGTAGTTCTTGAGCTGGTCGCGGGTCAGGGTCGCGCCGGACGGATGGCCGTCGCGCGACAGGTCGCCGCGAAACATGGGCCAACCGCTGGTCGACGCGCTCGACGCGTGCGGTGAGCTGTTGCAAGCGGCGAGGAGCATGAGCGCGCCGATCGATGCTGCCATTCGTCGCAACGAGCTGCTCTCCGGTTAAGTGATCGCGGCTTGCTGCGGTGAGGGCCGTGCGACCTCGCCAGTGCCCAACCGGTCGTGCAGCCAGCGAAGAGGTCGCGGCGCCCACCAGTTGGCGCGGCCGAGGATGCGCATCACGGATGGAACGATCAGGATGCGGACGATGGTCGCGTCGATCGCGATCGCGATCGCGAGACCGACGCCGATCGACTTGATGATCACCACCTGAGCAAGGGCGAACGCAAAGAACACGGTGACCATGATCGCCGCAGCGCCGGTGATGAGCCTGCCGCTCTTCTCGAGGCCGAGCGCGACTCCGCTCTGGTTGTCGCCGGTGCGGCGGTACTCCTCCTGGATGCGGCTGATCAGCAGCACCTCGTAGTCCATCGACATGCCGAAGACGATGCTGAAGAGGATCACCGGAATGCTTGGATCGATCGACTGAGGCGTGAAGCCGAGCAGGTCGCTGAAGTGGCCTTGCTGGAAGAGGAAAACGAGCGCGCCGAATGACGCGGAGATCGACGCGAGGTTGGTGATCACGGCCTTCAGCGGCAGCACGACCGAGCCCGTGAGCATGAACAGCACGATGTAGGTGACCAGCACGACCGCTCCCACCGCCACCGGCGTGCGCTGGACGATGAAGTCGACGACGTCGAGGTCGAAGGCCGTGCTGCCGGTGGCCAGCACCTGACCGTCCGGGACCGACTCGCTGCGGACCTCGCGCACAAGGTTGCGGGCGTCGTCCGACGTGTAGTCCTTGCTCGTGAGGACGTTGATCAGCACGATGTGGGGACCGGAGCCCAAGGCGAGAGCCTGCTGAAGAGCCGGTGGCAGCTGATCCGTGGGCCCCGAATAGAGCCGCACGTAGTCGGCGCGAGCGAGGCTCGGGTTGACGCTGACGATGCTCTGCACGCTGTCGACGTTGGGCAGGGCCGCCAGGCGACGGCTGAGGTCGTAGATCGCGCCGACGTGATCCGCGGTGAGCGGGCTACCGTCGGGGTAGTAGACGACGCCTTCGATCATCGTCTGGTTCTGGCCCGGGAAGTCGCTCCGTAGAAGGTCGTAGCCCTGGCGCGCTGTGTTCGAAGGCGGCAGCACGTCGACGTCGCCGTTGGCGAGCCTCAGCTGCAGGAACGGCGTGCCCGCCAGGACCAGCACCACCACCGCCGGCACCAGGACGATGAGCGGTCGCTTCATCACCCACGTCGCCATGGAATGCCACGCGCCGGTGCCTTCGGGGCCGCGCCGCCCGATCCGGGGAAGGCGCAGCCGGTCGACCCTCGGGCCGAGCACCGCCAGCAGCGCCGGCAGGAACGTCAGCCCGTAGACGACCGCGATCCCGACGACGATCGCCCCCGCGGCGCCCATTGAGGCCAGGAACGTGCCCTGGAAGAACAGCATCGCGGAGAGTCCGATTGCCACCGTGATTCCAGAGAATGTGATCGCGCGCCCGGCCGTTGCCATCGTGATCGCGAGAGCTTCCTCGCGCGACTCGCCCGCCGCGAGCTCATCACGAAAACGGCTGACGATGAAAAGCGAGTAGTCGATGGCAACGGCTAGACCGATCAGCGTGACGACGTTGATCGCGTACTGCGAGACATCGGTGGACCGAGCCAGGAAGAGCGTTCCGCCCACCCCGCCAAGGATCGTGAGCACGCCCACGCCGATCGGCAGCAGGGCGGCCACGACGGACGCGAAGATCAGCACGAGCACCAACAGTGCGATGGGAAGGGCCACCACCTCGCCGCGCTGCACGTCGGACTCGAGCGTGGTGTTGAACGCGTCGTTCAGCGGCACCTGACCGGTGGCCACGACAGTCAGCGGCCCGGGATGGACCATGTCCAGCAGCCCGCGGTAGTACTTCGCCGCGTCGGAAGACCTGTCGCGGAGATCGACCTCGACGAGCGCGTGGTGTCTGTCGCGAGACATCAGGTTCGACGGGTCGGGCACGTTGTACGGCGTGTACACAACCGTGACTCGAGGATCGACCTGCAGAGGAGCGACCGCCTGCTCGAGCGCCGCCTTGAACGCGTCGTCGGTCGCGAGCAGGGTGCTGCTGCCGAAGAGCAGCGTCATCTCGGAGCCGGCAGATGCCGACTGGCTCGGGTTCATCTCCTGCTGGATGAGCTTCGACGCCTTGCCCGCGGGCAGCTCCGCGCCGAAATTGCCGTTACCCGCGAGCGTGCCGCCGGCGGCCACTCCTGCGATCGACAGACCCAGGAGGACGGCCGAGAACGCGAGCATCCACCAACGAGTCCGATAGACGAAGCGGCCCCAGCGCGCGAACATGGAAGGCGTCAACCATACCCGCCGGGGTTACCGGCGAGTTATGACCTACGCGGCTATCTCAATTTCCACTGAATGCCCTTGAGGATCGGGCCGCATTCGCTTGTGAACGACGGCATGTTGCCCGCCGCTGTGAGCATGTACATCACGTAGTACACGCTGCCGCTTGGGTTCGCGCCGACGAACAAGAGCGCCGCGGCGGGCAGGGACTGCGCGCCGCTCGTGAGAGTGAAGCAGAGCTCCCACGAGATGCCGGCGACTCCGTTGAGAGATCCGTTCGTGGTCTTGCTGCCCGAGCAGTTCACCGTGTCCGGAAACTGCTGCTTGAAGAACGCATCCACCGTGGCCTTGTTCTGCTGAGGGTTCTGCGGGGGACTCGAGGCGCCGCTGGCGATGGTGATCGAACCGGTGCCACTTGGAGCCAACAACGTGATCGATTCCGAATCCTGCGTCGCCACCGTCCAGCCATCGGGCAGCGGCACCTGGACGCCCGCGTTGGAGGCTGAGGTCGGAGTGGTGATCGTGGGTGTAGGTATCGGGCTCGGCGAGCCGGCGGGCGACGGGCTGGAGAGTTCCTGGATCGAGCTGGCCGCCTGGTTGCTCGAGTGCCCAAAGCTCACCGCGAGCACCGTGCCGACGCCTGCCATCACCAGCACCAACACCACGACGGCGGCGATGATCACCAGCCACGGCGCGCGGTGGATCGGAGGCTGGATCGCACCTGTCGCGGGCGGGTAGTACGGGCTCACGTAGGCCGGCGGCGGAGGAGGCGGCGCCGTCGGGTAAGCCGTGGGAGGCGGCGTCGTGAATGCCGGCGGCTCGGTGAAGGGCGACGCGGGCGCTGCGTTGACGGGCATCGCGGGCGCCTGGGGTGGGGCGTTCAGCGGCGTACCGCACGCCAGACAAAAGCTGTTGCCATCTGGGTTCTGAGTAGCGCAGCGCGGGCAGACGAGAGCCATCGCTCAGCTGCGCCTCGTTGTATGCGCGGTGGCTGCGTCGGCACGCTCGCGTCGGCTGCGCTTGATATGCGACGGCGCCGCCGTCAGCGCCATGCCGCAGTTCGGGCAGAACCCAGACGCGACGATGTGCGTGTGGCAGCTGGGACACACGGTCTCGGCGAATCCCATGTGGGCCGCCTCCTGGAGCAGCGCATGGTGCAGCAGGTAGCGCACATACACGAGCAGCGCGCCCACGATCGCGGCCTGCCAGATGACGATGAACAGTGGGTTGACCGACGTCTGCGCGAGCAGCTGGCCACCGCCTGAGAACGCGACGTGCGCGATGAGCGCCATCGCGACGCCGCCGATCTCGCGGCCGCCCAGGTTGCCCAGACGCTGACGCCAGACGGTGGCCACGATCATCCCCGTCGCGCTTCCTTGCAGCACCGGCTGCAGCACCGCGATGGTGGCGAGGCTGTAGATCCAGTTGCCCGGCGCGACGTGCGCCGGCAGCGATGCAAGCGTGCTCGAAAAGTTGATCAGCGTTTCAGCGACGCTGAAGCCAAGACCGGCTGCGATCCCGAACACGAGGCCGTCCACCGTCTCGGGAAAGTCCGCGCGGTTGGGGAGGAATATCGCAGGCAGCGGTTTGATGGCCTCCTGCACGACCGGCACGAGCAGGCCCAGCAGGAGGACGGCGCCGACGTTGACAGCCGGCTGGCCCAGCGGGTTCGGGTTGTACGCGAGCGGGTTGTAGACCGCACGGACCAGCAGCGTGACCACGATGCCGGCGATCACTCCGCCGCCGATGGTGAAACCGAGCACCACAGCCGGCTCGTCCTTGTAGACCTGCGCCTCGTACAGGTAGATCAGGTACAGGACAGGAACAAGGAACGCCGAGACGAGGATGGCCGCGGTGATGAGGCCGGCGATGTAGAGGACCAGCACGCCGGCCAGTCCGACTATGAGCGCCCAACGAAACTCGTGGACTTTGTGATGTCCAAGGTGCGGAAAGAGGGTTGTGATGATCGATGGCTGGGCCACGTGCTCGGCTGGATGCGCCGCGTAGCGGTGCTCGCGCGTCCGGGCGTTGCCGAACTCGTAAGTAGTGCCCTGATGCGCTCCGCAGCGGGTGCAGAAGACCCCGTCCGGGACATCGTGCGCGCAGTGATCACAGCGCATTGGCGCGGGAAAGGATAGAGGCCCGAGGTGGGCTTTCAGCCCCGCTAACGGCCGAGTGCCAGCACTGGGCTGGCCTTTAGGCAGTTAACCAGTGCGAGTGCCGGCACTCGCGGGGAAAGCCGGCCTTAGGCTTCCTTCGCTGCTTCGGCGGGCTCAGGCGGAACCCAGCCCCGCATGAAATGGCAGGAGTAATGGCCCTGGTGCTTGTCGAAATAGCGCTGGTGGTATTCCTCCGCGCGCCAGAACTTGGTTGCCGGCACGATCTCCGTGACGATCGGCTTCTTGAAGTAGCGCTGCGCCTCTTCCTTCGACCTCCGGGCCTCCATCTCCTGCTCGGCGTTGTGCGTGAAGATGACCGAGCGGTACTGATGCCCGTAGTCGGGTCCCTGGCGGTTCAGGGTCGTCGGGTCGTGCATGTTCCAGAATGCGTTCAGCAGCTCCGCGTACGTGACCTTCGATGGGTCATACGTGACCTCGACCGCCTCGGCGTGGCCCGTCCGGCCCGAGCAAACCTGCTCGTAAGTCACGTTGTCGACGTGGCCGCCCTCATAACCCGACACGGCTTCGATCACGCCCGGGATCTCGTTGAAGAGGTGCTCGACGCCCCAAAAACACCCGCCCGCAAATGTTGCTTTTTCCATTTCCGCGCTCCAGCATACGCCGCGACTCGGAGCCGCCAGATCGGTGACTCGCGTACGTCATACCGGAGAACGAGAGGTGGGAACGGAGCAGTTGGCCGTCGTCCTGGGGGCCATTTCCGTGGTCACGGGCCTGACGGCGACGATATTCGCTTTCCGTGCTGACGCCGCGTCCCGTGGCGCCCGGAAGGAGGCCGCCCGCAGGTGGGATGACATGGTCCGGCCGCGGCCGCATTTCACGTTCGTCAGCCCGCCCCTGACCGGGCAGCCTATGGAGGTCGAGGTCGAGAACCTGGGGGGCACGCTCGCGGCCGGCGCGGTCGTTGCCGCTTTCGGCGAGCAGCTTTTTGCGAGCGAGCTGACCCTCGCCGACAAGGCGCCGCCCCGGCGCATTCTCCTGCCGTACGTGGTCAAGGCGTGGCAGCCGGCCAGACAGCCGGTATTCCTGCTGGTCGCGGGCCGGGACGTCAGCGGCCGGTGGTGGGACTGCCTGGACGGCATGAAGGTCATCAAGGATCCCCGGCGCTGGATCGACGGCCGCCTGAAGGAGATGCGGCTGCAGGGCGCGGTCAGCTTCCCCGAGCTGAGCGGCTCCCCGACCGTCAAGCGCTAGACGAGCCGGGCCTCCAGGCTGATCGGAACCGCCTTCAGGGCCTGAGAAACCGGGCAGCCGACCTTCGCCTCCTCAGCGAGCTTGTGAAAGCCGGCCTCGTCTACGCCTTGCACCTTGCCCCGCACACTGAGCCTGATCTGCGTGATGCCAGTGCCCGGGACGAAGTCGACCTCGGCCGTGGTGTCCAGCCGCTCGACATGATGGCCCGCCTTGGACAAACCGTTGGAAAAAGCCATGCAGTAGCAGGACGCATGGGCGGCCGCGATGAGCTCTTCGGGGCTCGTCGTGCCGTGCGTGTGCTCGGCGCGCGCGGCCCAGGTGATTGGTAGCTCGGCGAACGCACCTGTGGCGGGCTTGACATGCCCGCTGCCCTTGATGAGGTCCCCTTCCCAATTAGCTTCGGCACGACTAGTCGCGGCCATCGTCTCCTCCTGTTCAATGAGTGGCTACTGTGAATACTGCACGAGGGTGGCAGTGAACCGGAACAGGCCTATCGCGGTGCTGGCCGCGCTCGAGGTGGAGGCCGCGACACTGGCGAGCAACCTTCCGAGATCGGATGCAACCAGCCCCAACCTCGCGATCTGGGAAGGCGCGCTCGAGTCCGAGCCGGTCGTACTGGCCATCACGGGCGTCGGCAAGGTGGCTGCGGCGATGGCCGCGCAGTTCATTTGCGACGCGCACCGCCCGCAGGCTCTGATCTCGGTCGGGCTGGCCGGTGGTGTTGGCGAACCGGGTGAGCGCGGAAGACTGATCGTCGCCACTGGCGCGGTGCATCGTGACTTCGACGCGAGGCCGCTCACCAACCGAAAAGGAATGCTCCCGGGTTTGGGGGTGACGACGCTGCATGCCGATCACGTGGTCACTGAGCGTCTGCGCATCGCCGCGCTCAAGGTGGTCGAGCGTGCTCAGATCGTCGTTTCGGGCGTGGTGCTGACGGGCGACCAGATCGTCGCCTCAAGTGAGATGCGCGACCGTTTGCTCCAGGAATTCCCCGACGGCGCCTGCTTCGACATGGAGACCGCCGCCGTGGCGCAGGTCGCGCACCAGAACCAGGTGCCCTGGGGTGCGCTCCGCATCACATCCGACTCCGCCGACGAGAACTTCAGCCTGCACGAGGTGCTCGGCTTCGGCGCTCACAGCGCGGCCGAGCTGTTCGACCGCGTGATAACGAGCTACCTACGCCTCTAGCGGTTCGCCTGCTCCCACGCCGACTGGCAGCTGACGCACCGGATCGCTGAAGGCAGCGCGGCCAGGCGCTCGGCGCCGATGGGCCGCCCGCAGCTCTCGCACAGGCCGGCCTCACCGTGAGCGCGTCGGTCGGCCGATCGAGCCTCCTGCTCGGCGTCCTGCTCGAGCACCTTGCTGATCGTGTCGGCCACCGCCTTGTCGGTGAGGGCCTGGGTGACGTCCTCGTCCCTGAAGCCTCGACTCATCCTGCCCAGCTTAGGACACCTGCGCGAACACTCCGGCGCAAGCGTCGACCAGCACTGCGTTGAACTCGGAAGGCCGTTTGACGCAGACGAAGTGGTCGCCTTCCACCTCGTGCACCGAGCACCGGCGCAGAGCGCGCGCCAGGTCGTGCTGGGCCTCGGCCGAGACCGTCGTGTCCTGGGTCATGACGATGACCGCGGACGGCCTGTCGGTTTCGCCGAGCCATCCGCCCGAGTCGAAACCACCAAGCTCCGCCACTGCGTCCAGCAGCGCTCCGGTGTCGTGATGTCGAACTTGGTTCATCAGCCAGCGGCCCCGCTCGCAGTCAGCCGAGCGCGGCTTCATGGCCGTGATCATCGCGGCGCGGCGAACACGCTCCGGCGCCCGTCGCGCCGCCTTCATCACGAAGCGCACCAGACCCTTCTCGGTAGGAATGCGAAAACGAGAAGCGGTCGCGCACAGGACCAGCCCAGCCAAGAGCTCGGGGTGCCGGCGCGCGAAGACTTGCGCGACCAGGCCGCCGAGCGAGTAGCCGACCACGATCACGCGCCCGGCCTCGAGGGCGCGAACGATGGCCGCCAGGTCGTCTGCGCACTCGGCGCCGCTGAAGCGGCGTGTCGGCAGCCCGCGGCCATGTCCACGGAGGTCAGGGGCGATGACATTGAACCGCGTCGCGAGCTCCGGGATCGCAGTTGACCAGTTGAGGTCGGCCGTCGCGAAGAGACCGTGCACGAGGAGCACGGTCGGTGCTCCGGCGGGGCCGCTCGCCATGCGCACGAACGCCGAGCCGCGGCCCGGCAGGTCCACCGAGCGGCCCTCGGGCATCTCATCCGCAAAGTGCAGATCGGCGAGGTCGAGGCGCTCGAACGCCGGGCGCTCGCGACCGGTGGACCGAACCGACTTGGACCGTGACCTTCCGAACATCTCGCTCCTCCTCCGGCCCCTGGTTGGGGTCGTCGAGGGGGAGGGTTCGGGCAGACCCGTGCGGCCAAAGTCCGCACCAGGTCTTGATCAGGTCCGAGACAGATGTGAGACCTGTACCGAGATCTCACGGGCGGTCGTCAGGCGGTGGCGGCGGACTCCTCGAGCTCGCGGAGCCGGTCGACCAGGCGCCTCACCGCGTAGGAGCGCCGGTTGAAGTAGGCAGCCCGGCTGAGGCCGACGCGACGCTCCACCGCGTAGTGGCCCCCGATGCGCTGCACGTAGTAGAGGTCCAGGATCTGGCCGGCCTGTGCGTCCTGCTGGAAGTTGGAGACGCGCAGATGCTCGATGGCAGAATCGATCACCTTTCTCAGCTCGCCTGGCGAATGACTGGCAAGACACCGCATTCCGATGAGCGGGCTGTCCGCCAGGTCGCGGCTCGAGTGCAGGACTTTGAGCGCGTGCTCAACCCGCTCGACGGTGACGTCGGGCGACTCCGCCGGCGAGTCCTGGTCGAGCGCCGGCCAGAGCACCGAGGCCGATCGCGTGGCGTCCGTCCCAGGAAATATCACGTAGCTGACCAGGCCACCCAGAAGGCCGCAGGCGAAGATCGACCCGTAGATCATGTCCGGGGGCCACCACGTGCCGGGGTCGTGGGCGATGTCGGCCAGGAAGACCCCGCTCAGAAGCAGGCCCATCGCGATTGCAAAGAGCCTCATCGTCATTACCCTGTCGGCGCGAGGACGGGCCAGCACCAGGGCGACGTCGCCCAGCACGCCGGCGATGATTGCCACCAAGACCAGCGACTGGTGGCCTTTCTGCAGCGCCACCAGCAGCCCCGTGAGCGTGAGCATGAAGGTGACGCTTCCGACGGGCAGCCGCGTCTGCCTCAGCACCCACAGGATCACTCCGGTCACCACCGCGGTCTGAATCAGCAGGCTCAGGGCGCCGAGGATCTCCTCCTTGTAGTCGAACAAGTCCAGGGAGGTCACCTGCGGCTGCAGCTGCACGGACGCGTAGGGATCGGCGTACGGATGGAGGAACTGGGTGAAGAACGTGACTGAGGCCAGCAGCAGCGCCGCCGAAATGACAGCCGGTGGACCGGCCATCAGCTCACCCCTGCTGGCCGATGCTCGCAGCGGCCCGCTCACGATGAGGACGGAGCCAGCAATCTCCAGGAGGTTGGGCGGCCTGAACAGGGCGGGCACGCCATAGTCCGATCCGAAGGCGTCGTTCCACCAGCCGTTGATCACGAGGCCCACGAGAAACGCAGCGCATCCCGCGACGGCGAGGCCGTAACCCGCGGGAATGAGCGACTGCGGCCGCCCATCGCGACGCCACGCGAGCACCCCTGCGCCGGCGAGGTAGACCGTGAGCGCGAACCATGCGGCTTGCGCGGGCGCGTGCTCCCATGTGCGGACGTCGAGGTTTCGGTTCACCCAGGCGTCGTAGTAGCCGGCGGCCACGAGGATGCCGGCGAGGACCGCAAAGCCCCGGTCCAGCGCCGTGCCTCCCGCCCACCAGCGAAGCCACGGCGGCGCGCGGTCCAATGACGCAGGTGGTTGAGGGCTGTCGCCGGCGGCTTCGGCGGTGGCCATGCCGGACGTAGCATGCACGCTCGCCGATCGCGTTGGCGGTGGAAGCGCTAGGTGCCGGTGACCAGGGGCAGACCGAGCGCGAAAACGGTCCCTTTCTTGGGGTCGCTGCGCTCGACGACCAGCTTGCCGCCGTGGCTTTCGACCAGCCCGCGGCTGATGTAGAGCCCGAGCCCGACACCCGGCACCTTGGCCATCATCGGGTCGGTGCTGCGAAAGAACCGCTCGAAGACGCGCTCGCGCTCATTCCTCGGAATGCCGATGCCGTTGTCCTCGATCCGCACCAGCGCCTTGCCGTGGTCTCGCGTCACCCGGATCGCGACCTCGGGTGTGTTCCGCGTGTAAGTGAGAGCGTTGTTGAGGATGTTGTCCAGCACGCGACCGAGCTGCCCGTTATTGGCCTCGACCATCATCGGGTCGTCCGGCAGCTCTGCGCGCACGTCCGCGGAAAGCAGCTTGGCCCGGGGCGCCAGCCTGGCGACGGCCGCGGTAACCACCTGGCGCAGGTCGACCACGCCCTTCACGGCAGGCTGTTGGTTGAGATCGAGGCGCGAAGCCTCGAGCAGGTCGCTGACAATCTTCTCGAGCTCCTCGGTCTTGGTGGCGAGGATGGAGATCGGTGTCTCCCACGCAGGCGGGGGTGCGCCGAGCGATCCTTCGCCCAGCATCGACAGGTAGCCACTGAGCACGGTGATCGGAGTGCGCAGCTCGTGGGCGGCCATGTTGAGGAACTCGCTCTTGGCGCGGTTGGCGGCCTCGGCTGCCTCGTACATACGCCTCGCGCTCGCGGCTCGTTCGCGCGCATCGACGTAGGCCGACAACACGAACGACGACATCGCGACGAAGACGTTGAAAACCTGCAGCGTGATCATCTTCTCGGCCAGTCCTTGGCCGGCGAAGGGACCTGTGCCCTGCACCGCCGCCTCGACCGCGAGACCAGATGCGATCAGCGCCGCGACCGTTGCACCGCGAAGGCGGAACCGCCAGGCCGCGATCATGATCAGCGGGAAGACCAGGTACTCGAGTCGCACCGGCAGCTGGAAGAGCACGTACGTGACCGTGGCGATTCCGAGCAGCAGCGCCGCGAGCAGGGTGCCGGTCGTCAGTGTCAGCGCCGGCGCTGTCGACCGCGGCACGAGACTCAGGAGAAACGGCGCCACGAGCATCACGCCCATGGCATCGCCAGTCCACCACACAGCCCACGTTGCCCAGAAATTCGACACGGGCACCGTGTCCGACAGCACGAGCACCGAGGTGCCTACAGTCGCGCTGAGCGTCATCGCGACCAGCGCGGCCAGCACGATGATGGCCGCGGCGTCGCGGAGCCGATCGAGCTCGCGACGGAAGCCGATGCGATTGAGGAGCTCGGCAGCGGCGACGGGCGCGAGCGTGTTGCCCACCGCGATCAGCGCCGCCCCGAAGGGCGTTGGACCAATGGGCAGGTTCACGGCGAACGCACCGACGTATACGCCGAGCGCCATCCAGCGCCCGAAGACGAGGATGGCGACGAGCGCGATGCCAGTCGGCGGCCAGATGGGAGTGACCTGGCCGTGGACCAGGGCGAGCGAGAGGCTCGCTCGGGCCGCGAGCCAGTACACGAACGCCACCACGACAATGCGAAGCAGCGTCGGCCGGATCGCGGTCACGTTCCGGGTCCGCACTCGAACCGCTCCTAGCGTATGCGCTGGTACATCTGTCTTAACGAACTAGACTCAGTCGCTATTGCGCACCGAGGAACTCGCCTGGCTGTCCTCAGCTGAGATCCTGGCTCGAACGGGCTCCCGCCAGCTTGACCCCCAGGCCGTGGTTCGCGCGCATCTCGAGGCGATCGATCGGTTCGATTCGCGGATCCACGCCTACATCTACGTGGACCGGAACGCGCGTTCCGCAAGCGGCGTGGACGTGGCGGTGAAAGACAGTCAGCCGGTCGCCGGGATGCCGTGGACGTACGCGACGCCCTCCTGGAAGGATCGCATCGCGGCCGAGGATGCGGTTCCTGTTGCTCGTGCGCGCACCGCGGGAATGGCCGTGCTCGGGAAGACCAACCTGCCGGAGCTCGCCGCGGCGATCGGCACCACCAACACGCTCTTCCCCGCGACCAACAATCCGTGGCGGGAGGGAATCACGCCGGGCGGATCGAGCGGCGGTAGCGCCGCCGCGGTGGCGGCTGGCATGGCGACCTTGGCGCTGGGCGAGGACATGGGCGGATCGGTCCGCATCCCCGCCTCCTGCTGCGGCGTGGTCGGCCTGCGTCCGACGCCCGACCGGATCCCTTGCGAGATGGTCGACGCAGCCGGACTGTCCTCACGAGGCGCGCTGGGTCGCGCGGTCGAAGACGTCCGGTACCTGTTCTCGGTCGCGAGCGCGACCGAGCCGCACGCTCTGCCGTCGAAGCAGGCGTATCGAGTCGGCATGGCGCTGGACAGCTCGCTCGGGGCGGACCCCGCGTGCCAGGCCGCTTGCCGGCGGGCGGCCGACGCGCTCCGATCGGCAGGTCACCATGTCGAGGAGATCGCGTGGGACCCGGAGCCTGTGGCCGCGGGCTACGCGGTGGTGCGGCGAGCGAGCATGGCGTCGTTCCCAGCCGACCTGTCGACTTTCGGCCCGGGCATCAGGCAGCTGGCCGAGCAGGGCAAGGCGTTGAGCGCGATGGATTACTTCCACGCGTTCGACTCTGCCACCGGCGCCGCCAACCGGGCTGTCAACGCGCCGCTGCAGACGAAGTACGACTTCCTGATCACGCCCACGCTCGGCATGCTGCCGATGGCGATCGACCGCGTGCCGCAATTTCTCGGCGACGAGTGGAGGCGCTACGTACAGTTCGTGCTGCCGGTGAGCTTCGCCAAGGTGCCGGCGGTGTCCATGCCCGCCGGCTTGCACGACGGCCTACCTGTCGGCGTCCAGCTGGTCGGGCAGTTCGGCGAGGAGTACGCGCTGCTGGACTTCGCAGAGCAGCTCGAGGCAAGGGCAGGCTTCGGATTCCAGAAACCTCCGGGATTGGAGAATTAGCGGCGTGAAAGCCCAGCGCGTCGACATGTTCGTCTGCCCCATGGCCACCCCTGCCGATACATCGGGCCTGCAGAAGCTCGCCGACAGCGGAAAGATCAAGCCCGACACGCTCGTCGCCCTGGTCGGCAAGACCGAAGGCACCGGACAGCACGACGACTGGGGCCGCGTGTGGGCGGACGTAGCGCTGCGCGAGTGGACCGCGAGGTTCCTTGGCATCCCGGTCGCGGACGTGGCCCAGCGGGTCATCTTCGTGCTTTCGGGCGGGTGCCCCGGCGTCATCACGCCGCATATAGCCGCCGTCACGCGCGAGATGGTCGAGGTGGCGCGTCCCGAAGACGCCAAGCGCCTCGTGGTCGGCCGCGCGGGCTCGGAGCCCATTGCGCCCGAGGAGGTCGGCCGGATGGGCCAGATCCAGAAGGTCGCAGAAGCCACCCATCGGGCGATGGAGGACGCCGGACTGACCAATCCGCGCGACGTGCACCTGGTAATGGTGAAGGTGCCGGGTCTGACCGTCGCCTCCATCCGCGACGCGGAGTCGCGAGGCGAGACCGTTGTCTCGCACGACCTCACGTTCGGACCCGAAGGCGCAGGCTCATACGCTAACGACGCCGCCGCGCTTGGAGTCGCGCTGGCGCTGGGCGAGGTCCAGAGGTCAGCGCTCTCCGACCAGGTCGTGCGTCGCAACTGGGACCTCTACTCCGAGGTCGCGATGACGTCCTCGGGCGGCGAAAAGCGCCACGGCGAGGTCGTGGTGTTCGGCAATGCGGCCGGCGCGCAGAGCGAGCTGCAGATCGGACACGCGGTGACCAAGGACTTCATCGACGCCGAGGGAGTGCGCAGCGCGCTGCGGTCGGCCGGTCTGAAGTTCACCGGCGGCCTCCCCGACACCGAGGACCTCGCGCAGCGTCTCGTGCATGTCTTCGCCAAGTCGGTGATACCGGGCAGCGACCAGGTCCGCGGCAACCGCATCACGCTGCTCGACGACGTCGACGCGTACCAGATCGGCAAGGCGCTTGGGGGCATGCTGATCGCTTCGGTCACCGGCCGAACGACGAACTACGTCAGCGGCGGTGAGAGGAACTCGCACCAAGGACCGCCAGGCGGCAACATCGTCGCGGCCGTGGTGCGATCCGCCTAGCGCAGCGCGGGCAGCACTCTCTCGCCGAGAACGCGGAGGGCGTTCTCGCGGTCCGGACCAAGGGGTGGACCGAACGAGATATGCCGCGCTCCTTCTCTCAGCAGTTGCGCGCAGGCGGCGCCGACCTCGTCCGGGCCGCCGGCCACGCCCAGTGAGAGCATGCCGGGCGTGATCACGCCCGCTTCGAAGTCGGACGGTCGGAGACCGGACCTCTGGAGCAGGTCTGGCGAGAAGCTCGGTCCGTAGTACTCGATCTTCTCGGCCAGGGCTCGCTTTGCCTCCTCCGCGTCTTCGGCGATGGAGCACCAGATGCAGGCGGCGATGTCGAGGCTCGCGGGATCGCGGCCGGCAGCTGCCGCGCCTTCGGCGATCTGCGCCGCGGCCACACGGTAGTGGCTCGGGGGAAACAACAGCGGCAGCGCGCCGTCGGCGCTTCGGCCGGCCATTCTCAGCATCCGCGGGCCCATCGCGCCGACATAGATCGGGACGGGCGCCGCCGGGATGCGCATGCGGCCGTCCGATGCCCAGGGCGCCTCGCCGGAAAGGAGGGTGCGGATTTCTCCGATCGCCTTCTCCGTCCGCGCGACCGGCGGGTCGAACGCCAGACCCGCCCACGTAAGAAAGCGATCCGCCCCCGCCCCGATGCCTAGCAGGGCCCGGCCCTGCGTCAGCTCGGCCATCGATGCCGCGACCATCGCGATCTCCGACGAATGCATCGAAACCGGGTTGAACACCCCGACGCCGATTGCGATGCGGCTCGTGGCGCGGGCGGCGGCTCCGACCAGCACGCTCGCCGAATGGAAAAACAGGTCGTTCGAGACCCACACCTGGTCGAAGCCGTGCTCTTCGGCCAGCGCGGCCAGACGCACGAACTGATCGGGCGGGACGTCGTTGTTGAACCGGACGCTGAACGTGGGTCTCATGGCCGGTTGATAGTGTTGCCGAATGGCTGGCGGCACCCGGCGCTTCCGCGACGGGCGAGGTTGGGAGAGGAAGGCCGGCTACTCGCGGGCGGTGCGTCGTGGGTCACGAATTCACGTCAGCGGCACAACCGCGGCGGACTCCACAGCCGATACATACGCCCAGACGCTGCAGGCGCTCGAGCAGGCCCTGGCCGCGGTCGAGGAGCTGGGTGGCACCAAGGCGGACGTCACGCGTACGCGCGTCATGCTCACACCCGAGGCCGACTGGACCGGCGCGGCGCGCGCCCATGCCCAGGTGCTGGGGGAGGTCGCACCCGCGAACACCATGCTCTACGTCGCGGGTCTCATCGGTGACGGTTACCTGGTCGAGGTGGAAGTCGAGGCGGAGCTAGAGGCCTAGTACAGCAAACGCAGCCGCGGCTCCAGTCACCGCAACGCAGAGCGGAATCCATTTCAGCAAGGAAACGCGGCTGCCGAAATGCGATGCCTGCGTGGAAACGAGCGCAGCCAGAACGAAAGCGATCCAGAAAATGATCAAGGGCCAGCCTCCGCCAGGCAGCTGACTCGCCGCCGCTTGACTGCCCAGCGCGACAAACGTGAGCAGTGCTGCCAGCCAGCCGATCACCACCGAGAAGTAGAGATAGAAGAACCCGCGCGCAGAACCCCAGATCACCTCGTCAGCTCGAACAGCTTCAGCGGTGACAGCGGCATTTCCGTGATGGGAACCCTGAGGGCATCCTCGATACCCGACGCGATCACGGCCCCGACCGGGATCACTCCGGCCTCCCCCACCCCCTTCACCCCGAGCGGGTTGAGAGGTGACGGCGTCTCGATGTGCTCGATCTCGATCGTCGGGACCTCGGTTGCGTACGGCATCAGGAACTCCATGAACGACGCGTTGCGCAACTGGCCCTCCGAGTCATAAGCCAGCCGCTCGTAGAACGCACCGCCGATGCCCTGCGCCACGCCGCCCTCGATCTGGCCCTCGACCACGATCGGGTTGATGACCTTGCCGCAGTCGTGGACCACCACGTACCTGAGGATCTCGAGCCGGTACGTCTTCGGATCTACTCGGAGCCACGCGGCATGGCATCCCGACGCCCACGCCGAGCCGGCCGGGCTGAAGTACCCGGTCGCTTCGAGGCCGGGCTCCTCCCCGTCGGCCAGCGGCGGGCCGGGCCGCGCCTTCGGCGTGAACTGTGTCGCCGCCTCGGTGCCCCCACCGAAGGCGTACCGCACGGGGTTCGAGAGCACGGCAACCGCGGCCAGCGGGACGCCTCGCTGCGGCGAGCCCTTCACCCGAACGGCGCCGCCCGCCAGCTCGAGGTCGGCCGGGTCGGCCTCGAGGTGATCGGCAGCGATCTTCTTCGCTTTCTCCGCGACCATCCGCGCGGCCACGTGCATGGCGTTGCCCGCGGTGACTGCGCCTCGCGACGCGAAGGTGCCCACGCCCCATGGAAACCTGCGCGTGTCGCCGCTCGTGACCTCGACGTCGCTCACATCCACTCCGAGCTCGTCCGCCACCACTTGCGCCCACACGGTCGCGTGCGCCTGGCCCTGGCTGGGGATTCCCGTCGCGGCCACGACCTTGCCCGACACGAGCACTTGCACGTGCGCGCCCTCGTACGGACCGACCCCCGTGCCCTCGACGTACATACCGAGGCCCATGCCGACGTTCTCACCAGCCGGTTTCGGCCCGAGCCTCTCGAGCGCGGTCTCGAGCACCTTTGGGTAGTTGCCGCTGTCGTAGACCACGGTGTTGCCGTCCTGCCAGCCGACGCCGACGTCGTAGGGAAACTGGTCGGGCTGGATGAGATTCCGGCGGCGAACCTCGGCTCTGTCGATGCCGATTTCGGCGGCGATGGCGTCGAGCGTGCGCTCCATGACGAAGCACGCATGCGGGCGGCCCGCGCCGCGATACGGCGACGTGGGTGTCGCGTTCGTGTACATGTCGCGGAATCGAACACGGTAGTTCGGGACCCTGTACGGACCTGGC
>DASYXY010000027.1:0-67505 GCA_035934385.1 Candidatus Dormiibacterota bacterium
GCTCGGCGGAATCGACGTGCTCGTCAACAACGCCGGCCTCATGCCTCCCGCGAAGCAGATCTACAACGTCGACCTCGACGAATGGCAGACCGTGATGAACATCAACCTGCGTGCGCCGTGGTACCTGTCCAAGCTCGTGCATCCGCACATGAAGGAGCGGGGAGGTGGAGCGATCGTCAACGTCTCTTCCACGTCGGGCCTGCATCACGACATCGGCCTGGGCGTCTACGGCATCTCGAAGGCCGGGGTCGTGATGCTCACCGAGGTGTGCGCGAAAGAGTGGGCGCGCGACGGAATCCGGGTCAATGGCATCGCTCCCGGCATCGTGAAGACGCAGCTGGCCGACTCGATCATCGACTACCTGAAGACTCGGAACATGAAGCCGAACCCGATGAACATGTACGGCGAGCCCGAGGACATCGCCAGGTTGGTGCGGTTCCTTGCTTCGGACGAATCGCGCTACATGACCGGGTCGATCATTCGCATCGACGGAGGTGAGCTGCTGTGAAGGTCGAGTTCGCGGTCAAGGACCACATCGCGACCATCACGCTCAACCGGCCCGAGAAGCACAACGCGATGGATACCGAGATGTACACCGCCATCTCGTCGCAGCTCACGGAGATCGACTCCAACGACGACATCTGGGTCGGTGTGGTCACCGGCGCCGGCGACAAGGCCTTCACCGCCGGGGCGGACCTGGTCGGCATGCACGGGACTGCGGAGAAAGCGGCGGTCGGATGGTCTTCGCCGCGGCCGACGCGGTTCGATCTCGGCCTCGAGGTGCAGAAGCCGCTGATCGCGGCGGTCAACGGCTACTGCCTGGCGGGCGGCCTCGAGCTGGCGCTCGTGTGCGACATCCGCATCGCCTCCGAGACGGCGGAGTTCGGATGCCCCGAGGTCAAGTGGAACCTGCTCCACGGGTACGGTGCGCAGCTGCTGCCACGGATCGTCGGCACGTCGAACGCGATGTACTTGCTGCTGACCGGGCAGTTCGTCAACGCCACCGACGCGCTGCGCATCGGGCTCGTGAACGAGGTTGTGCCGCCGCACCGCCTGATGCCGCGCGTGTATCAGCTCGCCGCGACGATCTGCGGCAACGGACCGATGGCCATCCGCATGACCAAGGAGCTGGCGCTGCGCAGCCGCGATCTCAGCATCCCCGACGGCGTCCGTCTTTACCAGGCGCTGAACCGGCTGGTCGAGCTGTCCGACGACCTGGAGGAGGGCACGCGAGCTTTCGCTGAGAAGCGGAAGCCGGAATTCAAGAACCGCTGATGGCCTCCCATCCGGAGGTCGTTATCCTGGGTGCGGGACTGGCCGGCATGACCGCGGCCCACCATCTGCGCGATCGAGACATCGTCGTGATCGAATCGCGCGATCGCGTGGGCGGCCGAACGCTCTCTGGCGAGCACGGCGGCTACTGGTACAACTCGGGCGCGCAGTTCGTGTGGGATGCACGGACGGTGGCGCTCTGCAGCGAGCTCGGGCTCGATGTGCTGAGCGGTGACGGTGCGCTCGCCGCGGTTTTCATCAACGGCCGGCTGGCCACAGCTCCCGACGCCAACCGGCTCTTCTTGAAGATGCCGGTGCCCTGGGTCGAGAAAGCCCGCTTTGGCCTGACTATCACGCGGCTGCGCCGGATCGCGTCGCGCATGCACGGTCTCGACCCGGAGCTGGACGCCAAGTCGCTCGCCGAGGTGATCGGTCCGACGTCGGACATCACGAGCGACATCCTCGAGATGGCGACCACGTCCGGTACGGGCCTCTCCACGCACGAGGTGTCCGGCGCGATCGGCCTCGGGTACGCGATCCACCTCTTTGGCGGCGACGTCAACTCGACGTTGAAGGCGGTGCGCGGCGGCACCCAGCAGATCTCGAAAACCATCGCCGCAACCATCGATCCCGAGCGCCTGCTGCTCGAGTGCAAGGTCGAATCGGTGACCACTTCCGACGGCGGCGTGGAGGTGCGCTATCGCCGCAACGAGGGCGAGCCGGAGACGGTCGAGGCGGACGCGTGCATCAGCGCCATCACCGCCGACGCTGTGCTCGAAGCCATGCCTGAACTGCCGGAACCGAAGCGCGACGCGCTCCAGAAAGTGCTTCCTTACGCGCCGGTGGTGACCGTCGCCTGGCTCACCGACGAGCCCGGGCCGATGCCGTGGGACAAGCTGCTGGCCGTGCCGGTCATCGGGCTGTCGTTCGAGCTGCTCAGCAACAACGCGTTCTTCGTGCGCCGCGACAGCGCCGAACGGCGGAAGGGTGGCAGCCTCGTCACGCTGGCCACCGGGCCACGCGCCGAGGCCCTCGTGGCGTTGACCGACGACGCGATCGTTGCGCGCGTGAAGGGTGACCTGCTGAAGATGTTCCCGACCGGGCGCGATGTGCTCGAACGTGCGACCACTCGTATCGAACGCTGGCGCGGCCTGCCGAGGTTCGGCAAAGGCTGGCTAGACCGACAGAAGATCCTGCGCGAGCCGTTTGGCCGCATCCACTTCTGCGGCGACTACACCGCGCAGCCGGGCACGCCGGGCGCGGTCGGCAGCGGGTACCACGCGGCCCGGGCCGTGCGCGCGCTCCTCGGCTGATGCCGGCCGCCGCGCGTTTCCGGCCGTTCCCCTTCAGCGGCTCGGGCTACGCGGAGATCCACAGTAAATTTCGCTGGCGAGTGCCGCAGCACTTCAACATCGGCACCGCCTGCACCGATGCCCTGCCGCCCGGCCGGCTGGCGCTGATCGACGTCTCGGACGGCGAGCGGCGCTACACGTTCGGCGAGCTCAGCGAGCTCACGAACCGCATGGCCAACGCGCTCACCGGTCTCGGGCTCGAGAGAGGCGATCGCATCGCTGTTGTCCTGCCACAAATCGCGGCCACAGCCATCGCTCACGCCGGCGCGTACAAGGCCGGACTCATCGCGGTTCCGCTGTCGTCGCTTTTCGGCGCGGACGCGCTGCGCTACCGCCTCGCTGACAGCGGCGCCCGCCTGGTGGTCACCGACTCAGAGGGCGCGGAGCGCATCGCCGCTCTGGATGGTTTGCGGGACCTGAGGTGGATCCTGGTCGCCGAGAGAGACCTGCCGCGGCTGCTCGACGACGCCTCACCGCGACCGCCCGGGCACGCGAGCCTCGCCGAAGAGCCGTGCATGATCATCTACACCTCAGGCACCACGGGTCCGCCGAAGGGCGTGCTGCATGGGCATCGGGTCCTCATCGGCCAGGCCAGCGGCTTTCGCATGAGTCACGAGTTTCCGCCGCAGCGCGGCGACCTGATGTGGACGCCTGCGGACTGGGCATGGATCGGAGGCCTCGTCAACACGCTCCTGCTGGCGTGGCTGCACGGTGTGCCGATGATCGCGGCGGCGCGGCGAGGCTTCGATCCCGAGTGGGCACTCGACCTGCTGGCCAGGTTTGGCGTGCGCACGACGTTCCTGCCGACCACCGCGTTGCGCATGATGCTGCAGTGCGAGATCCCGAAAGGTCTCCGGCTGCGCTCGATGGTCACGGGCGGCGAACCGGTTGAGGTCGGGCTGCTCGACGAGTGTCGCGCCAAGTTCGGAATCACGTTCAACGAGTCGTACGGGCAGACCGAGGCAGACTTCACGATCGGTCAGTGCGCGTCGCGATGGCCGGTTCGGCCGGGCTCGATGGGCCTGCCGTACCCGGGCCACGAGGTGGAGGTGCGAACGCCCGAAGGTGAGCGTGCAAAAGTTGGAGAGGTGGGCGAGGTCATGGTGCGTACGCCCGACCCGACGGCGCTGCTCGAGTATTGGCACCGCCCCGACGCGACGCGCGACAAGTTCAGCGGTTCGTGGCTCCGCACCGGCGACCTCGCGCGCGTCGATGAGGATGGAAATTTCTGGTTCGAAGCGCGGCTCGACGACATGATCAAGTCCGCGGGCTACCGGATCGGACCCGACGAGATCGAGGAGAGCCTGCTGCGCCACCCGTCGGTCGCGAACACCGCCGTCGTCGGCGCACCGGACAGGATCCGCGGACAGGTGGTGAAGGCCTACGTACAGCTGCGGGCCGGTTTCCAGCCGTCACCGGACCTCGAGGCGGGCCTGAGGTCGCACGTGAAAAAGCACCTGGCCGCCTACCAGTACCCACGACTCATCGAGTTCGTCGATTCGCTGCCGCTGACATCGTCCGGCAAGATCGACCGCGGCTCGCTTCGACGTCACGCGGCAGCGCCGCAGGGACGGAAATGCTGATCCAGTACGAGCAGCCGAGATCGCAGGTGGCGCTCATCCGGCTGAACCGACCGGAGAAGATGAACGCCTTCTCGATTCCCCTCGAGCGCGAGCTGCTGGCGGGCATCCGGCGCGCGTGCGACGACGAAGCGGTGCGCGTCGTGGTCTTCGCCGGCGCCGGCCGCGCGTTTTCCGGTGGGTGGGACCTCGGCGAGACCGACCTCACCGACCCAGAGCATCATCCGCTGTCGGGTCGCGCCGGCCGTCACACGTGGCTCGAGGTCATCCGCACGCTGCGGCGGCCGGACAAGCTTTTCATCGCCGCGGTTCACGGCTACGCCGCGGGCCAGGGCCTCGAGCTGTGCATCGCGAGCGACCTCATCGTTTGCGCGGACAGCGCGCGGTTCTACTTCGCGGAGACGCGGGTCGGTTTCAACATGACCTCGGGCACAGCGAAGCTGCTGCCGCTGCTCGTCGGCCTAGGCCAGGCTCGCCGCCTGGCGCTCCTCGGCCAGACGATCGATGCCACGGAAGCCCTGCGCATCGGACTGGTGGTCGAGGTCACGCCCGAAGGCCGGCACGAAGCGGCCGCGCTGCATCTTGCCGAGGAGGCGCTCAAAGGCGCCCCGCTTGCGCTCGCCGCTCAGAAGCAGCTGCTGGATGACGCTCTCGGAATGTCACTCGAGGCGGTGCAGGACTTCGAAACCCAGATGAGCTTCCGGCTCACGAACACCGAGGACCACCAGGAGGCGAAGAAAGCGTTCGCCGCCAAGCGCAAGCCGGAGTTCAAAGGCAGATGAGCGCGGTCGACTTTCGCGTACGACTTCCGGCCGAGCTGCGGCCACGGATTCAGCCGCCCCCCGAATACGTCGACCAGTACGACGCGGTGTTGGGGCTGGAGGCAACCAAGGACAAGACTCTTGACGACCTAATCTCGGAGATGGATGCGGCCGGTGTGACTCACGCAGTGGTGCACGCCGAGTACGAGTTCGGCGATCCGGCCGACGAGCTCAACGAGGCAGTGGGCGCGCTCGTCAAGCGCATGCCCGACCGGTTTTCGGGCTATGGCACGGTGTCGATGTCACCGATGCGCGTGATGCGCGCGGTGGAGCAGGTGACTCGCATCGCGCGACTCGGCCTGCGGGGGGTCAACATCCAGCCGTCCTTCTTTGGCATGCCCATCGACCACGCTCAGCTGTATCCGGTGTATGCCAAGGCGTCGGAGCTGGGGCTCGCGGTGGGAGTGCACACCGGGATCAACTACACGAGTCACCTGCCCATCAAGCACGACCACCCTCTCCAGCTCGACCAGGTCGCGTGCGACTTTCCTGAGCTGACGCTCATCGCCTGCCACGCGGGGTGGCCTTGGACCGCGGAGATGGTTGCCGTGGCGCGCAAGCATCCGCGCGTCTACATGGAGTTCGGGGGGCTCGCACCGAAGTACGTCGCCTCGCCCGGCACAGGCTGGGAGGTGATGTTCCGTTTCATGAACAGCCTGCTTGCGAAGCAGGTGCTCTTCGGCACCGACTGGCCCGTGATGACGATGTTGCGCACGCTGGACGAATGGCACGCGGCCGGGCTCAAGCCGCAGGTGCTGGACGCACTGCTGTCAGGGAACGCGAGCCGCTTGCTGCGTCGCTAGGCCCAGCGAGTGCCGGCACTGGGCCATCGAATTCGAGTTTTCGCAGTGCGAGTGCCGGCACTCGCGCTGTAGTTAGTCGACTGGGAACTCGACTCCCTGTGCCAGCGGCAGCTGCGTGCCGTAGTTGATGGTCGCGGTCTGGCGGCGCATGTAGCCCTTCCACGCGTCCGAGCCGGCCTGCCGGCCGCCGCCCGTCGCCTTCTCGCCGCCAAACGCACCGCCGATCTCGGCGCCTGACGTGCCGGCGTTGACGTTGGCGATGCCGCAGTCGGAGCCTGAGGAAGACAGCCAGCGCTCGGCCGAGGCTAAATCCGTGGTGAACAGGCCGCTGCTGAGGCCCTGGGGCACCGAGTTGTTGACCCTGATCGCCTCTTCGAGCGAGTCGACCTCGAAGACATGAAGGATGGGTGCGAAGACCTCCTCTTTCACGATCGGCATCTCGACGCTCGACTTCACGATCGCCGGCTCGACGAAGTAGCCGCCGCGGTCGGTCAGCACCTTCCCGCCATACACCAGCCTGCAGCCCTGCCTCTGCATTTCCGCGAGGCCGTCGGCGTAGTCCTCCACCGCGTCCTCGGAGATGAGCGGGCCCATTAGCGTCTTCTCGTCGAGCGGGTCGCCGATGCCGATGGTCTTGTACGCGTGCACCACCTGGTCGAGGAACTTCTGCGCGATCGGCCGCTCGAGGATCAAGCGGCGCGTCGATGTGCACCGCTGGCCGGCGGTGCCAACCGCGCCGAACACGACCGCGCGCAGTGCGAGCTTGAGGTCGGCGTCGGCCATCACGATGACCGCGTTGTTGCCGCCCAGCTCGAGGATCGCTTTGCCCGACCTCTTCGCCACGCCCACGGCCACCCGCTCGCCGAGCGGCGTGGACCCGGTGGCCTGGATGAGCGGCACACGTTCGTCGGCGACCAGGGCCTCGCCCACCGTGCCGCCGCCACCGACGATCAGCGAGAAAACGCCTTCGGCGTCGGTGCCGCGCGTGACCTCGTGGTAGATCTGCTGCGCGGCGATCGAGATCAGCGGCGTGAGGCTCGATGGCTTCCACACGATGGTGTCGCCGCAGACCAGGGCAAGAGCCCAGCCCCAGCCCGGCACCGCCAGCGGGAAGTTGAACGCTGAGATGATGCCGACGACGCCGAGGGGGTGCCACTGCTCCATCAGCCGGTGATCGCGCCGCTCGGACGCGATCTCCCGTCCGAACAGCTGGCGCGACTGGCCGACGGCCAGGTCGCAGATGTCGATGACCTCCTGCACCTCGCCGCGCGCCTCGGTCAGGATCTTCCCGTTCTCCAGGCTCACGAGCCGCGCCAGGTCCTCCTTGCGTTTGCGGAAGCCGTCGCCCAGCCGGCGCACGATCTCGCCACGCTGCGGTCCGGGCACGGTGCGCCAGCGAGCAAACGCCTTGTGGGCGGCGCCCACTGCGCTCCTGACGTCGTCGGCTGTTGCGGTGCGCACGTGCGCGAGCACCTCGCCGGTGGTCGGGTCGTGCGTCTCGAGCGGCGCACCGGTCGCGTCGTCCTTGAAGCTGCCGCCGTATGCCACGCCGCTCACAGTTCCTCCGACGCGCATGCCGAACGCGCCGAGGATCTCGTCCATCTTCGCTGCACGCCCGCTGGCGGTTTTCGTGCTCATCGGGATCTCTTCACCTCAAACCACATTCCGTTCGGGCTCGACGATACCGGTCGTGAAACGGCGGTGCGCGAAGAGGTCCAGCGGCACGTCGGGCGCCTCGCCCTCGTACATCTGGGCGAGCAGGTGGCCGACCGCGGGCGCCTGCTGGAAGCCGTGGCCGGAGAAACCGCACGCGCACCAGAACCCGTCGACATCGTCAACCGGACCGAGGATCGGCTGGTGGTCGGGGGTCACCTCATAGAGGCCGGCCCATGCGGTCTGGATCCCGCTCGTTCCCAGGCGCGGCGCGCGCCGGTCGATCACCTCTGACATCTGGTCGAGCACGGTCCAGTCGACCTCGGTGCTGAAGCTCGGGGTCTCGCCTTTCTTGCCCATGCCGAACAGCATCCCGTCGCCTTCGGGGTGGAAGTAGAAGGACGTCGCGAAGTCGATCGTCATCGGGTGCGACCGCATGCCGGGCATCGGGTCGGTGACGAAGATGTCGCGCGGGTAGGGGTCGACCGGCACGTCGACTCCGGCCATGGCGCCGATCTCGCGCGACCACGCGCCCGCACAGTTGAAGACGTGCGGGGTGGCGAAATCGCCGTCGGTCGTTTTCACGCCCGAGATGCGCGTGCCGTCCTTGACGATGCCGGTGGCCGCGACGCCTTCCAGAAACGTCACTCCCAGCCGCCGCCCCGCGCCGGCGTAAGCCGAGGTGACTGCATGCGGGCTCGCGATGCCGTCGCTCGGGCAGAACGTGCCGCCGAGGATGTCGTCACCGGTGACGAGCGGCGCCAGCGAGCGAATGTCGGCCGGGTCGACCCACCGGGAGTCGGTCAGGTGATGCTCGTGCCACATCGGAATCAGGCTTTTGAAGTCGGTGGCCGCGTGGTCGTCGGTCAGCAGGAAGAGGTAGCCGATGTGCCTGAACTCCGGGTCGACGCCGGTCTCGGCCTCGAGCCCGGCGAGCAGCCGCACCGACAGCTGCTGCATAGCCACGTTCGGCCCCGACGAGAACTGACGCCGCACGCCGCCTGCGCACTTGCCTGTTGACTGCGAGCCCAGCGTCTCCCGCTCCACGACCACGACGCTCGCGCCGCGACGCGCGAGGTGGTAGGCGATGGAGCAGCCGATCACGCCGCCCCCGATCACGACCGCGTCTGGCGAGTTCAGAATCAGCAGCTTAGATGGACAAGAAGCGCCCGCGCTATGGACCCGTCGATTCGCTGGCTTCGCCGAGGTTCTCGGGGATCCGCACGTATGCGCGCCTTCCTCATGTCACGGATCTGGAGGGCGTGGACGTGGCGATCGTCGGCGTCCCCTTCGACACCGGCGGCACGTACCGCGTGGGGGCTCGGTTTGGGCCGTCGTCAATCCGCTCCGCGTCGGCGCTGATCCGCCCGTATCACACCGGCAGCGGGGTCGCGGTCTTCGACACTCTGTCAGTGGTCGACTACGGCGACGTGCCGGTCGTGCCCGGGTACATCGAGGAGTCCTACAGGCGAATCGAGGCCGGCCTGCTCGAGGTGCTGACGGCGGGCGTCATCCCGATCGACCTCGGCGGCGACCACTCGATCGCGCTGCCCGAGCTGCGCGCGCTGCACAAGGTGCATGGCCCAGTGGCGCTCGTCCAGTTCGATTCCCACAGCGACACGATCGACTCGTACTTCGGCATGCCGCACACGCACGGCACGCCGTTCTATCACGCGGTGAACGAGGGGCTGATCGACGTGGCCCACTCCACGCAGGTCGGGCTGCGCGGCGGCATGTACTCGGCGCGCGACCACGAGGTGCCGCGCGAGATGGGCATGCAGGTGATCACGGGAGTCGAGGCCCATGAGCTCGGGATGACAGAGGTCGCGAGGCGGGTCGCCGAGCGCGCCGGCGAGGCGAGGGTGTTCCTGTCCTTCGACATCGACTTCATCGATCCCGCGTACGCGCCGGCGACGGGCACGCCGGAGATCGGTGGCTTCACCACGTGGGAGTCGCAGTCCGTGCTGCGTGGATTGGGTGGGCTGAGCTTCGTCGGCTTCGACGTCGTCGAGGTCATTCCTGCCTACGACGTGGCCGACAACACATCGTTCACGGCGGCCAACATCGTGTTCGAGTTCCTCGCCCTGCTGGCGCGGGAACGAGGGTGAGCGGCCGCCTCGCCGGCAAGGTCGCGATCGTCACCGGCGGTACGGCGGGCATCGGCGAGGCGACGGTGCGTCTCTTCCTCGCGGAGGGGGCGCGCGTCGTGGTCGTCGCCCGCCACGCGAGCGGCGACAGGCACGGCATGACGAAATTCGTTGCCGGCGACGTGACGGACCGGCGAACGGCCACGGCGGCGGTTGACGCGGCCGAGCGACTCGGCGGGGTGGACGTGCTGGTGAACAACGCCGCGATGGACTGGACGAGCTCGGTGCTGGAGACGTCTGAGGACGACGTGCGTCGAGTGCTCGACACGAACTTCCTGGGCTGCCTGCTCATGCAGCAGGCAGCGGGGGCGAGGATGCTCGAGCGGGGCCGTGGATCGATCGTCAACGTCACGTCCCGCACCGCGACGGTGGGGGTGCCGACGATGGGGTTGTACGCCGCGTCCAAGGGCGCGCTGCTCGCGCTGACTAGAACCGCGGCCGTCGAGTGGGCGCGGCAGGGGGTGCGCGTCAATGCCGTCGCGCCGGGCTTGACTCGCACGCAGCTCGTGCGCACGTGGATCGACGCCCAGCCGGACCCCGCCGCGTTCGAGAAGCAAGTCGTGTCGACCATCCCGCAGGGCCGGATGGCCGAGCCGGAGGAGGTGGCGAGCGCCATCCTGTTCCTCGCCGGCGACGAGTCGAAGCACATCACCGGCATCTCGCTCGCGGTCGACGGCGGCTATACAGCCGCCTGACTATCCTGTCCCCGTGAAACCGCCCATCTCGGCTGACGAGGCAAGCCGGCTGCTGGAGCTCGACAGCACGCACTTCCTGCACCCGCAGGGCGACCTCGCGGCGCCGCAGGGCACGATCCCGCGCCTGATCATGGCCAGCGGCCATGGGGCGACCATCACCGACGCGGCCGGACACGAGTACATCGACGGCCTGGCTTCCCTGTGGAACGTGAACGTGGGCCACGGCCGGTCGGTGCTCGCCGAAGCCGCCGCGGAGCAGATGAAGGAGCTTGCCTTCAGCTCGGCATATGGAGGCTTCACCACCGCGCCGGCGATCAAGCTGGCCGCCAAGCTCGCGGACATCGCACCCGGCGACCTGGAGGTGACTTTCTTCGCGTCCGGCGGCGCCGAGGCCAACGACACCGCCTACAAGATCGCGAAGCTGTACCACAAGCTCCGAGGCGAGCCCGAGCGGGTGAACATCGTGTCGCGTATCCGCGACTACCACGGGCTCACGTGGGGCGCCACCAGCGCGACCGGCCTCGCCGGCTTCTGGAAGGGCTTCGAGCCGCTTGCGCCTGGCTTCCTCCACGCGCCGTCGCCGGATCCGTATCGATTCAATGGTGAGGGTTCAGCCGGCGTCGCCTACGTGGATGCGCTGGAGAAGGTAATCATCGACGCCGGGCCGAAGACGGTCGCCGCGGTGGTGGCCGAGCCGGTGCAGGGCGCCGGTGGCGTGATCGTGCCTCCGCCGGATTACTTTCCGCTGCTGCGCAAGGTGTGCGACAGGCACGGCGTGTTGCTGATCGCGGACGAGGTGATAACAGGATTCGGGCGCACGGGCAAATGGTTCGCCATGGAGCACTCGGGCGTGCAGGCCGACATGATGATCTTCGCCAAGGGCGTCACGAGCGGTTACCTCCCGCTGTCCGGGGTCATGCTGACTCGGTCGGTGCACGACGTCCTGAAGTCGGTGAAGGGAACGTTCATGCACGGCTTCACCTACAGCGGGCACCCGACCTCGTGCGCGGTCGGACTGCGCAACCTCCAGATCATCGAAGAGGAGGGTCTCGTGGAGCAGGTCGCACAGAAAGGCCACCACCTGCAGAAGAAGCTGCAGCAGCTGCGCGAGCACGACATCGTGGGCGACGTCCGCGGAATCGGCCTGCTGGGCGCGGTCGAGCTCGTGAAGGACAGGAAGACCAAGGAGCTCTTTGACGTGTCGGTAGCTGCGGCCCGAAACGTTTGGCTTGCCGCGCTTCAAGAGGGCGTGATCGTCCGACCGCTCACCGGCGACGTGCTCGCGATCTCGCCGCCGTTCGTCATCACCGAAGGGCAGATCGACCGCATCGTCGACGCGCTGCACGTCGCAATCGCCGCCGTATCGACGAAACTGCGCGCATGAGCTCGGACAACGCGGCCTCGTTCTCCGGCCTGCAGGAAGGCGCGCTGGTGCTGGCCGACATCTCGGGCTACTCGAAGTTCATCGCGCAAACCGAGGTCGATCACAGCTGGTCGATCCTGCACGAGTTGCTGGACACGATGGTGCGCAGCCTGTCGGGACGCATGGACGTGTCACAGGTCGAGGGCGACGCGATCCTGTTCATCAGCGGGCTATCGACGCCCGAGGTGATAACAGCGGTCGAGGGCACCTTCGTCGCGTTTCACCGCCGCTTGCGCGACATGCAGGCGGTCACGACATGCCCATGTAGCGCTTGCGCAAACATCGGGACGCTGAAGCTGAAATTCGTCGTTCACCACGGCAAGTTCTCTCGCCAGCGCCTCGGCAGTGTCGAGCAGCTGCATGGAACGGACGTGATCGTGGCCCACCGGCTCCTGAAGAACAGCGTGCCTTCGAAGGAATACCTGCTCGTGACCGACGCCGTGCTCGAGCGGCTGCCCGCCGAGCGGCGCGAGCAATTCACGCCGCACTCGGAATCATTCGACCTCGGCGCGATCTCCGGCGGGTACCAGGAGATCGCGTACCTCTGGGTGGAGGCGCAGGCCAGGGACCGCCACCGCGTGATGCCCGACGAGGCGTTCGTCAATTCAGCGGTCACGGTCGATGCCCCCATCGCGCTCGTCGACTCGCTGATGCTCGAGCCCGAGGTGATGCAGAGGTACCTCTTCGCCGACGACGTCATCATCGTCCCGGGCGCCCGGGGCACGGACACCGGCGAGGAGTTTCACTGCCACCATGGCGGAAGCCTCGTCACCCTGCGCCTGGTCTCATCGGAACCGGGCAAGGAGCTCACCCTCTACTCGGATCAGCCTACCGACATGTACGTCACCACGCGCATCACCGACGAGGGCGGCGGCCACACGTGCGTGCAGCGCTCGTTCCTGTGGGACGAACCCGTGGACGCAGACGTCGCCGAGGGCCTGCGCCAGATGATGGGCGCCATGGCGATTGCGGGTGAAGCCGCGATTCGCGAAGTCTTCGAAGAGAGGGCCAGGGCCGCCCGGCCGGCCTGAGGTGGCCTCGATGCGCGCCCGGCTGCTGACCGAGTTCGCGGGCACGTTCGTGTTCCTGACGGTGATCGCTCTCTCCGGATCCGCCGGTCCCCTGGCGCCGCTCGTGATCGGCCTGGCGCTCGCGGCGGTTGTCTACATGGGCGGCCACGTCTCCGGCGCGCACTACAACCCGGCGGTGACGTTCGGACTGCTGCTTCGCAGAGTGATCTCGCCGCCGGCTGCCGGCCTCTACTGGGTGACCCAGCTGGCCGCGGGGATGCTGGCGTTCTCGTTCGCCTTCCTGCTGACCGGTCACAGCGGCGGCATCCATCCAGGCCCCGGCGTCTTCTGGTACTCGGCGGTGGCCGCGGAGCTCGTCTTCACCGCGGCGCTGGTGTTGGTGGTGTTGAACGTGGCGGCGACGAAGGAGACCGCCGGGAACTCGTACTACGGCCTGGCGATCGGGTTCACGGTGGCGGCGGGCGCCTTCTCGGTGGGGCCGATCTCAGGCGGAGCCTTCAACCCGGCGGTGGCTTTTGGCGCCACCGCGGGTGCCGCGCTCTTCCAGCACGGAGCGTGGTCGGACCTCTGGATCTACTTCGCCGGACCCCTCCTGGGGGCGGCGGTTGGAGCCGGGATACACGCTTTGCAAGAGCGTGCCGGACCCGTCGCGCCGGAGACCACTGAGCGGGTTTAGCCCAGCTTCGTAACTGGGTAAATTTCCACTGCGAGATGGAGGGGATTTGAACCGCGTCCTCGGCATCGCCCTGGCCGTGGTGCTCGCCCTCGGTGTGATCGCGGCGATCGTCATCTCGTATTCGCAGAGCCACCGAACGACGACTGCGAACGTGGTCACCGTGCACGGCGTGATCGGTTCCGAGAAGCTGCCCTTCTTCCAGGACCAGGACGTCATCGCCGAGTTCCGGGCGCACGGCTTCAACGTCCAGGTCGATACGGCCGGCTCGCGGCAGATCGCCACCACGATCGACCTTTCCAAGTACGACTTTGCTTTCCCGGCGGGCGAGCCCGCGGCGGTGAAGATCCAGCAGGACCACCACGCGAAGGCGACCTACATCCCGTTCTACACGCCGATGGCGATTGCGACTTTCAACGACATCGTCAGCCTCCTCAAGTCGATCAACGTGGTGACGACCAGCGGTGGCGCGCAGGTGCTCGACGTCAAGGCGTTCCTGGCCATCGTCGCCCAGAACAAGCGTTGGACCGACATCGCCAACAACAACAGCTACCCCGCGGGCAAGAGCATCTACATCACCTCCACCGACCCGAGCACTTCGAACTCGGCCGCGATGTACATCTCGCTCGCCTCGTATGTTGCCAACGGCAACAACGTCATCCAGGACGAGACCCAGGCGCACGCGGTGGTGCCCGCGATCGCCCCCCTGTTCACGCGACAGGGCTTCACCCTTTCATCGACCGACGCTCCCTTTGAGGACTACCTCACGATCGGCATCGGCAAGGACCCGATGGTCATGATCTACGAGGCCCAGTTCCTGGCCCGTCAGGCGGCCAAGGACGCGGCGATCACCAGCGGGAACCGGACCATGATCTACCCGTCGCCGACGGTGTACTCGAAGCACACGCTCGTGCCACTGGACGCCAACGGCGACGCGATCGGGCGGCTGCTGGTCAACGACCCCAAGCTTCAGAGCCTTGCCATCAAGTACGGTTTCCGCACCAGCGACTCGACCGCGTTCAACAAGTTCCTGACCGACCGGGGTGTCACGCCTCCGCCCCCGCTCGTCAACGTCATCGACCCGCCGACGTACGCCAACCTCGAGGCGCTGATCAACGGAGTGGCCGCCGTCCAGAGTCAGACCAAAGGAGGCTGACCTTCGATGTCCGATCCGACCTCCGACAGCACCGCGCTCGCCCTGGTGCCGCCGGCCGCGGTGCCCGCCGTCACGGATGACCAGGCCGCGACCCAGGCCCAGAACATCGACCCCGCCGCCAAGCAGCAGATCGACGCCACCGTGACCCAGTACGTCAACACGCTGATGAGCGCGGATCCTCATTCGCCCGCGTTCGACCAGCAGCTCAACGCCGTGCACTCGCTCGGCGACGCCGACATCCGCGCGTCGGCGGCGGTGTCGAACCGGCTGCTCGACCGGCCGGCAGCCGCCATGTCTTCGAGCGGGGCGCTGGACTCGAAGTCGCAGATCTCGACCAGCCTGGTCAAGCTGCGGCGCACCGTCGAGGACCTCGACCCCACACAGCAAGGGCTGTTCGGCAAGAAGCATCTCTGGGGCACGCTGCCCTTCGGCAACACGCTCCGCGACTACTTCCACAAGTACGAGTCCGGGCAGAGAAACCTCGACGCGATCATCCAGTCCCTTTACGCCGGCCAGGACGAGCTGCGCAAGGACGACGCCTCGCTCGACCAGGAGAAGGCCAACGTCTGGTCGATCAAAGGCCGGCTCGAGCAGTACATCTACATGGCGACGGCCCTCGACCAGCAGGTCAGCGCCAAGATCGCCTCGGTCCAGACCTCCGATCCCGATCGTGCGAAGGAGCTGCAGGAGGACGTGCTGTTCTACGTGCGGCAGAAGCGCCAGGACCTGCTGACTCAGCTGGCGGTCAACACGCAGGGCTACCTCGCGATGGACCTGGTCGAGAAGAACAACCAGGAGCTGATCAAGGGCGTGGACCGCGCCACCACCACTACTGTCTCGGCGCTGCGCACTGCGATTATCGTGGCCCAGGCGCTCGCCAACCAGAAGCTCGTGCTGAACCAGATCAACGCCCTCAACACGACGACCAGCAACCTCATCGAGTCGACCTCCGAGATGCTCAAGGAGCAGTCGGGTCAGGTCTACCAGCAGGCGGCGGACTCGACCATCCAGCTGGACAAGCTGCAGACGGCGTTCAACAACATCTACACGTCGATCGACGCCATCGACACGTACAAGGTGCAGGCTCTCGGCAACATGCAGAAGACGGTCGACGCTCTGAGCGCGGAGATCGACAAGGCGCAGAGCTACCTGCAGCGCGCCCACGCCGGACCGCCCGCGGGAGAGACGATGGTGAGCTCGTTGACGGTGCCGGCCGCCAAGGGCTAGCACCGCATGAAGCACCGGCTGCTCGGGCTGTGGCTGGGACTCATGGTCCTGGTCGCCGCGTGCGCGACCGAGCAGCCGTCCGTCGACACGGCCCACACGCTGACGGTGCTCGCAGGGTCAGAGCTGAAAGACCTCGCCCCGTTGCTGCCCGACATCAAGGCCGCCACCGGCTATCAGCTTTCGTTCACGTTCACCGGCTCGCTCGATGGCGCCCAGTCGATCGCCGGCGGCACCGACAAGAGCGACCTCGCGTGGTTCTCGACGGGCAATTACCTGACGCTGCTCGAGGGCAACAGCGGCCGGATCATCGCCACCCAGCCGATCATGCTCTCGCCGGTCGTCATCGGCGTGAAGCACAGCGTCGCCCAGAGCCTCGGCTGGTCGGGGTCGACCTCCGTGACGTGGGCCGACATCGCGAACGCGGCCAAGGCCGGCAAGTTCCATTTCGGCATGACCAATCCGGCGGCATCGAACAGCGGCTTTGTCGCGCTGGTCGGCGTGGCGTCGGCGTTCGCAGGCAGCGGGGGCGCCCTCGACTCGGGAACGATCAACGTCGACAAGCTCAAGGACTTCTTCAGCGGCCAGGTCCTCACAGCCGGGAGCTCAGGCTTTCTGGCCGACTCCTACGTGCGCCAGCAAGACCGCATCGACGGCATGATCAATTACGAATCCGTCCTGCTCGAGTACAACGCGAGCGGCAAGCTGCACGAGCCGCTCGACCTCGTCTACCCGAAGGACGGCATCATCACCGCCAACTACCCGCTGATGCTGTTGAACCCGGCCAAGCGGGATGCCTACGACAAGGTGGTCGCGTACCTGCGATCGAGCTCGGTGCAGACCCGGATCATGACCAGCACCGATCGAAGACCTGCCGTTCCCGACGTCCAGCCGGACTCCCGCTTCACGAAGCAGCTGCTCGTCGAGCTCGCGTTCCCGTCGAACCTGAATGTGGTCGACAGCCTGATCTTTGCGTACCTCGACCAGATCCGCCCGCCCGCACACACCTACTTCGTGCTGGACGTCAGCGGTTCGATGGACGGACCTCGCCTCGACGGGGTGAAACACACCTTCGACAACCTGACCGGCGCCGACAAGACGATCACGGGCCAGTTCGCACGTTTCCGTCAGCGAGAGGAGATAACCGTCATCCCGTTCAGCAGCGACGTGCAGGACGACAAGACCTTCACGATCAACGACGTGACCGCCAACAGCCCGGATCTCGCGGCCGTGCGCTCCTATGTCGACAACCTGCAGGCAGGCGGCAACACCGCAATTTATGACGCGCTGACCCGGGCCTACCAGGACGCCCAGGCGGCGATGCAGCAGGAGCCCGACCGCTTCTACTCGGTCGTGCTGATGACCGACGGCGAGAACAACCGCGGCAGCGACGCCGCAGGCTTTGAGAGGTTCTACAACTCGCTTCCCGATTCGGCGAAGGCGATCCCGACCTTCGCGATCATCTTCGGCGAGGCGAGCCCGCAGGACCTCACCAACATCGCCAACCTGACGGGAGGCCAGGCGTTCGACAGCCGGAACGTTTCACTGGCGTCGGTGTTCAAGGTGATCCGTGGCTATCAGTGATCCGGGACGGATCGTCGCCAATCCAGTGCTGAGATACCTTTACAGCAGCAAGAACATCGTGGGCAGCACGCTCGCGATCTTCGGCCTGCTCCTCTTCTTCACCGGCGTGATCACGAGCTTCTTCTGGCCGTTCGTCGTGATCGCCATGTACGGCATCGGAGCCCTGCTCTGGCCCGGTCCACCGCAGGTCGCGCTGGCAGGCACGTCCTTCGATCCTGACAGCATTCGACGCAGCCTCCAGCACACTATGAGCACCGCCAGCGGCAAGCTGTCTCCACCGCTGCAGGCGAAACTGCAGGAGATCGCGGACACGATCACCGGGATCCTTCCCCACTATGCGGAGTTCCCCGCCGGCTCGCCGGACCTGTTCGTCGTCGGCCGCACCGCGACCGACTATCTGCCTTCCGCGCTGCAGGCGTACCTGAACCTCCCTCGCGCGTACGCCTCGCTTCACAAGATGCCGAATGGGAAGACGGCCGACCAGGTGCTCGACGATCAGCTCACGCTGCTGTCTTCGAAGATGGACGAGGTGGCGGACGCGGTGCACAAGAAGGACTCGGACGCGCTTCTCGCTAACGGACGGTTCCTGGAGGAGAAGTTCGGGGCGTCGCCGCTCGCACTGCCCCAGGCGAGCGCGACTTGAGCAAGAATCCAGAGGTCGATCGCTGGTTTGCGGATAAGAAGCCAAAGGCCGAGGCGGCGATGCAGCGGGTGCGCGAGACGATCCTCGGCGCCGACGACCGCATGACCGAGCGCGTCCAGTACGGCACGATCACGTTCGCCTGCAAGGACAACATGGCCAGCTTTGTGCAGGTAGCCAACAAGCACGTGACGCTGATGTTCAACCGCGGCCAGCTCATCCAGGACAAGACCAAGCATCCCCACCTGGAGGGCAGCGGGCCCAACGCGCGCTTCATGCGCTTCGCCGATCTCAAAGCGGCCGGCGCGCACGCCGCCGAGCTGCGGGATCTCACGCGGCGATGGTGCGGCGTGATGATGAAAGAGAAGTGACGGAGCAGGCGCTGGTCGACGAGCTGGTCGGGAACGCGCACGGCAACCTGGCTCGCGTCAAGGAGATCCTCGAGGAGCATCCGGAGCTGATCAACGCTGCGGCGGTTTGGAAGGAAACGCCCGTCGAGGCGGCGACCCAGATGGGCAACCGCGCGATCATCGACTACCTCGTGGCGGCCGGCGCTCCGGTCGACTTCTTCACCGCGCTGGTGCTGGCGCAGACGGACAGGGTTCGCGCCGACCTGCAAGCCAAGCCCGAGCTCGCGCAGGCACGCGGCGTGCACGACCTCCCCGTGCTCTACTTCGCGGCCATCGGCGGCAGCGTCGCGGCCGCGGACCTGCTGCTCACCGCCGGCGCGGAGGTCAACGCCAAGGCGGAGGCGGCCGCACCGATCCACGGCGCGGTCATGGGCGGCAGTCGCGAGATGGTGAGGTTCCTGATCGAGAGCGGGGCGGACCCCTCGCTGCCGGACTACAAGGGCCGCGACGCTCGCACTCTGGCGACGGAGATGGGCCGCAGCGACCTGGCTAGCCTGATTCCCACGCCGGCCTGAGCTCGGCGACGACCTCGTCGACCGCGTCGACGAACTGCTGCAGCACCTCCTCGTCCATCGGCGTCGAGATCGCGCCCATCCCACGCGGCGCCATCAGCACGCCGTGGTTGACGAGGGCGAGGAAGAACTCGCGCATCTTCTTCTTGTCGGAAGCGGCGACCGCGCGGTAATCGGTCACCGGCCGGTCGGAGAAGTGGATCGCCAGCAGTGAGCCCACGCCATTGATCCGAGCGGGCACTCTGTGGGAAGCGAACACTTCCGAAAGCTGCTCGGCGACCCGCTCGCCTTTGCGGTTCAGCTCCGCGTAGACGTCAGGAGTCAGCTCGCGCATGCAGGCGAGGCCCGCGGCCATGCCTAGCGGGTTGCCGTTGTAAGTCCCGCCCTGCGCCAGATTCGGCTCGCGCCGTGGGTCCAGAAGCTCCATCAGGTCGGCGCGGCCGCCGAATGCCGCAACCGGTAGGCCGCCGCCGATGATCTTGCCGAGGGTCGTCAGGTCGGGAGTGACGCCGTACATCTCCTGCGCGCCGCCCGGGCCGACGCGAAACGATATGACCTCGTCGAAGATGAGGATGATCCCGAGCTCCGCCGTCACGTCGCGCATGCGCCGGAGAAACTCCGGGCGCGCCGCGATCACACCGCCGGCGCCGATGATCGGCTCGAGGATCACCGCCGCAAGGGACGATGCCTCGCGCCGGATGATCGCCTCCGCGGAGTCCGCGTCATTGAACGGCAGCACGACGACGTTCTCCAGCGCCCACTCTGGCGTGCCGATTGAGTCGGGCACGGCCAGCGGCTCGTCGGGCGGCCCGGCTGCATCCACCGCCGGGTGGGTGCTGACCTCCGCGTAGTCGTGGGTGCCGTGGTAGCCGCCCTCGATGCGCGCGATCTTCGGTCTGCCCGTGAACGCGCGGGCCAGGCGCATCGCGAACATCGTCGCCTCGGTGCCGGAGTTGCAGAACCGCACCGCATCGAGGCTGGGCACGCGCTCGCACAGGAGGGTCGCCAGCTCGACCTCGACCGGGTTGGCGGCGGCGAAGCCGGTACCGCGCGCCGCCTGTTGGCGGATCGCCTCGACGATCTTGGGATGCGCGTGGCCGAGGATCATCGCCGTGTAGTTGCCGAGCATGTCGATGCGCTCCGTGCCGTCGACGTCCCACACCCGGCAGCCCTCACCGCGCTCGATGTAGAGCGGGTAGGGGGCGAAGTAGGTGGTGGTGCGCGTCGTCCCGCCCGGCATGACCGCCGCGGCGCGCTCATGCAGCGCGCTCGACCCCGGCGTGGTCCGGCGGTACGTCGCCTCGGGCGAGCTCATGCGGCGCCCGTGCGCACGCCGAGCTGGCGCAGCCAGCGGCGGTACGCGATGGCCGTGCGGTCGCTGCGCAGGTGCAGCTCGGCCTGAAGGTCCAGCGGAAGCAGCTCGGGTCGCTGCGACTCGAGGATGGGCCGGTCCTGCGCGAAGATCCGGTCCTGGAACTCGATCATATCGGCGGCCGGCTCGTAGTCCATCGCCTGCCACATCCACGCGGTGCAGGTGACGGCGTCGTGCGGAGTGACCGCGAGCATCATCCCGAAAGAATGATCGCCGTGCTTGACGAAGGATGCGACGAGCGGACGGTGCACGCGATAGGTGTAGGTCACGGTCGAACCCTCGCCAGTGCCGTACGGATCGGGCTGGAAAACCTTGACGCCCCTCGCGATGACACCCTCGGGTCCGGTCGAAGTCTCGTAGTCGGCGATCTCGGGGCGTCTGCGATCGCCGAGTATGCCTTCGTGCACGAACGGAAAATGGCCGACGTCAAGAAAGTTCTCGACGACCCGCGGCCCGCTCGCCTTCACCGGGTATGGGCCCGACATCACGATCGCGTGCTTCGGATCGTCCAGCAGCTGGAAGCTCGGTATCGCCGCCGAGCCGTTTCCCAGCGTCGCCCACACGACGCCATGCGCGGCGGCGGCGCGGTACACGGTGACTCGCGCCTTGGCGGGCGGGCTCTGCTCGGGATGCGCGGGCATGTGCACGCACATCCCATCGTCGCCGTACGTCCATCCGTGATACGGGCACTCGAGGCGATCGCCGTTGACGACGTGCCCGAGCGACAGCCGCGTGCCGCGGTGCACGCACAGGTCGCGCCACGCGAGGTACTCGTCGCCCGACCTCCACAGGACCAGGTCCTCTCCCAGCAGCCTGGCCGCGACGGGACCTCCATTCGTGAGGTCCTCCATCCGGGCGACCGGGTGCCAGTCCTCGACCAGTACGGGGTCGTCGATCATGCCCGCCTCGGAGTATGGAACCTAACCCGAGAAGGCGCGGCCTAACTTCGAGCCTTCCCCCTATGTGCCTGCACTGACCTCGTTAGCTGCATCCGATGCAAGGTAGTCCCTGATTCGAACGTTCACTCGTTCCACCTCGGCCTCCACCGCGCGCTTGACTGCGGGCCGGCGTTGATGTAACCAGGACACAAGGGATATTCGCCGGCGGGTCCTCGTCTCAACTAGCGTGCCTCCCGCCACCGGCCTGTAGGTCGACTCAACATCCGACCGGTCGTCGAGACGGAATGCATAGCGGCGGGCACTTATGGTCCGCATTAGTTTCCGGGGCGGATCTGAGCTCACGACGGTAGTCGTCACAACCAGGCCGGGCACTTCGGTGACGTAGCTCGATCCGGGTTGACCGGGCTCGCCTGTCTGGCTGACTAGCGTCCTGCGACCGCCGATCACCTGGAGGCTGAGTTTGACGTCGGTTCCGATCTGGAACAGCTGCTCAGGTGTCCCGCGGAAAAATGTCTTGCTCTCAGCTGAAACCCGCATGGGCAGTCTCACGACGATTACGAACGCCAACAACCCCATCAGGGAGATAACCGGGAGCGCAGCGCGAGGGTCAATACCAAACCAGTTGGCAGCAACCCAGGTCGGCAGCACGATGATGATGCAGCTCCGCATCATGAACTGCACCCACCGCGAGCTCGCAGCTGGCGGGCTGCCCAGGTTGGTCGACATTGGAGCGAGAGCAGCTTAAGGACTGCATGGGAATCGGCAATCCCTTCTCCGCGTGTAGCTCACCTCTCGTCCGGGTGCCCGGTGTTACCGAACGCGATCCTGTCGCGCACGACCGGCGCCCGACCCAGCAGGCGCGAGCGCTGCATCGCGTCCTCGCCGAACCTGTCGCGGATCTTGTCAACCGCGGCCTCGAGCTTTTCGTTGCGCGGTGGCGCCGCTGCCGGCCGGAACAGGTCCAGCTGGCCTTCGTCTCCCTCGAGCAGCCCAGAGAGGCCAACGCCCAGTGTGCCCACGAGCAGCCGGGGATCGCGAGCGGCCAGCAGCGAGCGAGCCGCCTGGTAGATCTCGTCGCCTGTGGAGACGGGCTCCGACAGCGTCACCTGGCGCGAGAAGTGGCCCACGTCCGGTCGGTACACGACCCCGATCGACACGACTCGGCCGCGCCGGCCGGCGGTCCGCAGCCTGCGCCCGACCATGTCCGAGAGGCGCATCAGCAGCTCCTCGAGCTCTCGCTGCGAGGTGGTCGCGCGCGACATCACGTGCGAGTGGCTGTAGCTCTTGCGGGCCGCGTGCTCGAACGCCCCGCCCTCGAAACCGCGCAATCGCCTGGCCCAGCCGCCGGCGACCTCTTCGTGCATGCCCGCGTTGCGCAGCCGCGAGTTGGTCGCGCGAAGGAAGTCCATCGGAGTGTGGATGCCCGCCTTCGCCAGCCGTCGCGCGCTAGCCTCGGCGATCCCCGACAGGTCGGTGAGGCTCAGACGCTCGAACACCGAGATGAGGTTCGCGTGGTCGATGCGGCGCAGGCCGTCGCGCTTGTCGAGATTCGAGGCCTGCTTGGCCATCCAGATCGATGTCGACACGCCGACCGAGGCGGTGACACATTCGCCGATCTCGGCGCGGATCGCGCGCTTGACCGCGAGACCGACGCCCTCGGGCCCGAGCTTCTTCAGGTCCGGCGTGCCCGCCAGGTTCATCGAGGCCTCGTCGATCGACATGCGCAGGACGTCGGGACTGTGCCGCTCCAAGATCTCGATGAGCTTGTCCGACGCGTCGCGGTAGAGGGGAGGGTTCGGCTCCCGGATAACGATCGCCGGGTAGATGGCCTTCGCCTCGAACACCTTCATGCCCGTCTTGATGCCGAGGTCGCGGGCCTCGCGCGACGACGAGACGATCGTGGCCGCGTCGACCCCGTAGGCGCCGATCGCGAGCGGCCGCCTGCGCAGCGAGGGATCGTGCTGCTGCTCGATCGACGCGAACGCGCAGTTCAGGTCGATGACGAGCGTTTCCGGCTCGGCCAGGTTGAGGCCCAGCCCGATCGCCTCCCGTGAAGGGGCCCGCGCACCGCCCACGGAACAGATGTTCGCACGACACCGGCAGCCCCTGCAAGTGCCGAGTGCCGGCACTGGCACCGGTTTTGCGGCTTGCGGCACGCGAGTGCCGGCACTCGCGTTGGGGAGCCCTTATTCGTACCGGAGGGCTTCGGCCGGGGCGACTCGCGAGGCGGCGCGCGATGGGAGGTAGGTGGTGACGAGCGTTGCCAGGTAAGCCGCGATCAGGATCAGCGTGATCTCGAGCGCCGGGATGTGGAAGTCGACCGTGCCGAAAGTCTTGTCGACTACGAAGAATCGGTACGACTCCCACAGGCCGAGCAGCGTGCCGATCAGCAGCCCGAGGATGGCGATGAGGCTCGATTCCATGAGGAATGACCGCTGCACCAGCGCGCGGCGGAAGCCCAGCGCCCTGAGCATGCCGATCTGCTGCCAGCGCTCGACCACTGCGCGAGTGCTGATCACGCCGAGGCCGGCGATACCGACGATCAGGCCAAGCGCCAGGAACCCGGTGATGAGGTTGAGCAGCGTAAGAATCCCCGTGAGCTGCTGCGCTACCTCGTCGGCCGAGACCACCGGCTCGAGCTGGTCTTTCACCAGCAGGCGGCCTAGGGCCAGGCGCGCTTGGTTCGCGTCAACGCCCGACCTCAGGGCGAAGTAGTAGCCGGTCGGCGACAGCACGGGCGGAGGCGAGCTCAGCGCTTGGGCAGGTGACTGGTTCTGCGTGGCCGGAGGCATGCCTGGGGCGGAGAAGTTGCCGCCCGCCACGGCCGTCCTGGTCGACACGTACAGCCCGTCCCAGATCGGTTTGGTCATGAAGCCGACGACGGTCACCCGCCACGCGCTGACAGCGCCGCCTTTCTCGCCGTTTCCAACCTGGACCTGGAACGGTGTGAACGTCGCGTCCGTCGCCTTGATGCCGGTCACGGTCGCCGGTCCGCTGTTGGCGGAATCCAGGGCCGAGGTGTCCAGCACCGCGTAACCGACGTTGTCGCGCACGGCGTCCCAGACGGCGCGGTCCGACGAATAGCCAACAGCACGCGGTTGAATCGCATAGCCCGTTGCGTTGAGGTAGCCGTCGTCGACGATGTGCAGGCTGTACCCGCGCGTGCCGGAGTTCAGGTCGATCGTCCCATCCGGCCTGACCTCGTGCAGGCCGACGCCGCTGAGGTTCTCCCAGCCGACGCCGCTGACGTCGCGCGACGTGGTCGGATCCGAGGCGACCAGGCCCGCGACATCGGTGGGGAAGACTGTCCTGTCGGTCTGGTTGAACGAGAAGTCGGGCGATCCCGCGACGACCTGCCAGTGTCCCGTCTGGGCCCCGACCTGGCCGAAGTTCTGCGTGAGCACGTCCTTGAAGACCGACGTGTACACGACGATGAAGGTGACGATCGCGAACATCGCCACGGCCATTCCCGTGCGGAACTTGGTCGACATGGGGTAGGCCATGCTCGTGCGCGTGACGGGCGCGAGCGCGCGGATGCGGCCGGTGATGAGCATCACCACGCTGATCAGGAGGTCGCTGTTGTACATGACGAGCCAGATGGCGCCGAGCAGCGTCATCAGCGCCGACAGCACGAACACTTCCGCGCCGCCGTTGTTCTTGTCGAGCTGCAGGCTGCTCGCGATTCCGAGCTTGTCCTCGATGCGGCCGAACGGGCGGCCCCAGAACACGAGCAGTCCGATCGCGGCGATGGTGAATCCGACGCGAGACGCGACCAGGTTGCGCACCCGTGCGACCTGGAGCATCCAGCGGACGAGCAGGCCGGTGCCGATGATCACCAGCGACGCGCCGGTGTCGTAAAGAAGGTCCAGATGGGAGAGCTGGAAGTCGGACAGGTTGAGTGCAACCAGACCGAGGCCTAGAAGGATCGTCAATGGACCGCGGCGGAACAGTGACCACCAGAAGGTGCGGATCGCACCGAGCGTTCCAAGCGTGACGCGGCCGAGGAACACGAGCGGATGGCCGTGCCACAGCTGCTTGAACGCGAACCACGCAGTGGCGAACGGCGCCTTGAACATCCGCCACAGCCCGACGTCGCGACTCTCGCTCTCGTCCAGGTCGCGGATGGCGGCGACGATGTTCAGCCGGCTGACGCGATAGGCCGAGACCGCGACGACGATGAAGGTCATCAGGATGCCGAGGCAGAGGGCGAGCACGAGGCTGGTCCACTCGACGTGGAACGTGAGGTCCATGCCCTTGTAGAAGCCGGTGAAGATGCTCGAGATCACGCGGACCATCAACGCCCCGACGCCGACTCCGAGCACCATCCCGATCACGCCGGCGCCGAGCGTGTACGCCACGCCTTCGAACAGGAACATCTGGGTCAGGTGCCGCCGCTTAAGGCCAACCGCGCGGCTCATGCCCATCTCGGCCCGCCTTTCGGCGGCGAGCATCACGAAGATCAGGAAGATGAGCAGCACGCCGACGGCGATCGAGAAGAAGCTCACGCCCAACAGCGCGCCGGCGGTGAAGAGGCCGCCGCGCTGCGCGAACAACACCGCGTCTGCCTTGTAGGGCGAGAACGTGTACAGGTTGAGGCGATTGGTTATCCCCTTGAGGTCGGCAAGCCGATCGGGAGCGACCGCCGCGATCGCGCGCGCCAGGGTTTTCTGGAAGTCAGGGCTGCCCGCCGCGGCCTTGAATGCCGGGCTGAGTCCTGGCTGCTCAACCTCCTGGAGCAGGGACAGGACGCCGTCGTGCGCTGGGTCGCCAGAGGGCAGCGAGGCCGCCAGCGATGTCAGCGCTTGCGCGACCGCCGGCTGCTGGAGGAACGTCCTCAGGTCCGACGCCGCCGCACTGTCGACGCTCAGCGCCTGGACACGGTTGTAAAGGTCGCTCGCGGCTGCCTGCGCCGCGGTATCGCCGCCCGATGCAACGGCTGCGGCGCCGACGGCGTTGAGCATGATGCGCTGGACGAAACGATCCTGGGCCATGGCCTTGAACTCGTCGGACACCGCCGGCTTGTTCAGCTCCACGAGCAGCCTTCGGCTCAGGTCCTGGTCGGGATCGATGAATGTCGCGGAGTCATGGATCTTCTGGATCTGCGTCTTGATGTCCGGCTGCCTCAGGAACGACCAGAGCTCCGCCGCCGACTGAGGGTCGGTGAACTGGGCGCTCAGGCGCATCGTGTAAGCGTCCGGGTTGTCGGTCGGACCCAGGTCGTCGATGCCGCCGGTGCCCCGGTTGTGGACAAAGATCAGGTTGTAGCCGGCCGGCCGCCCGATGACCGTGCGCATGGTGGCGATCGGCATGAGCACCGAGTTGAGAATTGGTCCGTGGTTGGCGATGCTGGGGTTGATCTCGGTGTCGAGCACGCCGGCGACCACCTCGTAGGTGAGGTGGCCGTCGACGTACAGCTGCAGCACATCGCCCGCGTGCGCGTTCAGAGTGCTCGCGAGCGTTGCGCCGATGAACACCTGGTTCAGCGGAAGTTTCGCCACGTCCAGCGAGGCGCCGTTCTGGCCGTGAAGCGGTCCCCAGACGCTCCCGAAGTCCGCCGGCACTCCGTAGATCCCGACGTTCCCTGACTCCGACTGGCTGCTGGTGGTGTCGACCATCGAACCCGAGGTCGCGATGACCGGCACGACCGCGGCGATGTCGGGATCGGCGAGGCTTCGACTCTTCACGTCTGCGGTCTGAGCGTCGCTGAAGAACGCCGAATCGTCGGTGGACGCACCCTGCACGTATTGGCTGGCGGGGAAGCGCGTGAACGCTTCGTCGATGGCGCCCATCTGGCGCAGCTGGATGGACTGCAGCGAGTACGCAGACGTGTCACCGACCGACAGCGATGCGGTCGTGATCAGCGTCGCTAGCATGAGGCCGAAGAGGATCAGGACCGTCTGCGCGCGGCGACGCGGGATGTTGCGCAGCGCCATGCGCAGCAGCACGCGGTTGACGGCCGCGAAGGCGAGCAGCAGCAGGAGCACAGCGCCCACTGCGCCGGCCATCCAGCTCGCAAGCGTGACGGGCGGGATGCCGAAGAAAGAGGTCATCTAGTCGACTCTCGCCGCGACGGCCGGCAGAGGAACCGAGTTGGACGAAGCCAGGGGAGCATCGGACACGATCGACCCGTCGCGCATCCGGATGAGGCGCCGCGCCAGCGCGCCGACCTCCTCCGAGTGCGTGACCCACACGAACGTTTGCTGGTTCTGCCTGTTGAGCTGAACCATCAGGTGCATGATCGCCGCGCTCGTCTCGCTGTCCAGGGCGCCGGTCGGCTCGTCGGCCCACACGATGGACGGCTTGGTGGCCAGAGCACGGGCGATGGTGAAGCGCTGGCGCTGACCGCCGCTCATCTCAGCCGGCCGGTGGCGCGCCCACTCGGCGACGTCGACCATCTCGACGGCCTCCAGCGCCCGCTTGCGAGCGACTGAAGGCTTGACGCCGCCGACCAGCATCGGCAGCTCCACGTTCTCGATGCCAGTCAGAACCGGCAGGAGGTTGTAGGTCTGGAAGACGAAGCCCATCTCGCGCGCCCTGAAATCGGTGCGCTGGTTGTCCGTCAGGTCATTGAGGTCGTGCCCCGCGATGCGCACGGTGCCGTGGTCGATCACGTCTAGGCCGCTGAGGCAGTTGAGCAGCGTTGTCTTGCCGCAACCGCTGGGGCCCATCACGGCGACGACCTCGCCGCGGCGGACTGTGAGGTCCACGCCCTTCAGCGCGTCGATGCGGTGCTTGCCCGCGTCGAATGATTTATGGACTCCGCGAGCTTCGATGATTACGTCGGGGTGGATGCTGGTCGGTGCAGATTGCATGCGCGCAAACTAAGCACCACCTGTGTCGTTTTTATGACGTCCGGGTGAAGAGCTCCGGTCGAAAGCGATAACCGACGCCCCACACGGCCTCGATGCAATCACCGAAACCGCCGAGCTTCTTACGCAGCCGCACCACCTGCGTATCGACGGCGCGATCGAGCCCGTCGAACTCATCTCCCCAGACGCGCTCGAGCAGGTAGTCGCGCGAGAACGTGCGCCCTGGATGGCGCGCGAGCAGCTCCAGCAGGTCCATCTCGCGACGCGTGAGGTCGAGGGCTGCGCCGCCGATGTTTGCGGTGTGGCCTCCGGGATCGATGACCAGCGGGCCGTACGCGATCGGCACATCGGTCGACGCCGCGGCGTGGTCGATCGCGACCCGGCGCAGCAGCGAGGTCACGCGCGCCGCCAGCTCGACGATCGAGAAAGGCTTGCCCAGGTAGTCGTCGGCGCCGACCTGAAGGCCCGCGACGCGGTACTCGACCTCGCCTCGCGCTGTGAGCATCAGGATGGGCATCAGGTGCTTGCGCCGGATCTCGCGGCACACGCTCAGCCCGTCCATGCCCGGCAGCAGCCAGTCGAGGATGACCAGCTCTGGCTGATTGCGCGCGACCGCGCCGAGCGCCTCGGATCCGCTGAACACCTGCGTCACCGAGTGGCCCTCCTTCTCCAGGTGCGCGCGGATCACGTCGGACAGCGCGACCTCGTCCTCGACGATGAGGATCAGCGCCATTCGTCTAGCGGGCGGCCACCGAGCGAAGGGTGATCGTGAACGTGCTGCCGAGCCCTGGCTCGGAGGTCGCCGCAAGGCTGCCGCCCATGGCTTCGACCAGCTCCCGCCCGATCGCGAGCCCGAGCCCGAACCCACCGGTGGCTCGCGTCCGCGAGCCGTCGGCCCTGTAGAAGCGCTCGAAGATGTGGTTGAGGTCGTCGGCGCTGATGCCGATTCCGGTGTCCGACACCGCGATCTGCAGGTGGTCGGAGTTGACGCCGGCGACACGGATCGAGACCACGCCGCCCTCGGGCGTGTAGTTGATCGCGTTGCGCACGAGGTTGCTCAGCACCTGCGCCAGCCGGTCAGGATCGGCGATGGCGCTGAGGCCTTCCGCCACGGCCGCTTCGTCGAGCGTGACCTTGCGCTGCTGAAGCGCGAGCGGTGCCATCGACTGGATCACCTGCCGGATCAGCGGGGCGAGCTCCACGGGCCGGTTGGCCACACGCAGCTCGTGCGAGTCGGCGCGGGCGAGCATCAGCAGGTCCTCGATGAGGTCCGCGAGACGCCGCGTCTCGGCGGCGGTGACGGTGAGCCGGCGTTCGAGGTCTTCGTCCGAAGGCCTCGCTGCGTCGGGTAGCAGCAGCGAGTCGAGGTGGGCCTGGATCGTGGCCACCGGTGTGCGCAGCTCGTGGGAGACGTTCATGATCAGCTCGCGCCGGCTTCGATCCGCCAGCTCGGCGCGCCGCCGCGCCTCCCACAGCTGGTGCTGCTCGGGTGTGACCCCCAGCATGTCGCCGGCAAACCTGCCCCAAGCCCGGCCGATGGCGTTGAGGATGTGAAAGACAAGCGCGAGGCCCACCACCGCGGGGATGCCGGGCACGATCAGGGCGGCGACGGCGGACGGGCGAGGCCCGCCGCTCACGACGTCGCCGATCGGGATGAACATGCCGGCCAGGCAAGGGGTCAGGAGGCCAAACGCGAAAAGCGTGGCAAACAGCCCGAAGGGGAGCTTCACCAACAGGTACGCCAGCGAGCGCCAGGTAGTCGCGCGCTGCAGATGTCGCACCAGCATCGTCCATGGCGTCAGGATCTCCTGGTCGGGAAGCGCCAGCGGGGGCACGTTGACGCCGAGGAGGAGGATCGCGAGCTCGCGCTCGAGAATCGCAAAGAGCCACGCGGCGACGAGAACGCCAAGCAGGATCAGGACGCCGACCAGGACGAACGTCATGAACGCGCCCAGCAGCGAGCCAACGATCAGGACCACGAAGTACAGGAGGCCTAGAGGCAGGGCTGTGACCATGTACAGCGCTGTGAGGTAAGAGCGAGGCTCCCAGAGGACCTGGAAGTAGCGCTTCAACCAGTCGGCTATCGGCGGAGCGGTGCGAGCGGTCTCCATTCTGCTGTCCTGACGGTAGCCCAGAGGTGTGCCAAAAGCGTGTCGATCACCGCAGCTAGCCGCGGGCGGCCAGCGCCTCCCTGGTCATGCGCAGCCCGAGTCCGACCAGCACTCCGCCAAGCAGAGCGTCCATCGCGCGTTGGACCGCGCTTCGCAGCAGCAGCGCTTTCATTCGATCGATGGCGAACGCATACCCGACCAGCCATGCCAAGGTCAGCAGGGAGAAGTTGACGCCGAGGAGCGCGAGCGTTTCAAAACCGGGGTGCGGGCCCACGAACTGAGGCAGCAAGCTGACGAAGAACGCGACCATCTTCGCGTTGGAGAGGTTGCTTAGCAGGCCCTGCCAGTAAGCGGTTCGTGGCGCGAGCTGCGAGCCCGAGCCGTGCGCCAGGTGGTCGTCGGGGGCCACCCGTCTCGCGGCCCTGATCAAGGAGCGTACACCCAGGTAGACCAGGTACGCGGCGCCGGCCAGCCTGATGGCGAGGAACAGCGGACCTGATGCAACCAGGATCACCGCGAGCCCGGCGCTGGTGGCCAGCGTCCAGATCGCCTGCCCGCTAGACACGCCGGCCGCCGTCGCCACGCCCGACCGCCTCCCGCCGAGCAGCGTGTTGCGGATGGTCAGGGCGGTGTCCTGTCCGGGAGTGCAGATGACGATCAAGGAGATCAACAGGAAGGCGAAGTAGCTCATCGATCCACGCCCATTGTGTGCGCACGGGCACCTCTGACGGTGCTCGGCCGATGGCGTACCTTCATGGCTGGGTCAATGAGCCGCGAAGGGGCTTTCGACCGATTCATCCGCACAGTCGACGCGGCGGCCGCGATCGCCGGTGTGAAAGATCGCGCCCTGCTCGAGCGCATCAAGACGCCCGATCGCATCCACGAGGTCTCGGTCCCGATCGTTCGCGATGACGGCTCGCCGGCGATGTTCACGGGCTACCGCGTCCAGCACAGTTCCGCGCGCGGTCCGTACAAGGGCGGAATCCGCTATCACCCCAATGTCAACCTCGACGAGGTCAAAGCGCTTGCCGCCTGGATGAGCATCAAGACCGCTGTGGTCGACATCCCGCTCGGAGGCGGCAAGGGAGGGATCACAGTTGATCCCAGGACCCTTTCGAAGTCAGAGCTCGAGGCGCTGACCCGCTCGTACACCGAGCGCATCTGGAGGGTCATCGGGCCGCAGGTCGACATACCGGCGCCCGATGTCAACACCAACTCCCAGACCATGGACTGGATCGCGCACGAATACGGACGGCAGAGCCGGACGATCGCGCCCGCCGTCGTGACGGGCAAGAGCATCGCCCACGGAGGCTCGGCCGGCCGCGACACCGCCACCGCACAGGGCGGTTTCGAGGTGCTGCACGCCGCGCTCGAGGCGACCGGCCAGAACATCCGCGACTCGACGGTGGCGATCCAGGGGTTTGGGAACGCGGGCGCCAACGCGGCGGTGCTCTTGAGCGCCGCCGGCGCGCGGGTCGTGGCCGCATCGGACTCCAGCGCCTCGGTGGCGTCGCCGGACGGGCTATCGGTGGCCGAGCTCGTAGCCCACAAGGCCAGGGGCGGCAGCTTCGCGGACCTCGACGGTTACGGGAAAGGCGACGCCGAAGAGCCGCTCTTCGCCGAGGCCGACATCCTCGTCCCCGCCGCGCTCGAAGGCCAGATCACCGAAGCCAACGCCGATCGGGTCAATGCACGGTGGATTCTCGAGCTGGCCAACGGCCCGACGACACCGGAGGCCGACGCGATTCTCGAACGCCGCCACATCAACGTGCTGCCCGACATCCTGGCCAACGCGGGCGGTGTGGTCGTGAGCTACTACGAGTGGCTGCAGAACCTGCACGCCGAGAAGTGGCTGCGCGAGGAGGTCGAGGCGCGCCTGGCGGTCACGATGCGACGCGCATACGAGCGCGTGTCCGAGCTCGCCACCTTCAGGCGCGCATCGTTCCGGCTCGCCGCGTACGCGATCGCCATCGACCGAATCGCCACCGCGCTGCGCGCGGATACCCTGGAAGGGCGGATAGTCCTGGGCCGCTGAGCGAGGCGCGCGCCGAAGCGCCTCAGTTGCGCGCCGGCACCGCCTCGAGGACCTTGAGCGATTCGCGGATGAACGCCGGGATGTCCGCCGGCATCCTCGACGTGACGAGGTTGCGGTCGACGACGACCTCCTTGTCGACCACGTCGGCCCCGGCCTTCTTCAGGTCGCCCTGGATCGTCTTCCACGCCGACATCCGGTGGCGCTTGTGCTCCTCTGCCGTCAGCAGCAGCTGCGGTCCGTGGCAGATGGCAAGCACCGGCTTGTTGGAGGTCATCATCGATTTCACGAAGACAACGGCTTCGTCGTGCGCGCGCAGCTTGTCTGGGCTGTAGCCGCCGGGAATCAACAGCGCGTCGAATTCGGTGGGGCTCACGTCACCGAACGACGTGTCCGTGACGGCTGTGACCTTGCCCTTCTTGCCTATCAGCGGTTCGTTTGCTTTCAGCCCAACGACAGTCACGTCATGTCCGGCCTGACGAAACGCTTCGTACGGGTCCTGGAACTCCGAGTCTTCGAAATCGGCAGCGAGAACGCACGCGATCCTCATGTCTCACCTCCTGCACCTCCCACGATACGAGGCGGTTCGACGAAACTTCTCTTTCGTGGCCGAGTCCATATTCGAACCCACGAGCGACGGCCGATTCGTAGCCACTGCCGCCGCGCTGAGTCCGTGGTCCGACCAATCGCTGCATGGCTCGCCGGTGGCGATGCTGCTGGCGCGCGAAATCGAGCGCGTTCCCGCGGAGCAGCCGATGTTCGTCACCCGCATGACGGTCGAGCTGCTGCGCGCGTTCGGCCGCATACCCGTTGAATCGCGATCCCGCATCGTCCGTCCCGGTCGGAAGGTCCAGATCGTCGAGGCATCGCTCTGGAACGGTGAGCAGGAGGTGGGCCGGGCCACGGCTGTGCGCATCCGCACCTCCGAAGTGGCGGTGCCGGCCCAGCCCGACGAGCGGCCTCATGAACCGCCGGAATCGCTGCACACGTGGAACGGCGGCTGGCGTCCCGGCGCCGAGGCGTATCACCTGATCGGCGTCGAGAATCGCTCGACGCTCGACTTCGAGCGGCCCGGGCCGCATTTCTCGTGGTTTCGCCTTCGCGTCCCGCTGGTCCCGGGCGAGGAGCCCACCGGATTGATACGCGTTTGCGCGGCGGCCGACTTTCCTAACGGCATCAGCCGCGTGGTCGATCCGCGCAGCATGACTTTTGTCAATCCGGACGTGACGCTGTACCTGCACCGGCACCCCGTGGACGAGTGGGTGATGGTCGACGCGCGCACCTGGCTCGAGCCGAACGGCGTCGGCGTCGCGGAGGGAGCGTTGTACGACCGCCGTGGCCGCATCGGGCGCAGCATCCAGAGCCTGCTCGTGGAGTCCCGCTGAGGCAGCTCACGTGGTCGCAGGTGATCTGGCGCCGGCTGCGCCGGCATCACCTGCTCGAGCCGGCGCCCGCGAGCCGCATGGTCCGGGTGGTCTCCAACGTCTGCGGCGTGCACGCGCAGGTCGCGGCAAGCGCGGAGCTGATGCTCGGGCTACGTCTGAGCGGCGTCACGCGCGAGGACGTGCGCGACGCGCTGTGGCGGAGGCGGACGCTGGTCAAGACCGTCGGGTTGCGCGGGACCCTGCACATCCTGCCGGCTGAGGAGGTGCCGATGTGGATGGCCGCCAACCGGCTGCGATTCGATTCCGAGCGACAGCGCTTCGCGAAGCTCGGCCTGGACGTGGCGAACCTCGATCGCCTGGTCGATGCAATCTCCGAGGTCGTGGGTCCGGAGCCTATCGACCGGCCCGCCCTGGAGCGCGAGCTCGAATCACGAGTCGGGAATTGGGCCACGACCCGCAACCAGGGATGGGTCGGCAACTACCCGAACTGGCCGCTGGCCCTCGGCTGGGCGGCCGCGCTCGGCCGCGTTTGCTACGGGCCTGGGCAGGGCGGCCGCGCGACCTTCGTGAGCCTGGCCGACTGGTCGGGCTGGCGCGACGAGGATCCGTTTCAAGCCGGGCAGTTCGCGCTCGGGCGCTTCCTTCGAGCCTACGGGCCGTCGACGGTCGCCGAGTTCGCGCGCTGGTTCGCGCTCGAGCCGACGATCGTGCGACGCCTCTTCGCTGAAACGCCGGGCCTGGTCGAGGTTGACGTGGAAGGGGCCAGGCGGTGGATGGCGGCGGACGCAAAGCAGGCCGAATCAGCCGACCCGAACAACGTCCACCTGCTCCCGCACTTCGACGTCGACGTCGTGGGATCGCATCCGCGTGAACAGCTCATTCCGCCCGCATCGCCCATCGCGGCGACTCGTCTCGGCACCGCCGCGCCTTTCGCGGTGCTGCTCGTGGGCGGCCGGGTCGGCGGGGTGTGGGAGCGCAAGCCAAAGGGCACGACACTCGTGATCCGGGTCGACGCGCACGTCCCGCTCAACCGGATCCAGCGGCGAGGCGTGGAGGCGCAGGCGGAGCGCGTGGCGCAGATCCTGGGCCTGGAATGCCAGTTGGAGTTCGGCGAGGTGTCGCTCAGGCGCCACCTCTGAGACCTCCGTTCCCGCGCGATTTGCACAAATCGTGCGGAATCCGGTCGGGTCACAAGCGCGGTTTGGCGGAAACGTACGGAATCGGCCGGTTCAGGGCTTGAGGAAGTCGACCTGCTCCTCGCGCCCGTCCCACACCACGGTCGTGCGCGCCGGCTCGGTGCGCGCCACGACCTTGCCCCCGCGCATCACGAGCTTTCGCGGCGAGACCAGGCGGATCGCGTCCATCTCGGTCGGCGCCGCGAACGCGCAGAGGTCGGCGCGGCAGCCCACGTCCAACCCGTAGTCATCGAGGCCGAGGGCCTCGGCGGGATTGCGCGTGATCATGTCGATCAACGTCCGCAGCTCGCCGTGCCCCGACATCTGGCCGTAGTGCGCAAGCACGAATGCGGCCTGCAGCGGGTCGCCGTAGCCCAGCGGGTACCACGGGTCCATCACCGAGTCGTGGCCCACGCAGACGTTGACGCCGGCGGCCAGCAGCTCCTTGACGCGGGTGTGGCCGCGGCGGATCGGGTAGCTGTCGAAGCGGCCCTGCAGGGTCGCGTTGTCGAGCGGGTTCGTGACCATGTGCATGCCGGCCCGCTTCAGGTTGTTGATGAGCCGGTACGCATACGCGTTGTTGTACGAGTGCATGGCCGTCGTGTGGCTTGCGGTCACGCGGCCGCCCATGCCTAGCCGGATGGTCTCGGCGGCCATCACCTCGACGAACCGCGAATGGTCGTCGTCGGTCTCATCGCAGTGGATGTCCACGCGCAGCCCCTTGTCCGCCGCCAGCGCCATCGCGAACTTCACCGAACGCTCGCCGTACTCGCGGGTCAGCTCGAAGTGAGGGATGGCGCCGACCACGTCGACACCCATGTCGATCGCCTTGCGCATCAGGTCCTCGCCACCCTCGAACGAGAGGATGCCCTGCTGCGGAAAAGCGACCAGCTGCATGGTCATCTGGTCGCCGATCTCCTCGCGCAGCTCCAGCAGAGCGCGTACGGCGCGCAGCTCCGGGTCGCAGACGTCGACGTGGCTGCGCACGAACTGGACCCCGTTGGCGAGCTGCCAGCGAAGCACCGTGCGCACGCGCCGCTTGACGTCATCGACGCTCAGCGTCTTCACGCGCTCGGCCCAGATCGCGATGCCCTCGAACAGCGAACCCGTCTGGTTGTGGCGCGGCTCGCCCACCGTCAGCACGGCATCGAGGTGGATGTGGGGCTCGACGAGCGCAGGCGTCACCAGGGCGCCGGCGAGATCCAGTACCTGCCGGGCCTCCGGCTCGGCCGGGGCGATCCGGCCATCCCGGATCCCGATTTCGCGGGTGGCGGTCTCCCCTGGCAGGCGTGCGCCCCGGAGCAGCAAATCCAGCATTTGGCGGAATCCTAATCCGGCTTTATGCTTGCCGACGTACTGCCCGCCGGTCGTCTAGTGAGGGGGAAGCGCCTATGCAAACGATCGAGGAAGTCGAAAAGCATGTACCGATTCGTGAGGGCGAATACGGTGAGCGGGTAGCCACCGTCGAGCCCGGCGGTGTGGAGTTCATATCGCACAGCGAGCGTCACGGCACACCGATCCAGCTGTTCTGGACGTGGCTCTCGCCGAACCTCGAGTTCGCCACCGTCTTCGTCGGGGTGCTTGGCATCGCCGTGTTCGGCCTCAGCTTCTGGGAGACCGCGATCGCGATCATTGTGGGCACAGCGCTCGGATCGCTGACGCACGCGGTCCTCTCTTCGTGGGGACCGAAATTCGGCGTACCGATGATGGTCGAGAGCCGTGGCGCGTTCGGCTTTCTGGGCAACATCCTTCCGGCCGGTCTCAATGCGTTCACTGGATCCATCGGCTGGTTCATCGTCAACAGTGTGAGTGGCGCCTTTGCGCTGCAGGCGCTGGCTCTAATCATCAATCTCAACCTTCCGTTCTGGGTTACGTTCCTCATCATCGTCGTGGCCCAGGTCCTGATTGCGACCCTTGGCCACAACTTCATCCACGTCTTCGAGCGCTATGTGCTCCCGCTACTGGGAGTGGTGTTCCTGCTGGCGTGCATCGCCATCTTCGCCAACCCGCACGCCAACTACGGCATCGCAGCGAACGTCGGACCGTTTGGGCACTTCGGGGCGTTCATGCTGCTGTTCACGGCCGTGTTCGGATATGCAGCCGGATGGAACCCCTACGCAGCGGACTACACACGGTACCTGCCGCCGAACACGAGCCGCACGATGGTCGGCTTCTGGGCCGGCGCGGGCGTCTTCGTGTCCTGCGTGCTCCTCGAGCTGATGGGAGCGGTGCTGGCCACGGTAACCGGCACCAAGTGGGGACCGAACGACATTCCCACTGTGCAGCTGGGCGTCGCCATGCCCAGCTGGCTGTACGACCTGACCCTCCTCTGCATCGCGATCGGAGCCGTCGCAGCGAACGCGATCAACATCTACAGCGGCACGATGTCGTTGGTCGCGGTGGGCATCCGCGAGATGGGTTTGACTCTCCGCCAGCGGCGCGCCGTGCTCGCCATCGGGGCGGGCGTCCTTGGCTACGCGATCGGAGTCATCTTCCAAGCAAACGTCGGACCTGGAAGCAAGTACGAGTTCTTCCTGCTTTTGATCAGCTACTGGATCGCCGGCTGGCTCGCAGTGGTGCTGCTCGACTACTGGATGAAGGGCGGCAACTACGGCGACGAGTCGGTCTTCTACGACACCAAACACCAGCGATGGCAGGGTTTCGCGGCGATGCTGATCGGCGTGGCCGTGCCCGCGTATCTGTTTGCCAACGACTACCCCTTCTACGTCGGACCGATCGCGAACAACAATCCGCAGATCGGAGACATCACGTTCGTCCTCGTGTTCATCCTCACCGGCGTCCTTTACTACGTCTTCCAGCTCGTCAGCGGACAACAGAAATCGTCAGCGGCTATGGGGTCTCGCGCATAGACATCGAAATCAAGGTCTCGAGGTTGCGCTTCGTGGCGCGCCTCGAGACCCAGCGCGCGCCGAGATCCTGCGCCAAATTCCAGTCCATGCTGCCGCTGCAGACGCAGATCATCCAGGCCCGCTGGAGCGGCGAGGCGGCCTGGATCCCGTTCGGCGAGCTCGACCTCGACCTCGGCTACGAGAACCACACCAGCTACCCCGCGCCCGGCCACCTTCTGCTGTATCCCGGCGGGATCAGCGAGACGGAGATCCTCTTCCCTTACGGCTCTTGCGTCTTCGGCAGCAAGATGGGCCAGCTGGCCGGCAACCATTTCGCGACCATTTACGAGGGCGCCGAGCACCTGGGCGAGCTCGGCCATCTCGTGCTCTGGAAGGGCGCTCAGGAGATCTCCTTCACGCAGCTGGCACGCTGACGTGACCGGCGCCGAGACGGTCATGGCAAGGTGCGACGAGCTCGCCGCCTGCAGCGAGGAGGCGGAACGCATCACGCGGCCGTTCGCGTCAGCCGCGATGCAGAGGGCGCACGAGCTGGTCGGACACTGGGTCCTCGAAGCAGGCATGCGCGTGAGCCGCGACAACATAGGCAACGTGCGCGGCCGCTATGAGGCGTCGAGCGCGGGCAGCCCCACGCTGCTCATGGGCTCGCACCTCGACACGGTGCGAGGGGCCGGGAGATACGACGGGATGCTGGGCGTTCTCGTGGCGATCGCGGCGGTCCAGGCGCTGCACGACGCAGGCCACCGGCTTCCCTTCGCGATCGAGGTCATCGCCTTCGCCGACGAGGAGGGATTGCGTTTCGGCTCCACGTACCTCGGCAGTCGCGCGCTGGCCGGCGCGCTTTCACCCGCCGACCTGGCACTCGTCGACGCGCGTGGCGTCAGCCTGGCGCAGGCGATCACCGATTTCGGCGGCGATCCATCGCGCATCGGCGAGGATCGTTGGCGCGGTGGCGACCTGCTCGGATACGTCGAGACTCACATCGAGCAGGGCCCGGTGCTGGAGGCGCGCCTGCTGCCCGTGGGAGTCGTGACCGCGATCGCAGGCCAGAACCGTTACGCGCTCACGCTCCAGGGTGAGTCGGGCCACGCGGGAACCGTGCCCATGAGCGTGCGGCGCGACGCCCTCGCGGCGGCCGCCGAAATCGTGCTGGCGGTCGAGACGGAGGCCCTCGCGCGGCCTGGCCTCGTCGCGACCGTCGGCAAGCTCGACGTCTTTCCCGGCGTGACGAACGTCATCCCCGGCCAGGTCGACCTCAGCCTCGACGTCCGCCACTCCGACGACGCCACACGCATTGCAACGTGCGCACACATCCTGGAGCGGGCGCAGGATGTCGGCGCCCAGCGAAACGTGTCTGTGACCGTGAAACCGATAAGCGAGAACGCCGCGGTGCCCTGCTCGCCGCGACTCTCGGAGCTGCTGTCACGCGCTGTCGAGGACGCTGGGCTCGAGGTTCTGCACCTGCCCAGCGGCGCGGGTCACGACGGCGTGGCGATCTCGTCGCTGACCGAGATCGGAATGCTGTTCGTGCGCTGCAAGGGTGGCGTGAGCCACAGCCCCGCCGAGGCGGTGACCGTCGAGGACGTGGCGGTTGCGATCGACGTCCTCGGCCACCTCCTTGAACGATTGGCGGCGGTTTGACCAGCAGGGCAGACATCGTCGTTCGTGGCGGCCGCGTGGTGACCGCATCGTCGGTGATGGATGCGGACGTGGCCGTCGCCGAGGGTCGCATCACGGAGATCGGCGCGCGGCTGGACGTCGAGGCGGGCGAGGAGATCGACGCTTCCGGCCTTCACGTGTTTCCAGGCGGGGTCGACGCACATGTGCATTTCAACGAGCCCGGCCGCACCGAATGGGAGACGTTTGCGTGTGGGTCGGCAGCTCTCGCGGCGGGCGGCTACACGAGCTTCGTCGACATGCCGCTCAACAGCCTGCCCGTGACGATCGACGCAGACGCGTTCGACCAGAAGCTGGCCGCGGCGGAGAAGTCCGCGATCGTCGATTTTGGGATGTGGGGCGGCCTGGTGCCCGGCAACGTCGACCAGGTGGACCCGCTTCTCGATCGCGGCGTGCTCGGCTTCAAGGCCTTCATGTGCCCGAGCGGCATCGACGAGTTTCCGGCGTGCGATTCGATCACGCTGCGCGAGGGAATGACGCGGATCGCGCGCCGCGGTTCGATTCTGCTTGTGCACGCGGAAGATCCAGTGGTTCTCGACCAGCACATGGCGGCGCCCGGTGGCGCGAGTGCGAATGATTTCATCCAGTCGCGCCCTCCCGACGCGGAGCTCGCCGCCATCGGCCACGCCATCGACCTCGCCGCGGAAACCGGCTGCCGGCTGCACGTCGTCCATGTGAGCACGCTTGCCGGGATGGAGATGATCCGCGCCGCGCAGGGCCGCGGCGTCGACGTGAGCGGCGAGACGTGCCCGCACTACCTCCTTTACGTCGGGGACGACCTCCAGCGCCTGGGCGGAGTGGGGAAGTGTTTCCCGCCCTTTCGGACCGCGTCTGACAGGGACGGGCTGTGGGCCCTGCTCGTGACGGGCGTGCTGCCGATGGTGGTGTCCGACCATTCGCCGAGCACGATCGAGCTCAAGGAGGGCGAGGACTTCTTCAAGATCTGGGGCGGTCTGTCCGGCTGCCAAACCACGCGATTGTTGCTGCTGGCGCGATCACTCGACGCGCGCCGCCTGGCCGCGGCCACCGCCACCAACGTAGCGAGCCGCTTCGGACTTGCCGGGAAGGGCGAGATCGCGCCTGGCTACGATGCCGACCTGTGGCTCGCCGACCTTACGTACACAGGCGTCCTGCGCCGAGAAGAGCTGCTCTACAAGAACCCCTTCAGCGCGCACGAGGGCCAGCCGGTTCGCGGCCGCACCGTCCGCACGATCCGGCGCGGCGAGACGGTGTTCGCGGAGGGCAAGGTGCAGGTCGAGTCGGGCGGGCGTTTCATGCGTCCCGCAAGCGCGAGCTAGCAGCCGCGAGCTCCCGGGCGATGGTCTCCTCGTCGCCGGTCAGCAGGTTGCCTTCGCGCACCACGACGCGGCCGTTGACTACGACCGCCTGAGCCCGCACTGGAGGCGCCAGCGCCAGCGCCGCCACAGGGTCGGCGGAGCCGGCGTGCGCGAGATCGTCGATCCGGAAGCACGCCACGTCGGCGCATTTGCCCGCGGCCAGGGTGCCGCAATCGTCGCGCCCCAGGCACTGCGCGCCGCCTTGCGCGGCGAGCCTCCACGCACCCCGAGCGTCTAGCGCTTGCGGCGACGTCTCGCGTGCGCGCGCCAGCAGCAGGGCCTGGTGCACTTCGAAGGCCAGGTTGGAATCCTCGTTGCTGGCGGCGCCGTCCACGCCCAGGCCGACGCGCGCTCCTGCGCGGACGAGGTCCGCGACGCGGCACATGCCCGCGCCGAGCCGCATGTTGCTGGAAGGACAGTGGGCGACGCCAGAGCCCGACTCGGCGACTCGATCCACCTCGGCGTCGTTGAAATGGATCCCGTGAGCGAACCAAACGTCATCGCCTGTCCAGCCGAGATCGTCCATGAGCTCGAGCGGCCGGCGCCCGAATTTTTCGATGCAGAAGTCTTCCTCGTCCAGCGTCTCCGCCAGGTGGGTGTGGAGGCGTAGGCCGAGGCGCCGCGCGAGCTCCGCGGATTCCTCCATGAGCGCTGGTGTGACCGAGAAGGGCGAGCAGGGCGCCACCACGACGCGGCACATGGAGCCCGGCGCGGGATCGTGGTAGCTCGTCGCGACCGATTGTGTGTGGGCGAGGATCGCGTCGTGCTCCTCGACCACATCGTCGGGCGGAAGGCCGCCTTTCGACTTACCCAGCGACATGGAGCCCCGGCACGGGTGGAACCGCAGGCCCAGCTCCCGCGCCGTTTCCACGAGCGCCTCGAAGATGCCGGGCTTTCCGGCCGGGAACACGTAGTGGTGGTCGGTCGACATGGTGCAACCGCTGAGCAGCAGCCTGGTCATCGCCGCCCGCGCAGCCACACGCACGATGTCGGCGTCGATGCGCGCCCACACGGGGTAAAGGGCCTGCAGCCACTCGAAGAGCGTGCCGTCAGGAACGTACGCTCGGGTGGCCCACTGGTACATGTGGTCGTGCGCGTTGACGAGTCCCGGCATGGCTACGCAGTTCGGCTCGTCCACAGTTTCATCGGCCTCTGGCGCCGGGCCTGAGCCGACCTGCCGGATCAGGCCGCCGTCGGCCAGCAGCCAGCCGTTTTCGATTTCCTCTCCGGCTCCGGTGACGAGCAGGCCGGCTTTGACGAGCAGCGTCACAGAAGGTCGTGGGGCCGGATCGGCACACGCGTGATCGGCCGACCCGTGGCCGCCCGCACCGCGGCCGCGATGGCAGGGCCCGACGAGATTGTCGGCGGCTCGCCGACCCCCTTCAGGCCGTACGGTGAGTGCGGGTCGCCCAGCTCCAGCACGTCCATCCGCACCGGTGGCATGTCGAGGATGGTCGGTAGCAGGTAGTCGGTGAACGACGCGTTGCGGATCACGCCGTCCTTCACCTGTATCTCTTCCATCACCGCCAGCCCGAGGCCCTGCGCCGAGCCGCCCTCAATCTGGCCCTCGACCGCCTGCGGATTGATCGCCTTGCCCACGTCCTGGGCAGTCGCGAGCTCGACGACCTTGAGGAGGCCGAGCTCCGTGTCGACATCCACGACCGCGCGGTGCGCCGCGAAGGCGTACTGCATGTGGGCGTCCGCCTGGCCTGTCTCCGGGTCGAGGGGGAACGTCTGGCGCGGGTGGAACTCGCGCGTTTCTTCGATGACCTCATCGCCGAGCAGCGTCGCGAGAGGCACGACCATCTTGCCCGTCCCGGTCACGACGTTGTCGTTCTCGATGTGGAGACCGCTTGGGGCTCGCAGCTCCGCGCGCGCCATGGCAATCACCCGATCGCGCACCGCCTCGCAGGCTGCCTTCACCGCACCGCCGGTGATGTAGGTCTGGCGTGACGCGGACGAGGAGCCCGCGGAGCCGACATCCGTGTCGGCGTTGAGCACGACGACGTCGTTCACGCCAAGCTCGGTGCCCGCGATCTGGGCCTGGAGCGTGACGAGGCCCTGGCCGACCTCAGCGGCCGCGGTATGCACCTCGACCCGCGCCCTTCCTTCTTTGGTGAGCAGCCGGACCCTCGCGGTCGAGTAGTCATCGAAGCCTTCGGAGTAGCCGATGTTCTTGTAGCCGATGGCGAAGCCCACGCCCCGCTTCACTCCCTCCCCATGCGTGGTGTTGGAGATCCCTCCAGGCATAGATGTGAGGCCCCCACCCTGACCCTCCCCCGGAGCGGGGGAGGGGAAAGCTCTCACTCGGCGGAGCAACTCCGCTACCGGGACCGGGCCGTCGATCACCTGGCCGGTGATCAGCGTGTCGCCGGTCTGGAGCGCGTTGCGGAGCCGCAGCTCGACAGGATCCATCTGCAGCGCCGCCGCGAGCTTGTCCATCTGAGCCTCGTGCGCATAGCAGTTCTGCACTGAGCCAAAACCGCGCATGGCGCCGCACGGCGGGTTGTTGGTGTAAACGACGATGCCGTCGATGGTCGCGTTCGGCACCCGGTAAGGACCGCAGGAGAAACACGACGCGTTGGCGATCACCGCGGTCGAGCTCGAGGCGTACGCGCCTCCGTCCAGCAGGATGCGCGCATTCACATACACGAGGTTGCCGTCGCGGTCCGCGCCGTGTTCGTACCTCAGCTTTCCCGGGTGCCGGTGCACGTGCCCGACGAACGATTCGGGACGCGAGTACGACATCTTCACGGGACGTCCAGCCTTGAGCGCGAGCAGGCAGGCGTGCGCCTGCATCGAGAGGTCCTCGCGCGCGCCGAACGCCCCGCCGATGCCTGCCATCGTGAGCCGGACCTTCTCCTTCGGCAGCGCGAGCACTGCAGCCAGCTGCTCCTGGTCGACGTGGAGCCACTGGGTCGCGATGTGCAGCTCGACGCCCCCGTCGTGCCCGGGTATGGCGAGACCCGACTCCGGTCCCAATGGCGCCTGGTCCTGCATGCCGATCACGTACTCGCCTGTGACGACGACCTCCGCGCGAGCCGACTGATCGCCGTGCCGGATCTTCACCTGGCGCGTGATGTTCCCGCCGGGATGGAGCTTCGGCGCGTCTGCGGCAAGCGCGTACTCCGGGTCGGTCACCGGTGGGAGCACCTCATACTCGACCTTCACCACCTGCGCCGCCCGGCGCGCCTGTTCCGGGTGATCGGCCGCAACCAGCGCGACCGCCTCGCCCCAGTAGCGCACCTGGTCGCGCGCGAGCACGGGCTGGTCCTTGATGTCCAGGCCGTACTCGTTCTGGCCGGGTACGTCGTTATCAGTCAGCACGACGCGCACGCCAGGCATCGCGCGCGCACCAGAGAGGTCGATCGACCTGATGCGCGCGTACGGATGCGGGCTGCGCGCCGTCGCGCCCCAGAGCATGTCGGGCGCGTGCAGGTCGGACGAGTACTCGAAGCCGCCGCGTACCTTGGCCGGGCCGTCGGGCCTGCGGACGCTTTCGCCGACCTTCACATCCGTCCCGCCGCGAGGTTCACCGCGTCGATGATCTTCGCGTAGCCCGTGCACCGGCAGATGTTGCCGGCGAGCGCCTCGCGGATCTGAGCCTCGGTGGGTCTGCGTACCCGCTTCAGCAAATCGTGGGTTGCGACCACCAGGCCGGGCGTACAGAAGCCACACTGCACCGCGCCTGCCTCCACGAACGCTTGCTGCACCGAATGCAGCCCGTCCGCGCGGGCAAGACCTTCGACCGTGACGATGTTCCGGTTGTTGGCCTGGCCCCCGAGCACCAGGCAGGCGCACACGAGCACCCCGTCCAGGAACACCGAGCAAGAGCCGCATTCGCCTTGCTCGCAGGCGTTCTTCGATCCGTACAGACCGAAGCGCTCGCGCAGCACGTAGAGGAGACTCTCGCCCTCCCACACGCCGTCCGCCTCGCGGGCGACGCCGTTGACCGTGCAGGCGACCTTCATGCCCAGCCCACGCGGTAGTCCTGCCAGGCCCAGCTCAAGCTGCGCCTCGCCATCACCGACAGCGCGTGCCGGCGGTAGGCGGCGGTGCCTCGCACGTCGTCGATGGGTTTCGCGGCCGCCGCCACGAGCTCGCCAAAGCGCGCGACGGCAGCGTCGCCTGGCGGCCGTCTGCCGTCCCAGTCCAGCTCGCCTTGAATGAACTGCTCCGCTTCGGTCGCCGGCAACGGAGTCGGGCCCGCGGATCCGATACCGGTTCGCACCTGGCGCCTCTGAGCGTCGAGCGCCAGCGCGAACGAGCACACCGCGATCACCATCGCGTTGCGGGTTCCGACCTTGGAAAACGTCTGCGGTCCGACGGCGGGCGCGATCAGGAAAGCCGCGATGAGCTCGTCGCCGCGCGCCGCGTTGCGCTTGGGGCCGGTGAAAAACTCGCGGACCGGAACGCGCCGTGTGCCCGACACCGAAGCCAGCTCCACCATCGCATCGGTTGCGAGCAGCGGCGGATGCGCGTCGCCCGCCGGCGAGGCGGTCCCGAGGTTGCCGCCGACGGTGCCGCGGTTGCGGATCTGCGGCGAGCCTACAGTCCGTGACGCCATCGCCAGGCCTGGCATGCGGTCGCCGAGCTCGTCGATGATCCGCGTGTACGTCACGCCCGCGCCGACCCGGACGAGGCCGTCGTCGGTGGCCCAGTCGGTGAGGTCGGCGACGCGGGTGAGGTCGATGACCGCCTGTGGCCGGTTGTGGTCCAGGTTGATCTCGACCATCACGTCCGTGCCGCCCGCGATCGGCAGGGCCTCGGGATGCGCCGCCTTCATGGCCAGCGCCTCCGCCCAGGTGGACGGCTGCAGGAAGTTCATCCCCAGGCGGGTCCGGCGTCGGGCGCGTCGTGGCGTATGACCGTGCCTTCAATCAGCCCGTACGGCCGGTCGGCCGCGTAGAAGACCTCGTTGTCGTTCGTCAATCCGAACGGCGCCATGTCCACAATGAAGTGGTGTTTGTTCGGCATGGACATCCGGACCTCGACGATCTCGGGTCGCGCTTTCAGCACTGCTTCGCCCATCGCGTAGAGCGTCTGCTGCAGCGAAAGGCTGTGCTTGCTCGCGAAGGTCTCCAGCAGCAGTCGTCTGGCCTCGGCGAACGATCGAGCCCAGTCGTTCTCGGCGCCGGCAAAGCGCCACCGCGCTGTGACCGCTGTCGCCAGGATTCGATCCTTCGTCTCCGGCAGGGTGGTGTAGCGATCGCGCGGGTAACCCCAGAACTCGGAACCGGCCGACTTCAGCACTATGAGGTCGGTCAGACCGCCGACGACCCACGCGCGGTGCCTCGTGCATGTGACCGCCGCGAGGCGCTTCTCCGCTCCGGCGCGGACGAAGGCGTGGTCGTTGATGCGCTCCCACGGGTGCTCCTCGATCGTCACACGCGCACGCTCGACCGAGTCGACGCCTGCGAAATGCCGCGCCAGGCGCAGCCCGAAATCCTCGATCTCGCCAACGCCGTCGCGGGCGAACGCGAAGACCGTGTTCTTCTGAGTGTCGGTGGGGAGGACCTTGCTGTTGTCGCCGGTCAGGTGCGTGGCGGCGAAATCGCCGGCCAACGCGACGCTGACGGTCAGGTCCTTGATCTCGTCCTTGGAGCCGGAACGCGTGACCCGCACGACGTGGGTCTCCGCCTTGCCGTACTGGTTGTCACCAAGAACAATGTCGCTCAACGCCTACACACCTTTATATGTGGTGTAGCCGTAAGGGCTCAGCAGCAGCGGCACGTGGAGGTGCCCGGGGTCCTCGAGGGTGAAGACGACGCTCACCTCCGGGTAGAACGCGCTCAGGCCCGAGCGCTCGAAGTATCGCTGCGTGGCGAAGACAAGCCTGTAGTCGCCTGCGTCGAGCTCGTCCTCGGTGAGCTTTTGCACCCGGCCGTCGGCGTCCGTCTCGGCGTGTCCGACGTCCTTCCAATCGCCGTTCGGCTCGCGGCGGCTCAGCGTCACCTCGAGGCCGGCGGCGGGCGTGCCGCGCATCGTGTCGAGGACATGGGTGGAGATGCTCACGCGGCCACGATGGCTCGGAGCCTCATGAGCGCGATCTTGCGCAGCTCGCGTTTCGCCTCCTCCAGCTCGGCCGCGGGGTCGTTGTTCATCCGCCGGCGCAGCTCAGACAGGATCTCCTCGCCGCCGCGGCCGCTCGCATGGATCAGGAACACGTGGCCGAACCGCTCCTCATACCGACGATTTTCGGCCGCGAGCGCGGCGAGCGTGGCGGCGGAGGCGCGCATCGCCGCCCTCTGCTCGCGCACCGAGCTCTCAGGCGCCTCACCTCCGCGCTCGCCGATGCGCGGGTGGGCCTTCATCGCGTCCAACCAATCTTCGTCCGTGAGCTCGTCCATCGCCTCCTCTGCCGAGGCCCCGGACGCCACCGCGCGCGCCCAGCGCCGGCTGGAGAGGCAGGCGTACAGCCGCGCCTCGTAGTTGTCACTCAACCGCCAGCGGCACCAGCTCGAAGCGGCCGACGTCGACGAGACCGCGGTCCGTGATCTTCAGCTCGGGGATCACCGAAAGCGCGAGAAAGCTCAGCGTCATGAACGGCGAGGCCATCGTGGAGCCCATCAATGCAAGCCGGCGCTCCATCGACCGCAGCCGCTCGTGCACCTCGGCGAGCGGCCGGTCGCTCATCAGTCCCGCGATCGGCAGGGGGAGCTCCTCCACCGCCCGGCCGCCCTCCGCGATGACGATGCCGCCGCCGATCTCGGCCAGCCGAGCCGCGCACGCCGCCATGTCGCGATCGTCGACGCCTAGCACCACCACGTTGTGCGCATCGTGCGCGACCGTGGATGCGAACGCGCCGCGCTTCAGCCCGACGTTCGTCGCGAAACCGAGGCCCACGCGGCCGGTGGCGTGGTGCCGCTCGAGCACGGCGATCTTCACCAGGTCGCGCGATGGATCGGCGACAAGCAGGCCGTCGCGCGCGCACGGCTCGACCATGTCCATTCCGGTCAGCAGCTGGGCGGGGATGACCCGGATCACGCGGATCTTCGTCGGACCGGACGGTATGTGGAACGACGCCTCGTCGACCGGTCCGAGGTTGACGGTCTGGCGCACCCACTCCGGGACGTCGAGCCTGGTGAAACGCGGCGGCGCTCCGCGCTTCAACACCTGGCGCGGGCGGAACGACTCCAGGTCGTCGAGCACCAGGATGTCGGCCTGATAGCCGGGCGCCACCGCGCCCAGCCGCCACAGCCGGTGATACATCGCGGGGTTGATCGTCGCCATCACCACCGCGTCCTCGGGGCTCACGCCCTCCTCGACCGCGACTCGGACCATCTGGTTGATGTGCCCCTCCTCGACGATGAAGTCGGGCTCGCGGTCGTCGGTGCAGAACATGCACTGGTTGGTGCCGAACTGCTTGACCAGCGGCAGCAGGTCCTTCAGATTGCGCGCGCCGGTGGCCTCGCGCAGCATGACCCACATCCCGAGGCGTCTTTTCTCGAGGGCCTCGTCGAACGTCGTCGACTCATGGTCGGACCGGATGCCGGCGGCGAGGTAAGCGTTGAGACGCGGGCCGCTCACACCGGGCGCATGCCCGTCGACGTGATCGGTGAGCCGCGTGTCCAGCTTGGCCAGCTCGCTGTCGGCCCCAGCGATCACGCCCGGGAAGTTCATCATCTCGGCGACGCCGATGGTGCGGTGGCGCCGAAGCAGGCTCTCGATGTCACCGGGAGTGAAGGGTCGTCGCGGCGACTCGAAGGATGAGGCGGGCACGCACGACGAGGCCATGACGAACACGTCGAGCGGCACGTTGTCGCAACAGTCGAGCAGCCAGTGGATGCCGTCGGTGCCCAGCACGTTCGCCACCTCGTGCGGGTCGGCGACCACTGCGGTCGTGCCGTGGGCGAGCACCGCGCGCGAGAACTCGTCGAGCATCAGCTTGGAGGACTCGATGTGCATGTGGGCGTCGATGAAGCCGGGCACGAGGTACTTGCCCGCGACGTCGATGCGCTCGCGTCCCTGGTACTGCCCAAGGCCGACCACGAAGCCGTCGACCACGGCGACGTCGACGTCGAGCCATTCCTTTGTGAACACCGACAGCACGCGACCGCCGGCGAGCACCAGGTCGGCCGGCTCGTCGCCGCGCGCGACAGCCATCCACTTCGCGTCGATGGCGGCAAGCTAGCACACTGACCCAGGTCGGGCCCGACCCCGCGTTTGTATACAAACGAGCAGTTCCCGGCCGGAAATTACGTGCGTTTGCGTACAAAGGCAGTAATGGCGCCACGTATCTTGACGACGTGCGCTCCTCTGAAACCGGCCGGTTGACGATGCTCGAGCCGCTGGCCCGTGTGTACGAGAGATCCGTTCCAGCGGAGCCGGCCGACGACGGGCTGTTCGGACCAGGCAGCATCGTCTGGCGGGTGCATCGGGACCGCAGCTTCGCGCTCGCGGGGATGCGGGCTCTCATGGTGCAGGCTCTGCACCCGCTGGCCATGGCCGGGGTCGCGCAGCACAGCGACTGGCGTCGCGATCCGTTTGGCCGCCTGGCTGCGACGAGCGGCTACGTGCTCACTGTCACCTACGGCGATCGCGCGTCCGCGAATGAGGCCGCAGCTCGCGTGCGCGCGGTCCACAGGCACGTGCGCGGGACAGACCCGGAGACCGGGCTGCCTTACGCGGCGGAGGATCCAGAGCTCCTGCTGTGGGTGCACGCCGCGCTGGTCGAGTCGATCGAGACGATCGTCCAGCGATACGGCCGCGGCCTCGAGCCTGTCGACGCCGATCGCTACGTCGCTGAGATGGTCCCATTTGCAGAGATCGTCGGCGTGCCCCGCGACATGGTTCCGCGATCGGTCGAGGCATTGAACGAGTGGATGCGGTCGGTCGCGTTGGTGCAGCCCACGCAGGCTGCCCGCGACGCCATCGAGGTCGTGGTCGACCCGCCAGGCATCGACGGTGACACCCGAGAGCTGTGGCACGAGCTTGCGAAGGTAGCGATCGGCACCCTCCCCGATTGGGCGCGCGCCGCGTACGGCTTCGCCATGCCGCCGCCGGAAGCGCTCGAGCGGGAGTACGTCCGCCAGCTGCTCGGCACCCTCGACCTCGCCTTCGAGTCGCTGGGCGGCGTGATGGAGGCGCGAAGGCGCATCGAGCTGCGGACCCGTTCGTGAAGAAGCCCGCAGCCGCCATGGTCCAGTCTCGAGCAGGCCGCAGCGCCGCCCTCGCGCGGCTGGCGCTGCGCATCGGCGGCCGCTACGTGGCGCGTTCGCCGCGGCTGGTGTTCGCGTCAGTCGAGCGCAGGCGCGAGCTCCGCCACGACCTTGCGCTGCGCTCGGCGGACGACGTGGCCGAGGAGCTGGGCGCGATGCGGGGCGTGCTGATGAAGCTCGGCCAGATGGCGAGCTACGTATACGAGGACCTGCCGCAGACGGTTCGCGCGACGATGGGCCGGCTGCAGCAGACCGCCCCGCCGATGAGCCCGGAGATGGCGGCCGGCGTCATCACCGAAGAGCTCGGCGCGGCGCCGGACGAGGTCTTCGCGAGATGGGATCCGCTGGCCTTCGCGGCCGCCTCCATCGGCCAGGTGCACCGCGCGATCACGCGCGACGGGCGCGCGGTGGCGGTGAAGGTCCAGTACCCCGGCATCGCTCGGAGCATCACTTCGGACCTGCGCAACGTGTCGCTGCTGCGCCGCCTCGTCGGCTCCGCGTTTCCAGGCCTTGACTCTCGGTCGCTGGTCGAGGAGCTCGCCGAGCGGCTCGAGGAGGAGATCGACTACGGCCTCGAGGCTCGCAGCCAGGAGCTGTTTGCGAGCTACTACGACGGCCATCCATACATCCACGTGCCGCACGTCGTGCCGGCGCTGAGCACGGCGCGCGTCCTCACATCGGACCTCGTGACCGGCTCGCGCTTCGAGGAGATGCAGGGCTGGTCGCAACATGAGCGCGACCTGGCCGCCGAGACGATCTATCGATTCGTCTTCCGGAGCCTGTACAGGATCCACGCGTTCAACGGCGACCCGCATCCTGGCAACTACGTCTTCCACGGCGGCGGCCGCGTCAGCTTCCTGGACTTCGGGCTTACCAAAACCTTCACCGACCAGGACCTTGCGCCGCTGGTCGACGCGGTCCGGCTGCTGGTGTTCGACAACGACGCGGACGGGTTCCGCGACGCGCTCGAACGAGCCGGCTTCCTGAAGGCCGGTGCGCCAGTGGCGACGCAGCTGGTCGTGGACCGGTTCGGCCATTTCTACGGCACGGTCCTGAAGGACCGGCCGATGATGATCACGCCCGAGTACTCGTCCGCGATCGTCCGCCGGTTCTTCGACGCGCGGAGCCCGCTGGCGCCATACAGCGACGTCCCGCGCGCCTACGTCGTCATGCAGCGCATCAACCTGGGGCTCTACGCGGTGCTCGGCAGCATGAACGCGACGGCCAATTGGCGGCGCATCGCCGAGGAGATCTGGCCTTTCCGGAACGGGCCCCCGTCGACGCCCATCGGCGAGGCGGAGGCGCGCTGGGAGGCGCAGCGGGCGATCGCCGTTTAGACGGCCCGTCCGGGCGGGTAAAACAGCTTCGTGCACGCTGTTTCCCAGGCTTTGCTTTGGCATGACCGTCAGTCGGACGGCCTGGCTGAAGGCCAGGGTCTCGTCGAGCGGCCCGCGCCTGTCGAGCCGCCCGCCCAGACCGACCTCGAGGACCCCCTCGGCAGCTACCTGAAGGAGATCGGCCGGGGGCGACTGCTGACCAAAGAGGAAGAGGTCCAGCTCGCGAAGCAGATCGCCAAGGGCTCGGCGGAGGCCCGCCGTCGCATGACGGAGGCCAACCTGCGCCTGGTGGTCTCGATCGCCAAGAAGTACCAGAACCGCGGCATGCCGCTGCTCGACCTCATCCAGGAGGGCAACCTCGGCCTGATGCGGGCGGTCGACAAGTTCGACCACCGTCGCGGCTTCAAGTTCTCGACCTACGCCACCTGGTGGATCCGCCAGGCGGTGCTGCGCGCCATCGGCGACCAGGCCCGGACGATCCGCCTGCCGCTGCACATGGGCGACCGGTTGAACAAGCTGCTGCGCGTCACGCAGCGCCTGACCGAGGGTCTCGGCCGCGTCCCGACCGACGAGGAGCTGGGCGAGGAGCTGGCGATGACCAAGGACGAGGTGGAGGACCTGCGCCGGCTGGCGTGGGATGCAATCTCACTCGAGACGCCGATCAGCGACGAGAGCGACACCGAGCTCGGGCACCTGCTCGAGGACGAGACGGCGGAGTCGCCGGTCGATGCCGCCGCCGACGCCGACCTGCGCCTCCAGCTGGACCTTGCCCTGCATGGGCTGGAGCCTCGCGAGCGCCGCGTGGTGCAGCTGCGCTTCGGCCTGCTTGACGGCCACCAGCGCTCGCTGGACGAGGTCGCACGCCGGCTCGGTGTGAACCGCGAGCAGGTGCGCAAGATGGAGCGCACCGCCCTCGACAAGCTGCGGCGCGAAGGCCACGCCGAGGGCCTCCGCGCCTACGCCTAGACCGCTCCCTTGCGCGGCGAGTAGTACTCCTTCCAGATCAGGCGGTGGATCGGGATCCATCGCGGGATGTCGCGCAGCCCGGGGATGAACGGCACCAGGGCCAGCGCGGCGGTCAGCACCGTCATGAGGATGACGATCCCCAGGTCCGCGTTGCCTGCGTTGATGCCCAGGAAGCCGTTCGTGTTGTTGAACGGCCACACCTGGTACCACATGGTGTACAGCCACAGCCAGGTCTGGCCGGGGTAGCTGCCGGTCTCGTTCATCATTCCCCACTGGCTGCCGGTGAGGTTCGCGTTTTGTGCGAGCCCGGACAGGTAGGTGCCGTCACCCATGAAGAGGAGCGCCTGCGTGTAGTCGGTCTGGTAGAAGCGGCCGTTGATCAACAGCAGGCCGTCGAGGCCGCCCGCCTGGGCGACCGCGAGCAGGTTGTTCATCATCACGGGCAGCGGGCCGTACTCGCCGTCGGCCACAGTCACCTTGCCGTCGGTCACCGTCGCCTTGGTGAGTGCGTCCGAGTAAGCCTTGAGCCACGTGGTCTGCTGGTCCGATTTGGCTGAGGTCCACTGGTCCAGCGCCTTGCCAAGGTCTGTGTTGCCGGCGCTCGCGTACTTGAGCGGCTGGATGACGAAGGCGCCCGCGGAGTCGACCGGGATCCGCGTGCCGAACCACTGCACGGGAGCGATCGGGCCCCAGCTCTGCCCGGCGCCGCTCGTGTTGTAAGGGTTGCCGTAGCCGGCGCTGATGGTGCTGCCCTGCAGCTCGTTTGTGGCCGTGGTCACGAAGTCGATCGGATCGTTCTGGGCCCAGCCGGCGATGGTCACTGGCGGCACATCAGGCGACGAAAAGACGGCCGCAAGCACGAGGACCAGCGCCGCCAGACCTGCCAGTGCGTACGCGATCTCCTTGATCAGGTCGTACGAGCGCATCCGGATGCCGCCGTAGTACTCATCCTGGGTCACGTGCTGCCTGGCCTTCATGACGCGGAACCCCCTTCCGGCGCGATCGGCTTGACCACGCCCCGGGAACGAACCATGACGATGTGCCAGACGACAAGGAACGTGACCCCGATCGGGAGCAGCATCACGTGCAAGCCGTACATCTGGCCGAAGTTCAGGACATTGAAGAACGAACCGATGCCCGCCGCGTTCATCGCGTCCTTGCCGTTGATGGCGATGAACTGCGAGTCGAAATTCTGCTGTGACAGGTAGCCGGTGAACGCGGTCATGATGCTGACGCCGAAGATGACGACCCCGATCATCCAGGTCGCTGCGCGGCCGTCTCGCCATCCCGCCATGAAGTACTGGCCCCAGAGGTGCAAGACCATAAAGAGGAAGAACATCTGCACCGACCAGAAGTGGAGGCTGTTGAAGAACCTGCCGAGTCCTGACGTGTGCCACCACTGCGGGCCCATGAAGGAAAGGACCACGCCGCTGATCACGACCCACACGAGCGCGGCGATCGTGATGACACCGAACACGTAGACCCAGGAACCGACGTAGTACGGCTGGCGGTGCGGTAGCAGGTGGTCCATCGGCAGGAACCGATCGATCCACTGGCGCGTGCGCAGGGTCCAGCTTCCGGATTCGATCGCGGTCGACTCATGCATCTCGGTCACTCCCGTGCGGGAACGGCACGACGAGCGCGATCGCGAAGAGCACCAGCATCAAGACGATGACGATCAGGTTCGGGTACGAGATGTGGATGAACCACACGTCGAGGTACTGCGCAGGCGCGTCCATCGTTGCCTCCTTGGATTGGCGATGGGTCCATTTGACGGCTCGCGTGCCGCAGCCGTCAGGGTCCGAAGGCCCCTTCCGACCGGGCCGATCGGCCGGCGCGGCGCGAGGGCTTTACCGCTTCACTGGACATCGGAGCCGCCAGAAGGCTCTAAGACCCGACAGGGATTCCAAGGAGGACTACGGTGAACGCGGCAATTCGGTGGAGGATCGTCACTCTTCAAGCGGTCATGGTCGTTGTGCTGGCCGCCGCGGGCGGGTTCGCCATCTACCAGGGCACTTTTGTGACCGGGATGATCCACGACGAGCTCGTGTCCCAGCAGATCTACTTTCCAGGCACCGACCAGGTGAAGGCCGGCGGCGCGCTGGACCCGACGGTTTTTCCGGCTGAGCTCACTCAATACGCGGGCAGCCAGATCGACAACGGCGACAAGGCGCGGGTTTACGCCAACGACTTCATCGCCAAGCACCTGGAGGGCGTTGCCAGCGGCCAGACCTACAGCCAGGTGAGCACAAAGCTCCTGGCCGACAACGCCAGGCTGGCCGGCATGTCGAAGGACGACCCTGGCTACGCCGACCTGCAGAAGGAGATCAACACGCTCAGCGCCCAGCGGACGACCCTGTTCCAGGGCGACACGCTCCGCTCGAGCCTCCTCAACGCATACGGCTGGTACACCGTCGGCATGTACAGCATTTACTCCGGCATCGGCCTGCTGCTCGCATCGCTGGTGGTGCTCGGAGCCCTCGGATTCGAGGTGTTCGTCGCCGGACGCCGGCCCGAGACGCTGAAGGTCGCGCGCCAGGTCGCTGCGTGATCAACCGCTGAAAGGCGCATGAGCTCCGGCGGGGTGACCCGCCGGAGTTTTTTCTCAGCCGGTCGATCCAGGCGTCGAGGTGTGCCTGGCCAGGTACGCAGCCGCTTCCGCGCGGCGTGCGACCTCCAGCTTGGAAAGGATCGTCGACACGTAGTTCTTGACCGTCTTCTCGGCCAGCTTCAGCTCCTTTCCGATCTGTCCGTTGGTCCGGCCCTGCGCCACCAACGTCAGGATGCGCTCCTCCTGCGCCGTCAGCCGCGCCAGCTTCTCGTCGCGCATGGTCTTGCCACGGCGCAGGCGGTCGAGCACCGAGCGAGTGACCTCGGGGTCGAGCAGGCTCCTGCCTGCGCCGACCTCGCGAATCGCCCGGATCAGCTCGCCGCCGCGAATCTGCTTCAGCACGTAGCCCGCCGCACCGGCCATGATCGAGGCGAACAGTGCCTCGTCGTCCGCGAAGGACGTCAGCATCAGCACCTGCGTCTTCTCGAGCCGCGCCCGTATCTCGCGAGTGGCCTCGATGCCGCTTCCGTCGGCGAGCCGGACGTCCATCACCACGATGTCAGGCCGGGTGCGCTCGGCCTGGGCGACCGCCTCCTTCACCGAGGCCGCCTCGGCAACCACGGTCAGGTCGTCGTTGGATTCGATCAGCGATCTCACGCCGTCGCGCACTACCTCGTGGTCGTCGACAAGCAGGATGCGAAGCCTGTCAGTCGCCATGGGAGGGCCATCGTTGCACCAGACGCCGACCGCCGAAACCGTCGCGTGTCACCCGTCGAGCGGGCCTTTCGGCCCCCTGCCATCGAGCGGTAGCGTGATGTCGATCCTGGTTCCTCTGCCAGGGGTGCTGGTCAGGCGAAGCTTGCCGCCCATGGCCGAAGCGCGCTCGCGCATGTTCCTCAGCCCGCTGCCGTGCGGCCCGGCATGGGCATCGAAGCCCACGCCGTCGTCCTTGATCGTGAGCACGGCCTTCGAGTTCCGGCGCGCGAGGTCCACGGACGCGCGAGCCGCGTGCGCGTGGCGCGTCACGTTGGAGAGCGCTTCACGCGTCATCTGCACGACCTGTTGTGACTGCGGAGACAGCGCCGCGGCGGCTGCTGCGTCCACCTCCACTTCGACCGCGATGCTGGAGCGCGCCGCGACCTCTTCGCCGAGGGTGCGGAGAGCCTGGTCCAGCAGGCGGTCCGCGAGGATGCCGGGCCGCAGGCCGAATATGTAGTTGCGGAGGTCGCGGATCACGCGGTCGAGCTCATCGACCGCGGATTCGATCCGGACTGCGACGTCAGGCGATCCGGCCACGAGAGCCGTCCCCTGCAGGCCCATGCCCACTGCGAACAACGACTGGATGATCCCGTCGTGCAGCTCCCTGGCAATGCGCTCGCGCTCTTCCATCAGGCCGAGCCGCCGCTGGTCGGACTGGGCGCGGCCGTACTCGATGGCGACCGAAGCCTGGTCGGCGAATGTCTCGACCAGCTTCAGCGCGCGCTCGTTGAAGGGGTCTCCACCTTTGACGTTGGCGACGGTCAGCGTGCCCGTGGCTCGGCCTCGGACCCGGAGCGGCACGAAGATGGCCGGACCCATCTGCGCTGCTCGAATGACCGGTGCGTAGCCCTTCCGCTCGGCGCTCGCGTCCGCGAAGATCTTCGGCCGGCCGGTGCGCATCACCTCGCCCGAGATCGACCTGGCTCCGGGCACCGGCGAGCCTTCGATGGCGGCAGCGTGTCGACCGACCGCGGCGGCCACGACCAGCTCATCAGGCGTGGCGGTGACGCTCGTGATCGACGCCGAGTCCGCGTTCGCGAGCTCACGAGCAGCCTCAGCAATGTGGTGGAGCAAGGCTTCGGCGTCGGCGCCGGCGAGGATCTCGCTGGTGATGGCACGCAGCGCGTCGAGCCATCGCTCGCGGACCCGCATGTCCTCGTAGAGCGACGCGTTGGCGATGGCGATGCCTGCCTGAGTCGCGAGCACCACGAGCGATGTTTCATCCTCGGCGCTGAACTCTTTCGCGTTTCGCTTCTCGGTCAGGTAGATGTTTCCGTACACCTTGCCCATCGCGGTGATGGGGGCGCCGAGAAACGAGGTCATGCGCGGATGTTTGGGCGGGAAGCCAACCGAGATGGGGTGATCGGTGATGCTGCGCACTCGCATCGAGTGGGGGTGGGTGATGAGATAGCCCAGCAGCCCGCGGCCGCGCGGCAGCTTGCCGATCGCCTTGCGCTGCCTGGCTGACAGCCCCGTCGTTACGAACTCGACCAGCCCGCCATCTTCGCCGATTACCCCCAACGCTCCGTAGCGCGCTTCGGTGACCTGGACGGCGAGGTCGACGATGCGCTGCAAAACGGCAGGCAGCGAAAGCTCGGAGGCCAGGGTCAGGCCGGCTTCCAGGAGGGCGTCCTTCCGGTCCCGGCCGGCCGCGCGCTTCACGCCAGCGACTCTACCCCGGTGACACTTCCTAAGCTTCTCCGCACGGACCCGACCAACCACACCGCCACGGACGCCGCATCGCCGAGCATGACCCTCGGCGATGCCGCGCGCCTGCCGGTGGCTGCCGTCCTCACGCGGTTGGGGTCTTCTCCGGACGGGCTGAGCCCGGGAGAAGCCGCCCACCGGCTGCAAGCTCTGGGCCCGAACGCCATCCGCACTCACGACGTGCGCGCCCTTGCCATCCTCGCCCGGCAGCTGCGCAATCCGTTGCTCATCCTGCTGGCGGCGGCGACGCTGATCGCGTTGGGCGTCGGCGAGCGTACGGACGCGATCATCATCCTCACGATCGTCGCCCTGAGCGTGGGCCTCGGCTTCTTCAACGAGTACCGCTCGGAGCGCGTGGTCGAGGCGCTGCACGCGAAGATCCGCCACCACTCGCTGGTGAGGCGCGGAGGCCAGGAGATGACCGTCGACGTGATCGAGCTCGTGCCCGGCGACGTGGTGCTGCTGCGAACTGGCGACCTCGTCCCCGCGGACATGAGGCTCATGGAGGCGCACGAGCTCGAGTTCGACCAGGCGGTGCTCACCGGCGAGCCCATGCCGAAAACAAAGACAGCCGACCCCGAGACGGACACTGACGCCGGTGCGCTGGGGCTGCGTTGCGCCGCGTACATGGGCACGACGGTGCGGGGTGGTGCGGGCGCCGGCGTTGTCGTGGCCACCGGCTCCGCCACCGAGTTCGGCAAGATCGCCGTGCGGCTCGGCGACCGCCAGCCAGAGACGGTCTTTCAGCGCGGGCTGCGGAGCTTCTCGCTGCTGCTCGTTCGTGTGACGGCCGTTCTCGCGGGCGGGATCTTCATCGTCAACTCGCTGCTCGGCCGGCCGCTCCTCGAGTCCGCGCTGTTCTCGCTCGCGATCGCGATAGGGCTCACGCCGCAGCTCCTTCCCGCGATCGTCACCGTCAGCCTCTCGTCGGGGGCTCGCGCGCTCGCGCGCAAACGCGTGGTTGTGAAACGACTGATCAGCATCGAGGACCTCGGCAACATCGAGATCCTCTTCACCGACAAGACCGGAACCCTGACCGAAGGAAGCATCAGCTTTCGCGAGGCGATGGATCCCGACGGCAAGCACAGCGACCAGGTGCTCGCCCTCGGCCGTATGTGCGCCGCCGGCAGCGCTTCGGATGCTTCGGCTTCCGGCAACGCCCTCGACCAGGCGCTTCTCGCGGGTGGGGGCCCGCCGGCGGGACAGCAGTGCCTGGCCCAGCTGCCGTTCGACCACGAGCGCCGCCTGATGTCGGCCCTGGTCGAGGGCGGCGACGGCACCCGAATGCTCATCACCAAAGGGGCGCCGGAGTCGGTGCTCGCGCGGCTCGCGTCGGTGCCTCCGAACGCGCAGGCGACGCTCGACCGCGAATTCGCAGCCGGCGCGCGGGTTGTGGCCGTGGCCACGCGGGTGTGGACGGCGGGCGGTTCGTGCACGATCGCGGACGAGCGCGACCTCCAACTGGCGGGATTCCTGAGCTTCGTCGACGCCATCAAGCCCGACGCGGCAGCTTCGCTCGACCAGCTCAAGCGCCTCGGCGTCGTGGTCAAGGTCGTCACCGGCGACAACCCGGTGGTGGCGCAGACCGTGTGCCGCTCGCTGGGCGTCGATTACGGCGAGGTCATCACCGGCGCCGAGCTCGAGCGCCTGAACGACAGCGATCTGGAGGAGCGCCTGGCGCGCACAGGCATCTTCGCGCGCGTGTCGCCAGAGCAGAAGTCGCGCATCATCGCCGCACAGCGAAGGCTCGGCAAGGACGTCGGCTTCATGGGCGACGGCGTCAACGACGCGGTCGCGCTGCGCGACGCGGACGTCGGCATATCGGTCGAGTCAGGCAGCGAGGTCGCGAAAGACGCGGCCGACATCGTCTTGCTGGACAAGGACCTCGGCGTTCTGGCGGGCGGTGTGCTCGAGGGCCGCCGCATCTTCACGAACACGATGAAGTACGTGCTGATGGGCACGTCGTCGAACTTCGGCAACATGTTCAGCGCCGCCGGCGGATCGCTGCTCCTGAACTTTCTGCCGATGACTCCGACGCAGATCTTGCTCAACAACCTGCTCTACGACGCAGGCGAGATGACAATCCCAACCGACAACGCCGACGTCGAGATGCTGGCTCGGCCCGCCCAGTGGGACATCAGGCTGATCCGCCGATTCATGATCCTGTTCGGGCCGATCAGCTCGCTGTTCGACTTCGCCACCTTCGGCGTGATGCTCTTCGTCTTTCACGCGACCGGCAGCCTGTTCCAGACCGCCTGGTTCGTCGAATCTCTCTGCACGCAGGCCCTCGTGATCTTCGCCATCCGCACGCGGCGCGTCCCCTTCTTCCGCAGCAGGCCGAGCCTGGCCCTGGCGCTGGGCACGCTCGGATCGGTGGCGGTTGGGGTCGCGCTGCCATTCAGCCCGTTGGCCGCGTGGTTCGGCTTCACGGCGCCACCGCTTTCACTGCTGGCCATCCTCGCGGGGATGGTCATCGTCTACATCTCGCTGGTCGAGCTTGGCAAGACCTTCTTCTTCAACCGCCAGCCGGCGCTGCCGCGCCACCCGATCGGCGGTTGGAGGCTCGCGCCGGCGCTGCGCAGCGTGGAGCGCCACGCCTCCCGCTGGAGCAGTGGCCGGCCGCCGAGGTTCAGAGCGGCGCGACCGTAACTCCGATTAACCGCGCGTGAAGCTGAGCTGCGCCTCGATCGTCACGGCCGGCTGCACCGTGGTGAAGCCGATCGACGGCGGCTGCACGCCGAAGTCGGTCATGTTGGTCTGGATGCTCGCCACCACCTGCGGCACACCGCCCGTGACCCGTAGCTGGACGGAGACGGTGACAGCCTTCGTGACTCCATGGACGGTCAGGTTGCCTGCCACCGAGAAGCTGACCGTCTGGCCGCTCTCGGCGCCGCTCGGGATCGCGACCGGCTGAAGCTGCAGCGTGGCTGTGGGGAACTGGCCGACTTCAAGGGACTGCTGGACGATGCGGTCGCGATTGGTCACGTTGTAGCCGGCAACCGAGTCGATGCTCGCGAGACCGGTGAGGTCGACGTTGATCGTGCCGCCGGCCAGCTGGTACCCCGCGCCTGACTGGGTGATGGTGAGCTGGCCCGTGACGGCGCTCGTCCGCGCCACCGCCTCATGAGTCGAGGTCTGGCCGACGAACTGCTCCTTGACGCGATAGCCCGCCAGCGATCCGGAGGCCACCTGCCATGTCCCCGCGAAGCCGGTGGTGGTCGTGGAGGTGGCGGAGGGCGACGGCGAGGCGGCTGCGGAGGGCGTGGGCGAAGGCGATGCGAATGACAGCGCCGGCGGGCTCGTGCGCAGGCCGGAGAAGAAATAGACGTAACCCGCGGCGCCGCCGCCGAGCACGGTGAGAACGGCGATCGCAACGATCGGGATCACCAGTCTGCGTGGCATGACCAGCATGGTGAACCCGCGGCCTGGTAGTCCGCTGTGCGGCGGCTGAGAGAAGGCTGGGAGCAAGCCGGCCGCCGCAGGACGCAATCGCGGAACATCTGTGAAGTGCGCATCCTTGCGATCGCCGACGAGGTGGCCGACTCGCTCTACGGCGACACGCTGAAGGAGCTGCGGCCGCAGCTGATCCTCGCTGCGGGCGATCTACCCTTCGACTACCTCGAGAACCTCGTCAGCCGCACGGACGTGCCGCTGCTCTACGTGCCGGGCAACCACGACCCTCAGCTCAAGCTCGGCGATTCTACGTTCGAGGGACTGTCCGCGAAGTTCGACGGCAGCGGACCACCTGGTTGCATCAACGTGGATGGGCGGATCGAAGAGGCATCCGGGATTCGGATCGCGGGCCTCGGTGGATCGAGCCGCTACAACCAGGGGCCGAACCAGTACACGCAGCGCCAGATGCGCTGGCGCGCTCGCAGGCTGAGATGGCGCGCGCGGTTGCGCCGGGCCCGAATCGACATCCTGCTGACGCACGCTCCACCGGCGGGACTCGGAGACGCGACCGACCCCGCGCACACCGGCTTCGACGCGTTCAACCGGCTCGATCTGGAGCTCAAGCCTCGGATGCACGTTCATGGGCACGTACGCAATTACGGGCCGAAGAGCGGTGACCTGCGCCTGGGCGAGACCACGATCATCAACGCGATCCCGTACCGCGTTCTCGAGCTCTAGCGCAGCACCGCCTGCGTTTGCGTGACCTGGGCCACGCGCTTGCCGGCGCCGTCGTAGAGGTCGGTCTGGACGACGATGGTCGTGCGGCCAACGTGCAGCGGCCTCGCGACCGCCTCGACCGCGCCCTCGCGCACTGCTCGGAAGAAGTTCGTCTTGGATTCGATGGTGCTGGTCGACGCTCCGTCGGGCAGGTTGAGAAACGCGCACAGTGCGCCGGCGGTGTCGGCCAGGGTCATCAACGCACCTCCGTGGAGAACGCCGCCCGACGTACACAGGCGCTCGGCCCACGCGAGCCGCGCGCGCACCTCGTTGCGATCGGCGGCGTCGACCTCGATGCCCAGGTCCCGCGCGAAGGGCATCGTGTCGATCAGCGAGTCCAGGGTCGTGACTCCTCCGGGTAGGCGCGCGCCACGCGCGCGGCGATTCGCGCGTTGTTGGTCACGACCTGGACGTTGAGGTCGAGCGAGCGTCCCTCCGACAGCTCGGCCACCATCGCCAGCAGGCGCGGCGTCACGCCCGCGCCTTCGACATCACCGGCTCGCGCAATCGCTTTCGAGACGAGCTCGTCGGCGCCTTCGAGCTCCGCAGGCGGGGGCACGGCGACCACGATTCCACGCGAGCCGGTTGACCACGAGGCGGCCAGCACACGCGCCGCTTCGGCCGCGCCGCCAACTCGCACAGAGACGGGATGACCGCTACGCGCGAGGTAGAAGGCCGGCACCTCGTTGCAGCCGAAACCAAGCACCGGGACCGCGAGGGTCTCGAGCCGCTCGAGCGTGAGGCCGATGTCGAGGATGATCTTCGGTCCCGCGCAGAACACGGCGACCGGAGTCGTCGCGAGCTCCTGAAGGTCGGCCGACTCATCCTCGGGATGGCCGCGATGCACGCCACCGATCCCTCCGGTGGCCATGAACCTGATGCCCGCCATGGCCGAGGCTCGCATCGTGGCCGCGACCGTCGTCGCCCCGGCCTTCTGATGCACCAGCGCCGAACCGAGGTCGCGCGACGACACCTTCTCGGAGCCGGCCGCGATGCGCTCGATCTCTGATTTCGTCAGGCCGATCCTCACGCGCCCGTCGAGAACACCGACGGTTGCGGGCACCGCGCCTTCGTCGCGGATCGCCGACTCACAGCCAAACGCAGCCTCGAGGTTGTGCGGAGACGGCAGCCCCTGACCCACGATCGAGGTCTCGAGCGCGACGACCGGCCGTCCGCGTTCGAGGGCCTCGGCGACCTCTGTGGAAACCTGCAGGAGCTCGCTCATGCTGGGCGCGCCCCGACCTTCGCAACCGCGGCGGCCGCCACCCTCACCGCGCGCTCGCCCGCGCGCAGTGGGCTCTCGCCGGCGACCATCGCGATGCAGAACGCGGCTGCAAACGCGTCTCCCGCTCCAGTGGGATCGACCACTTCGGCCGCGGGCGAGGCGATGCGCCTCCCGCACACCATGCACCCGGCCGCGCCGAGCTTGATGGCGGTCACGGGGGCGAGGCTGTCCAGTGCAACCGGCATCGCGTCCGACTCCGCGGCGGTGGCAAACAGTACATCGGGCTTGATCCGCGACAGCTCCGACATCATCCGCGCCGGTCCGTAGTCAATCAGTCCAGCGACCGATGACAGGTCGACCGACACCCGACCCTGACCGAGGCGGACCATCTCGACCGCCGTGCGCGCGGCGGTCGCCAGAGGTTCCGCGAACAGCGAGTACGCGGGAACGTGGAGCATGTCCACGCCGGCGAACCACTCGGGCTGCAGGTCATCGCGCCGCAGCCCGACGCTCGCCCCGCGCTGCGTGGCCATGGTTCGCTCACCACCAGGTCCGATGAGGACGGCGATGGCGCCCGTCGGCTCGGCCGCACGCACCGCATGCACCTCGACGCCGTCCAACTCGAGCTCCGCCACCAGGCGGCGGCCTGCGTCGTCGTCGCCCACGCGCGTGACCAGGCGCGATCGCTCACCGAGCGACGCAACCCACGCGCAGAAGTTCGCGGCCTGGCCGCCACCACCGACGCGAATCGACGCAGGCGTGTCGTCGTTGGTACGAAGGTCACCATGGGGTGCGATCGTGATGTCCAGAACGAGATCACCAATCGCCGCCAGCAGCATTTCACGAGGATAGCCGCGCGAGTTCCTGATGAAATCCTGAGCTGGGCCTGATCTAATCTCTCGTTGACAAGGGTGGGGACCCGAACGCCAGCCGGTGCCGCTCCGCGCGCCTCCCGGAAGGTGGCGACGATTCGTCGCCAAACTGGGGAATCGACGCCTGCAAAAGAGCCGCTCATCAAGCTCAGCGCGGTCAGGAAGCTCTTCGGCAAGCGCGCGGTGATCGACAAGCTCGACCTCACCGTCGCCCCGGGCGAGCTCGTCGAGGTGATCGGCCCGAGCGGAGTGGGGAAGACCACGCTGCTCCGGCTGCTGCACGGCCAGCTGCGGCCGAGCGAAGGCGAGGTCTGGGTCGAGGGCCGCGCGCTGCACAGGTGGTGGCGCCGCGACCTCGACCGCATTCGGCGCGACGTCTCGTTCCTGTTCCAGGAGCAGCGCCTGCTAGGCCGCCTGACCGCTATCGAAAACGTCGAGCTGGGGCTGATGGTCAACGAGCCCGCAACTCCCTATCGCGAGATCCGCCGGCGGGCGGCAGGTGCGCTCGACGCGCTCGGTGTGGGCCACCGCCGTGACGCCTACCCGCACCAGCTTTCGGCCGGCGAGCGGCAGCGAGTCGCCGTGGCGCGGGCGCTTGTGGGCCGGCCGCGCGTGCTGCTCGCGGACGAGCCGTTCACCGCTATCGACAGGGATAACGCGCAGGTCGTCGCGCGCATGCTCGAGGAGGCCGCCGCGCAAGGCACGGCAGTGGTCGTCGCGACGCATCAGCCGAGCGGGCGAGCCGCGCGCGTGGTCCGCCTGCCCGAGGGCGTGGTGGCCGACGGCAACCATCGGCCGGCGCCCGCCAACGGCTCGCGCGCAGCCAGGCTTGGGTGGCGCCGGCTCATTGAGGCAAACGGCCACACGAACGGTCACCCGAACGGCCACTCGAACGGGAAGGCAGGCACCAACGGGCACCAGAACGGCGCGACCCCCCACTCGCGCCCCACGGTTGTTCCGCGGTGGAAGCGCTACACGGCGCTGGCGGCGAACAGCTTCCGACTGGTCGTGCTCGGGGGCCTGCGCAGCTGGAGGCGCGACCTGCGGTTCAACGCGCCGGCGGTGCAAACGCTGGCCATGGTGCTTCTGCTGTGCGGCCTGCTTGCACTCGTTGGCATCTCGATCGGGCGCGCCGCCGCCACCGCCGAGGTGCAAGCCTCGACCATCCGCGTCTATCTCGCCGAGAACGCCACGGACGACCAGATCGCAGCGCTCAAGGACAGGTTCATGGCGGATCCGCGTGTCGCCTCCGTGCGCCAGGTGAGCGCCGCGGAGGCCCTGCGGGAGGCGAACAGCAGGCCCGGGCTGGGCAGCCTGGCGGGCCTGAGCGACACCAACCCGTTTCCGGCCAGCCTTGACGTCCGTGTGAAGCTCGTCACCGAGGTCAGCGCCGTCGCGCAGATCGCATCCGGAGACCCGGCCGTCGATCCCTCATATCCGACCTCGTACGACCCCGACGTGTACGGCCGGCTGCGCAGCATTGCGATCGGCGTCGGCCTGGTCGGAGGTGTGCTGCTGCTGCTGTTCGCGTTCATTGCGTATGCGGTCACCGCAAACTCGATGCGCGCGGTGGCGGCCGCGCGGCGGGAAGAGGTGACGACGTTGCGGCTTCTCGGCGCGCGCCACTGGATGCTTCGCGACCCGTTTGTGATCGAAGGGCTGATGACCGGAGCGATTGCAGGGCTCATCGCCGGCGCGCTGGTCGCCGCGGCCTACCTGCTGGCGCTGCGTTTTACAGACGCGACCTATGTGCAGCTGCTGCCTGGGGTCGGTCTGACCACCACGCGCTTCGTGATCGCGGGCGTCGTGATCGCCGGCATGGTGGTGGGAGTCGCCACTTCCATTCTCAGCTTCCGGCGCGTGCGGGCATGAGGCGCGGCGCGGCGCTGGCGGTCGTAGCCGCGATGCTGGCCGCGCTGCTCGTCCTGCGCGCGCCCGCGCCCGCGGCAGCAACCACGGTGTGCCCAAGCCCCAGTCCGGCCGCGACCGCGAGCGATGCACGCACGTGCACGACACCGTCGGCGCTCGATCAGCTGAGGCAGCAGCTGGGCGGCGACCTTGCCGCGGCTCTGACCACTCAGCAGCAGCTGAGCGCCACGGTCGCACACGCGACCGCGCGCGCGGAGCTGCTCGCGGCCGAGGTCGCGCAAGAGGAGCTGAAGATCAAGAACCTGCAGAACCAGATCGCCTCGCTCGACGACCAGATCGCGGCCCTGCAGCTGCGCATCGACAACGAGCGCGAGCAGGTGAGAGCGCTGGCGCGTGCGATGTACAGGCAGCCGTCCTCGTTCCTGGACATCCTCGCGAGCTCGGGCAACCTCGCCGATGCCCTGACCGCGACCGGGGACATGCTGATCGCGGGGCAGCGGGCGCACGCGCTGCAGCAGCGGCTCCAGAACGATCTCGACGCGGTTCAGGCTGACCGCGATGCACGCCAGTCCGACCTGGATGCCGAACAGGCCACGCTCGATCAGGTGCAGTCCAGCGTCGATCAGCTCTCCACCATCCAGGACCAGATCGGCACGCTCACCGACCAGGTGGCTGGGCTGATCGCGCAAATCGACAACGCGGTGGCGCAGCTACCGGACCTTGCGCCCGATGTCGCGGCGCAGGTCACCACGTTGATGGACCAGCAGGAGGCGAGCCTCAGCGATCAGTCGCAGTCGGCCGCGTGGGCGCTCGCCGGCGTCGGGGCCGGCAACGCGATGTCGCTGATGGAGCTGCCGGCCGGGTTCGGCGTGTTCGGCCTGCAGCTGTCGTGGCCGATGGCCGGCGGCACCCTGACGCAGCCCTTTGGCCCGACGTCATTCACGCTCGAGCCGCAACTTGGCCAGTACAAACACTTCCACACCGGCATCGACATTGCCGCCGCAGAAGGAACGCCCGTGCTCGCCGCGGCCGATGGCCTGGTGGTCTCGGTTCAACACACCACGGTGGGCTACGGCAACTACGTGATCGTCGCGCATGGCGACGGCTACTTCACGCTCTACGCGCACCTTGCGGATACACAGGTCGTCGAGGGACAACATGTTGCGCGCGGGGAGGTGGTTGGGCACGAGGGTGCCACCGGGATGGCCACGGGACCACACCTGCACTTCGAGCTGCGCTACAACGGCGCCGTCGTCGACCCGATGAGCTACCTGCCGCCCCGGTAGAGATCGGCGCTCGGAGCGTTCGGCGAATGAATGCGCTGGCCGATGAGCCGTGCGCATTCACGCATCAGGTCGAGCAGCTCTTCCTCGATCTGAACCTGGTCCTTGCTCGCTCCGCACAGCGTCCCGAACCACCGGCCTTCGATCGTGAACACCGGATATGACACGAAGGTCCTGATGTCCAGCAGCCTGGCCACGCTGCTGCGCGGGTACGCCTTCTGCGCATCCGGGGTGTAGTTGGGCCCGCCTTCCGAGACAAACCGACAAACCCCCTCCGACCAGGGGAGCGAGATGTCCTCGGGGATGTGGAAGACCTCGCTCGAGTTGTATGCGAACAGGATTCGCTGCTCGTCCTCGTCCAGCCTGGTCTCGGCAAGGTACGTGGAGCTGAGGCCCGTGAGCTCGGCCAGCCGTGCCAGCAGGCCACGTGCCACCGTTTCCAGGTCCTCGCCCGATGCAGCCGCTTCGGCGAGCAGCTCCCGCGCCGTCGGAGCCATGCCCTAATCATGATCGCGAGCACAACGAGCCCGCCGTTCCGGGCTTAGCGGACGAAGATCTCCGCCTCGCCTACTGGGCGCCGCGCTTCGCGCGCCGGAATAAGGAAGAGCGGCAGCGCCAGGGCGGCCACAGCCGGCAGCGACCAGGCAGCCGCCCCGTATCCGTACTGCGCCGCGATCACGCCGATCATCGTCCCGCCCAGGGTGCCGCCCATGTCGACGGCGCTGTTCCAGAGCGCGCTGATCGCGCCGGAGTCCGAGCTGGTGCCACGCTCGTTCATGGCCAGATAGGACGCCGTGTGCAGCGCGCCGAATCCGACGCCGTACAGGACGCCTGCCGCCAGCACCCACAGCGCGGCGCTGGTCAACGCCAGCGTCACAAGCGAGGCGAGGGCGATGGGCAGCGCGCCGAGCAGCAGCGCTCGGGCCGGGATGCGGTCGCCGATGTAGCCGGCGACCCACCGGCTG
>DASYXY010000035.1:0-1532 GCA_035934385.1 Candidatus Dormiibacterota bacterium
TCACGTGTGCTCTCAGTTCTGAATGCGCTCTACAAGCTACTTGAGAAATTCTGTTGTATCCTTTCGCTAAAAAACACTTACGGGCGATGCACATCTCTGTCCGGAGCGCGCACAGGACGAGCTTGCGTCGGCCCGCAGCGAGGAAGTCGGCGTCCCCCCACGCGTTGAGAGTGGTTCGGTCGATCGGCGGGCTTTCCTCGAGCAGGTCCGCGAGCGCGTTCGCGGTGGGCTTGCTTCGGCCGGACGAAACGTTGACCGTGGCATGCACGATCGGCAGCCGCGAGCAGTCTTCGCCAGCTTCACCGTCGACACGCTGTTCTTCAGCACCACGTCCGATCCATGGACTGGACCGCGGCGATCTGCGAGGGCTGGTAGTCGATCACCAGCAGCGCCGCGTTCTGCGGCGTCAGCAGGTGGTCGCCGATCGGGTCGCGAATCATGGGTGCACCCACGATCCGTAGCCGAGGTCGAGGCGGATCGACTGCATCACCTGGAACGTCGTGCTCTCGGTGAAGACGTCGGCGGCTGCGAGCACGCCCGTGTACTTCTCGATCACGGGCGCGGCTGCGGTAGCGACCCACTCTTCCAGGCCGCCCTTGAACGCAGCCCAGGGGTTGTCGCCGTACTTCACGAAGTAGCGCGTCAGGTCGACGGTGTCGAGCGCCTTCCTGGAGCTCTCGGCGATGTCCGCCATGTACTGCTGGTGCAAGGCAATGTCCTCGCGGGTACCGAGCCGGCCGAGGTGGCCGGCGATGTAGTGCTTCCACGAATAGGCCAGCGCCTTCGCCGGCGCCTCGAGGTAGCCAGGGATGTCCTCGGTCAGGTTCGCGAGGAAAACCGGCACCCAGCCAGGGTTGACGATGTCGATCAGCATCAGCGCGTCGTGATCGGGCAGGTGGATGATGATGTTGTCGGGCGAGTGGTTCGCGCCGTGCCAGGCGAGGTCGATGCGTTCGCCGCCGATCTGGAGCGTCCAGTTGTCCTGGAACGTCTCCTCGTTGGGAGGCCGCGCGGGATCGTCATCGCGCAGCAGCAGTCGTCGCGTCTCCTCGTGGCCGATGCGCGTCACGTTCTTGTCGAAGAGGAACGACGCTCCTGCGTGGTCGGCGTGGTGGTGCGAGTAGATGAGGTAGTTGACCTTATTGCTGACCCCGTTGGCGGCGGCGATCTCGTCCACCGCCCGCTGGATGTTGTGGCCGATCGAGGGCGGCGCGTCCAGCAGCACGACGCCGTCCGAGGTCGTCAGGAACGCGCACTGGTAGGTGCCGTCGGTGATCCAGTAGAGGTTCCGCTCCACCCGGCCGACGTAGTAGCCCTGCTCGTTGAGCGCAGGCCCGAGCGCGGAGCGGGGGACCGGTGCGTAGTCGGGCAGGCCGGTTGTGTCAGGTGTGCTCATTGCCTTCCTCCTCTCGAGTTCATATCACGAGCATGGTCTTGTGTTTTGATGCTTACAAACGAAAGCGCTCCGAGAATCATGAAGAACCTCCTTCACATGGTGTAATAATCCAACTGGTTTGATCCTACAACTGTCA
>DASYXY010000053.1:0-20838 GCA_035934385.1 Candidatus Dormiibacterota bacterium
GGTTGGAGAGCACCGCGACTGCAGCGAGGGGGATGCCGCGGTCGGGCGATCCTTTGACGCGTACGCTGCCGCCGGCGAGCTCCAGGTCGGCGGGGTCCGCCTCGAGGTGCTCGGCCGCGACGTGCTTCGCCTTCTCCGCGACCATCCCCGCGGCCACCGCCATCGCGTTGCCGGCCATAATCGCGGCCCGAGATGCGAACGTGCCTACGCCCCACGGGAACCTGCGCGTGTCGCCGCTCGACACCTGGACGTCGGAGACGTCCACTCCCAGCTGGTCGGCCACGATCTGCGCCCACACGGTGGCATGCGCCTGTCCCTGATTGGGGATTCCCGTGAACGCCACCACCTTGCCCGACACGAGCACCTGCACGTGCGCGCCCTCATACGGACCGACCCCCGTGCCCTCGACATACATGCCGAGGCCCATGCCCACGTTTTCGCCCGCCGGCCTCGGCCCAAGTTTCTCGAGCGCGGTTTCCAGCAGCTTCGGATAGTTGCCGCTGTCGTAGATCACCATGTTGCCGTCCTGCCAGCCGACCCCGACCTCGTACGGAAACTCATCTGGCTGGATCAGGTTGCGGCGGCGAACCTCCGCGCGGTCGATGCCGACGTCGGCGGCGATGGCGTCGAGCGTGCGCTCCATGACAAAGCACGCGTGCGGCCGGCCGGCGCCGCGATAAGGCGACGTTGGCGTCGCGTTCGTGTACATGTCGCGGAACCGGACGCGGTAGTTCGGGACCCTGTACGGCCCGGGCACCTGGCCCGCGGTGATGATCGGCAGGATGATGCCGTACGGCGTGTAGGCGCCTCCGTCATGGATGAAGTCGTCGTCGAGCGCGAGCACGTGCCCCTCGACGTCGTAGCCGACGTCGACCTCGTGCACCTGTCCGCGCTCCTGGTTGACCGCGGTGAAGTGCTCCTGGCGATCCTCGGTCCACTTGACCGGCCGGCCGAGCTGCATGGCCGCGTACGGCACGAGGAGCTCGTCAGGGTAGAAGAGCATGATCTTCGGCCCGAACCCGCCGCCGACGTCGGGCGCGATGACTTCGACCTGCGACTCGGGCAGCCCGAACAGCACAGCAAGCCCGCCACGAATCGACGTGGGCGACTGGGTGGAGTCGTAGACGGTCAGCTTTCTCTCCTCCTCCGACCAGCGCGCCCACACCGCGCGCGCCTCCATCGGGCTGGCGGCGCCGCGCTCGTAGCGGAAGCGGAGGTGCTTGCGCCTCGGCGCGGACGCGAGCGCAGAGGGGGTGTTGCCTTTTTCCTGCACCATCTCGGCCGCGATGTTGCCGGGCACGTCGTCGTGTACGAGGTGCTCCGCGCGGGCGGCGGCTTCGGGCGTGATCACCACCGGCAGCGGCTCGTAGTCGACCTCGACGAGCTCGGCCGCGTCCTCGGCGATCGCGCGGCTCTCCGCCACGACGAACGCGACGGCCTCGCCGGCGTAGCGCACCACGTCGGACGCGAGGCATTTCTGCGTGCGGCCATGGGTGAGGTTCGGATGCGGGATGAGGATGGGCAGGTCGGTGCCGCCAAAGGGCAGGTCCTGAGCGAGGTAAACAGCGACCACACCGGGCATCGCGCGGGCGGCGCTGACGTCGATGGACCTGATGCGGGCGTGGGCTAAGGGAGAGCGCACGAGCACGGATTCGAGCGCGCCCTCGTCGATGTCGTCCGTGAAGCGCCCGCGGCCGCGCAGCAAGCGGTCATCTTCCGCGCGCTGCACTCGTGCGCCGAACCAGCGGGTGGTCATTTGCTCAACTCCGCTGCGCGCTTCACTGCGCGGCGTATCGAGGCGTAGCCCGTGCAGCGGCACAGGTTGCCGGCGATGCCCTCGTCGATCTGCTCCTCGGTGGGATGAGGATGCTGCTGCAGCAAACCGACGACCGCCATCACAAAGCCCGGCGTGCAGAACCCGCACTGCAGGCCGTGGCATTCGTGAAACGCCTGCTGCACGGGATGCAGCTGAGCTCCGCCTGGGGCGAGGCCCTCGATCGTCGTCACCTCGTGACCTTCGGCCTGGACCGCGAGCATGAGGCACGACCGCACCGGCGCTCCGTCGAGCAGCACCGTGCAGCAACCGCAGACTCCGTGCTCGCAGCCCACGTGCGTGCCCGTAAGTCCGAGGTCGTGGCGGAGGTGGTCGGACAGCAGGCGGCGCGAATCAGATGGCGCCGGATGGGCCACGCCGTTGACCTTCACGCCGCGAATGCCTTGTCGGTCAGCACGCGAACGAGGTGCAGGCGGAACTCCGGGCTGGCTTCGAGGTCGCCGCTGGGCTGGAGGCCGCGCGCCGGGTCTTTGGGGTCGACGAGCACCGGTGTCGGCGCGACGCCAAAGAGCGCGAGCCGCTCTCCCGCGCGGACCACGCCGGCCAGCGCGAAGTCGCCATGGCGTCGCGATTCCTCGAGGATCGCGAACGGCTTTGGCGATTTCGGGAACCAGGCCTCGACCAGCAGCTCGTCGGCTGCGATCGACGTCTCGAACACGCCGGCAAAGAGCGTGTCCGCGTGGATCTTTCGCTCGCCCCGCTTCGATCGCGCAATGACGTGGCCGCCAAGCGCGAGCAGCACCGCCGGCAACTCGGAGGCGGGGTCGGCATGCGCGATGCTCCCGCACAACGTGCCGCGATTGCGGATGACGCGATGGGCGACCAGCCGCACCGCCGCGGGCACCAGCGGGCAGACGCGAGCGACGAGCTCTGAGTCCTCGACCGCCGCCTGGCGCGCCAGCGCCTGCACCGCCACGCCGCCGTCCCGCTCGTAGATCCGGTCGAGGCCGCCGACGCGGTTGATGTCCACGAGGTGCGCCGGGCGCGCGAGCCGGAAGTTGAGCAGCGGCATCAGCGACTGCCCGCCCGCGAGCACCTTGGCGTCTTCGAGCGAGGCGAGCATTGCGCACGCCTCGTCCATTGAACCAGGCGCGTGGTACTCGAACTTCGGAGGCTTCACTCGATCATGGCGACGGCGCGGCACAGCGCTGCCTCGCCGCCCTGGAACCGCCACGGAAAGCAGCCGAACAGGATCTTCTGGTCGAGCACCTTGTCGATCTCGCCCCCGAGGTTCTCGATGTGGACCACGTCATGCGGGAACAGCAGCGTGTGCATGATCTGGTAGTCGCCGCGCGGCCAGATCTCGTCGAGACTCCGGCCCAGCTTCTTCTCGGCGTCGGCCGCCTCGTCGGCCCGGATGCGCCTGATGACAGTGTTCATCGGATGATCGGCGCTGCCCGCATCGACAGCAAGCCAGCGGACGCCGCGGTCGAGCACCCATTCCGCAAACTCGCGCGTCGGGCCTGGATGGCGGATGAAGTAGCGGGTCTCGTCCAGCTGCGAGCGATCGGTCCAGTTCTCGGTGTAGTAGCGGTGGTAGCCCGTGTGGATCACGAGGATGTCGCCGCGCTCGATGCGGTGGCCGGTGGTCTTCTCCCAGCTTTCGAAATGCCGCGGGCCGTAGACCTCGAAATCGCCGACGCCCATGCGCTCGAGGTCGACGACGCACGCGGGACCGATCAGGAAGTCGAGCGTCAGGTCGCCGATGAACTTGCCGCCGGTCATGAAATGCGCCGGCCCGTCGAGGTGCGTGCTGACGTGCAGCGTCATCGTGATCTCCTGGCCGCCGGCGCGGTCGAAGGCCAGGTGTTTGACCCACCGGATCTGCGGACCTGCGTAGCCGGCGAATGCCGGCGTGTGCAGCGAGAAGTCCTGCGTCAGGTCGAAGAACTTCACGTCGGCGTGCTCAGTTTTCTGCGCTCGACCTTGCCCATCGCGTTGCGTGGCAGCTTCTCCAGGACCACTACGCGGCGCGGACATTTGTAGGTCGCGAGGCGCTCTCGCGCGAAGGCGATGAGCTCCCGCTCGTCCACCGGCGACGAACCGGCCGGGACGATGAACGCCGTCACCTCCTCGCCCCAGTCCTCGCTTGGCACTCCCGCCACCGCGACCTCGCCAACCGACGGGTGAGTCTCCAGCACAAGCTCGACCTCGCGCGGGTAGACGTTGAATCCGCCGGTGATGATCAGCTCCTTCAAGCGCCCGCGAATCGCCAGGGTGCCGTCATCGCCGATCTCGCCGACATCGCCGGTGCGGAAGAAGCCGTCGGCGGTGAACGCCTCCTCCGTCGCCTTCTCGTTGCGCCAGTAGCCGTGGAAGACCTGGCCGCCTCGGAGCAGCACCTCCCCCGCCTCGCCAAGTTTCACCTCGACACCCGGAAACGGATAACCGACGCGACCTGGCTGCCGCGGCCCGTCGTACGGATTCGTGACGACGATGCCGCCCTCGGTGATGCCGTAACGCTCGATCGGCGGTTGGCCGAGCAGCTTCGCGCATCGCTCGAACAGTGCCGGTGGCAGCGGCGCCGAGCCGGAGACGAACACGCGCACGTGGCTCAGGTCGTTCGGGTGCTCGTCGAGCCAGTCGCAGATGCGCTGGTACATCGCGGGCACGCCGAAGAGCATCGTCCCGCGCATGTCATCTTCTCTTGTGAGCTCGGCCACGACGGCCGCCGGCGAGAAGGGCACGAGCGTGGCGCTCGCGCCGCTCAGCAGCGTTCCGTGCAATCCCATGCCCAGGCCGTGAAGGTGGAACAGGGGCAGCGCGTGCACGAGGATGTCGCGCGGCGTCCAACGCCATACCTCGATCGCTCCGCGGCCCTGCGCAAGGAACGCGCCGTGGTCGATGACCGCGCCCTTCGGGCGCCCGGTGGTGCCGGACGTGTACATGATCGCGGCGGGGCTCTCGGGCGTGAGCCGCGGCATCGCCGGGGGCACGCCCTCGGGCAGCTTCTCGAGCGGGACGACGGTTTTGCCGAGCTGCTCGACGATCGGGGCCCGCTGGGTGTCGGCGATGACGACGGTGGGCCCGGAGTCGTCGACGATGTGCGCCGCCTCGGCTGAGTGGTAGTCGGGGTTCATCGGCACGAGCACGCCCCCCGCGCGCTGCAAACCGAGGTAGGCGATCACCCAGTCGAGCGAAGTCGCGGCGTACAGGCCGACGCGCTCGCCCGGCTTGACGCCGTGCAACTCCAGGCCACCGGCCACGCGTTCGGCCTGGGCCCGAAGCTCGTCTCGGGTGAGCTTGCGATCGCCCGCCCGGAGCGCCACGCCGCGGCCAGGCTTCAGCAGCTCGGCAGGTAGCGTGCCCGAGCGGAGCCGGCGCCGGAGCGCATCCAGTTCCGGCGCGGCTGTGCGCTCTTGAGCCACGGCAGATCAGAGTAACGGCCGGTCGATGGCCGCGTTGAACCTGCATGCCGCGGGCTCTGGCCGGACTGGCGGTCGTTATGGTCCTGGCCGCGTGCGGATCGACATCGCCCGTTTCAGGGGATGTCGCCAGCAGCGCTCGCGAGTCCCCGTCACCACCCGAATCCCCATCACCGCCGGCGTCCCGGTCACAGGCAACCGGGTCCAACGGGTCGGTCTACGGCGTCCTTGTCGACCTGCACGCGGCCGACCCGCAGAGCTATCAGGTGTCAGTCGTCTCGCTGCAGGGACAGGTGGCGGCAAGCTTCAGCGCCGCCCGGCGCACGCTGCCGCAGTCAGGCCAGGGGCAGCCACTGGAGCTGCCCTATGTCAGCAGCTCCCTGACCGGCCTGTACTTCCTCGACGGCGATTCGATCTTGCGCAAGCTGCTGCTGGACAGCATGGCGGTGTTTGGAGAGCCGGTGATGAGCGTCGGAGGAAGCGCCGGCGTGGAGGCGGCGTTCGCGGTCAGCCCGGACGACCGGCGAATCGCTGTGTCGCTGCTCGATTTCACACGCTCGCCGGTGCACGTGACGCTGTATACGGACGATCTCGGCGGCGGCGACCGCCACGTGATTTACGAGTCGGACACCGACTACGTCTGGCCGGTGGCGTGGCATTCCGGGCTCCTTGTTCTGGCGCATGGCTACGGCCCGCACCTCGAGGACGCTCTGAAGGTGGCGCCCGGCCAGGACAACCCGTACTGGGCGATCAGCTACCACGTCGTCGACCCGGCGAACGCAAACCGCAAGGCGCTGGTAGGCCAAGCGTGCACGGTGAGCGGGCCGCTGAGCCCAGCAGGCAGCGCTTGCATCCAGGGAGGCACGGTCGACTGGAGCGGCGCCAACACCAACTGGAGCACTTACGACTGGGGCTCGATCAGTGCAGCGGCCTCGCTCTCCCCTGATGGCTCGTTTGTGACCGCGGCCCAACCTGACGATGACAAGAAGCTCGCGTTCTACCGGCCCGGCGGGGCCATCGCGACGTGGGTCGACGGTCCGGGCAGCCAGGTCTGGGCCGGCTGGCTCGACAATCTGCACATCCTCATCCCGAGCGGGGGCAACGTCAATGAGGCACGAATAGTCGCGCTGACCCCCGGGCCGTCGCCGGCGATCTTTGTTTACGCCGGCGGCTTTTACGCCGCGCGCCTCCCGACCGATATCGTCTAGCTGCTGACGACCTCCGCGGGCTCGGACTCCTTGTCGGTGATGTGACCTGGCCGGAGCAGCTGGTACAGCACGATCGCGCTCAGCGCGCCGAGCCCGAGGTTGTTGAACACGAGCGTCTGGCCGAAGAGGTGGATCGGTATCGGTGTCGTGGCCGAGATGCCGGCGGCGATGATCAGCGGGATGGCAGCGACCGCTAGGTTCGCGCGCTTGGAGAAGTCGACCTTCGCGTCCACCCAGATCTTGCCGCCGATCACGGCGATCAACCCGAAGAGGTAGATCTCGATACCGCCCTGCACGCTGACCGGGATGCTGCGCACCAGCGCGCCGAAGATCGGGATGAAGCCAAGCAGGATCGCGAAGACCGCCGCGACCACGAACACCATGATCGAGAACACGCGCGTGATGCCCATGACGCCGATGTTCTCGGCGTAGGTCGTCTCACCGGTTCCCCCCAGCAGCCCGCTGATGGTCGTGGCGAGACCGTCGCCCATGAATGTGCGGCCGAGCATGTTGCTCAGGTCGCGCTTCATGATGCCGCTGATCGCGTAAACGTGGCCCGCGTTCTCGGCGACGAGGATCACCGGGATGAAGAAGAACAGGCCCAGTGTCGTGCCGAACTGGCTGAAATCGGGAGTGCTGAACGTCGGCACGCCGACGATCGAGGCATGGGCGATGCTGGTGAAGTCGACGTGGCAGGCCGACTTCGCGTCCTGGCAGGCTGGATAAACGATCGAGACGAGGTAGCCAACCACGATGCCGATGAGCACCGGCAGCAGGCGGGGGAATCCGCGCAGGTACACGGCGGCGCCGACAGCGGCCAGCAGCGTTACGGTCGCGGTGAAGGGCTCGCCCGAGTAGTTGCCCGTGGCGGCGCTCGCCAGCGCCAGCCCGATGACCGCAACGACCGTTCCTGTCACGACCGGCGGCAGCAGGTAGCGGATCGGGTTCACGCCCACGAAGTGGACGACGACTCCGATGATCAGGTAGATGACGCCGGCCATGACGATGCCGGCGTAGGTAAGGCCGTGGTTGACATGCGCGCCGCTGCCCTGCACCGCGAGCACCGAGCCGATGAACGAGAAGCTCGAGCCCAGGTAGCTGGGCACCTTGAACCCCGTGACAAACAGGAAGATGAGCGTGGCGACGCCACTGAAGAAGATGACCGTGTTCGGGTTGAAGCCGAGGATCAGCGGCACCAGCACTGTGGCGCCGAACATCGCCATCACGTGCTGCAGTCCCATCAGGATCGTCTGCGGCCACCCGAGCCTCTGCTCCGGGTAGATGACGTCCTTCTCGCGAGCCGTGGTTGCCACCGCCATGGCCACCTCCCCCATGAAAGAGCGCCCCGGCTCCCCCGAATCTCGGCCGGGGTCCGGCGATATCGTAGCCAGCCATGTGGGCGTTGTCAGACGCGCGGCTCGCCGACGGTTCGGCGGCCGACGTCATGGTCGACGGTGAGCGAGTGGCGGCGGTCGGCGCTGGGGCGGCGGCCGGCGTCGCCGAGGTCCTGGACTGCGCCGGCCGGCTGGTGCTTCCGGCCTTCATCGACGGCCATGTCCACCTCGACAAGGTGCTCATTCGCGACGAGCTTCGCGAGCACGACGGCACCCTGCGCGGCGCGATCGACGCGATCCACGAGCGCAAGCGGCGCTATTCGATCGAGGACGTCCGCAGCCGGGCACGAGCGGTCATCGAAGAGTCGGTGCGCCAGGGCACGACGCGGCTGCGCTCGCATGTGGACGTCGACACGATCGGCAAGCTCGTGCCCCTGGAGGGCGTGCTCGCGGCGGCGGCCGACTGCGCGGACATCGCCGACGTCCAGACGATCGCCTTTCCCCAGGAGGGCCTGCTGCGCGACCCTGGCGCGTACGAGCTGATGGAGGCAGCGCTGGAGCTCGGCGCCCATGTGGTGGGCGGGATGCCGCACTGGGAGGCGGACGAGGAGACTCAGCGCGAGCATGTGCGGCTCTGCTTCAACCTGGCTCAGCGCTTCGATCGCGACATCGACATGCACGTCGACGAGACCGACGACGGCGGCGTGCGGACGCTCGAGATGGTGGCCGACGAGGCGCTCAGGCGCGGCTACATCGGCCGCGTCACCGCCGGGCACGTGTGCTCGCTGGCGGCGGCGGACGAGGACTATTCGAGGCGTGTCATCGACAAATGCGCGCATGCCGGCATCTCCGTCGCAGCCAACCCGGTGACGAACCTCGTGCTTCAGGGCCGCGGCGATCGCGGACTCGTCCGGCGAGGCACGACTCGCATCGCCGAGCTCCGTGCGGCCGGGGTCAACGTCTTGTTCGGCCAGGACTGCGTGAAGGACGGCTTCTACCCGTTCGGCCGCGGGTCGATGCTGGAGGTGGCCCTGATCTCAGCGCATGCAGCTCATCTGACGAGTCACGACGACATCGCCTACGCCCTGCGCGCGATCACCGAAGCGCCGGCGCAGGCGATGCGGTTGACGGACTACGGGCTGGCGGCCGGCACGCGCGCCGACCTGGTGTTGATGCCGGTCGAATCGTGGGAAGAGGCCCTGCGCCTGCAGCTGCCGCCGGAGAGCGTGTGGTTCAAAGGCCGGCTGGTCGCCGAGAACAGCGTGACTTCAACGCTGTATCACTGACGGCAATGACCAACGCGAAGAAACCGCTGAAGTCCCACCGAGTGCCCGACACGAGATTGAGCCCGGCCGTGCGTCGCTTCCTGGCCATCGTGCGGAAGGACTTGGAGCCTTTCGGTTGGTCGGTCCACGTCCAAAAGTCGGGCAAGGACATGAGACTGGAGTTCAGGAACCCTTTGAGCCCGGTGGCGTCGGGCATTGGATTCGATCCGAGTCAACCGGTGCCCGCTATGATGGCCGAGCTCAGGGAGCAGATGGAGGCTGAGCCCGAGTTCGCGCGCACCAGAACCGCCCGAGCACCGGCAAAAGTGCGGCCCCTCATCGGCGGTCTCCGGTGGGCCGCAACGTCCTACGGGTGGACTGACAAGCTGTTTGGGGAAGTCATCGACCTATTGCGGCACTTTCGCGTCCTTGCTGATGACGAATGGACCTGGCTGAACACAATCGGGCCTCACGTGCTCACCAAAGACATGGAGCGCAAGTGGCGCAAACACGTGCGGCTCAACGAAAGGCGTTAGCCGTCCGGTTCCGGTCTGCGCCACCGTTCGAAACGAACCGGCGCTGGAATCGTGAGCAGGTTTCCGTCTTCCGTCCAGCCGACCTTCCAGCCCCCTACATGGACGAGCGAATGGTGTCGGTGACACAGGAGGACCAGGTTGTCCAGGTCGGTCGTTCCACCGTGCTGAGCCCAGTGTTTGAAGTGATGCGGCGCGCACCACTTCGCCGGCCGGTCGCATCCCGGCCATTTGCAGCCCTTGTCCCGCGCCTCTAGCGCCCGCCGCATCGGCGCCGAAGGCAGCCGCTTCGCTCGCCCGAGCTCGATCACCTGGGACTCGGAATCGAGCAGGACCCGGGTGATCGAGCAATCGCACGCCAGCCGGCGCAGGGTCTCGACGCTGACTGGCGCGCCGTACTGCAGGTCGGCCGCCGGCGACCCCGCCAGGCCGGCCAGCCTTTCGACCGTGGTGGTCACCTGGATGTTCGCCTTGCCGGTCCCGCCGGCCACAGCGTCGACGAGCGCGTCCGCCATCCTTTGGTTCCGATCGCGCTCGTCCTCGGCGCCCTGCTTGCGTGCCAGCGGCTCCAGTGCGCTGCGCACTGCCTCGCCGCCCGCAGGATCGAGGTATCCGCTCACGTTCATCCCGCCGTCGGGGCAAGTGGCGAGCTTGAAGTACCGCTCCTCGTGCAGGTTCGCCTCTTCCTCGCTGTGCGCGTTGGGTTTGCGCGCGTGCCGGTAGTGCCGGCACAGGTAGTGCAGCTTGCCCGGTGAGTTCTCGAGTGCCTTGTCCAGGAGGTCGCGCTCGTTGAAGTCTTCACCCAATGCGTCGGCCGTGCGCGCCAGCACTACAACGTGCGCGTAACCCAGCGCGCCATTCAACAGTCCCACCGTGAATTTCTCCAGCCCGCCCAGGTTGTCGCCCACAACCACGCTGTTGGCGGCCGCGGTGCTGGTCATGTGGCAGTTGATTCGGATCCAATCGACAGGGCTGACCGAGCCGTCGCGCTGGTACTCGTCCGTGCTGGCAAACTGCGCCGCCAGAGCCGCGAACTCCAACTCCGCCTGGTCGATCTCATGCCTGAGGGCGATGAGCCTCGGCCGTAGCTCCTGGACCAAAGCAAGGGCGACTCCGGGCATGCAATGATCGTAGCAAACATCTGTTCGTATGTCAAGCCCGAATTAACTCCCAAATTCAACCTAACCCCGCTCCAGCTCCACAGCGAGCGAGCCAAGGATGACCGCGCAGAGGTGATACCAGCCGACGGTCACCACCAGGTCGACGATCTCCGCGGTCGAGAAATGCTCTTTCAGCCTCTCGAACGTCACGTCGTCGCATGTGCGCGTGCGCGCGGCAGCACGGGCGTAATCGACAGCGCAGCGGCCGCGTTCGTCGAGCTCGTCAAGCTCGACGCCGGCCGAGTGATGTGCCACTTCGTAAGCCGAGCCCAGCTCTCGCGCGGTGGTCAGGATGACCGCCTCGCGGAGCTTCGGATCGAGGCTCGATCTGCCGCGCACATAAGCGGACATGTCGAGGAACGCGTCGAGCGCCGCCGGTTGATTGGCGAGCACCCGATAGAGATTGAGCACCGGACGCCCCATCGCCTCGACTCGCGCGAACACCGGGTCGTCCTTGACGTACGGAACGCGAGCCGTCACTTCATCCGATCCGCAGCGAGGCGAACCGCGGTGACGATGTTCTGATAGCCCGTGCACCGGCACAGGTTGCCGGCGAGCGCGGTCCGGATGCGCTCGGGCGAAGGGTCCGGCTCAGCGCGGAGGAAGGCCTCCATCGTCATCAGGATCCCCGGCGTGCAGAAGCCGCACTGCAGCGCGTGCGATTCGTGGAACGCCTGCTGCAGGGGATGCAGCGCGGTGGCGCTCGGCGCCATGCCCTCGACCGTCGCGATGCGCCGGCCGTGCGCCTGCACCGCGAACATGAGGCACGAGCGCACCGGCTCACCGTCCAGCTGCACCGTGCATGCGCCGCACACGCCGTGCTCGCACCCGAAGTGCGTCCCGGTCAGGCCGGCGTTGTCGCGAATGAAGTCGCCCAGGAGCAGGCGTGGCTCGACCTCACCTTCGACCACGCGTCCATTTATCTCAACCGCGATCCGGCGGGTCACGCGGCGTGCCTCGCGGCGCGCTGAGCCGCTCGCGCGAGCCCGCGCTCCGTCATCACCTGGAGCAGCTTCACGCGGTACTCGCTGCTGCCGTGCAGATCGCTTGTCGGGCGCAGGCCCTCGACAGCCGCGGCCGATGCGTGCCTGATCTGGGTCTCGTCGACGCGACTGCCCCTGAGCACTCCCTCTGCTTTCTCGGCGCGTACCGGCCGCGCACCCGCGGAGAGCAGAGCGATTGCGACGTCGCTGCACGTGCCGTTCCTCGCGAGCGTGATGGAGACCGCGGCCCCTCCCAGCGCGAAGTCACCATGCCGGCGAGCGAACTCGACGAACGCGACGCCGCTGGACGGGTCCTGCGGTGCCACCTCGATCGCTGTGAGAAGCTCGTCGGGCGCCAGCGACGTGGTGAACTCGGACACGAAGATCTGGTCCCAACGCAGCACGCGAGGGCCGCGCTTGGACAGCACGTGGAACCTCGCGTCAAGCGCCGCGAACGCGCATGGCAGCTCAGCGGCGGGGTCGGCGTGTGCGACCGATCCGCCTATCGTGCCGCGGTTGCGGATCTGGCTGTGCCCGACCCAGCCAATGGCTTCATGCAGGAGCGGCCAGCGCGCCGCGATCTCATTGCTGCTTTCGACGTGGGCGTGGCGCACCATCGCGCCGAGCAGGAGCCGGCCGTTCTCGATTTTGATCTGCCCGAGGGATTCGACTCCGTTGATGTCGATGAGACGGCCCGGCCGCGCGAGACGGAAGTTCATCAGCGGCACCAGGCTCTGCCCGCCCGCGAGCACCTTGCACTCGTCGCCATATTTCGCGAGCAGACCGATCGTCTCGTCGACCGACCGCGGGTCGTCGTACTCGAACGGCGCGGGCTTCATGCGCTCGCCAGCGCCGCCACGCGCTCGGGGCTCAGCGGTAGTTGGGTGACCTCGACGCCCAGCGCGTCGGCCACGGCGTTGGCCATCGCGCCACCAACGCCCGCGGTGCCACCCTCCCCCACCCCCTTCACGCCTAGCGGGTTGATCGGGGATGGCGCGTCCTCCGTGATCAGCACCTCGATATCGGGAACCTCCGCCGAGGTTGGCAGCAGGTAGTCCATGAAGCTCGCCGCAAGCGGCTGGCCGTTGGCGTCGAACGCGAATTCCTCGAACAGCGCCCCGCCAAGGCCTTGGGCAAAGCCGCCGGAGATCTGGCCGCGCACGATCAGGGGATTGATGGCCCGGCCGATGTCGTACGCGACGGCGTAGCGGTGGATGCGAACGGCGCCGGTCGCGGTGTCGACCTCGATCGCCGCGATCTGGACGCCATACGGGAAGCCTAAGAGCTCGCAGACGAAGCGATCCTCGACTGCAATCGACGGCAGCGGCACGCTGCGTGATGGGGTCCCGCGCACCGCGACGCCATCGACCGTCACGACCAGGTCGTCCGGCGCCGCCTCCAGCTCCTCGGCCGCTCGCTCCAGCAGCTGCTCGCGCAACCGGACCGAAGCACCCATCACCGCGGCGCCACCCAGCATCGCCCCGCGGCTTCCGAACGAGCCCATGCCCTCTGGTATGAGCGCGGTATCGCCGTGTTTCACAGCTACGCGGTCGAAAGGAAGGCCAAGGTGCGTCACGCAAACCTGGGCGAGCGCAGTCTCCATGCCCTGCCCCACCGACGCCGTGCCCGTGAACACGGTCACATCGCCGGTCGCGTTCAACTCGACGCGAGCGTACTCGCGTTCGGCGGGCCCCGCCTTCTCGACGAAGAAGGCGATGCCAAGGCCGCGTTTGAAACCGTCGGGCGGCGCCTGAGCCCGCCAGCGCTTGAGGCCGGCATAGTCGAAGGCTTCGAGCGCTTTGTCGAGCAGCCGCGGATAGTCGCCGCTGTCGTAGACCACCTGATGCCCGTCGAACAGCGTGCCCGTGTCGTACGGGAACTCGCGGATGAAGTTGCGCCTGCGGATCTCGACCTTGTCGATGCCGAGACGGTTCGCGGCGCTGTCGACCAGACGCTCGCGCACGAAGTTGACCTCGTATCGCCCTGGCGATCGATACGTGCCGCAAGGCGTCGTGTTGGTAAGGACGCTGCGGTACTCGCCGCGATACGCAGGCAACGCGTACGGACCTGGCAGCATCGAAATGCTGAGCCCGGGCACCGTCATGCCGTGCGTGCGCACGTAGGCGCCGGTGTTGTTGACGAACGTGTCCCTCAGGCCGAGGAATGTGCCGTCAGCCCTGAGCGCCAGCTCGACCCGATGGACCTGCTCGCGCGAGTGGTTCATCGCGCGCAGGCTCTCCTCGCGATCCTCGACCCACGCCACGGGCCGGCCGACGCGGATGGCGGCAAAAGGGATCAGGAAATCCTCGGGGTAGAACTCGCCGCGGGCCCCGAAGCCGCCGCCGACGTGCAGCTCGACGAGGCGAATCCGCGATTCGTCCCAGCCCAGCAGCTGAGCGAGGATGCGACGGTTGACGTGCGGGATCTTGGCCGCGCCCCAGACCGTGACCGTTTGTGACGCTGGGTCGTACTCCGCGACGAGCCCCCGCGTCTCGAGCGGTGTCGCCGCGTGGCGCTGGATTCGGAACTCCTGCTCGATGACCTCGTCCGCCTGCGAGAACGCGGCCGCGATGTCGCCCCGCTCGACCACCAGGTGCCCGGCGACCGTGCCGGCGTCCGGATCGAGGATGACCTCGAGCGGTTCGTAGTCGACGCTCAGCAGCTCAGCCGCGTCTTCCGCCAGGTAGCGCGACTCGGCGATCAGCACGGCCACGGGCTCGCCCGAGTAGCGCACCTCGCCGTCGGCCAGCGGCCGCTGCAGGTAGCGGTTGGCCGTCTCGTCATGAAAGATGCGGATCGGAATCGCTCGGCCGCGATCGGGAAGGTCGGCCGCGGTGATCAGGCCGATGACGCCTGGCGCCTGCAGCGCAGCGGAGCCGTCGATCTGACTGAAGCGGGCATGGGCGAAAGGGCTGCGCACCACCAGGGCATGGACCATGCCGGGGCGCTTGAAATCGGCGATGAATGTGCCCTCGCCGCGCAGCAGCGGCCAGTCTTCTTTGCGCAGCGGCGAGGCGCCGATGCCTTCCAGCTCCACCGGCGGTGATACTAACCGCCGGGATGATCGGGACCAGCATGCCGCGCCTCGAGGACGAGGCCCTTCTACGCGGAGCGGCGCGGTTCGCAGACGACATCAAGCCCGCAGGCTGCCTCCACGTCGCATTCCTGCGCAGCCCGATGGCGAGCGCGCGGATCAGGTCGATCGACGTCGGCGCCGCAGCACACGCGCGGGGCGTGACGGCGGTCATCACAGCGGCCGATCTCGCCGGCTCGTGCGGTCCTCTGCGCGCGCACATGACGACCAGGGGGCTGATCGCACCCGACCGGCCCGTCATCGCCACCGACCGCGTTCGTTTCGTGGGCGAGATCGTGGCCGCGGTGGTCGCGGTCGATCGCTACAGCGCCGAGGACGCCGTGGAGCTGATAACAGCAGACCTGGAGGCGCTGCCGGCCGTCAGCACGCTCGACGACGCGATGGCCGAAGGCGCGTCGCTCGTCCACGACGAGATGCCTGGCAACCGCTTCGTCACCGTGCAGCGGTCATACGGTGACGTCGAGAAGGCGTTCGCTTCAGCTGACGACGTGGTCGAAGGCCAGGTCGTGCACCCGCGCGTTTCGGCTGCGCCGATGGAGGGCCGCGGCGTCGTGGCCACGCCGGACCTCACGGTGCATACGTCGACCCAGGCGCCCCACCTGGTCGCGGACGCGATCGCCGAGAGCCTGTCGGTCGATACGGCGAAGGTGCGAGTGATCGCCTCCGACGTCGGCGGCGGATTTGGCGCGAAGGTCGGCGTCTACCCGGAGGACGTGCTGATGGCGTGGATCGCGCGCCATCTCAATGCGACCGTCAAATGGGTCGAGGATCGCTCGGAACACCTGCAGGCGTCGAACCACGCTCGCGACCAGCGCATCACGTTCAGCGCCGCGGTACGCAGCGACGGCCGTGTGCTGGGGTTGCGCGCGCGCGTGCTCACGAATGTCGGCGCGTACGGCACGCGGCCGTACGGAGCGATCCTCAACGCGATGACGTGCGCCGGGCTCATCCCCGGTCCGTATGACATCCGCGACTACGAATACGAATCAATCGCCGTGGCGACCAACCGGTCGCCGGAAGGGCCGTATCGCGGCGTGGGCATGGTGACCGCAGCGCTCGCGCACGAGCGGCTGATGGACCTGGTCGCGTCGCGATTGGACCTCGACCCCGCCGACGTGCGTCGTCGCAACTTTGTGCGTGCCGAGCAGATGCCTTACACGACGGTGACCGGGCATCCCTACGAGTCGGGCGACTATGCCGCAACGCTCGAGGCTGCGCTCAACGCGTTCGACTACCGGCGCGCGCGCGCCGAGCGTTCCCGGGCGTTGGCCGCGGGCCGTTTCGTGGGACTGGGCGTCGCCTCCTACGTGGAGTTCACCGGTGCGGGCTCGAGCACCTTCGCCGGCCGGGGCATGGCGTCGATCACGGGCGTCGACAGCGCACGCCTGTGGATCGATGAGGCGGGCCGCGTGCGCGTGCAGACCAGCTCGCCGAACCTGGGCCAGGGCGTGCAGACGACGTTCGCCCAGGTGGCGGCGGATGCACTGGGCGTCGATGCGGCATCCGTCATGGTCGAGCAGACAGACACGTCCAGGGTGTCAACCGGCACCGGTACGTTTCAAAGCCGCAGCTCGGTCACGGTCGCGACCGCTGCGCACCGCGCCGCCAAGAAGCTGCGCGAGGCGATCCTCGACGCCGCGTCGTACCGCCTCGACCATCCGGCCGAAAAGCTGGCAATCGGTGGCGCGGGCATTCTCGTGGACGGTGAGCCTACGGGACTGACGCTGGCCCAGCTCGCGGCGCCTGAGCTCGACGTCACGGTGACCTACGACGCGCAGCAGGCGTCGCACCCTTACGCGACGCACGTCTGCCAGGTGGAGGTCGACGCCGGCACGGGCGCCGTGCGGATCGACCGCTACGTGATCGCGGAGGACTGCGGCGTTCTGATCAACCCGATGATCGTCGAGGGCCAGGCCGTAGGAGGAGTGGCGCAGGGCGTCGGGGCGGCCCTGCTCGAAGAGATTTCGTACGGCGCGGACGGGCAGCTGCTGAGCGGAAGCTTCATGGACTATCTGGTCCCGACCGCCGCCGAGGTCCCGCCCGTCGAGATCTCGCACCTGGTGACCCCGTCGACTGTGCACGAGCTAGGCACCAAGGGCGCCGGCGAGGGCGGCACCATCGGCGCAACCGCGGCGATCGCCAACGCGATCGCCGACGCGCTTTCGACGAACGAGGTGGTGCTGCCGTGGACCCCAGAGCGCGTGCTGGCGCTTGTGGAACGCGGCTAGCGATGGGTCCAGGGCGGCTGGTAGAAGTCGGCCACGCGCACCTCTCGGCCGGAAAGCGCCACCTCCACGAACTGGAACAGCATCGCGGCGGTCGGCGCGAACACCTCCACTCCCGGCAGGCGCATCGAGAACGCGGAGCCTCGTCCCGCTCGAGACGCAGCCTCGATCAGGTCGGACGTGGTCGGGAGAAACATCACCGCCACCTCTTCCGGCGAAGGTCGCAGGTCGGCGGCGCCCGCCTCACTCCAGAAGACGATCGGAGTGATCGTGAAGCCAGATCGTGTGTCGAAGTCGTCGAGGCGCCCGAGCTCGTCGCCTGCGCTGACCTCGAGGCCGATCTCCTCGTGCAGCTCCCGCATCGCGCACTCGGCGACTGTTTCGCCCTCGTGGACCCGTCCGCCCGGCAGTGCCATCTGGCTGGCATGCCGGCGCATGTCCGCCGGGCGCTGGAAGATGGGCACGCATGGCGCGCCGGCGTTGTCCAGGAGCACCACCGCCACCGCCGCGGGCTTTTGAGGTGCGGGCGACGCGACCCGCTCGAACCCGCGGAGGTTGGCTGCGATAGCCGCGCGTGTGGCTATGACGCGCGAACTCCGGTGATGGAGCCCGCGGCAGCGCGCGGGTCGCGGGCAGTCCACGACCCGTTTTCGACCGCGGCTATGAACCGTTCGACCTCAGCGTTGAACAGCTCGGGCTCCTCGAGGTTCAGCGTGTGACCGGTGCGCGACAGAATCGCGAGCCCCGCGGCCGGGATCGTGCGCTTCAGCATGAGCGAAGGCTCCAGGCTGCCCTCGTCTTCGTCGCCCGCAAGGATGAGCAGCGGCGTGCGCACTGCTCGCAGCTGGTCCTGCATCGCATAAAGAGAAGGACGGGCCGCCTGCACACCGCGCATGGTGTTGGCTGCGCCCGTCGCGTCGTGCTCCGCCAGCGCGTGCTTGAACTCGCGCCAGGCTTCCGGGTGCTTGTTCTGAAGCTGCACGCGAGCGGGTCCGACGGCGTAGGACTCCGCCACCGCCGCCGACCCTTGCGACTCGAAGGCCTCGGCGATGGTGTGACTCTCTCCTCGGAACTGCTCCTGCTTCTCAGGCTGCGCGCCGTAGCCGACGCCGCCGATGACCGCCGACCGCACGCGGTCGGGATGATTGAGCAGCAGGTGCAGAGTGGCGAACCCGCCCATCGAAAGTCCGACCACGTGAGCTCTCTCCGCGCCCGCCGCATCGAGGACGCTCACGGCGTCCTCCACAGCGCGCGCCTGCGAATACGAGGACACGGGGCGCGGAACCTCCGAGGGCGGGTAGCCGCGGGCGGCGTAGGTGACGCAGCGATGCGAGTGAACGAAGTGGCGCACCTGCGGCGCCCAGCTCCGGTGATCGCCTGCGAACTCGTGAATGAAAAGGATGGGCATGCCTTCGCCCGATTCCTCCCAGTGCAGGCCCACGCCGTCCGAGCTGATGGCTCGAGGCACGATGGATAGCATGCTGGAGTGGAGCCGCGCGGCGTGGCGGCGCCACCTGCCAAACGTCCCCGACATCCGACGCTTGGTTTCCGAGCTTGGCGACGGCACCATCCATGGGCTCGCGCACGCCACCGCCATCGCGGTGCCGGACAAGCTGGCTGTGCGCATCGGCGACGAGTCCATCACCCACGGCGAGCTCGATGATCTCGCGAGTCGCTTTGCCGCCTCGCTCGGGATCAAAGATGGCGACCGTGTGTTGCTGGCGGCGCCGGTGTCGCTCAACTGGCTCGGCGCTTACCTGGGAGTCCTTCGCGCGGGCGGTGTCGCGGTGCTCGCCAACCCTGCCTACACGCAGGCCGAGCTCGACGGAATAGTGCAGGCTGCTGCGCCGGCGATGGTGCTGAGGGAGATCGTTAAGCCGGACGCCGAAGCGCGGCCATGGCACGAGGGTGCGGCCCCGGATTCTGTCGCGCTGCTGGCTTTCACGTCGGGGACCACAGGCAAGCCGAAGGGCGTCCCGCTCACCCACCGCAACCTGCTGACCTCGATCCGGGCGGCGATGGCCGCATGGCGATGGAAGCGCTACGACCACCTGGTCCATGCCCTGCCGCTGTTCCACCAACATGGGCTGGGCGGGCTCCACGCCACGCTCATCGCCGGCTCATCGCTGCACCTCCTGCCGCGTTTCGATTCCGCCGAGCTGACGGGCGCGGTCGAGAAGGCCACCGTGCTGTTCGCGGTGCCGACGATGTACCAGCGTCTCAAGGGCACATCGCGAAACCGGCTCAGGCTGTGCGTCAGCGGATCGGCGCCACTCAGCCGCGCCGTGGCCGCCCACGCCGAAGCGGTGCTGGGCCGGACGCCACTTGTGCGCTACGGCACGACCGAGAGCGGGCTCGACACGTCGCAGGTCATCTCGGACCCACCGGCGGACACGGTTGGCATTCCGCTGCCGGGCGTCGAGCTCCGGCTCGACGAAGACGGCGAGATCCAGCTGCGCGGCCCGCAGGTCGCCGCCGCGTTTCTGGACGATGACGGCTGGTTTCGCACGGGCGACCTCGGCCGCCTCGATGACGCCACCGGCCATCTCGTGATCGACAGGCGGATCAAGGAGATGATCATCACCGGAGGCATGAAGGTGTCACCACGCGAGGTCGAGGTGGCGCTCGAGTCCCACCCCGCCGTGGCCGAGGCGGCGGTGGCCGGCGTCGCGAGCGAACGCTGGGGCGAGCAGGTGACCGCCTGGGTGGTGATGAAACCCGGCGCGTCGTTTGACGTCGACGCGCTCCTCGAGCACAGCGCCACGCTGCTCGCGCCGTACAAGCGCCCTAAAGAGATCAAGCGGCTGGAGGCGCTGCCGCGCAATCATGTGGGGAAGATCGACCGGCGTTTGCTGAGGGAGAGCTGATGGACCTGCAACTCACCGGCAAAGTGGCGTTCGTGACCGGCGCGAGCAAAGGCATTGGCCGCGCCGTCGCGCAGGAGCTTGCGCAGGAAGGCTGCGACGTCGTCATCACCGCGCGCACGCTCGAGCCGCTCGAGGTCGCCGCCCGCGAGATCACCGCGATGACGAATCGCAAGGTCGTGCCGATGGACGGCGATATGAGCAAGCACGACGACGTGAACCGCTGTGTCAAGGCCACGCTGGATCAGTTCGGCCGGATCGACATCGCCGTCACGTGCGCCGGCAGCTCACCCGGCGGGCTGCTGGAGGAGCTGACAGAGGAACAGTGGATGTCGAGCCTGAACCTGAAATTCATGGGCTACGTGCGTACGGTTCGCGCGGTGATACCGCACATGCGCGAACGCGGCGAGGGCGTGATCGTGCTCGTGGTCGGTAACGACGGGCTGAAACCGAGCTACTGGGAGATGACCGCGGGTGTCGCCAACGCGGCCGACATCAACTTCGCGTCCTCGGTGGCGGAGCAGTACGGACGCTATGGCGTGCGCATCAACACCGTGAATCCAGGCCCGGTCAACACCGATCGTTGGGACGGGTTGGAGAAAGCTTTCGCTCGCGACAAGAAGATCGAGCAGGGTGCCGCGCATGAGATGGCGCTGTCATCCATCCCGGTGCACCGTATCGCCGAGCCGCACGAGGTGGCTGCGCTGGTCGCGTTTCTCGCGTCTCCGCGCGCGGCAATGATCAACGGCGCGCACATCCCCATCGACGGAGCCCAGCGCAAGGCGCTGATGGACGTATGAAACAGAAGCTTCTTGGCCTCATCGAGATCGGTCGCAAGAAGGAGAGCGATCTGCTGCTGGCGCTCGTCGACGACTCGGCGCCGCGGCGGCCGGGCGAGTGGACGATGAAGGACACCGTGGCGCACCTGGCGTCGTGGCGGTCGGTTGCGGCAGGCGAGCTCGACGCCGTGCGA
>DASYXY010000070.1:0-85079 GCA_035934385.1 Candidatus Dormiibacterota bacterium
CGCGGGCCTGCAGCGACAGGATTCCGAACGCCGCGAAGGCTGTGATGATCCCGGCTGCGAAGAGCGGGATGGACGGGAAGAGCAGGTGGATGCCGATCGCCGCGCCGATGAACTCCGCGAGGTCGGTCGCCATGGCGATCACCTCGGCCTGGATCCACAAGGCGACGACGGCCGGGTAGGGAAAGTGCAACCGGCAAACCTCGGCCAGGTTCAGCCCGGTCGCGATGCCGAGCTTGGCGCTCATGGACTGCACGAGCATCGCCATGAGATTGGCCGCGAGCACGACCCAGAGCAGCATGTAGCCGTACTGGGCGCCGCCCGCGATGTTGGTGGCGAAGTTGCCGGGGTCGACGTACGCAACGGCCGCCACGAATGCCGGGCCGAGGAACGGAATCAGGGCGCGCAGGCCGTGCGTTTCGCCGTTGAGCGCCCTCTCGGCGGCCTTGAGGACACGCTCCTCGCCAGGAAGGGCGGTGGGCGCAGGCTCCATGCCAACCCAGCGCAGTGGTTGCTCGACCAGCCGGCGCGCCTCAGCGCGAACGTTCAATGTCGGCCTCCACGAAGACAGCCTTCGCCAGGCCAAGCGGAATACTCATCCGCCTGCCTTTGATGCGGCACTCGATCGGCGACTCGAACTCGCTCACGAGCAGAACCTCGATCCGAGTGCCGGGCACGAGGCCGCGGCGCTCGAGCTCACGCAGCAGCGCGGGTTCCTCGTCGGACACGCGCTGCACACGCACCTTCTCACCCGCCTTGCAGTCGCTGAGCGCGCGGTCGCTGAGCGGGCGCACCTTGCCGGCCAGGCTCGGGATGGCGTGCCCGTGCGGGTCAAGCTCGGGCCGGCCGAGCAGCTCGAAGATGCGGGCCTCCATTCGTTCCGAGATCACGTGCTCGAGTCGCTCCGCCTCTTCGTGGACCTCGTCCCAGGCGTAGCCGAGCACCTCGACCAGGAACATCTCGAGCAGGCGGTGATGGCGGACAAGCTCCAGGGCGACCTTCCTGCCTTCCCTGGTGAGCTGCTGGCCGCGGTACCTGTCGTGCTCGACGAGCCCCTGGACGGTGAGCCGGGCCACCATCTCGCTCACCGAAGGCGACGAGATGCCCAGCCGCTGCGCCAGCTCCCGCGTCGGCACTGGCCGCTGGTCGCCACGCAGCAGGTACAACGCCTTCAGGTAATCCTCCTGCGAGCGTGTGAAGGCGCTGCGGCGCTCGAGGGCAATCATCTAGGCATGCCTATTACAAAGTATAGGTTAACCTAACTTTTCCCCCGAACGCAACCCATTAAGCGACGAATATGCTGCGGTTCGTGCGGGACCGAGGAGCTACCCCAGCCCTTGTCCTCGGAGCCCTTTCCCTGCCTTTCGGCCTGCTCGCACCCTTCGCGATCTGGTCTGGCAGCCGATCGCTGCGCCGCATTCGGTCCTCGGGAGGCCAGGTCACCGGCGCGTGGTCGGCGGGCCTCGGCCTGGCGGCCGGGATCACCGGACTTGCGTTCGGAATCGGAGGCATCGTGTTCTGGCTTTTCCTGTCCTGATGCGGCGTACGATCGCGCGCGGCGTCGCGGTCGCGGTGTTGGTCGTCGTCGCGGCTTTCACCTATCCGGGCGCGTTCGTCGTCTCGATCGTCGTTCGCCTGACACCGGCCGTCATGTCCCCTGCCTCCGGCTCGCCCGGCGGCCTCGTATGGCTCCACGTGGCACACGTCTCTGGAATGACGCCGTTCATCGCCGACGAGGACGGCCAAAGGGTGCTGCTGCATGGCGCGATCCCGGCGGGCCTGATCGATTTCTGGTCGGGCACCGACTACTCGGTCACGAATCCACCGCCCTACTACCCGATGGATCCCGCCGCCTACGACGGCAAGTGCCCCGCGAACTCATCGGTGATCGCCACTCCGCCGCTGTGTCAGGACGACATCCGGCGAATGGCGGCGCTGGGTTTCAACTCCGTGCGGCTGCCGATGTCGTGGAGCCTGCTGGAGCCCGAACGTGGGAAGTTCAGCGAGCTATACCTGGATCGCGTGGCGCAGGTGGTGAGATGGGCCCACGACGAAGGCATGTACGTCATCCTCGACATGCACCAGAACGCCTACTCCCGGTACGTCGGGAGGGCGGACCCGGCGCCCCTCGGGGGCCAGAAAATCTCACTTCGCTACTACACGGGCGCCCCGGCCTGGGCGACGATCACCGACGGCCTCCCTTCAATCTGGTACTCGAACACGCGCGAGCTGAACCCGGCGGCGTTCGAAGCCACGACGAATTTCTGGTACAACCGCGACGGCATCCAGGACGAGTACATCGCCACCGTCGCTCACGTGATGCAGCGCTTCAAGGACGATGGCACGGTGGCGGGTATCAGCGTCTACAACGAGCCCCAGCCCGGCTGGGACCTTTCACCCGGTTTCGAGGACCTGCTCCTCTTCCCGTTCTACCGCCGCATGATCGACGCCATCACCGGCTTGCACGATGGGCTTCCGTGCCCGACGGGGGTCTTCATGCCGGCACCGTGCGGGTACCCCGACCTCGGTGTTCACGACACTCGGCACCTGGTGTTCCTGGACAGCGGCTGGCTGCGCGAGGTGACCGATTTCCCCACTCACCTCGGCCTGCCGATCACCTCGTATCCCAACGTGGTGCTCGGCATCCACGCGTACACCCACGTGTTCACGATCGAGCACTTCATCGACCAGAAAACCCCACCGGACAAGGCGAGCTACCCGTGGGGCGGCTACGACCAGACGTATTACTGGGGAGAGCGCGAGGCTCGGGCGATCGGCGCCGCGTTGTTCGTGACCGAGTTCGGCAACGATCCAGGTCTAGATTCGATCGAGCTCGCGAGCCAGCTGCGCGAGCAGGAGCTCCACCTCACCGGTTTCGCGTTCTGGACGTGGATGGAGAACTGTGGGACTCCTCCCTACGGCGTGTTCGAAGGGATCGACTGCAATACGACAGGCCCGCAGCCATCGAGCGGCTGCATCCGCCAGGAGCGAGCGGCGATGCTGGCGAGCGTCTACCCCGAAGCGTCATCTGATCCGAACCTGACCTACAGCTACGACGCAGCGAGCGGCTTCTTCACGATGCGCGCGAGCGGTCGCGCCGGTGACCACGCGACGTTCATCGTGGTGCCGGCCAACGTCACCGGATCGATCACCGCCGGCGGCGCGGTTGCCGGTGAGCCGTCCGTCACTCAGATTGGTGAGGGCCGTTTGATCACGGTGGTCCCGGCAGGTGGCGTGTTCACTGTCAACGTCGCTGCGGCGCCACTGGCGCCGTTCGCATGCTGAACTAGCAGTCGCCTGTGAAAGTCGGCGCCGGGTTGTAGGTAACGCTGACGTTCGGAGTGACGGTCACCGCGCCGGCTGCGGTGAAGACAACCATGTAATTCGCACATCCTTCAGCCAGGTGAAAGTCATAGTCGACCTGGGTCACGTTGGCGAACGTATTAGCGATGCCGTTCGTCGCCTGTGGCCGGTGCATGCAAACGTTGGTGTCTCCTGTCCCGTTTCGAACGCACTCCGTCGCCGCGGCGAACTGCTCGAACGTGACGATGCTCACGGACATCGGCCCGGTCGACGTCGCCTTCAGGTGATATGTGAACGTATCGGGCACGCCACCGGCCAGGTACCAATCAGCACCGTTGATGCGCTGCGCGACGTTCCAGATGCCGAGAGTCGGGTGGCGAGCCTGCAATCTCAGGTCGACGATCGTCTGCTGCGCCCCTTTGTAGTCCGACTGCGTGATCCGCAGCTGATCCTGGAGGCTGGCGTTCTGGCGGCTGAGATCTGCTGACTGCCGCTGCCAGCTCAGGTCGTCCTCATAGAGGAGTCCGAGCCCGCCCAAGGTGACGATCACCGCCACGAGGAGCGAGGCATACCAGAGCCTGCTCCGCCTTGGCGGCGGGGGCTGCAACGGCTGCAGCGGTGGCGGTGCCGAGTTCTGTACCGGCGGAGGTGCCGGGTCTGGCGGCGGCTCCACCACCTGCTAAGGCTGCCCGAGACGGGGCCAGGCGCCGACCGCCGACGCGATGGTCGAAGCCGTTTCGGTCTGGGTTCCGAGGTCATAAGTGAAGGTCTTGCCGTCTGGTTGCGTTGCCAGGCCCGGGCCGCAGTTCGAGCAGGCCGTTTCCTCGATCATGAACAGCGCCGTCGCGTTCAAGAAGATCGGCGATGAGCGCACGTTGCCAAGCTGCCCGCCGGCACGTCCTCCATGGCCGTAGATCCAGACGTGAGGCACTCCCGTGTTGGCGTCACGCACCGTGTACGCGACGTCGTCATCACCTGCGTTGGTGCTGGGCCGGATCCATGCTTGCGCCAGCGCGAACAGCTGACTGACGCCGCTGGTCGGGTTCCAGGCTTTGATTTCGGTCTTCCCCGGCTCGCGGAAGTACAGGTCGCTTCCAGTCGTCGACCAGGCGGCCATCGTTCCGGTCGGCTGCGAGTACGCGAGTGTCCCATCCTTCGTCTTTCTGACCTGAAGCTGCGCGCCGCCTCCGCTGAACGTCTGGACGAGCGCAAAGTACTGGCCGTCCGCTGAGAAGCCGACGAACGCGTCGTCTTCGGTAAGGCTCACTCCACGCCCCGGCACGGCGCCGAGCGTGGCGACTACGTGGTCGGCGCCCCCGCTAAACAAGTGCAGCTTGACGGCTGTCGAGTCGGAGCTGATGTATGCCATCGAGCTCTCGTCCGGGCTCCACGCGTGCAGGCCGTCCATGAACAGACCGCCCTGCCAGCTGGCGACCGTGGTCGGCGTCGTGCCCGCGAACAGGTCGAGCGTCAGGAGCATGCTGGGCCCAAGCTGTCCGGGGGTCTGGGTTGCACTCCAAGAAATCATCCGTTGTGTCACGAGCTGAGGCACCGAGCCCCCGCTGATTGTGCAGAGCACCTGCGGGTGAGCGGCGTTGGTGACGTCGGCGAGGGCGTATGAAGGTGACCCTTGCATGACCACCAGCGCTTCGTGCGCGGTGGGTTGCCCGGTGCACGCGGCGCTCATGCTCGCCCAGGTGGGGATCTGCGGGCCCGTCGGCGACGGCGAAGGCGATGGGCTGGGTGCAGAGGATGGTGACGCGCTCCTCGCCGCCGAAGCCGTTGGCGATGTGTGGACCTGGGCGGTGCTCGTCGAGCCGCAGGCGAAAGCAACCGTCAGAGCGGCAAGCGCGAGCGGTCCTACCCTCAGGCTCACAAAGCGTTCGAACGAAGTTCGATGGACCCAGGTTACGGGCCGGCCGCGCGACACAGGCGCACAAGGATACGGCCAAGCGGACCGGGTCGCGCTTTAACCGAACTGCAGGCCGTGCTCCCGGCAGAGTTCGGGGATGGTGGTCGGGTTCAACTCGAGCCCATAACGAGCGGCAATCGGCGCGATCTTGTCCGGCTGCGGCCTGCCACCAGTGGCCGCGGCCAGGTTGACCAATTCCTCGAAGTATTTCTCGAATCCCGCCGGGGAGATGATCTCGAGCAAGCTCGCGTCTTCATCGCCCGCATTCCAGAACGTGTGCCACTGCCCGCGGGGCTTGTGGATCAGGTCGCCCGGCCCGCCATAGATCACCTGGTCGCCAAGCAGAGCCCCAACCCTGCCACGCAGGACGTAGCTGTACTCGTCCTCGTGGCTGTGACGGTGTAGAGGCGCCGCCAGCACTCGAGCCTTGAGGGGATGCTCCACCAGCGCGAAACTGCCCGCGGACTCGGAGCCGTCGATCATGAAACGGATCCCAAAGCCCCCGAGGAATCCGAGCCTACCCTCCCCAGCACCGAGAACCTTCACCGTGCCAGTGTCCATCTCTCCCCCAATCATTAAACGCGGTGTTCAGCGATATTGGCGAAAGGTTAGCATGATCGATGAACGCTGTGTCAATCCAAAAGCGGAAATACCGCCTGCAAGCCCGGGCCGATAGCCAGCAAGAGACGCGCAACCGCATCATCGGAGCGACGATGGGCCTGCACAGACAGGTTGGTCCTGCGAAGACGACGATCGCCGACATCGCGCGGAACGCCGGGGTGCAGCGGCTGACCGTCTACAACCACTTCCCCACGCTCTCCGACCTCATCGGCGCATGTCAGGGCCATTTCCTGACGCTGCATCCTCCGCCCGAGGTCGCCCCGGGCGTAGGGCGCGCGGGTGCTCTGGGCCGGCTCGAGGGGGCGCTGCTGGATCTTTACCGATGGTATCGAGCGAACGCGGACATGGAGCGCCACATCCACGCCGACCGCCGCACTGTCCCGGAGCTCGACGATCTCCTCGCCCGCACCCTCGACCCGGCGCTCGATCGCGCTGCAGGAGCCTATGCCTCGTTGCTGGCGAGGTCGCGCTCGAACGTCCAGGCGGTGCGTGCGCTTGTGCGGCTCGCGATGGATTTCGGGACTTGGGAGCTGCTGATCGCCCAGGGTGCGAGCGACACCGACGTGGCGCGGCTGTTTCGCCGGGCGGTGGAGGGCCTGGTCCGGCCTAGCTCGCGGCCAGCTTGAACGCGGCGCGCACGAGGCCCTTCACAGCTGGCTTCTGAGCATCCGCCGGCGAACGCAGGGTGACAAACCTGGTGTCCTTTCCGCGACCTTGGAGCAAGCCGCTGCCGTCATCGAGCTCGCGGCCGCGGTAGAAGAACAGCGCCGAGTGTGCCGTGAAAGTGCCCACTCCCACCACGGGCTCGCCGTCGACAGCGAATCGCACCAGCTTCCACATCATCGACTTTGACCGCGGCTGCGCCATACGGTACGGAATCTCGTCGGCGCCTCCGGCGGCCGCGCGGACCGTGCCGATCGCAGACTCGACTATCGGCCGGACGCCCGGCGGCACCTTCTTGAGCTGTTCGGCGCTCAGCATGGATCAAGCCTAACCTGACGCCGGTGAGAGGCACGGCGCCCCGCAAAGGCCTGGTCGTCGTCCACCTCGACGGCCTCAGCCATCGCCGGCTTGGCCTCGCGCTGGAGCGCGGGCACATGCCTTTCGTCAGGAGCCTCATCGCGAACGAAGGCTATGAAGCGCTTCGGTATCGCTGCGGCGTCCCGTCGACCACCCCTTTCGCGCAGGCGGGAATCCTGTACGGCGACAACTCCGAGATCCCGTCGTACCGGTGGTGGGACAAAGAGGCCGGATTGCTGGTCGTCTTCGGGTCGGGCTCGACATTCAACCGCGTCGCAGATCGGTATTTCATCGGCCGGCAGCCATTGACCGCGGGCGGCGCTTGCATCGCGGCGCTGTATCGCGCCGGAGCGACCGACCGGTTCGGGCCGCCGTATGAAGAGCGACACCGGCCGGACCAGCACGACGCCGGCGGGCAGGTGATCGCTGCGTTTCTGTTCAATCCGGTGACGCTGTACTTCTGGATCCGGCACGGCGGCCTTGCCCTGTTCCGAATCGCGTCGGAGTACCTGCGAGCGCGGTTCTCGCGACGCCGCACAGCGGATGTGTTCGTGATCGCAGACATCTATCACGAGGTCGTCGTTCATCACCTCACGCGCTTCGCGCTCCTGCAGGCGATGGACGAGGGCGTGCCCACGATCTACGCGTGTTTCTACACCTACGACGAGGCCTCCCACGCGTTTGGACCGTCCGATCCGAACACGCTGCGCGTGGTGCGGCACATCGACAGCACGATCCGCCTGGCGGCTGCGAAACGACGCGCCAATCGCTCAGGCGTCGATTACGAGTTCGTGGTGCTGTCCGATCACGGCCAGGTGGAAACGGTCCCCTTCATTTCCAAGGACGGTGAGGGTCTGGGCCGCAAGATCGCGCGACTGCTGCCCGACCACGCTGTGACCGAGCATCGCGGGCTGGCGTTCACGCCCGACGGCGCCGAGCGGGTTGGGCGCGTCGAAATCACCTACTCCGGCGGCCTGGCGCACGTCTATTTCGCTCATGTGGCCGGACGGCTCGACGCGAGCGCGCTGCAGGCGCGTTACCCGGGCCTCGCCGAGCACGTGGCGGATCTCGACGGCGTTGGGATTGTGATGGTCAAGGACCGCGACGGCGGCTCGCTACTGACCCGCGCCGGCCGCTTTCCCCTGGTCGAGCCACTTGCCCCGGAAACTCGAGAGCTGCTCAGCAGGTTCGACGAGCCCGCGGTGCTGGCCACGCAGCTGCGCCGGCTGAACAGCTTCGAACGTTCGGGTGACCTGGTTGTGTTCGGCGCTTACGACGGCGACAAACAGGTCAACTTCGAGGATCAGGTCGGCGGCCACGGATCGGTCGGAGGCGACCAGCTGCATCCGTTCCTGCTCGCACAGAGGGAATCGGGATTCGATACGACGCAAGCGACCAACGCGTCCGATCTGTACCCGATGCTGGTAGCCCTCCGCGACCGTTAGTGAATCACCGCGAGTGCCGGCACTGGCGGGCTTGGATTGCCGTTATTGGCCGCGAGTGCCGGCACTGGCGGGTTTGGCGGCAGCAGTCGCAACGTGGTAGCCCCGGCGGGATTCGAACCCGCGATCTCAGCCTTGAGAGGGCTGCGTCCTAGGCCACTAGACGACGGGGCCACGCTGCGCGATTGGTGGGCGGCATTGGGTTTGAACCAATGACCTCTTGCGTGTGAAGCAAGCGCTCTCCCACTGAGCTAGCCGCCCGAATGGGCACTCAATATTACCCGCGCCTACGATGGATCCATGGCCACGCCTCTAGCCGAGCGCCGCTGCGTCCGCTGCGAGCCGGGAACGCCTCAGCTGGAGCCGCTCGCGCTCGAGGCTTTCAAGGCGGAGGTTCCGAGCTGGCAGGTCACGCAGGTGGATGGCCACTCCGTGCTCAGTCGAACGTACAGGTTCAAAGGCTTCATGCCTGGCGTCGAGCTGGTGAACCGCATCGCCGCGATCGCCGAGGAGGAGGGCCACCATCCCGACCTCTGTCTCGGCTGGGGCTACCTGACCGTCCAGCTGTGGACCCACGCCGCCGGCGGGCTCACGGAAAACGACTTCATCCTCGCCGCCAAGATCGATCAGGCCCAATCGTCAAAGTCTTAACGGCTTCGGTGTGGCTTTGTCGGCCACGAGGTGATACGTTTCCTCGGCTCCATGAGCTTCATCGTCTGCTGGCTTTTCCATCGTCGGGAGCGTGAAACCCTGATCCCAGGCATCCTGCCTGGCGGCCTTGACGCCGTCGTGTTCTGCTGGCGCTGCGACCGGATGCGTGGTCGGGCGGTGCGCGTGCTGCAGCCGACCGCGTTGCCGATCCGCTAACTACTTCTCCAGCACCACTGTCGGGTACCCGGCCCGCAGCACGGTCCGCTTCGGAAACTGCGCCGCCGCCTCGTCCCTCAACGGGATCTCGATCGCCCAGCTGACGACCACGACCTCGTCGCATGACGCGAGCTGCGACGCGTCGGACACGACCGTGAACCCGGTCGCCTGATACGCGCCCAGCACCTGCTCGTCGCTGTGGATGACGCACACCCGCTTACCGGCGGCGTCGCCCTGGTGCACCGCCGCTGCCGCCTGGCGGAGGGCCAACGGGTCGTCGGTGTACCCCGGCACCTGGGAGATCGCGGCGGCCAAAGCGCCAAGCATCACGACCGGCGCGAGCACCTTCCACCGTTTGACCGCCGCGGCTAACAGGTAGGCGACGCCGGGGATCACGAAGATGAAGAAGCGCGGGTACAGGTAGTAGGGCTCGATGACAAGCCACAACGCCGCGACCGTCGCGACCACAAGCGCTCCGGCGACCCACACAAGGCGCTCCCGCCTCAGCGCCCAGAGGCCGAGACCGGCCGCGCTCAGCCAGAGCCCGATGGCCAGCAGCGAATGTGCGCCGAGCAGATAAAAGAGGAGGTCGCTCGGGAACCCGTCGGTGAATTGCGGCGGCAGGAAGCCATGCTGGGTGATGTCGATCCACAGGATGTAGCCGTTCGCAGCGATGGCGATGACGGCGGCAAAGGCCCACGCGGGGGCGAGCCGCGGGAGATCGCCCCACGAGCGCCGCGCGACGATCCACAGAACGTGCGCCACCAGAACGAGACCCGCGTACGCGTGGGCGGCGATTGCCAGGCCAAGCAACAGGCCGTACAGCACGAGCCGCCACCGAGTCCATTTGCCGAAGAAGAGGATCGTTGCGAGAAGCGCGCACACCGTCGCCACGCTGTAGCCCCGCAGGTCGCGGCTGTTCTCGACGAACATCGGATTGGTGGCGACATAGAGCCCAGCGCTGACGCCCGCGGCGACTCCGAAGCGATTGACCAGCACCGTCGCGCTAACACCAGCGGTCGCAGCCGCCGCGATCGCGGGCAGCAGTCGATACACCACCTCGCTCCGCGTGCCGGTCAGCGTGTAGATCAAGTGGCTCCACAGCGAGACCAGCACGTGATCGTTGCCCGCGATCTGAGCCAGGGGGATCGTCGGTTGCTGCGAGTGGATCGCGAACGCGTCCAGCAGGTTCGGTGTGGCGATGAAGTTGGCGAACGTGACCGCGGGGTCGTATCCGAACACCCGGCCCGAACCGATCAGGTAGGCGGCGGCGGTCACCGCCCCGAGCGCGAGCCCGATGTACCTGGCTCTCAGGCTGGGCGGGCGGCCGGCGCCTTCACGACATCGTCATCCGCGACATCTTCCGGTTCGATGCTCTCGCCAGTGTAGGCAGAGGCCTGCATGCGAAACAGCCGCGCGTAGCGTCCGTTCAGCGCCATCAGCTCCGCATGCGTGCCTTCCTCGACGAGCCGGCCCTGCTCGAGGAACACGATGCGGTCGGCGCGCCGGACGGTCGAGAACCGGTGGGAGATGTACACCGCCGTGCGGCCGTGAGTCAGAGACTTCAGACGCTCGAACAGGTCGTACTCGGCCTGCGCGTCCAGAGCTGAGGTTGGCTCGTCGAGCAAGAGGATGCGCGCCTCCTGGCGCATGAACGCGCGCGCCAGCGCCACCTTCTGCCACTCGCCGCCCGACAGGTTCACGCCGGCGTCGAACCACTTGCCGAGCGCGGTGTCATAGCCCGCCGGCAGCTTGGCGATCAATTCGTCGGAGCCGGCTTGTTGGCTCGCCGAGACGATGGCCTCCCTGTCGGTGATTTCAGACACGCTGCCCAGGCCGATGTTCTCGCCGGCGGTCGCCTGGTAGTCGATGTAATCCTGGAACATCGCGCCGATCTGCCCGCGCAGGTCTTGCGGGTCGAAGTCGCGGATGTCGACACCGTCGATCAGGATCCTGCCCTCCCTCGGGTCGTACAGGCGGCAGATGAGCTTGAACAGCGTCGTCTTGCCCGCGCCGTTGCGGCCGACCACCGCCAGCGTCTCGCCGGCGGCGATCGTGAACGACAGGTCGGTCAACGCCTGGCTTTCGGCGTTCGGGTACGCAAAGCTCACGTGCTCGAACGTGATCTCGCCGCGCAGGGGCTGCGGCACCGGCGTCGCCTCACGCTTGACCGGCATCGTCGGCTCCTTGGCCATGAGCTCGACCAGGTTGTTCAGGTACAGGTTGTGCTCGTACATCCCGGTAAAGCCGCCGAGGATGCTCTGGATCGAGTTCTGAACCTGCTGCGCCGCCTGCACGTAAGCGACCAGCGCGCCGATGGTCAACCGCCCGGCGATCGCCTGCACAGCGATGAAGAGGTACGTGAACGAGTTGACGATCGTGCTCAGGTTGCCGAGCGCGAAGCCCGTCATGTAGCGGCGCACCAGCTGGGAGCGCTGCGTGTCGTAGAAGACCTTGGCGATGAGCCGGTAGCGCTCGATGAAGTACTGGCCCAGGCCGAAGAGCTTGACCTCCTTGGCGAAAGTGTCGGTCGTCACCAGCGAGACCATGTAAGTCATCCGACGCAGCAGCCGCGAGCCCCAGCGCGCGATGTTGTAGCCCCGCCAGCCGTAGCGCGTGTCGGCGATGAAGGCCGGGATCGGCGAGACCAGGGCGAGCACGGCCAGGATCGGGCTGACCGCAACGAGAACGGCCACCATCGTCACGAAGGTGAGCAAGGTCTGGAGAAGGCCGAAGGCGGTCGCGATCATGAGCACCGGCCGGTTCACGGAGTCGTTCTGGGCGCGGCGGAGTAGGTCGTACGACGCGGGATCCTCATAGAAAGGAAGGTCGAGCGACGCGGCCTTCTCCATGACCATGAGCTGGATCCGCATTGAAACCGAGTTCTGCAGCAACTGCTGGCTGATGTTGCGCAGCGTGTTCAGCAGAGCGCTGATCGCAAAGATCACGAGCTGCAGAACCGCCAGGAAAACGATCATCCCGAAGACGGAGAAAGTCAGCCGGGGCATCCACGGTATGCCGAGGCTCGAGAGGACCAGGCGGTCGGCCAGGTGGTACTGGTGAACGTCGATTCCCTGCTTGACCGCGTTGGTCAGCATCAGGGTGAGACCGACCGAGATCGTCGGGATCAACCCGGCCAGAGCGGTGGTGGCGAAGAGGCTGATGGTCGTTGGTTTGCTCGCCTCCCAGACCAGGCGCAGGACCTGGGGCAGGGCCGCGGTGGTCCCGGTGACCGACTGCTTCAGGACCTCCCAACGCCCGCGGAGATCCTTGGGACCCTCGGGCAGCTGCGGCGGCTCGACCGCTGGATCGCCGGTGAGGCCGCTGTTGGCCGGCCCGGACTCGTCCTTGCGCCGGCGTCCTCCCCAGCCGCCCCACCAGATGACAGGCCCGCCCGTACCGTGCGGCATCATGCCCATGGAATCAGGACTCTACCACGCGATTCCGATCGGCCACTTGCAATGTAATTGTGTAATCACTAGCATGAATTCCATGGATGAAAAAGAGTTCGGTTCGATCAAGGGTTGGTTTGCCGGAAGGCTCCCGGACGGCTGGTTCTCGGGGGTGGAGATCACGATCGAGGACGACCAGATCGTGGTCATCGGGTCGCTGCCGGAGAGCGGTCTCCCCGCCACCAGCAGCCCCGAAGAGAAGGAGGGCGCGGCCGCGGGCCGGATCGCCCGCTTCCGCGAGGAGACTCGCGGGGAGCGTATCGGCATCGCCCAGGAGGCGGAGGAGCGGTTTCACAAGTACGTCACTTGGGGCACGAAGCTGGGCGGTATCACCAAGCGCTTCAACCCCGGTGGTGGCGGCGGTGGCCGTTCCGGCCGCGAGCGCGTGATGATCGGCCGCTGGTGGAGGCGCCGGCACGGACGCGGCGCTCCATCGTCCGGGCAGCCGTCATCTACGTCGCAGGTCTTCTAGACAGGGCCGAATACATCGACCCGAAGTAGCGGCTGGGGACCGAGTGCAAGAGCTCGGTCCCCTGCAGCCCGGCCGTCTCGGCCATTCGCACCCACGTCGGATACGTGAACGGGTGCGGCACCCACGGGTTGCCGCGGTCGCCTGAGTACTCGACGACGATCAATCGCCCGCCCGGGCGGAGCATGTCTCGAACCGCCTCCAGCACCGGGGCTTTGTTCCGCACGAAATGCAGCGAGTTGGCCATCACCACGCCGTCCAGGTCGTGCAGGTCCAACGGCCTGGTGAAATCCGCCACCCGCGTCTCGATCCCGTGACCGATCGCGGACAGCGCCCGCGCATCCTTGTCGACGGCGATGATGTGAGCGCTGGACCCAAGCAGCTCGGCGAGTGCGAGAGTGAAGGCACCCTCGCCGGCGCCCAGGTCGGCCCAGCGTCCCCCCTTCTCTGGGACGCCCGGCTTCAGAAGCGCGACCAGGTCAGCGCGATCCACGTGCCTCCGCCACCTTCTCGCGCACCCGCGGCGCGACATCGCGCATGAAGCGAGTGAGGTGATCGCGAGGTTCGTCTCCGTCCTCGCTGATGAGAACGCTGTCGATCCCGTGCTGGAGCACGAGCGCCGCCAGCGTGTCCGCGGTGTCGGCGTCGATTGGGAAGCCGTAGTTGACGACTCGCCGGATCGATTTCGGGTCTCGACCGGCGGCCCTGGCGGCTTCGTCGATGCGCTCGTTGCCGGCGCTCAGGTCGTCGGGCTTCAAATAACCGAGCGATGGAACCCAACCGTCGGCAAGCCGGCCGGTCATGGCAAGCATCCGCGGCCGGTAGCCGCCGATCCAGATGCCCATCGCTTGCGCAGGCTTCGGCCCGGCGTTGAGTCCGGACAGCTGGTAGAACCGGCCGTCGAACTTCAGGTTGCGCTCACCGCTCCAGATGAGGCGCGTGACCTGGATCGCCTCCTCGAGCGCCGAAACCGACTCGCCCGGCGTCCGCACGGATCCTCCCATGGCCTTGATGGCCTCCCAGAAACCGCCCGCGCCGAGTCCGAGCTCGAAGCGGCCGCCGCTGAGCACGTCGAGCGATGCCGCGGCTTTGGCCAGGACCGCCGGCGGACGCATGGGCAGGCTGGCGACGTCGGGAAACAGCGTGATGCGATGCGTGCGCATCGCCATCGCCGTCAGCAGGGTCATCGTGTCGAAGAATCGCCATTGGTACGGGTGGTCCTGGACGCCGATCAGGTCAAACCCGACCTCGTCGGCGAGAGACGCCACGTCCAGCGCACGGGTCGGGTTCATCGTGGCCGGGATGACAAAGACCCCGAACTGAACTTCCCGACCGTAGTCCACGACAGTTAGAAGGTTGGCGCGCGGAGCGCTATTTCAGCTGCCGAGCTTGATCAGCAATCCCAACCCATAGGTGATGCCGCCGACGATCACGCCCGCGAGCGTCATCTCCAGGCCGGCCGACCACCATTTGCGCAATGTGAACAGCGACTTCGCTGCGCCGACCAGGAAGTGGGCCAACAAAGAGACAACGAAGGCCACGACCACGCCGGTGGGGCCGCGCAGGAAGAAGAAAGGGATCACGGGGACCATCGCACCGACAAACGTGCTGATGCCGGCGGCGGCCGCCGACTGAACCGGATCGGCGCCACCCTCCGCCCCGCCGAGCTCCTCGGAAACCTGGGCGTTGAGCATGACCTGCGGGTCGCGCGCGACCTTCTCGGCCAGGATGGTCGCGGTCTCGGCGTCGATGCCCTTGAGCTGATAGAAGAGGGAAAGCTCCTCCTTCTCCTCCTCGGGGTTCTCCTCCACCTCGCGGCGCTCGCGCTCCACGTTGGCCGCGTTGACCTCGGCCTCCGAGCGCGCGGCCAGGAAGGCGCCGGTGGCCATCGACAGGCCGGAAGCCACCGCACCGGTCAGTCCCGCGGTCAGCACGAATGACGAGCCGCCGGTGGCGCCGGACACGCCTGCGACGATCCCGAACACGGCGGCCAGGCCGTCGTTGGCGCCGTAGATGGCGCCCGAGATCCAGCCCGTGCCCGTGCGGTGCCACGTCTCGCGGCGGAGGATGCGGTCCAGGTGTGACTGCACCCCCGAGGTCTTTGCGTCTGTGGCGTGGGCAGCCTGCAGCTCGTCAAGCGATCGCGAATGGCCCTGTTCCTCGACCCGGATCGATGAAAGCACCTCGTCGGTGACCGCATCGCCTGTCGGGCGGTGATAGCGATCGTCGATCTCGCTCTGTTCGGCGTCCTCCATGCGCGAGATCACCACCGAGATCGGCGCGAGGCGAGCCTGGAGTCTCTGCAGCGTCGATAGCCGCGCACTGTCGGGTGATGGAATGCCGACGCCGAGCTCCTGCAACCGTTTCTCGACTCGCTCGCGGTGACGGGCTTCGGCCTGTGCGATCTGGCGGATGATGTCCGCGCGGCGCGGGTCGCGCATGCGCTGCGCGAGGATCTCGTACTGCGCTCGCGCCTGCACCTCGCCGTGCCACGCGGCAAGCAGACGCTGCGTCGCGTTGTCTTCGGTCATGCGACCTCGTGCGCGACGGTTTCGACGATCTGCGCCGCGGAATGGATCTCGTCGGCGTTGACCGTGTGCGCCATGTTGGGATACAGCTTCACGGTCACCGCCGCGCCCATTCGCTTCAGCACATCACCTGCCTCGACGACTCGCGCCTTGGCGATGTGCGGGTCGACATCGCTGCAGCCGATAAACGCCGGCGTGCCCAGGAAATTGCCCGGATAGTCACGCGGCGTGCCGTCAGGGCCGATGAGGCCGCCGCTGAAGCCGACCACACCGCCGAATCGCCGCGCGTGACGAGCGCTGAACTCGAGCGTGAGACACGCGCCCTGAGAAAAGCCGAGAAGGATCACGCGTTCGGTAGGAACGTGCTCGGTGATCTTCGCCAGCAGCTCCTCGAGCACCGATAGGGCCGATGAGAGGTGGGGCTCGTTGGCTTCGATCGGCGCGGTGAATGGATTCGGATACCACGAGTTGCCCGCAGCCTGCGGCGCCAGGTACGCGATGCCCGGGTGCATCAACTCCTGGCCGATGGTCATGATGTCCGCCGCGCTGGCGCCGCGGCCGTGGACCAGCAGTATCGCCGCATGCGCAGTGGCCAGCGGGGCCCCCACGTGCAGCACCGGTTGCCCGGCGTGCGGCTCCTTCATTGCCTACAGTTTCGTCGATGCCGACTTTCAGGTACGCGAACCCACCGGTGATCCACTGGGGCGCCGGCTCCGTGAAAGAGGTGGCCGGCGAGCTCGCGGCACTTGGCGTCACGCGCGTCGCGCTGGTCACCACGAAGTCGCTGCTTGGGGCGGCTCTGCCCTTCGAACCTCACACGACGGCGACCATCACTCAGCACGCGCCCACCCGCCAGGTCGAACAGGCAACCGAGGTCGCGCGCGCGGCAGGCGCCGATGGCGTGGTGAGCTTTGGCGGCGGAAGCCCGATCGACGCGGCCAAGATCGTCGCCCTGCGCCTCGGGGGACTCCCGCATGTCGCGGTGCCGACAACGTTGTCGGTGGCGGAGCTGGCCGCGGGCGCGGGATTCACAGACGAGACCGGCAACAAGGCCGGCCTGCGCGATCCCAGCCTGCTTCCTCGCGCCGTCTTCTATGACGCGGCCGTGACCCTCGCCACGCCTATGCAGCTGTGGCTGTCCACCGGCATCCGCGCCCTCGACCACGCGGTCGAGGGCTTCCTTGCCGACGGCGAACATCCCTTCAACGACGTCCTGGCCCTCGAGGCCATCCGCCGGCTGTTCGATTCGCTGCCGCGCGCCAAAGCCGATCCAACCGACATCTCCGTCCGCACCGAGAACCAGCTCGCCGCGTGGTTCTCCTTCACGCTGCCGGCCGCGTCAGCGTCGGGGTTGAGTCACATGATGGGCAAGCAGATCGGCGCGCGTTACGGAATCCCGCATGGCGTTACGTCATGCCTGCTCCTTCCCCACGTGATGCGTTACCTCGGAAGAGACCGAGCTCTGCCGGTCAGCGCGGACAGCGTGGAGAAGCTCGTCGCCGACCTCGATCTTCCGCGGCACATTCGCGACTATGGAATCGGCGAGCCGGAGCTGCGGAAGGCCGCCTCCGAGCTGGCCGGCAAGCACAATGAGCGGAACCTGCTGGAGATCTATCTGGCGGCCCTGTAGTAGCCGGCTGCCGGAACGCAACGTGAGCAAGCGCCCGACAACCGGCTACGAACAATCTCTACCCGTGATTCTGGATTTCCGTTTCTAGTCCTGGTTGTTGCCGGTGGCGGCGAGGTATGCGTCGACGACCGCCTGCGCGAGGGTCTGCTGGCCCGCCTGGCTCGGATGGACGTCGCAGTTCGGGAAGGCCGGTGCCGGCACCACCGTGCCGATGTTCAGGAGCCCGGCCTCGCAGGTGATGCCACCAGCCGCGGTCGCGGCGGTCTGCATCGTCGTAAAGGCGTCGGCGATGACCGCGCCGTGCGCTGCCGCGCTGGCCGTCTCGAAGTGGTTGAGTAGCAGGGCCCCCTGCACCGAGGCCTGGTCGGCGTAGTCGAGAGAGTAGTAGTTGACGACCTCGAGCACGCCCTGGTAGCCCGTCGCCCGGATGCCGCCGAGAATGGCGTCGATGTTGGCGCTCATCGCTGCCAGACCCGCGAGGAGGCAGCTCTGGTCGGCACCACACACCCGCTGGAGGATGAAGGCGTCATTGGCGCCGAGGCCGAGGGTGACGAGTTTGGTATTGGGGTGGGCAAGGAGGAACTGCGTCGCGAAGGCCATCTGCGTCGCAGCGCCGGCGTAGGAGACGTGAAGCGGGAAATGAGCCTTGAACGGACGGCAGCCGTTGTCGTTGCCGGCTGGCGGCGCGAGCTGGAATCCGCCAGAGGCCTCCCCCGGGCAGGAGGCGTTGACCACGTCGAGCTTCAATGCCTGGCCGACGTAGTCCGGGTAGCCGATGAAATTGTTCGGCCGCTTGTACGCAAAGCCATCACCGGCGATGTAGCCGAAGACGACGCTGTCGCCTAGGGCCAGGTACGGCGGGTGGCTCTGCTCAGCTGCGGTGGCCACGCCCGCACCGCCCGGTACAAGTAGTCCTACAAGGAGCGCGATCCCGAGGATCGTGAGTGATGATCGCAGCCTGGTGGATAAGAACGACTGCAACATGGATTGACCTCCCTATCGCAACCGATGGCGGCGCCGGCGCTGACTCCGGCGGCAGACGATTGCGGCCAATGTAGCGCAGGCTCGCATCCCGGGCCAGGATCGAGCTTGATGGCCGTTTAGTAAGCTTCGACGATCCAGGGACAAACGCTAGAGCCCACGTCTGAGACTGCCCCTGCCCGACCGCGACGCCTCAGGCCCGGCCGCCTGGCGGCGACTCTGCTCGGGATCGCCATCGGTGCTGCGGTCATCGTCGTCAGCCATCCCGACAGGATCTGGGCCTCGCTGCAGCAGGCGGACCTCACGCCTGTGCTCGCGGCAGTGGCGCTCAACGTGCCCGTGATCTGGCTTCGGGCCCTGCGCGCGCAGCTCATCGTCCGCCAGCTCGGTTACCGAGTGCCGATGCGCTCGATGCTGCCGATCCAGCTCGTCGGTCAGACCTCGAGCACGATCACGCCGGCCGCGAGCGGGGACTACGTGCGCGCTTACCTGTGGCGGAGCGGCAACGGGGTGCCCGTGCGGGTGGGTGCGGCGGTCGTCACGTTCGAGCGGCTGTACAGCCTGTTCCTGATGGTCGCGGTGTCGGTGCTCCTGATCCTGTTCCCGCGGCACGGCGTGATCGGCTGGTTCCTCGTCGCCATCGGCCTCGGAATCGCGACGTTCGCCCCGCTGCTCTTCGAGCTCATGCCCACCACGCTCGAGCGATGGGCGGTCACCAGGCTCGGCAGGGGGCGGTTCCTCGGTCGCTTCCAGGAGGGAGCGGCTGTGATGGTCGACCAGTTCCGCAACCTGATGAAGGCGCCGTTGCTGCTCGCATGGACTTCGGCGCTGACGCTCATCAATTTCATTGCGATGGGCGGGCAGCTATGGCTGGTGATGCTTGCCCTGGCACATCGCGTGCCGATCACGCAAGCGGTCGCTGCCAACTCGACGTCGCAGGTTGCCGGGATCATCTCCACCCTGCCTTTCGGCATCGGCTCGCAGGACGCGATCCTGGTCACCGTGTTTGCGGGCTACGGAGTCACCGTCTCCCTGGCCGCGTCCGCCGCGGTGCTCATGCGCGCCACCACGACCATTCCTCTTGCGCTCGCAGGCCTGGCGGCGTACCTGACGACTCAACGCCCCCTCCTAGCCTCCCCACACGGTGGGGAGGGATAGTGATGAAGCGCATCGCGGTCACGGGCGGCGCGGGGTTCATCGGCTCGCACACGGTCGACCGGCTGCTTGCTGCCGGCGTCAAAGTACTCGTCATCGACGACCAGTCCCATCCCTCGCCGGAGCCGCCGGCCACCGAGACCATCTCGGCCGACTGCGGCTCGGAGGAGGCCGCCCGTGCGCTGGCCCGCTTCAAGCCCAACGCGGTCCTGCACCTCGCCTCCAAGGGCGGCGTCCAGGTCGCGGCGCGCGACCCCGCCGGCCATGCCCGCAGAAGCCTTGCCAGCACCATCGCGCTGTATGACGCTGCGATCAAGGCCGGCGCCAGGCGGCTGGTGAGCGCTTCGTCGGGCGGCACGATCTACGGCGACGCCAGGAGCCTCCCCGCGCCCGAATCCGCGCCGGCGGCGCCACTGTCGGCCTACGGGGCGGCCAAGCGATCGGAAGAGGTTTACCTCGCCGCCCTCGGCAAGCGTCATGGCGTTTCCACGCTCGCGCTGCGCTACGGCAACGTCTACGGGCCGCGCCAGGACGGAACGGGCGAGGCGGGCGTCGTCGCGATCACGTGCCACCGGCTGCTGGACGGCGCTTCGGCGCGGATCTTCGGCGACGGCATGCAGACGCGCGACTTCACATTCGTCGGCGATGTCGCCGACGCCAACGTTGCGGCTCTGAACAGCCGCCGGTCGGGCGAGGTGAACGTCGGCACGGGGCGCGAAACCAGCGTCGCCGACGTCGTCGCTATGCTCATTAGCCACTCCGGGCGGGAAACCGCCATCGAGATGGCCCCCGCCAAGGAGTTCGAGGTCCGGCGCGTCTGCCTGGACCCACAGCGTGCGGCGCGCTGGCTCAGCTGGCGCCCCAAAGTCGAGATCGCACAGGGCCTCGGGACCACGTTCGAGTGGTTCGCGGCCCGGAAGGGCCGGCCTTGACGGCCGGAGATAGGATGAAGAACAGCAAGAAGGTGGAATCCAAATGCGAGTGATCGTTCTCGGAGCCGACGGATACCTCGGCTGGCCCACGTCCCTGCACCTGTCGGCTCGCGGACACGAAGTGATCGCGGCGGACAACCTGATCCGGCGGCGGTGGGACGTGTTGTGCGGCACGGAAAGCCTCGTGCCGATCGCGAGCATGAAACGCCGCGTGGAGCGCTGGAAGGCGCTCACCGGTCGCGACATCAAGTGGGAGAAGCTCGACCTGACCTCGCTGGCGGACACGACGGCGCTAATCACCCAGTACCACCCAGACGCAATCGTTCACTTCGCCGAGCAGCGCTCGGCGCCCTACTCGATGATCAGCGCCCAGCACGCGGTCGAGACGCAGGTCAACAACGTGGTCGGCACGCTCAACCTGCTGTTCGCGCTGCGCGAGTCCGCACCTGACTGCCACCTGGTGAAGCTCGGCACGATGGGCGAATACGGCACGCCGAACATCGACATCGAAGAGGGCTTCATCGAGATCGAGCACAACGGGCGCAAGGATCGCCTTCCGTATCCGAAGCAGCCGGGCTCCTTCTACCACCTGTCGAAGGTGCACGACAGCCACAACATCATGTTCACGTGCCGCGTGTGGGGCATCCGCGCCACCGACCTCAACCAGGGCGTCGTTTACGGCACTGGCATCCCCGAGACCGACATGCACGGCGAGCTGCGCACGCGGTTCGACTACGACGACATCTGGGGCACCGTGCTGAATCGCTTCTGCTCGCAGGCAGCGATCGGCTACCCGCTCACCGTCTACGGCGAGGGCGGCCAGACCCGCGGATTCCTGGACATTCGTGACACGGTCCGCTGCGTCGAGCTCGCGATGTTGAACGCGCCAGAGCGTGGCGAGTACCGCGTGTTCAACCAGTTCACCGAGCAGTTCTCCGTCGGCGAGCTCGCCGAGCGCGTTAAGGCCGCGCGTGCGCACCACGGGCTCGAAACCAGCATCGAGCACCTTCCCAACCCGCGCACCGAGCTCGAGGCTCACTACTACAACGCCAAGCACCAGCACCTGCTGGACCTGGGCCTGGTGCCGCATAAGCTCGAGGATTCGCTCATCGACCGGGTGATCGGCCTCGTCGAGCACTACAAGAAGCGCATCAAGCCAGGGCTCTTCGTGCCGCGCGTGGACTGGAGGCGCGGCGGTAAGGGCGATTTCGGCAAGCCCGCGGCCAGGCGGCGTCGCGTGGCTGTGGCGCCGGCCATCCGCTAGTCGCGAAAGCGGATCTGGATCAGCTCCTTACTCGCGCGCAGGATTGGTATCAGCCGGCCGCCTGACCGGCGGCCCATCGTGCGCGGATGGTGAGGCACACCGACCTGGACGTAACGGCCGCCGAGCCGGCCTACCTTCCAGTACATCTCGGCGTTGATCAGCGCGCTGCGGGAATAAAGGTTCATGCGGCGCAGCGCCGACCCTTTGATGATCTTCAGCGCGCAGTTGACGTCGCGCGCGTCGATGCGCAGCGTCCACAACACAAGCTGGTTGAAGACGCCGCTGATGATCGATCGGAACGCTGGGTCCTCACGCGTCATGCGCCAACCGGCGACCATGTCCGCATCCTTCAACATGGGCACGAGCTTTGCGAGATCGGCGACGTCGAGCTGGCCGTCCGCGTCGGTGAACGCCACGTAGTCGAGATCGGCCGCGCGCAGCCCGTCGCCGACAGCCGCCCCATAACCCGACATGTGCTCGTGGCGCACGACCTTCAACTCCATGCCGAGATCCTTCGCAACCGAGCGCGCGACGTTGCCGGTGTCGTCGTTGGAGCCGTCATCGACGATGACGACGTTGAATCGGTCCGCAAGCTTCGGCAACACCTCGTTTACATGGGGGAGCAGCCAGCGGAGGTTCTCGCTCTCGTTGTGGGCGGGCATGACGAGGCTCAAGCTCGTGAGCCGGCCTTCAGGTGGTGACAAGCGTGAGCAATCCTAAGGGTGGGCCGACCGGCCACGCGACGCAGATTCGCGCTGGGACGAGCTCAGACGAAGGCGCCGCGAGCATCGGACCGGAGCGCACCCGTTGGTGCGTGAGGACCGAAGCGCAAGCGGCAACGCACGGATGAGCCGACCCAGTAGCGAAGATGCGCGCGTGGATCGGTCGGCCCAGCCTTCCGAACGCCCGAAGCCGCTGTCGCTGCGCGCCGGCCGCACGCTGGCAGGTGCGCTGACAGTGGCGGCGTTCGCCGCCTACGCGTTCGTATCCATCTACCGGCACGAGCATTACGCGAGCAACGCCTTCGACCTCGCGGTCCAGGACCAGACCGTCTGGGGCTACAGCCGCGGCGAGTTCATCTACAACACCGTGCTCGGCATCCCGAACCTGCTGGGCGACCACTTCCACCCCATCCTCATGACGCTCGCGCCGTTCATGCTCGTCTGGAACTCGGCGGAGGTCCTGCTGGTGGCCCAGGCGGTGCTTCTGGCGCTGGCCGGCATTCCCATCTACCTGTGGGGCGAGCGCGAGCTCGGCGCGCTAGCGGGGGTTGCCTTCCAGGCCGCCTACCTAGTTTTCTGGGGCGTGCTGGCGGGCGTTGTGTACGACTTCCACCACGCGGTGTTCGCGGTGCCGGCGCTGTCGACCGCGCTCTACGCGACCCTGACTCGCCGCAACTGGCTGCTCGTGCCCGCCGTGGTCTGGGCGATGCTGACGCGCGAAGACATCGCGCTCACCTTGATCGCGCTGGGCTTCTACATCGTGGTGGTTCAGCGGCGGTGGCTCATCGGCGGCGTCCTGATGGCATTGAACGCGGTTTGGCTCGGCGCGCTGCTCAACGTGGTCATCCCGGCCCTCGGCGGTGGCGTGGCCTACCGCCACTGGACTTACGACGCACTGGGAAGCGGGCCTGTGAGCGCAGCCACCCACATCGTCCGGCACCCGCTCGACAGCCTCAAGCTGCTGTTCACCCCGGCCGCCAAAACACGGGTGTGGATCGGCTCGTTCGCGGCCTTCGCGCTCCTACCGCTCCTCTCGCCGGTGCTGCTGGTGGCGCTGCCGTCCTTCCTCGAGCGCTTCTGGTCGTCCTCGCCGAATTTCTGGTCTTTCCATTTCCAGTACTCGATGGTGCCCGCGCCGATCCTCACTTTCGCGGCGATGGACACGTGCGTGCGGGTGGCCAGGTGGTTGCAGGGTCGCTGGGACGTCGCGACGCGCATCGCGCTGCCGCTCGCAGCGCTGGCGGCAAGCGTGGTCGTGACCGTCGCGGCGAATCCGTTGGCCGAGATTCGCGACTACCTGCCGAGCTCGCGGGTCGCGGAGATCAACGAGTGCCTCGCTACCATCCCGGACGACGCCAGCGTGGCCGCGTCCAACGCGCTCGTGCCGCACCTCTCGCACCGCGCCGACATCTACGTGATCACGCTCCAACCTAGCGCCGACTACATCGCCATCGACCCGTCAACGTATACGGGCTTCTACGCAAACGAAGAGGACCAGCTGCGCAATTTCGTGCGTGGAGACCTGGCGGCCGGCTACGGCGTGGTATGCGCGAAAGGCACGACGCTGGTGCTCGCGCGGGTCGATTCGAGGCTTCAGCTGACGCCGCAGCTCAACGCGTGGCTGGCGGACAAGTGCTCGGGCCGCGCGTGCGCCGGCCTATGACCGCGCGCTCTGATTCCGTGCGCGGGTCTCAGCCGTCGGGCGCCAGGAGCGTCGGCCGGCCGCCGGCCACGACCTCCAGGTCAAGCCACATGCCGCTCGCTTCGTGGCCGTCGACGAGAGATGCGATCCGGTACGAACCGGGCGCACCGGGCGTGAACATGAACGACGCGGAGCTGCCGGGCGGCAGCCCGTTGACGGGATCGGGCGTCGTCCAGGAGGGATCGATCGGCTGAGTCGCCGCGCCATCCCTGACCACCGAGCACGAGTTGGGCACCGTGCCTCGGTTCTCGCACTGCACGGTGACCTGCCAGCCAACCGGAACGGTGAGCACGAGCGACCCGCTGCCATAGCCGTCGTAGTTGAACTGGAAGTCGGTCGCGGGATACGCGGCGACGAGCGTGACGATGGCCGCCCTGGCCCCGTCGTCGACGTGGATGTACTTCGAGGGATCGGGCGGGGTGCCCGCGCCGCTGCCCTGGATCGGATCGCATGCCGCCGCGAGCAGCACAATGGCGGCTGTGAAGATTCCACCGAAGATGGTGCTCTGGTGGGAGCGCCTCGAAGTGTGGCAGCAGCTGGCGATCTCGTTTCCGGTTTTTGCCGTGTTCACTTTTCTGCTGAACATAGGTCCCTTCGAACAACCGATTCTGCGCTCCGTGTTCTACGGATTGTTCGAGGGCGGCGTGCTCAGCGGACTGCTGGCGGTCGCGACGCGCACTGAACGCGACCGCCGCGGCTCTTAGCGGGTTCTTCTAAGCGAGCGCGAAGTCGACCTCGACCTGGACGGTGACGTCGAGCTCTCCAACGGGCACCTGGGTCTGGTCCACGGCCGCTGCGTTCGGGGCGAGGCTGTAGATCGGCGACCGGCTGACCGAGGTCTGGTCGGTGATGCGCAGGACCTGGCCGAGCTGCACGCCCGCGGCCTTCGCCATGTCGCCGGCTCTGCTCCTTGCATCTGCGATCGCCAGCGTGCGCGCCTCGGCCTGAGCTGCCTTTGGATCGTTGAGTCCGAAGCTGACGCTGATGCGCATGGCGCCGCCCTCCTGGACGAGCGCATCGAGCGCGGTGCCGACGTTGTCGACGTTGTGCCACTTCAGGTCGAGGGAGAGGCCAGCCTGGTAGCCGGTGATAACCGCTCTGCCGTCGGGCGAGTACATCGGCCCGATCGAATAGCCGCCGGTGTTGATCTCCTTGTCAGGGACACCAAGGCTCTTGGCCTTGGCGATCAGCTTGTTCGCCTGCGCAGCGAGGTCACGCTGGGCGCCGCTGGCCGTCGACGACTGGGTCTCGACGCCGACGTTGATGAAGGCGATATCCGGGCGCTTGCTGACTGTCGCGTCACCGGTGGTGAGTACACCGGGGTTGAAGTACGACGTGTTCGCGGCCACGTTGGTGAGAGGCGTCTGCAGGATCGTCGGCCGGTTGGCGGTGACGACCACGAGGGCCACGACCAACGCGGTGACGACTCCGGTGGTGATGCTGACGAGGACTTGACGGGCGGCTGGCGACATGGTTCTTTGCGACCTCCTCTTTGGAAGCGCGAACGACACTCGCCAGCCGCACGTAACGAGGGCCAAAAAGGAAGGAGGCCCGTGGTTGGGCCTCCTTCACGACACGCACATCCGGAAGTTACTTACCGATCGGGTCCGCCGAATCCACGGCGTGTACCGGGATGGCCTTGTACGACTGCGAGTCGGGCCCTGGCACCTCGTGGTCGAACGCGAACGACTTCGTGACGGTTGGGGCGACGGCTGGACCTGAGGTGCTGCGCAGCGTGTAGACGCCGGTCAGCCCGATGGCGAGGGCGCAGAACAGCGCCACGATTAGGACGAGCGAACGGGTCGAAAAGCGGACGGGGTTGTTTCTGATCTCCAACGTCGTGGCCCTCCTTGGGCGGTGGGACCTGGCCGGGGTGGCCGAGGTCGATGGGCCTGACGGTATGGGCGCCTGGAAGCCCTGGCCAGCGGGCAAAGGACCCAAACAGGTACCTGGTCCAGGTACCTGTTTTTGGCGTTCAATACGGCAGGCACAATGAGCGCAAGCTCGAGCGGGGGCGGTCCGGCCCGGCTCAGCCGCCGGGAGATGGAAGTTGCGCGCTTGGTCGCCGAGGGCCTGACCAACCGCGAGATCGCCACTCGCCTGTTTCTCTCCGAGCGAACTGTCGACGGCCACCTCGAGCACGTGCGCGAGAAGCTGGGCGTCAACTCGCGGGCCCAGGTCGCCGCCTGGGTGACCAAACAGGGAGAGGCGCCCGTGCTGCCAACGGCTCCGGCGCCGCCCACCGCAAGGGCGGGGGCACTCCAACGAATCTCGAAGCGGTGGTGGGTGGCGGGGTCAGCAGTGCTGCTGGTGGTCGTGGAAGCAGTCGTCGTGCTCCAGGTGGTCGAGTCGCAAGGACCCACCATCGTGACGGTTGCCGGCGCCGACCCTGGGAAGCAGAATTACCCGACTGGCGGCAACACAGGCGATGGTGGCTTGGCCACCAACGCGGCGCTCGCGCTGCCAAGCGACGTAGCCATTGCTTCAAACGGGTTCTACATCGCGGACTATCGCAATCTACGGGTGCGATTCGTCGACAGGGCCACCCGCCACATCGAGACGGTCGCTGGCGGGGGAGCTTTGCCTCTGAAACAGGGCAGCGTCGCCACCTCTGTGAAGCTGGGATTCCCTAGCAATGTGGCCGTCGACGGCCGGGGCCACCTCTACTTCCTTACGAACGAGAACCAAGATTTGCAGGTGTGGACGGTCGACGACGCTGGCTTGGTGCAGCCGGTAGTGCAGCTGCCTCCGTCAGGAAACGAGCCGGCTGACTTCTTCGCCGACCCGGTTGGGGCGCTGGCGATCGCGACCGACGGGACCATATACATCGCGGACAGGGCCGGCAGCCGAATCTGGAGGACCAGCACCGGCAACGCCGCCCCCGCTCCCTTCGCCGGCACCGGGCACTACGGATACAGCGGCGACTCGGGGCCAGCAACAGCCGCCATGATCGATTCGCCCGTCGGTCTGGCGCTGGACGAGAAACGCGGATACCTCTATTTCGCGGACGGCGGCAACAGCTGCATCCGCCGCATCAGCCTCACCGCAGACGTCATTTCGCGTTTCGCCGGGAGCTGCCAGGCTTTTGGTGACACTGGAGATGGGGGCCCGGCCAATCAGGCCACTCTGAGTATCCCCGCGGGCGTCGCGGTTGGTCGAAACGGGACCGTGTTCATCTCGGACACGGGCAACTACCGGGTGCGCGAGGTCACGCCGGCCGGAACGATCGTGGGCCTCGCGGGTACGGCCAAGGCTTCTTCTACGGCGATGGCGTGCCCGCAAGGAACGCGGCTTTCAGCGCCCCGACGGCGCTGGCTGTCGATCGATCCAACGGCGACCTGCTCATAGTCGACACGCTGAGTCAACGGGTGCGCGCGGTGCTCGGGGCGTCGCCATGAGCTCAGCGCGCCTGGGCCTGATCGTGCTCTTGGTCCTGCTCGGGCCTGCCTGCAACAACAGCGTTCAGGCTCCTCAGCCACAAATCGTGATCGCCAGCGACTTTCCGTTTACGGCTGAGGAAGGGCCGTCGATGCATGACGCGATCCAGCTTGCCGTGGCTCAGAACTCGACCGTTCGCGGCTACCGCATCGCGTATGAGCCGTTCGACGACTCGCTCGGCAGGGCCGCCTGGCCAGAGAAAGGCCTCCAGAACCTGAAGAGCATGTTTGCCGATCCCCGCGTGCTGGGGATGGTCGGCCCCTTCAATTCATATATGGCTCAAGAGGAGATCCCGCGTGCGAGTGGGGAGGGTCTGGTGATGGTGAGTCCTTCCGCCACCAACCCGTGCCTCACCGAGCCCCCGCTCTGCGATGCAGACATCGCGTCGGCTCATGAAAGCGGCACGAACAGCTTCTTTCGAGTCGCACCTCGAGATCCGCTTCAGGGGAGGGCGATGGCGAGTTTCGCTGTTCAGCTGGGCGTCAAGCGCGTGGCTGCGGTCAACATCTGGACCGCCCCGCCTTTTGGGCGCGGCGAACCGTATGTTGCGGAGTTCGCTAGCGAGCTGTCCGCTCATGGAGGTGAGATCGTGGTGCCACTGCGGGAAGCGCCACGGTCGACCCATGACTACACCGACTTCCTGGCGCAGGCGAAACTTGCAGGTGCCGCGGCGATTTACGCCGTCGGAGATGGCGACGGTGGCATCTGCGACATCCGCAAGCAAATGGGGACGGACTTCAAGTATCTGTTCTTTACGGACGGAGTTACAGGCGATGACAGTTGCCTCAAGGACGCCGGCTCAACCCCCACCATATTCGGTACTTACGGCGGCGTCGACGCTCGCCTCAGCTCCGACCCTGCTGCGAGGGCGACCGTTGCCGCATTTCGTGCGGCGTACCCCCACACGCCAATCACCCAATACACATTCGCGGCTTACGACTGTGCTCGAATCCTCATCGAGGCAATGGGACGAGCGATCGACGCGAAGGGAGGTGGTGTTCCGACGAGATTGGAGGTTCTGCGACAGATCACGGGAGCCGAATTCCCGGCCGGAGCTACGGGGACCTATTCCTTTCTGCCCAGCGGCGACGCGCGCTCACCGATGATGTCGATCTGGGGTGTGAAGGATAACCACTGGTACTACATCGACCGGATAGACCTGAACTCGTCGTCGTAGGCCTGGTCGCCTTGGGTACTCTCTTATCGCGCCGGCGTAGCTCAATTGGCAGAGCAGCTGTTTTGTAAACAGCAGGTTACGGGTTCGATTCCTGTCGCCGGCTCCAGTCGGCTACTGATCGCCCGCCCCTTCGGCGGACGGAGCTGAGTTAGCGACACAATGTTTCGTGCGTGAGCGATGACGTCCTGGCCGAAGCGCCGACCGCGAATGTTTTCGCGGCCGCAGGCGGCGAGCCGGCCTTTCGAGAGCTCGTGGGACGGTTCTACGCGGCAGTGGCGATTGACCCCGTCCTCCGCGCTGTCTACCCCGAGCAAGACCTCTCCGGGGCCACCGAGCGCCTGACGCTTTTCCTGATCCAGTATTGGGGCGGGCCCAGCACGTACTCGCAACAGCGCGGCCACCCGCGGCTGCGCCTACGGCACCAGCCGTTCGCGATCGGCCGGCGGGAGCGAGACGCTTGGCTCGGACACATGACCGCGGCGGTCGAATCGCTGGCATTTGTGCCGGCCGTCAGGAAGGCATTGCTCGACTACTTCGACGCCGCTTCGGCTGCGATGATCAACACCGGAGGGAGTGATGGACAGCAAACACCGGACTGAGCTTCTGCAGAAATACCGCACCGGCCACCAGGCGGTGGTGGAGGCGGTGGCCGGCATGCGCGACGACGAGCTGGACCGCTCGCCAGGCACGGACGACTGGACGCCGCGCCAGATCGTTCACCACATCGCCGACAGCGAGATGACGTCGGCCATCCGGCTGCGCAAGCTCGTGGCAGAGGACAACCCGACGATCGTCGGCTACGACGAGAAGGTTTTCGCTGAGAGCCTGACCCGTGACCGGCCCATCGAGCCGTCGCTCGAGGCGGTGCGCTGGGCTCGCGAGTCGACGCTGCAGATTCTCGAACGCCTCTCCGAGGACGAGTGGAAGAAAGCCGGCACGCACACCGAGCTCGGGCCGTACTCGGTCGAAAGATGGCTCGACGTTTACGCCAACCACTGCCACGACCACGCCGCCCAGATCAAGCGAGCTCGAGGTGTGGCATGAGCAAGACCAGCACCACGGCCACGCTCGAAAAGGCACTCGCAAGGGCCCGCGCGCGGCGCGACGCCGACCTCGACGACCTGATGGAAGAGGTGCGCATCCCATCGATCAGCGCGCTCGAACAGCACCGGCCAGACTGCGTGCGCAACGCCGAGTGGCTGGTCACCCGCTTCGAGCGCATGGGATTCAAGGCGCTCCTGGTCAACGAGCCCCGCGAAGGCAAGCCCGTCGTCGTCGCGGAGTGGAACGGCGCGCCGGGCAAGCCGCACCTGACGATCTATGGCCACTACGACGTGCAGCCTGCCGACCCGGTCGACAAGTGGGAGTCGCCCGCGTTCGAGCCCCAGGTGCGCAACGGAAACCTGTTCGCGCGTGGGGCCTGCGACAACAAGGGCGACCACATGACCGCGATCAAAGCGGTCGAGCACCTCGCCGCGTCGGGCGAGCTGCCGCTGAACATCCGCTTCCTGATCGAGGGCGAGGAGGAGAGCGCGGGCCACTCGCTCCCCCAATACCTGCGCAAGCACGGCAAAGACCTGCATACGGATGCAGTGCTCGTCTGGGACGGCGGTTTCGACCCGCTCGGGCGGCCTGTGTTGGCGACAGCGCTCCGCGGCATCCTCTACGTCGAGATCCACGCGCGCGGCGCCGCCGTCGACCTGCACTCGGGTACGTTTGGCGGCAACGCTCCGAATCCGCTCAACACCCTGGGACGAATCGTCGGAGCGCTGAAGGATGCCAACGGCCACGTCACCATCCCGGACTTCTATGACGATGTCCGCCCTCCGTCGGCAGAGGAGCTCGCGCAGTGGCGTCAGGATGACGGTCGGTTCAAGGAGGAAGCGCTGAAGTTGACCGGCGCGCGGTCGCTCGAAGGAGAGCCGGAGTTCCTCGTGCTCGAGCGAGCCGGAAGCAGGCCGACCCTGGATGTCAACGGGATGCTCGGGGGATTCGTCGAAAAGGGTGAGAAGACGGTCATCCCCGCGACCGCGTTCGCCAAGGTGAGCATGCGGCTCGTGCCCGACCAGGACTGGCAGAAGATCCTGAAGTCGCTCGAGCGGTATGTGCAGACGCTTACAACCCCAGGGGTAGAGGTGCATGTGGACAAGCTCGGCTCGGCGCCACCGGTCCTCAGCGCCGCAGACCATGCCGCAGCGCGGGCCCTGCAGACCGCCTTCGAGGAGGCGTTCGGCAAGAAGACGTCACTCGTACGCGAGGGCGGCTCGATTCCGGTCGCGTTGGACTTTCAGGAAGCGGTCGGCGCGCCCTTGGTCATCAGCGGCATCAGCCAGGCGGACAACGCCGTGCACTCACCCAACGAGCACCTGCTGATCAGCCAGTACCACACGGGCATCGAGGCGCTGATCCGGTTCATCTGCAGGTTTGCGGAGAGCGGCAGCGCCTGATCCAGGACTCAGTCGCCAGCTGACTTGCGCTCAATCCGGTAGTGCAGGCGGGCCATGCGGTAGCGGTAGAACCAGAGCACGTGGTCGGTCCTCAGCTCGCCGCCCGTTCCCGGATAGACGGTGAAGAGCTCGGCGATCGGCGTGCGCCGCGCGCTGACCTCGCCGCCCCCGCGCGCGATCGTCAGGTACATACCGGGTTCGCCGAACCTGTGCCCCTTGGACACCAGCCGCAGCGCGCCGTTCTCACCGTTCTCTGGTCGAAGCAGAACGATGCAGTGGCCGTTGGGCAGCGGAAACGCGACGCGCACCAGCGAAGGCTGTCCATCGAGTCGGAACACTGAATACACGCCGGCATAGATCACGCGCTGTGAGTCGTGATAGCGGCGCAGCCACGCGGATTCCCCATCGATCTCGAAAACGTCGCTGGTGACGCCGGTCGCGGCCTCCATCACGTCGATCGGCACGCGGAGCTGATCGAGGTGCTCGGCGTGCATCGCGCGAATCGCCCGTGCGCCGGCGCCGGCGAAGAACGACCACCGCGCCCAGAGGTCCATGCGATACATGGACGTGTCGGTGTAGAAGCGGCGGACCTCTTCAGAAACCGCGGCCGGATCGAACCCGTCGGAGGCCAACGCATCGAACGAATCAAGAAGGCCCCGCGCTCGCGCGGGTGCGGTGCCGAGCCAGCCGACACCGACCCTGCGAGTGGCGCCGACCGGCGCGTCGAGCCAGGGATGGCCGGACAGCGCCACGCGGCGGCCTGTCGCCTGGACCCACCGCTGTGTGAGCCAGTCGATCGCTTAGCCGCGCCGCTCACCCAGCCACATTGCTTCTGATTGTGAGGGCAGTACCATCCCCGGCATGACGGCGGGCGAGGCGGGGCCGGTCTACGCGCTCGGAGCCGACGCCCCAGAGCGACAGCGCCTCCGCCAGCAGGCCAAGGAGCTGAGGGCACACAGCGAGGCGCTACTCGATCGGGTAGGCGCCGCGCCAGGCTGGCGAGCGATCGATCTCGGGTGCGGGCCCCTCGGCGTGCTGGACATCCTTTCGGAGCGCGTTGGTCCCTCCGGGAGCGTGATCGGCCTGGACTACGACCCGGTCAACGTCGCCATGGCGCGCGACTTCGTTGGTGAGCATCGTCTGGCGAACGTCGAGGTAATGGAGAGTGACGCCAGAAACACAGGACTGCCCGAATCGTCCTTTGACCTTGTACACGCCCGTACGCTGTTGATCAACCTTCCCGAACCGGCCGAGGTCGTGTCAGAGATGGTCCGGCTTGCCAGGCCAGGCGGTTGGGTGGCCGCGATGGAGCCGGACGTGCGCAACATGGTCTGCTACCCGCCGATACCGGCGTGGGACCGAATGCAGGAGCTCTTTGAGCAGTCCTATGTAGCCGACGGTGCCGACCCTTTGATGGGCCGGCGCCTTTCCAGCCTGCTGTGGGATGCAGGGCTCGTGGACATCGGTGTGGAGCCCAGGGCCGAAGCGTTTCCGTTAGGCCACTCTCGCCGCACCATCAGGGCCGACATTCTTCGCGCGATGCGGCCCAAGCTGATACAGCGGGGCATGGCCGGCGAACAAGAGCTGGGTGAGATCGATACGGCATTTCGGAAACATCTCGAAAATCCCCGCACGCTGCTGTGCCAGTCTCTCTTCATGGCCTGGGGTCGCAAGCCGGCGGCCTAGGCGCAGTGGGCCAGTTCTCGGACGACGGCCAGTTCTGGTGGGACGGCACAACCTGGGTGGCGACGTCGCAGATCGTGCTGCCTCAATTCCCACCGACCGAGTTCGAGCAGTCGGGAAAGCTCGAGATTGCCCGCAGCCGATGGAGAACAGTTGGGAAGCTCTATGCCGTGAACCAGTTTGGCTTCCCCGTGCTAACCCCGGTCACCGGCGTACCGCTGCTCGTCCTGATGCAGCAGGCGCTCAGCTTTTACAGGTCGTGGACGCTCGAGCAGCTCGCGCTCGCGACCGCATACTTGCTCGGTCCAGAAGAACCGGTGCTCGCCAGCGAGCTTGGCTGGCGAAACCGGGGGCGGGACATGGCGGTGGCCGTTACTCCTGCCCACGTCGTCGTGTATCGCATCGATTCGAGCGAGGGCCAGCCGCGATGGGTCGCACTGGCCCGGCGCCTGGATGAAGTGACGATCGAGTACGTCCGGCCGTTCGACTGGGGACGGATCCGCGAGGCATATCCGGTGACGGAAGCCATTCCTTTTGGTCCGTCTCTCATGATCAGCGTCGGTGATGGACGCTGGGCGATCCAGGGCTTCTGGACAGTGTTCAAGCCGAAACCGGTGCTCGAGGCGTGGCAGCGAGGGCGGGACTCGTCTCCAGTCGACGCTTCGTCTTAGCCACTCGTCTTCCATAGACGGTAGCCGCCGACGAAGGCGTTGGCGTTGGACCCGAGCCTCGCTCCCTTCGGCAGCGCTGCGAGCAATTTCGCATTGCCGCCACCGATGACGACGTCGTCGGGCTCAAGAGCGGCTCGCAATCGCATCACCACCTGCGCGACATTGCGGCGCCACTTCTTTTTCCCGAATCGTTTCAGCGCCGCTTTCCCGACGCGATCTTCATACGTCTGTCCGGTCTTATAGGGCAGATGCGCCAGCTCCATCGGTTCGAGCGCTCCGTCGACGATCAGTGCGGTACCGAGGCCAGTGCCCAGCCCGAGGAAAAGCATCCGGCCGCCCTTGTAGCTTCCCAGCGCCTGCATCGCAGCGTCGTTGATCAGACGGACGGGACAGCCAAACGCTTTCGCGAAATCGAACCCGACCCATCCGCCGCCCAGGTTCGCCGGTTCGCTCACCGGCTTGCCGTGCAGAACCGGCCCGGGATAACCGATGGAGACGACAGAGTAATGCCAGCCGGTCGTCCCGGCTAGAACGTCTCGCACCATTTTCCGGGCGGTCATATTCGGGCCGGAGGGAATCTCGAGCGGCGTCCTCCGGCCGGTCGCCAGCACTTTCACGTGGGTTCCGCCGACATCGATGGCGAGGACCTTCACACCGGTCTCGCGGCCCCTGGCAGCAGGCTTTCGTGACGCCATGATCGGCGTCCGGGCCCTAGCCCTGGTCGACCTCGTAGATGTGGTCCGCAACGAGCCCGTGGGCCTCCTTGTGGACACGAGCGGCCGTTTCCGCGTCCGGCGCCTCCACGAGGCAGAACACCTTTCCCGCCTTGTCGTCTACCCAGTAGCTCTTGTACTTGACGCCGTACTTGCCCTGGGTCGCGAGATCGGCCTCGTGAGCCTTGGCGACGTCCGCGGCGGTGGCGCCATCCGGCAGCTTCTCGTGCACATCCATGTAAAGCGGCATAACGAAACACCTCCCTTCACGTAACCGACGTCAGAGCGCAAGGTTAGAGCTTCAGGCTGGGCGTGGGTTGGATCACCTGGCGGGAGGCTTGCCGCTGGGCTTACGCTCAGGGCCGTGGGGAGCCTGGCTCAGGAGTTGATCGGGACGTGGCGCTTGCTTTCGCGGATCGATCTGGACGCCTCAGGCAAACCCGTCGACGAGCCCACTCTCGGCTCTGACCCGCTGGCGCTGCTCTTCTTCGACGGCGCGGGGAACTTTGCCGCCCAGTTCATGAAGCGCGACCGTAGGGAGGAGGTCGCCGCGCCGGTCTTCACCGCGCAGAACAACACCACTGCCATCGGGGGCTACGACGCCTACTTCGGCGCCTATGACGTGGACGCGACCACAGGCGACGTTCGAACCCGCCTGATCGGCGCCCTCGCGCCCCGTCATGTGGGCGCGACCATGATCCGCAACATGAAGGTGGAGGATGGCCATCTGGTCATACGGCTGACGACCACTGCAACCGGCGACACGCTCGTGCACCGTACGCTCACTTGGGAGCGGGCCGGCTAAACCAACAATCGCTTGATTCGAGTCTCAGAAGAGCGGAGAGGGAGGGATTTGGCCTCGCTCAACGTTTCGAGGTACCGCCTGGTTCCGTGAACATGAGCACATTGCCACGCCATTGAAGCCCGATCGCGCAGGACGGACGCCTCTCCATTACGCCGCGTTCGACAACGACGTGGGCAAGATCGCTGCCTTGCTCGAGGGTGGGGCGGACCCAAATGCCGCGGATCGCCAAGGATTTACGCCACTTCACCTCGCTGCCCAGCAATGGTCGATCGAAGCCGCCCAGATTCTTCTAGATCGGGGGGCTGATGTCGACATTGTCAACACCTACGGCAACAGCCCCCTCTGGACAGCGGTGTTCAACGCGAAGGGGCGCGGAGCTCTGATTGAGCTTCTTCGCCGCCGCGGTGCCAACCCATTGAGAGAGAACAAAGCTGGGCAAACTCCATTGGGCCTGGCCCGACTGATCGGCAATTTCGACGTGGCCAGGTACTTCGCCGACCTCCCCTGATCAGGCGGGTGAGTCCGTGAAGACTGGCGGAGAAGCAGAGGTCTTTCTCCGTTCAATTTCTCAGACTATGGCGCTCTGTACGCGGTCGCGAGGGCATACGTCGATGGAGTTAACCCAACACCGGTCGCCTTAAACGATCAGCCAATGCCAGACAAGACAACGATCCTTCTTTATGGCCAGAGCCAGATTGCTGTGCTGGACGATCCGACGGCCCAGCAGGTCGTTGAGAGAAAGCAGCGATTCCAGAACCTGCTCCTTGACGTGCACACATGGAGCGAAGTCGCACGCGCCCAGGGCATTCGGCGTGAGCTTGAGGCCGCGTCAAGGCACCTTCTGCCACAGGCCGCGCGAACCAGCATGAGCTTCAACCTTTCGGTGGCCTCCCGGTGTCCAATTTGTCCGAAAGGATGAAATGCGTACTGATCTCGTAGGCCCTGCAGCAGGCCGCTAAGGACACAGGCCCAGGGGCGAGCGGAGACCGGGGACTGGCGGAGAGGGAGAGATTCGAACTCTCGATGGGCCAGTGACCCATAACGGTTTTCGAGACCGCCGCCTTCAACCACTCGGCCACCTCTCCGGGACGGCCGTCACATGGCGGTCCCGACCGGATTCGAACCGGCGTTCTCGGCCTTGACAGGGCCGCGTGTTTGGCCAGGCTACACCACGGGACCGACGGCGGCTAAGTCTACCAAGCACCTGCTCAGCGATCGGCGGCAGGCTGGGGGGAGGCCCGGTACCCACTACCTATAATTCCCCTGTCTTGAGCGACGCCCAGCAACTGAGCGGCGGCACTTCCGACGAGCTCAGAAAACGATTCCAGATCCTCGAGCGCGTCGCCATCTTTTTCACGCTTCCGGACAACATCCTGCACGCCCTGGCGCGCCGGCTTGCGCCGGCGTCGGCCACGAGAGGCTCGGTCATCGTTCACCAGGGCGACCCTGGCGACACGATGTTCGTGGTCGAATCCGGCCGCTGCGAGGTGTTCGTCGAGGAGTCGCCCGGCCACACGATCACCATCGCTCTGCTCGGCCCTGACGACTTCTTCGGCGAGATGGCGCTCATCTCCGAGGAGACACGCACCGCGAGCGTGCGGGCCCTCGAAGACTGCAGGCTGCTCACCCTCGACCGGCGCACCCTGTACGAGACGCTGCCCGCGGATTCGGACGCGCTCATCGAGCTGACCAAGCTCGTCGAGCAGCGCAAGGACACGCTGCCCAATCTCATCGCGCGGGCCCGTATGGTGGCGCCGGAGCAGGCGGCCACGACGATCGCCGTCTACTCGCCCAAAGGCGGCTCAGGCCGGACCACGATCGCTGTCAACCTCGCGGCGGCGCTCGGCAAGCGCTTCCCCGGTGAGGTTTTGCTCGTCGACCTCGCCCTCCCCTACAACCACGACGCGCTCATCTCCTACCTGACGCCGACCGGCTGCCTTGCGGCCGCGGCTCAGGTGCCCCCGTCCAACTTCGAGGAGGCGGTGCTGGGCGCGATCCTCCACCACCCAGGCGGCATGATGCTGCTGCCTGGCGTGCTCCGCGCCGAGCAGGCCGACCTGATCAACGTCGACCTGGTCAACCGGGCCATGGGCATCCTCGTGAACGCGTTCCGCTACATCGTCTTCGACCTCGGTGTCGCGTTCACCGACATCGTCATCACGGTGCTGGACCACTCGCAGCGGGTGCTGGTGCTGGTCACACCCGAGCTGTCGTCCCTGAAAGACGTGGGCGAGCTGCTCAACATCTTCACCAACGTGCTGAACATCGTTCCAGGGCGCGTCATCCTCGCGCTCAACAACAAGGTGCCCAAGTCGGTCGTGAGCAAGGAAGACGTGATCCGCACCCTGAAGCAGGAGCTGGCCGTCGACATCGAGTTCGACGGCACCAAGCCGGACGAGGCGGCGGTGAAGGGCGAGATCCTGGTGCTCACCGACCCCAAGAGCGCCATCAGCCGCGGCGTCGAAGACCTGGCGCAGCAGATCGCCGGCGCCACGGCCGGCGAAGACAAGAAGGCCAAGAAAGGCTTCAAGATCGGCCGCGGCTAGACCCTGGCCCACACCTCGGCCACCGCGCGCGCCACAGACGTCGCCTGCTCCCTGCCCGCCCGCGCCGACGCCGCCCTGAACGCAGGATCGAGCGCCTGGCTTCCCATCGCTCTGCGGGCATGCCGGTCGGCTGTGACCACGATCGAGCGGACGCCTTTTCCTAAAGACGCGATCTGAGCGCTCGTGCTCTGTCGGCGCCGCAGCGCCAGGCCGATTGGCGTTAGCGCGACGATCGGATCGCAGCCGGTCGCAAGATCCGCGTTGGCCACCGATCTCATTCCGCCGTCGATGTAGCGGCGGCCGTTGACGGTCGCAGGCGGATACACGAGCGGCACCGCGCAGCTGGCGCACACGGCGTCGACGAGCCCAACGCCACTTTCGCGAGTGAAGACGACGAATTCGCCGGTCTCGGCGTCGACGGTCGTGATGCGGAGATCCCGGTCAGGCCAGGTGTTGGCTGGAAGCCTGTTCGCGATGATCTGTCTCCTCGCCGCCTCAGGCATCGTGTGGGCACGGAGCGAGGCCCTGCCGATGCGCGCCCTGGCCTTGCGCTCGTCGCCCGGCATCAGCATCAATCCCAGAAATCGCGCCATGGCCGTGAGTCCGAGATGCGAGGCAACCTCGCCCATGGGGTTGCGAAACTGCCTCGCGTAGAGCTCCTCGAGATGCTCGCCACTCAGGATCTGGGCGCCAACCACCGAGCCCGCGGAGGTCCCGATGACAACGTCCGCGGTGGTCAGATCGACGCCATCCGCACGCAGTCCCGCGAGCATGCCGATCTCCCACGCCGCCCCGGTGATGCCGCCCCCACCGAGCACCAGCGCCGATCGGGCCATCCCGCGGCCATCTTAATTGGCGGGTAGTCGCCAGCCGAATGCTGCTGGTAAACTCCCAGACGTGATCGAACAAGCTGTCGTCTCACTCACCCCGGACGCCCAGACGCGCCTCAAGGAGCTCCTCGAGAAGGAAGGCAACCCCCAGCTGGCCCTCCGCATCTTCGTCAGCGGCGGCGGCTGCTCCGGCATGCAGTACGGCATGGCCTTCGACGACAACCGACGCACGGAGGACATGGTGATCGAGGCGGGCGGCGTCCAGATCCTCGTGGACGACTTCAGCGCCCCGTACATCCAGGGCTCCGAGATCGACTACGTCGACAGCTTGATGGGTGCCGGTTTCACGGTGCACAACCCCAACGCGGTGCACTCGTGCTCGTGTGGGCACTCGTTCGACACGGGCGACGACGCGGGCGGCGCGCAAGCCTGCGGCTGCGGCCACTAGCGGCCTGAACTTCCGCCCCTGAGAATGGGGCCATGAGCCGCCGCGTTCGGGAGTTCCTGTTGCTCTCGCTGGGCGTCGTCACGCCGATCGGCATCCTCGCCGTGAACATCTCGGCGTTCGTCATGGGCCATCTGCCGGCCCTGCGGCTCATCATCGCCGGCTGCGCATTGGTCAGCGGCCTGGTACTCAACGGCCTCACGGCGTGGTGGGTCCTACGGCTGGCGAGCCGCAACGCCAACCCGTTCTACCGCGAGTACCGGACCTGGGCGATAGGCGCCGCCACCATCCTCGTGGCTCTCACCGCGGCCGGCGGCGGCTACCTGACCTACCTGGGCATGCGCGACCCGAACCACCTGCCGGACTCGCTGTCCATGGTCGTCGCCTCGTTCATGCTTCTGCTGCCACTGGCGGTGGCATTCGCCGGCCGGCGGCTTGCGGGGATGGGCGGGATCATCCCGGTCGACGAACCCGCCGGAAAAGAGAAGCGCCGGATGGAGTCGCCCCCACCCGGCGCGTCGCGCCGACCTCCCCGCGTGGCAGGGAGGTAAGCAGCCTCTTCTTACATCATGTCGCCCATGCCACCGCCGGGCATGCCGCCGCCGCCCTTCTTGTCCTCGGGCACCTCGGTGACCATGGCCTCGGTGGTGAGCACCATGGCCGCGATCGACGCTGCGTTCTGCAGCGCTGAACGCGTCACCTTCGCCGGGTCGACGATGCCGGCCTCGAACATGTTCACGAACTTGTCGTTGAGGGCGTCGTAGCCCTCACCCGGCTTGCTCTTGCGAACCTGCTCGACGATGACCGATCCTTCCTTGCCGGCGTTCGAGCAAATCTGCTTGATGGGCTCCTCAAGCGCTTTGCGGACGATCGCGACACCGGTCGCCTGGTCGTCCTTCAAGCCGAGGGCGCCGTCGAGCTTCTTCTGAGCGTTCAGCAGCACGGTGCCGCCACCCGCGACGATCCCCTCTTCGACCGCGGCCTTGGTCGCGCTGAGCGCGTCCTCGATGCGGTGCTTCTTCTCCTTCTGCTCGACCTCGGTGGCAGCTCCCACCTTGATCACAGCCACGCCGCCGGCGAGCTTCGCGAGCCGCTCCTGCAGCTTCTCCTTGTCGAAGTCGGAGGTGGTCTCCTCGACCTGGGACTTGATCGACTTGATACGCGCCTGGATGGCCTCCGGCTTGCCGGCGCCCTCCACGATCGTGGTGTCGTCCTTGGTGATGGTCACGCGGCGGGCCTTGCCCAGCTGCTCGATCTTGGTCTGGTCGAGCTTCAGGCCGAGGTCCTCGCTGATGACGGTGCCGCCGGTCAGGATCGCCATGTCCTCGAGCATCGCCTTGCGGCGGTCACCGAAGCCTGGCGCCTTGACCGCAACGGCGGTGAAAGTGCCGCGGAGCTTGTTGACGATGAGTGTCGCGAGCGCCTCGCCCTCGACGTCCTCAGCGACGATGAGAAGCGGCTTGCCCTGCTGGACCACACGCTCCAGCACGGGGAGCAGGTCCTGGATCGCTGAGATCTTGCGGTCGGTGATGAGCACGAACGGCTCCTCGAGTACCGCTTCCATGCGGTCGGGGTTGGTAACCATGTAGGCGGCGATGTAGCCGCGGTCGAACTGCATGCCTTCGACGACCTCGAGCTCGGTCGCGACGGCCTGGTTGTCCTCGACAGTGATGACGCCGTCCTTGCCTACCTTGTCCATCGCGTCGGCGATCAGAGTGCCGATCTGCTCGCTCTGGCTCGAGATGGCCGCCACGTGGGCGACGTCCTCGTGGCCCTTGACCGGTACTGACAGCTTCTTCACTTCCTCGACGACTGCCTCGACCGCCTTCTCGATGCCGATCTTGAGCTGCATCGGGTTGGCGCCCGCGGTCACGTTGCGGAAGCCCTCGTTGATCATGGTCTGCGCCAGGATCGTCGCAGTGGTCGTGCCGTCACCGGCGACGTCGTTGGTCTTGGTCGCGACCTCGCGCAGCAGCTGCGCCCCGGTGTTCTCCATGTTGTCCTTGAGCTCGATCTCGCGCACGATCGTGACGCCGTCGTTGGTCACGGTCGGGGCGCCGAACTTCTTCTCGAGGACCACGTTGCGGCCCTTCGGGCCGAGTGTGATGCGAACTGAGGAGGCGACGATGTCGATGCCCTTCTTGAGGGCCTGTCGCGCCTCTACGTCGAATGTGACTGTCTTTGCCATGTACCTTCCCTCTTAGCCTTTACTGGTTTTGGGTTCCGTCTTCTTGCCGTTGCTGGCGACGATGGCCAGCACGTCCTTCTCGGACACGATCAAGTACTCGATGTCGTCGATCTTGAACTCGTTGCCGGCGTACTTCGCGTACAGGATCTTGTCGCCGACCTTCAGCTCCATCTGGAGCTTGGTTCCGTTGTCGAGGATCCTTCCGGTGCCCACGGCCTCGACAATGCCCTCCTGGGGCTTCTCCTTGGCGGTGTCCGGAAGCACGATCCCAGACTTGGTCCTCTCTTCTTTCTCGACCGGCTTTACGACCACCCGGTCGCCAAGCGGCTTCAGGTTCATGAACGCCCTCCTCAGCTTCTTGAAATGTGGTTAGCAGTCGTGCCCAGGGAGCGCTTAGCACTCCTCGGCAACGAGTGCTAATTCTACTACCCACAGGTGAGAGGCGTTCAAACGCCCCCACCTAACACCGCCGCGCTTGCGCGGCGCCCCCACAAGTGGGGATGGACTCAGGTCTGCTTCAGGACCTCTCTCGCCCGCTCCACCGAGTCTCCGGGCACAAAGACCCTGGCCTCCGTGAAGTTCACAGCCACCGAGTAGGCGGTGTCCCCGAACACCTCGACCTTGATGTCGTTGGCCTCCAGCACAGCGGCCACCAGGTCCGCCTCCAGGCGCTCGCCCTTGAACACGATCTCCCAGCCCTGCACCGTCACTAGAGTGCCCCGCCCCCGATGATCCTCGCATCTTCGCGATCTGGCCGGCCGGGCGCCTTCGGCGCTGAAGCCATCGTCGAGGGGCCCGGCGATTCCTCGTCACGCATCTCCGATGCGCTCCTCGTCACGCGACCCTCTCCTTGGCTCCGGCCGGCAAACTCGCGAATCTGGGTCGGATCCCGGGGGCGTGACACTCATCCCCATCCTAGAGACGGGTCGACATTGACGGGATGACGGGCGGCGAAGTGACCCGCGGCCGCGATCATGGCGGCGTTGTCGGTGCACAGGTCGAGCGGGGGCATGGTCAGCCGAGCTCGATCGCCGACCACCTCGGCGGCGCGCCTGCGCAGCAGGGTGTTGGCCGCGACCCCGCCCGCCACAACGACCTCCGCGCTCGGCGCCTGGGTCAGCGCAAGGTCCAGCTTCTCCAGCAGCGACTCCACGACCGACTCCTCGAAAGCTGCCGCCAGGTCCGCGCGCGTCTCCTCGTCCGCCTCGCCGAGGTCGCGCAGCCTGTAAAGAAGCGCCGTCTTCAGGCCGCTGAAGCTGTACTCGAGGCCGGGCAGCGACGGCCGGGGCAGGCGCTGCCGCCGCGCGTCGCCAGTGCGGGCCAGACGATCGAGCGCCGGGCCTCCGGGATAGCCCAGCCCGAGCATGCGCGCGGCCTTGTCGAACGCCTCGCCGGCAGCGTCGTCGCGCGTGCGGCCGATCACCTCGAAGCGACCGTGCTCGGGCATGCGCACGAGGTCTGAGTGCGCGCCGCTCACAACCAGGCCCAGCAGCGGCGGCTCTAGGTCAGGAACCGCGAGCATCGCGGCGTAGATGTGGCCCCACAGGTGGTTGACGCCGGTGAGCGGCACGGACCACGCGGCGGACAGACCCTGCGCGATCCCTGTGCCGACCAGCAGGCAGCCCGCGAGTCCAGGCCCACGGGTGGCCGCGATGAGCTCGATGTCAGACGGCCGGGCGCCGGCGCGATCGAGCGCGAGGTCGACCAGGCCCGGCAGGCGCTCCAGGTGGTAGCGCGCCGCCAGCTCGGGAACGACACCACCGAAGCCGGCGTGCAGCTGCACCTGCGAGTGGATGACGTTGCTCAGCGTGTTGCGGCCGCCCTCCACCACCGCGACGGACGTCTCGTCGCAGCTGGTCTCGATCCCTAGAGTCAGTCGCCTCGCGTCAGCAGGTCCCTGCGCAGCCCGCGCACATCGCCGTCGATGCGCTCCAGGTTCGTCTCATACGCGCGGCGGAAACGTGGCGAGTGGATCGAGTCGGACCACATGACGATCGCGTCCTCGCCGTTGTCGGTGTAGTAGCCCTTCCGGCGTCCGATCACCTTGAACCCAAAACCCTCGTACATATGCATCGCGTTGTCGTTGGTCGTGCGGACCTCGAGCGTGATCCACTTCGCGCCCATGTCGTAGGACGCCTGCACGAGCCCTGCGAAGAGGACGCGGCCGAACCCCCGGTGATGCAGGTCCCGGCGCACGCCAATGGTGGTCACGTGGGCCTCGTCGTACATGCGCCACATGCCGCCGTAGCCGATGATCGTCGGGTCGAAGTCGGGCGCGCGAAAACGCGACGAGTCCTCGGCCGGGCCTTCCTGCCTCAGCACCACGTAGTGCGCGCTCGAGCGCGAGGCGAGCTCGCGGAAGTACGCGTTGCGGGGCCACGGCGTCGCGAAGATCTCGCGCTCGATCTCCTGCACGGTGGCGACGTCGCCCTCGCGCATCAGGTCCAGTGACAGGGACTGGCGGACCTGCACCATCTCTAGAACCTACTCGCGAATGACTGCATGTATTCGAGCCTGAGACTATCGTAGGGCACTTCTCTCGCGGTCTCGAGGACGAGGGCCGCGGCGGAGCCGAAGGACAGCAACCGCGATTCGTCCGCCATCCGCAACCCTGCGGCGACGAGCGCCTCCTGCGTCGCAGGCCTCAGCCAGCCGACTGCGGGCCATTGCTTCGGAAGCTCATGTGGTTCAGCGAGGCCGGCTTCCCGGCCTGGGGCCAGGTGATACACGCGCCCGCGCCCGGCCTCGGAGACCGACAGCGCGGGCTCCTGGCTGCGGGCGGCCTGGACGGCAAGCGTGGGCAGGGGAACGATCGGTACCTTCAGCCCCATCGCCAGGCCCAGACCGAACGAGACGCCCACCCGGAGCCCCGTGAACGAGCCCGGACCGGTCGCCACCGCCACCTTGGACAGCGGCCGGCCCTCGCGCAGCGCCGCAATCCGCTCCGGCAGGCCGAACACGGGGCCGGACGGACCGAGGTACTCGCCGGCGACGATGCGGTCCGGACGCAATAGCGCGATCGCCGAGCGGGCAGACGACGTATCGATGACCAGGATCACGGTTCGGCTTCGAACCTCAACCGACGCCGGTCGTCGCCGAGGTTCTCGAACGTGATGAGCTCGGCCCGACGCAGGTCAAGGCGGTCACCCCATTCGATCACCATCGCACCGTCATCGAGCAGCTCGTCGAGCCCGAGGTCGGCGAGCTCACCCGCGGCTTTGACGCGGTAGAGGTCGACGTGAGCGAGCTGCACGCGTCCCGGGTAGATGCGCACCAGCGTGAACGTGGGGCTCTGGACCTGCGCATCCGAACCGGTGCCGCGCGCCATGCCGCGCACAAAGGTCGTTTTGCCAGAGCCCAGCGGGCCCGCGAGCAGCACCAGATCACCGGCTTTGAGCCGCGACCCAGTCCCCTCGCCGAGCGCCTCGGTCTCCGCGGCCGATGAAGTCGTCACCTCACGCAAAGTGGTCGTACCCGCGGAGGGCGACATTACGGATGCCGTAGATCGCCAGGGCCCGGTCGGGCCGCATCACACCGATGGGTTTCAGGCCGGCGCCACGGATGGCGTCGTCGGGCCCGACGCAGACCAACTCGACCTCTTCCCCGCTCGTCAGTGCTTCCAATATCGAAGCGCCTTCGGCCACAGGCACGTCCCGGGCCTGCAGCCTGGTGCCGCAGCCGGACATCTGCGAGAACTTCTCCATCTCTCGAACCAGTCCGTCCGAGATGTCGCCGCAGCAAAGACCTGCCTCATTCAGCCTGCGGCCTTCAGCCATGCGTGGCTCGAGCCGCAGAACCCTACGCTCGCGCAACGCCACCGCAGACGCGCCGAGTGGACCCGTGACGGCCACCGACCAGCCGGGCTTCGCGGCGCTGCGCGGTAGGGGTCGCGTGTTCGTGTGCCCTGAGACGGTCAGCGAGATCACCGCCGGTCCGTCGATCGCGCTCATGTCACCGCCCTCGATCGACAGGCCGAACTTCGACGCCAGAGCGTGCATACCGGTGAACAGGCCCACGAAAGCGTCGAGCTGCCACGAGCGCGGCACCGCCACCGAGGTGAGCGCCCACGCGGGCGTTGCGCCTTTCGCGGCCAGGTCCCCCATCGCCAGGGTGAGCGCGCGCCAGCCCACGTCCTCGGCGCTCATCCATTCGAGGTCGAAATGCACGCCCTCGACCGCCATGTCTGTGCTGACGACGGTGAACGGGCCTTTCTCCTCCAGAACCGCAGCGTCGTCGCCACCCGCCTGCGGGCCGAGGTAAGGCTGGATCAGCTCCAGGAGCCGGCTCTCACCGATCCCGCCGATCGTGGTCACGCGTCCAGCATCGCACGCAACCGTCGAGCCGCCGCCTCTGGGTCCGATGCCTCACCGATTGCCCTGATCACACAGACGCGATTAAGCCCGAGCCTCGTCAGTAGCTGGACGTTGGACTCATCGATCCCGCCGATGGCGAAGACGGGCACATCGCCCCCGGCTGCATTCGCGACCGCCCACACGCCTTCCGGGCCTATCACCTTCTTCTCGGATTTCACGGGCGTCTCGAACGCGGGCCCGACCCCCAGGTAGTCGGCGCCCGCGGCGATCGCCTCTCGCGCCGCTTCGGGCGTGGACGCGGACGCACCGATGAGCAGTCTTCCGCCCGCAACCGCGCGTGCCCCGTCGACCGTGATGTCGTCAGGTCCCACATGAACGCCGTCCGCGTCCGACAGCAGCGCGATGTCGACGTGGTCGTTGATGACGAAGAGCCTGCCCGCCGCGGCGGTGATGGCTCGGAGCGCGCGCGCCGCCAACAGGAGCTCTCCGCGCGGAAGGCGCTTCTGCCTGAGCTGAACGACATCGACTCCGCCGCGGACGGCAGCCTCCGCGAGCTCTGACAGCCTCGCCGGCGCCAAGTCCGGCGTTATGAAGTAGAGGCGAGCCGCCTCTAGGTCAGGATCTGGCGAAGCTTCTCGCGGAACGCCTGAGGCGCCGTGTCGCAGTCGCACGAGTGCTTGACCAGCCGCTTCAGGTGCGCCTGGAACTCGTACTGGTCGCTGCAGTCCGGACACCCTTCGAGGTGCAGCTGGAGCTCCAGGACCTCGGTGTTGCTCAGCTCCCGATCGACGTATCGATCGAGCTTGTCTTGGCAGTCAGGACAGTTCATTGCTGAGTCGCACCTTGCGCGCTGCCGCGCACGATACCCGATTCCACGGCGTAGTCATAGAGGCTCCTTTGAAGCTGCTGGCGGGCGCGGTGGAGGCGGGACATGACCGTGCCGATCGGAACCCCCAGCGCCTGGGCCGCGTCCTTGTAGGAGAAGCCTTCCACGTCCACCAGTAGGACCACCTCCCGGTGCAGCGGGGGGAGCTTTTCCACAGCCGTCACGACCTCCGAAGCGGCGATGCGGTCAAGCACGTCGGCCTCGGGCCGGGCGCCTTCGTCGCGCAGCTTCTCGAAAAGGACGAAGTCGCCGACGTCGTCGAGGCTCACGTCGTCCTTGCGAGTGCCCTTGAACCGGTCCCAGAAGAGGTTGCGCATGATCGCAAAGAGCCAGGCTTTCATGTTGGTTCCGGCCTGGTAGCTGTGCTGGTACCGGAGCGCGCGCAGGTATGCCTCCTGGACCAGGTCCTGCGCCTGGTCGGGATCCCGGGTCAACCGGAGCGCGCCGCGATACAGCGTGTCCAGGTGGGTCAGCGCCTCTTCCGCGAAGGCAGCTCGGGCCGGGCTCTCAGCCATAAGTACAGCCAGTGTAGTTTCACCTGCCTTCCGCAAGTCCAAACGTGAGCGGGCTTGGCGCTTATTCCGCGGCGGCTATTCGACGTAACTCCGGTCGACGCGCGGTCCCAGGGATGTGAGCATCTCGTACGAGATCGATCCCGACCAGCGACCGACCTGCTCCGCGGTGATTCTCTCCTCGCCGTCGACCCCGATCAGCGTCACCACGTCGCCCACCGAGACCTCTTCGACGTCCGTGACGTCAAGCGTGATCGCGTCCATGCTGACGGTGCCGACCAGCGGCGCCTTTCTGCCGCGAACCAATGCGTAACCGCGATTCGAGCGCGCGCGGTGAACGCCGTCCGCGTAGCCGATCGCCACGGTGGCGATGCGCGATCGAGCCCTCGCGCGCCATGTTGCCCCGTAGCCGACCGTCGCTCCTGTCTCCACAGTCTTGAGGTGCGTGATGATCGAGTGCAGCGTCATCGCCTGTGCCATCCCCGGCCACTCGCAGCCATAGAGCGCAATGCCGCAGCGGACAGCATCGAGCGCGTACTCGGGAAAGCTGTGGGCGCCAGCAGAGTTGCACGCGTGCCGCATTCCTGGATCGGCGCCCAGCGATGCCAGCGTTTCGGCGAACAGCTCGAACTGGTGGCGCGTCATCTGCGCGTCGGTGTCGGCGGATGCGAAATGCGTCCACGTGCCATCAAGCCTCAAGGCTGCCGATTGCTCGATGAACTGCGCTAGCGCCGGCGCGTCCTCGGGCGCGCAGCCGAAACGGCCCATGCCGGTGTCGATCTTCAGATGCACGGGCACCACCTCGTCCGTCTGGTTCAGCGCCTCCGCCATCGCGAGGCTCGAGACTCCGATGGCGCAGCCGGACGCGGCCGCGGCTGCCGCCTCCGCCGGCGCGAGGCCGCCCATGACCAGGACGTGCTCCGCCGGTACGAGCCCGCTGAGCTCTCTCGCCTCGGCGAGCGTCGACACCGCAAGCCTCGTGGCGCCGCCGTCGAGCGCCGCTCGCGCGGCTTTGAGGGCACCGTGCCCGTAGCCGTTGGCTTTGACCACCGCGAAAAGGTGAGTGTGCTGCGGAAGGTGCTCGAGGATGCGGGCCGCGTTGGCGCGGATCGCCTTGAGGTGAATGTCGGCCCAGCGGAGCTGGCCGGTCAAGAGTCCGCGGCGACGGGGATCCGACGCAGATTCGCGAGATCGGCGGCCAGAGCCAAGGAAAGGGTGGCGCCGCGAGGAGCGCATCTGTTGATGCGCGACGCTGCGGAGCCGGGGCCCTTGACGCTGGCTTGGGCGCCGCAGGCGCCTGGCCGCCTAGCTCGTGAAGATGCGAGGAGGCTCCGGCGCCGCGGACTCAACCTCAAAGGCCGCCCTGTCGGAGCGCGTTCATCACGAGCGGGATCTCGGTGAGAAGGTCGCCCGCGAGCAGCCCGCTGTCGCCCACTCTTTGCGCCAGGCGCCGGCCCGCCGCGGCGTGTATGTAGACGCCGGTGACCGCCGCCGTGAAGGCGTCGAGCCCCTGCGCCACGAGTGCGCCGATGACGCCGGCGAGCACATCACCCGTGCCGCCGGTGGCGAGCGCGGGCACCTCGTGCGGGTCCTCGCTGCACCGGCCGTCGGGATGGGCCACGACGGTCTTCGCGCCCTTGAGGACGATCACAGCGCCCCACTCCTTGGCCCCTTTGCGCGCCGCGCCCTGCCGGTCGGCTTCGATCTGTTCGATCGTCTTGCCTGTCAGGCGCGCCATCTCTCCTGGGTGAGGCGTGAGGATGCGACGCGGACCGAGCTTGCGCTTGATGCGAGGAGAGTCGGCCAGTGCGTTCAGGCCGTCGGCGTCGATGACCATGGGGCACTCGGCGTGCATCGCGAGGTCGACGACGAGACGCCACGTCGAACGATCGCGGCCAAGGCCCGGACCGATGACCACAGCTTCGGCATCAGCGATGTTCCTCAACACGTTGTCGTGCGCGGCGTGCCCGATGGCACCGGGCGCGACCTCGGCCACCGGCGTCGCCATCACCTCCGTGACCTTGGCCGCCAGGATCGGATAGATGGACTCGCCGACGAGCAGCCGCACCAGTCCGGCCCCGGTGCGAGCTGCTGCCGTGGACGCGAGGTAGGCGGCGCCCGTGAAACCGAGGCTGCCTGCGATGACCACGACCGTTCCGAACGTGCCCTTGTGCGCGTCCTTCGGTCGGGCAGGAAGGACGACCGCGTCCGGCGCCGGAAGCAGGTCGGCCAGGGTCTGGTCGGGCATCTCGAGGTGAGACGTCGCCACGGCGAGCCCACTGTGATGCGTGATGCTCACCTCGACGTGCGCACCCCGAGCGTCGCCGAGCAGCTTGACCCGAGGGGCGCCGAGCGGACCAGGCAGGACCTCGATGCGCTTGCGCGGAAAGCAAATGCCCGTGCCATCGAAGCACTTGATCACGGCCTCTTTCGCAGCCCACCGGCCGGCAAGGCGTTCCGAGTTGCCCGCGCAGTAGGCGAGCTCGGCGGGCGTGTAGACCTTGGCGAGAAAGGCCGTGCCGGAGCGCTTCACCGCGAGCGAGATTCGCTCCACCGAGACGGCGTCCACCCCGATGCGCTGCATTGCGCTAAAGGTAGCGCGCGGCGGCTACTCGACCGTGACGCTTTTGGCCAGGTTGCGGGGCTGGTCGACGTTCTGACCCAGCTCGACCGCGACGTGGTAGGCGAACAGCTGCAGCACGACCGAGTTGAGGACCGCCGCGCCGGCCTCGTCAGTGCGTGGAATGGTGAACAGGTCGGTGGCAACGCCGTCCAGCGAGGTGTCGCCCTCGGTGACGAGGGCCAGCACGGGAGCGTCGCGCGCGACGACCTCGTGTACGTTGCTGACCATCTTGTCGCTCGTCGCGCCCGCGGTGCAGACGGCGATCACCGGGAAGCTCTTGTCCAGCAGGGCGATCGGACCGTGCTTCAGCTCGCCGCCGGACACGCCCTCCGCATGCACGTACGAGATCTCCTTCAGCTTGAGGGCTCCCTCGAGAGCCACCGGAAAGCCGAATCCGCGTCCCGTGTAGAGGAAGTTGCGGTAGTGGCTGTACTTGTGCGCCAGCGCTGCCACTTCCATTTCACGCTCGAGAATGCCCCGAACGCGGTCTGGCAGCTCTCGCAGCGAGGCCACCAGCTCCTGCCGGCGCTCCAACGAGACATGGCCGTTCACGGTCGCGAGCCGGAGGGCAAGCAGGTAGAGGCTCACCAGGTGAGCGAGATAAGTCTTGGTCGACGCCACACCTATCTCCGGACCGGAATGCAGATAGATGGCGCCGTCCGCGTCGCGCGCGGCCGAGCTGGCAACCACGTTGGTGACGGCTACGGTCATGGCTCCGCGGTCCTTCGCCAGCCTCATGCCTGCGAGGGTGTCCGCGGTCTCGCCCGACTGCGTGATCACTACGGCCAGCGTGTCGGTACCGAACGTCGGCCGTCGGTATCGGAACTCGGCGGCGTCCATGGCGCGCGCAGGGATGCCGGCCCAGTCCTCGATCGCGAGCTCGCCGAGCAGCGCCGCGTGCCGAGAAGTGCCCATGCCGAGCAGCAGCACCTCCCTCAACCGCGCCAGCTCCTCATCGGCCGGCGAGAACTCGCGGAAGGAAACCGTACCGTCGTCGGTGAGTCGACCCCGCATGGCGTTGGCCACTGCCTCGGGTGCCTCGTGGATCTCCTTGAGCATGAAGTGCGGGAAGCCGCCTTTTTGCGCCTGGCTCACGTCCCAGTCGACGTGCACCAGCTTCGGCTTGACGGACGTGCCGTCGAGCGTTGAGACCTCGGCGCCGAGCGGCGTCACCGCGGCAACCTCGCCTTCACCGAGCACGAGCACGCGCTTGGTGTACGGGATGATCGCGGTGATGTCGGAGGCGATGTAGAACTCGCCCTCGCCGAGGCCCACCACCAGCGGCGCGTTCAGCCGCGCACCGATCAGAAGATCGGGATCCTCTGTCGAGAACATCGCGAGAGCGTAGGCGCCCCTGATGCGCTTGAGAGCAGCGCGTACCGCGGCCAGGAAATCGCCCTTGTAGTAGGCCTCGATCAGATGCGGCACCACCTCGGTGTCGGTCTCGGACGTGAACTCGTGACCCTTCGCCTGCAGCTCCTGGCGCAGCTCTGCGAAGTTCTCGATGATGCCGTTGTGCACGACGAAGATCTGGCTCTTGCAGTCGGTGTGCGGGTGAGCATTGACGTACGTCGGCTTGCCGTGGGTCGCCCATCGAGTGTGGCCAATGCCAAGATGGCCGGACGGCATCCCGGCCTTGAGCTTGGCTATCAGGTCGTCGACCTTGGCCTCGGACTTGGTGACGCTGGTGCGGAGCAACGATCCGGGCCTTGGCGTCTCCAGCACCGCAACTCCAGCCGAGTCATAGCCGCGGTACTCGAGGCGCTTGAGGCTGTCCATGAGGATCGGGGTGGCCTCTTGGTCGCCCAGGTAACCGATGATCCCGCACATTCCTCTTTACACAACTCCTAGGTCGCGTGCTTGGACTGATTGCTGCTTCTGAACGGCGGGGAGGGCCCTCAGGTTACTCCTAGGGACTCGGACTTACGTTCGGATTGGGCTGAATCAGGAAGGTGATCGTCGCGATCTGAGTGACGCCGGTGACGTTGTCGGGATAGGTGATGCTGACGTGGACCGTCGTGTTCGACGTCGCGCTGCTGAGGTCGATGGCCGGCAGCACGATGTTCTGGATGCGACCGATCACGGCCGGATCGCCGCTGATCACAACCGTGGCAGGGCTGATCACCACGCCCACCAGTTGGTAGCGCGGCGGCGGGGGTTGAGCGGGCGCCGCGGCCACAAGCGCCACCGTCTTGTCGAACGAAGCCTGTTGAGCCTCGATGTCGATGTTGACGTTGGCGACGTCCCACGTCGTCTGGGGCTCAGTCGGCGTCGTCGGGACCGAGCCGCTGCTGTTGACAAAGCTGATGGGCTGGCTCGGCGACGAGCTGGAGTTGAAGTTGACCTGCTGGCTGAAGACAACGATGGCTCTGAGCCCGTTCTCCCACGAACCAGGTCCGCTGAAGTTGACAGTGCACGGTGCGGGCGGCGTTCCGCAGGTGGCCACTCTCTTGGTGATGGTCCAGCCCGGCGCCGGGCGCGCAACGACCTCGACGGGCACCGCCACCGTCCTGAACTCATCGACGTAGACGACGATCGGGGCCGGATTGCTGACGTTGACGGGGTTTGTTCCGGTGTAGCGCGCGGTCACGGGCAAGGTGACGGCCGGCCCCGGCTTGGCCTGGGACGCGTCCGCGGAAGCGGTTAGGTTATCGGCCGTGATGCCGCTGATCACCTCCGCCAGACCTGAGAAGGTCACGTTGACCTTCGTTGGAGGATGGATGATGACTATGCCCTGAGCCAGCGCGTGGTAGCTGAGGGGCACCGTCAGCGTGCGAGTAGTGGGCGGGTTCTGCGAGAAGGCGACCGCACCGAGCATGAGTACCGCGAGCATGAGCGCAAGCACCTTGAGGCGCCAGTCGTCAGTGAGCCAGCTCATCTGAAGAACCCATTGCTCTTGGCCACCTTCGGGCTGACCCTCCTGCGCAGGCCATCGCCGTCGAGGTTACGCGTGATCTTGCCCTCCTCGATGACCGAGATCGCGCCTGTCTCCTCGGATACGACCATCACCAGCGCGTCCGATGCGAGTGACAGCCCCACCGCGGCACGGTGCCGGGTGCCGAGCCGCTCGCGAACGATTCCCTCCTCGGGCAGGGGCAGCAGGCAGCCGGCCGCGATGATCTTGTTGCCGCGGACGATCACGGCCCCGTCGTGCAGTGGAGAGTTGGGATAGAAGATCGACTGCAGCACCTCCGCCGAGATCTCGCCGTTGATGCGTACGCCGGTTGCCGCGTAGTCCTCGAGGCCCACAGATCTTTCAAACGCGATGAGGGCGCCCTGGCGTTTCGAGCTGAGCCGCTCGGCGGCGCGGATCGCCTCGGAGATGGCCACGTTGTACTGGCCGGGGTTGTAGCCGGAAAGCGGCCTGCCGATGCCGCCGAGCCGTCCGAGGCGCCCCACCTGGTCGAGGGCGCGCCGCAACTCAGGCTGGAACATGATGATGACGGCGATGATGATGAAGAACGTCGCGTTGCGGAACAGCCAGCCCAGCAGCACGAGATTCAATTGGTTGGCGACCACGCCGATGACGGCGAGCAGGATCAGTCCGACCAGCACCTGCGTGCCCTGGGTGCCGCGCAGTAGACGGAGGAGCTGGTACAGCACCAGCGCCACGACGATGACATCGATCAGCTCCGCCCACCCGAGGTGGTGCATGACCTCGAGGAGCTGGGTGTAGAACTGCTGGAGGTCCTGGCTCACCGACCTGACCCAAAGAGCTCAGCCATCAGCGCCATCTGCGTGTAGAGGCGATTGCCTGCCTGCTGGAAAACGACGGACTGCTTGCCGTCGATCACCGCGTCGGTGACTTCTTCCCCGCGATGCGCGGGCAGGCAGTGCATGAAGACGGCGTCCGGCACTGTCGCCATCAACGCCTCGTTGACCTGGTACTCAGCAAACACGTGCTTCCGTGACTCGCGCTCCGTCTCGTGGCCCATCGAGGTCCAGACATCGGTGTAGACCGCGGTCGCGCCTTCGACCTTGGACAGGTCGTTGCTGATGCTGAGGCGATCGCCGTCAACCGACAACCCCCGCGCCCTGCCTATCACGGCCTCGTCGGGTTCATACCCGCTGGGCGTGATCACGGTCAGCGCGAAGCCGAGGCGCGTGGACGCCTCCATGAGCGAGGCCGCAATGTTGTTGCCGTCACCTACGTATGCAACGTGGTGGCGGTTCAGTGGGCCGCGCACCTCCTCGAGCGTCATCAGGTCGGCAAGGATCTGGCACGGATGCGAGCGCTCGGTGAGCGCGTTGATGACAGGCTTCTCTGCGGCAGAGGCGAGCTCCACGATGTCGGCGTGGCTGCGCAGACGCGCCACGATCCCGTCCACGTACTGGTCCAGGACCCTGGCCGCGTCGCCGACGCTCTCCCGGTAGCCCAGCTGGACATCCTGCTCTCCCAGCGTCGTCCTCGATCCGCCGAGGCGCGCGATCGCCACCTCGAAAGACACGCGCGTGCGATGGGAAGGGCGCTGAAAAAGCATCGCGATGTGACGGCCGGCGAGCGGCCGCTGCGCCCATCGCCCAGCCTTGATGTCATGCGCGAGGCCAAGCACAGCCCGAAGCTCGGCGGCTTCGAGGTCGCCTACGTCGAGAAAATCACGGCCGAAAAGACCGTTCACGTTTGAGAATCATGATCCCCCGGCCCCCACCCCAGCCCTTCCCCTAAAGGGGGAGGGAAAAGGAACCGTCGGCGACGACCGGGGCGGTGGCAAGGTCCCGGGCCGAATCGAACTCGGGGAGGCGGCTGCGCAGCTCAGGGTCGTCTCGAAGCCTCAGGATGAGGTCCCGGCACGACCCGGCCTCGAGCCCGAAATCGGCCGGCTTGAACCGGATCGGGGTTTCGTGCCGGAGGTGGATCGTCAACCTGTCCGTCAGCTTGATGCTCGGCCAGGAGGCATCGCCGGCGAGCGTGACCGTGTCCATGCGATCCCACAGAGCCCGCATCTCGTGGCGGTCGTGGATCACCACCAGACGATCGCGGAAGAGTCCTAGCTTGCCCGAGGGCCACGCGCGCAGGCCAGATGCCGCCCAACCGGTCACGGCCAGGCCCGCCACAACGCCGCCTCCCAGAGCGACGGCCGCCACCAGGCCTCCTGGGAGCCGCAGGGCGACGAAGGCAAGGGCTGCGAAAGCCACCGTGCAGACGGCGGCGCAGACCGCAACGGTCAGGATCGGCCTGCGCGAGCGGACGTAAATCATTCCCGCCCCACCACGAATTAGTCTAGGGCCGACCCGAGCGGGTGGTCCGGCAGCGGCCGGTGCATGATGTGAAGAGCAGGAGGCGCTAAATGGACGTAACGGCTGAGCGAGCCGACATCGACAGAACAGTCTCCGGCAAGACCGTCTGCACGATCTTCGCCGACGCCGTCCGCAACTGGCCGGAAAAGACTGCGCTGCGCTGGAAGCGGGACGGAGAATGGCACCAGCTCACCTGGCGTGAGTACTCGGATCAGGTGGCGGCGGCCACCCTGGCCCTCGGCGATCTCGGGTTCGGCCCCGGCCAGTTCGGGCTGATCATGGCCCGCAACGTTCCCGAGCACGTGATCGCCGACCTCGGCATCGTTCACGCAGGCGGGGCGGCGATCAGCGTTTACAACACGCTCGCACCCGAGCAGCTCGAGTACGTCGCGAACCACTCGGAGGCGACCGTCGCGTTCGTCGAGGACGAAGCATTTCTCGCCAAGTTCCTCGCCATCCGGGACAAAACACCCCACATGCGCCACATCGTGCTCGTGCGCGGCCGAGCGACCGACGGGGTGATCGCCTGGGACGACTTCATGGCCAAGGGAAGCAAGGCGTACGAGGCGGACCCGAAAACCTTCCACGCGACATGGCGGGCGGTCGGACCCGAGGACGCGCTCAGCTTGATCTACACGTCCGGCACCACCGGGCCTCCGAAGGGAGTCATGTACTCCCATAACAACGTCCTCTGGACCATGGAGGCGTCTCGACGAATGCTTCCCTTCGACCATGACGTGCTGGTGAGCTATCTGCCGCTTGCGCACGTCGCGGAGCGATTCACGTCCCAGTGGAACGGCATCTACGTCGGTCACGAGGTCTACTTCTGTCCCGACCCCAACGAGCTGCTCGCCTACTTGGTTGAAGCGCACCCCACCGTTTTCGTCGGCGTGCCCCGTGTGTGGGAGAAGCTGATGTCCGGCATCCAGGCGGGACTCGCCGCCGAACCAGACGAAGCGAAACGCCAGATGGCGCAGGGCGCGGTCGCCGCGGCCATCAGCGCCTACAAGCTCAAGCGGGATGGACAGCCTGTTCCATCCGAGCTCGCCTCTGCGGTGGACAAGGCGCAGCCGCTGTTCACGATGCTGCGGGCAAAGGTCGGCCTCGACCGATGCAGGACCGCCATCACCTCGACGGCGCCGTGCCGTCCCGAGGTCCATGAATTCTGGGCCGGGCTCGGCCTGCCGTTGTACGAGGTCTGGGGCATGAGCGAGCTCACCGGTCCGGCGACCGCGGTCCCCCTGGGTGACCACCGGGCACCCTCGGTCGGAGTCGCGTTGCCGGGCGTCGAGGTCAAGCTGGGCGAAGACGGCGAGCTGCTCGTTCGCGGCGGCAACGTCATGATCGGCTACTACAAAGAACCCGCCAAAACCGCTGACATCGTCGACAAAGACGGCTGGGTGCACAGCGGCGACATCGCCACACTCGAGAACGGCCACTTCCGCATCGTCGACCGCAAGAAGGAGCTGATCATCACATCGGCGGGCAAGAACATCTCGCCCGCCAACCTCGAGGCGCTGGCCAAATCCAGCCCCATCATCGGCCAGGCGGTGGCTGTCGGCGACGGGCGCAAGTTCATTTCGGTGCTCGTGGTGCTCGACCCGCAGGTCGCGCCGGTGTGGTCCAAGGCGCACGGTGTCGAAGCCGCATCCACCGCGGAGCTCGCCGAGAGCTCGGCCGTGGTCGACGAGGTTCGGCGGGCGCTCCAGCAGGCCAACACACACCTGTCTCGCGTGGAGCAGTTCAAGCGATTCACCATCCTGCCGGCCGAATGGTCGCCCGAGTCGGAGGAGCTGACGCCGACCATGAAGCTCAAGCGGCGCGTCATCAACACCAAGTACGGCCCTCAGATCGAGGCGATGTACAGCGATCACCCAGGTGGGCATGACGTCGACGGTGAGCGCGCGGAGGCTGGCGGCTAACTCTTCGCCGCGGCCTTGCCTCGGCTGTTGGGCTTGAAGCTCATCACCGCGTCGGTGAACAGGCGCGTCGCCAGTCTCGTCTTGGGCTCACCGGTGCGAGCCGCAATCTTCGTGAGCTGATCGATGACGCGCGGCTCGATGTTGAGCCGGTACAGCTGCTTCACGACTGGAGCCTTGTCTTTCAACTGCCGAATCCTCCTCGAACGCTCTGGGTAGTTGGCGCTCCGAGGATTCTCGTGGCGGTGGCGCCTGATGCCAACGCAGGGTGTTAAGACAGGAGCTTTCTCTGCAGACGCTCTATCGCCGCCGGTTCCAAGTCCCCGGCGAGAAGGTACGGCTCGACACCTCCCCACCTTCGGTCCAGGTGGTCCAGTGCGCCGAGGATCCACTCGGGCGGGCAGCGCAGCTCGTCGCGCATCGCGTCGATGCGCTCTGGCGGAGCCGCCGCCAGCCACTCCACGTAGCGGTCGGCGAGGTGCAGGTCGGTCTCGGAGTAGTCGGCGGCGATGGCGTCGGAGTGAACGCCTGCCAGTGACAGCACCATGGCCGCCACCAGCCCAGTTCGATCCTTGCCCGCGTAGCAGTGGAAGACCACCGGCCCGTCGACCTCCGACATCGCCTCGAAGATCCGGGCGATGCCTTGCTGCCGGCGATCGAGCATGACAAGGTAGCGGTCGGACATCGACGGGATCTCCGCCAGCTCCGGCGCCAGGGCGTCGTCCACCAGGGGACGGTGAACGTACTCCGGTCCGTAATCCGGGGCCGCGAACGGACTCGGGAACTTGACGGCCTCGGACTCGCTGCGTAGGTCGATGACGTGGGTGACGCCGAAGTTCCACATCGCCGTCACACCCTCGGGCGTGAGATAGGACACGTTGTCGGAGCGCACGATGACCCCGCTTCGTGTGACGCCTCCGCTGTGCGGGAGCCCACCCAGGTCTCGCGTGTTGCGGCAGTCGGGCCAGGCGAGCTTGCGCGCGCCCGCCGCCGCTGCTACCGCTTCGTGTACTGCGGGGCTTTGCGGGCCCTCTTCAGGCCGTATTTCTTGCGCTCCTTCATGCGCGCATCGCGTGTGAGAAGTCCTGCTTTCTTGAGTGCGGGGCGGTAGTCGGGGTCGTATTGGATGAGCGCGCGGGAAATGCCATGGGCGATAGCGCCGGCCTGTCCGCTCGTCCCTCCTCCTTCCACGTGGACGCTGATGTCGAACTTCCGCTGCGTGCTCGTCACGCGGAGCGGCGCCAGGGCGGCCAGCTCCAGCACGCGGCGGCCGAGGAAGGCCAGCGGGTCCTTCTCATTGACGGTGACCCGGCCTTCACCGGGCTGGATGCGGACTCGCGCCACGGCGTTCTTCCGCCGCCCGGTTCCTCGGTTGAACGTCTCAGCCAATCTTGATTTCTCCCTTCGAGTCGAATGTGAGCGGCTTCGGCTTCTGCGCCGTGTGCCCGTGGTCGGGGCCGGCGTAGACCCGAAGCCGGGTGAGCATGTCCGCGCCGAGCGTGTTGCGCTGCAGCATCCCGCGAACCGCGTTGGTCACAGGAAACGTCGGATCGAGCTTCTGCGCCGTGTCGAGCGACCGAGTGCGCAGGCCGCCCGGGTACCCGGTGTAGCGCGTGTATCGCTTGGTGGTGCCTTTCGTGCCGGTCACCTTCACCTTGGCGGCGTTGATGACGATCACGTGATCGCCGCTGTTGAGGTGCGGCGTGAACGTCGGCTTGTGCTTGCCGCGCAGCACCTTGGCCACGCCCGAAGCAAGGCGGCCGAGCACCTGGTCCGTGGCGTCCACCACGAACCAATCCGAGTTCTGCAGGTCGGCGGCTTTCGCTGTCCAGGTCTTGTGTTTGCTCAATCTGGGTCCTTCAGTAAATCACTTCCATCAGGGTGAGGCCCCCGGCGGGGGCGGTTTTTGGCGCCAGGCGCCTGTCCCGCGCTCGCAGCAGCTCGCCTACCCATCCGGCCGGTCGGCGGCCAAGGCCGACCTCCGCCAACGCACCGGCGATGCTGCGCGCCAGGCCCCGCAGGAAACCCTCGGCCACCAGCTCCAGCTCGACGAAGTCCCCACGGCGCCGCACCGTCGCGCTCCGCATCTCGCGCAGGCGCGCCCTGGCCGGCTCTGACGCCGAGCAGAAGGTGGTCCAGTCGTGTTTGCCGCCCAGGGCCTCCGCGGCGCGAGACATGGCGCCAACATCGAGCCTTCCCCGAACATGCCAGCACCGCTCGCGCTCGAGCGCCGGGCGTGCCGGCCGGTCCATGTAGCGATAGCGATATCGCCGCCAGCGGGCCGAGAAGCGAGAGTGGAAACCATCGGGTGCAGACTCCGCCTTGAGCACGGCCACGTCTTCCGGCAGCAGCGCGTTGAGCGCCGCCGCGAGGCGGTCGGTAGGTATGCGACCTTCGAACCGGAAGTTCGCGACCTGGCCTTCGGCATGCGCGCCGGCGTCGGTGCGACCCGCGCCATAGACGACGTGGTCCTTGCCGGTCAGCTCGCGCAGCGCGCGCTTCAACTCGGCTTCGACAGTTCGCCCCCGAGCCTGCTGCTGCCAGCCGGCAAAGCCGGCCCCGTCGTACTCGAGCACGATCTTTGTATTTATTTGTTAGTCGACGAGCTCGATGATCACCATCGGCGCTGAGTCGCCCACTCGCGGTCCCTTGTGGATGATGCGTGTGTATCCGCCGGGACGCTCGGACAGCCGCGGGATCAGGTTCGAAAACAACCTTTCGACCACCTCTGGCTTGGATACCTCCGCGCTCACCCGCCGGCGGGCGGCGATGTCCTGGCCCTTGGCGGTGGTGATGAGCCGCTCGACCCACCGCCGAAGCTCCTTGGCGCGAGCTTCGGTGGTGGTGATGCGGCCGCTTTCGAGCAGCGACGTGCACAGGTTGCGCATCAGCGCCTTGCGCGCATCCGTGTCGCGGTTGAAGCGGCGGCCGCTCTTCTGGTGACGCATCGAGAAATGGGTTAGCCCCGCAGGACCGTTCCCATCTCCTCGGGCTTGATGAAGCCCTTCTCGACCAGCTTCTCCTTGATCTCGTCGAGCGACTTGCGCCCGAAGTTCCGAAGCGCAAGCAGCTCCTCTTCCTTCTTCTGGAGCAGCTGGCCGACGGTCTGGATCTCGTTCGCCTTCAGGCAGTTGAAAGCCCTCACCGACAGGTCGAGCTCCTCGATGGGCGTGTCCATCAGCGGGCTGCGGCCGGTCTTGTCGATGTCGGTGCCGGGCTTCTGGATCGACTCGCCGAAGTGGACGAACAGGTCCAGGTGCTTGGTGAACAGCTCGGCCGCGTGGCTGACTGCCTCTTCGGGCGACATCGTGCCATCGGTCCAGACCTCGATGATCAGGCGATCGAAGTCGGTCGACTGCCCGACACGGGTCTTCTCCACGGTGAAGTTCGCCTTCTCGACCGGGGTGAAGATCGCGTCGATCGGAATGACGCCGATGGGCTGCCCTTCGCGCTTGTTGCGCTCCGCCGGAACGTAGCCCTTGCCACGCTCGACGTTGAGCTCCATGCGCAGGTGCCCCTTGGCGGCCAGCGTGCAGATGTAGAGGTCGGGGTTGACGATCTCGACGTCCGAGGTGGCCTGGATGTGAGATGCGCGGACCTCGGCCGGGCCTTTGACATCCAGCAGCAGCGTGATCGGGTCCTCGGTGAAGCTCTTGAGGCATAGCTTCTTGAGGTTGAGGATGACCTCGGTCACGTCCTCCTTTACGTGCGGTATCGCTGTGAACTCGTGGGCCACGCCGTCGATCTGGATCGACGTGACGGCGGCGCCCCAAAGCGAGGACAGCAGTACACGACGCAGCGTGTTGCCGAGCGTCGTGCCGAAACCAGGCTCGAGCGGCTCGATGTCGAACTTGCCGTAATTGGCGGTCGCCTCGAGCTTGCGAACCTGCGGCGTGACGGTGATCTGGGTGTCGATTGCCAAGAGTCTCCTTAAACCTCCGTTTCCCGCTTCAGCGGGAGTAGAACTCGACGATCAGTTGTTCTTCCACCCCTGACTCCATTTCATGCCTTTCGGGCCGAGCCAGGATCTTCGCCGTCTTGTCCTCGCCGTTCAACGACAGCCAGGATGGGACGGGGCGGACTTTGGATGCCTCCAGGGCCACGTCGATGACCCCGTCGGCGGGCTTCACCCTGAGCACGTCGCCCGGCTTGAGCTCGTAAGACGGGATGTTCACCGTCTTGCCGTTGATCTCGAAGTGCCGGTGAGTGACGAGCTGTCGCGACTGCTTGCGCGACGCGCCCAGGCCGAGCCGGTAGACGACGTTGTCCATGCGCAGCTCCAGGTGGCGGAGCAGGTTGAGGCCGGTGACGCCCGGCTCGCGCGTCGCCTGGTCGAAGTAGTTACGGAACTGCTTCTCGAGCAGTCCGTAAACGCGGCGCGCCTTCTGCTTGGCGCGCAGCTGCAGGCCGTAGTCGGACGTCTTGCGCTTGCGGGCCTGGCCGTGCATGCCGGGCGCGAACGCCCTGCGCTCGATGGCGCACTTGGGCGTGTAGCAGCGCTCGCCCTTGAGGTACAGCTTGGCCCCTTCGCGGCGGCAGAAGCGGCAGACCGGACCGCTGTAGTTGGCCACTAGACACGCCTCCGCTTGGGCGGCCGGCACCCGTTGTGCGGGATTGGTGTCACGTCGGTGATGGCGCTGACCTCCAGGCCTGTTGCCTGCAGCGAGCGAATCGCGGCCTCACGGCCGGCGCCCGGCCCGCGCACGAAAACCTCGATCGAGCGCATGCCGTGCTCCAGCGCCTTCTTGGCGGTCGCCTCGGCGGTCTGCTGCGCGGCGAACGGCGTCGACTTGCGGCTGCCCTTGAAGCCCTGCGCACCCGCCGACCCCCAGGAGATGACGTTGCCGTCGATGTCGGTGATGGAGATGATCGTGTTGTTGAACGTGCTCTGGATGTGAGCCTGTCCCTGGACCACGTTCTTGCGCTCGCGGCGCCGCGTGCGAACGACCTTCTTCTTGGCCACTACTTGCCCGCCTTGACCTTCTTCTTGCCCGCGACGGCGCGCTTTGGTCCTCGCCGGCTGCGGGCGTTGGTGCGAGTCCGCTGGCCGCGCACGGGCAGCCCGCGGCGGTGTCGCTGGCCGCGGTAGGAGCCGATCTCGGTCAGGCGCTTGATGTTGTTCGCCACCTCGCGGCGCAGGTCACCTTCGATGAGGAGCTCCTTCGCCCCGGCCATCCGGTCGATGATCTGCCGCAGGCGGGTGACCTCGTCGTCGGACAGGTCTTTCACACGCGTGTCCGGGTTGACGCCGGCGGTCTTCACAAGCTTCTGGGCGGTGGTGTTGCCGATGCCGGTGATGTAGGTCAGGGAGATGACCACGCGCTTCTGCGGCGGTATGTCGACGCCTGCGATTCTCGCCATCTAGCTCCTCAGCCCTGCCTCTGTTTGTGTTTGGGCGTCTTCGAGCAGATCACGCGGACGACCCCGTTCCGCTTGATCACCTTGCAGCTCGGACACATCTTCCTGACCGACGGACGAACCTTCATCTCTTGATCTCTCTTATCCGCCCGCGCGACCGATCGGTCTCCGCCAGCTCGACCCCCACCTTGTCACCGGCCAGGAGCCGGGTGAAGTGGGTGCCGGCGCGATCGGCAACGTGGGCTAGGACCTTGGCCCCGTTCTCGAGCTCGACCCGGTACACGCCGTTGGGAAGAGGCTCCAGGACGACCCCCTTGACAAGTGAGGGACGCCGGGGCACGAACCGCGATTGTACCAAACTCAGAGTTCGACCCGTCTCAGGCCGCCGGCGCGTGGCCGTTCGCCGACGGGAGGGCGGTCAGGATCAGCGGCCCCGCCTCGGTGATCGCCACCGTGTGCTCGAAGTAGGCCGAAAGCGACCCGTCGGCGGTGCAGATCGTCCAGCCGTCGGGCTTCATGTACACCTCGTAGGAGCCGGCGTTGACCATGGGCTCGATGGCCAGGGTCATGCCGGGCTTGAGCCGCGGTGGGGTTCCGGGCTGGCCGAAGTTGGGCACCTGGGGGTCCTCGTGCATCTGCCGGCCGATTCCGTGGCCGACGAACTGGCGGATGACCGAGAAACCGGCCGCCTCGACGTGCTTCTGGATGGCGCTCGAGACGTCCCCGAGCCAGCCGCCTGGCTGGGCCTTGGCGATGCCGACGTAAAGCGCCTCCTCGGTCACCTTGATCAGCCGCCTGCCTTCTGGGGTGACGTTGCCTACGCCCACAGTGATGCCGACGTCGGCCCAAAAGCCCTCCAGGACCAGGCCGAGGTCGAGGCTCACCAGGTCACCGCTGGCGATCTTTCGGTTGCCAGGGATGCCGTGTACCGCCTCGTCGTTGATCGACACGCAGATCGAGCGCGGAAACCCGTGGTAGCCGAGGAAACCTGGCGTCGCGCCCCCGGCCCGAATGAGCTTGTCGGCGATCGCATCGAGCTCGATCGTCCTGGTGCCCGGCTCGCACGCGGCCGAAAGCGGCGGCAGCACCGAGGCCAGCAGCTGGCCGGCCCGGGCCATCAGGTCGATCTCGTGCTTGGTCTTGAGGTTGATCATGACTTGGCCACGTCCGCGCTCTGGCCGAGGGCCGCCAGCACGCGTTTGTGGATCTCCTCGATTGTGCCCACCCCCTCGACCTCGGAAACCAGGCCCTGGCGCCGGTAGTGGTCGAGCAGAGGCAGCGTCTTCTCGAGGTAGACCTCGATGCGTTTCTTGACCGCCTCAGGCTTGTCGTCCTCGCGCTGGACGAGCGTGGCGCCGTCGAGCGGACACTTCTGCGTGCCGGGCGGGTAGGTCTTCTGGTCGACAGGGCAGGTCATCCGGCCGGCGAGCCGGCGGACGAGCTCCGGCGTCTTCACGTTGAGGTAGACGACCCGGTCGAAGCGGCGCCCCAGCTCCTCGAGCAGGCCGTCCAGCGCCTGCGCTTGGGGAATCGTGCGCGGGAAGCCATCCATGACGAAGCCCCTCTGGCTGTCGCCCTGCTGCAGGCGGTTGCCGATTATGCCGATCATGATGTCGTCCGGCACGTAGCCGCCGGCGGCCATGATGGGCTGGGCCTTGAGCCCGAGCGGGGTGCCGGCCGCGACCTCTCCACGCAGGATGTCACCGGTCGCGATGTGCGGGATGTCGAACGACTGATGCAGCAGCTCCGCCTGGGTGCCCTTGCCGCTTCCGGGCGGACCGTAGACGAGGAGGTTCAACGCCCCCTCCTGTCACCGCCGGTTTTAACGGCGCCCCCACAAGGTGGGGAGGCAGCCTCTCTCATGTGATGAAGCCGCGGTACTGGCGCATCACCAGCTGCGTCTGCAGCTGTTTCATGGTGTCCAGCGCCACGCCGACCACGATCAGGATCGCCGTCCCTCCGAGATACATCTGCTGATGCGGGATGCCCGAAATCTTCGCCGTCGCGATAGGCAGGATCACGGTGATGAACCCGAGGAAGCACGCGCCCGCAAAGGTGACGCGATTCATCACTGCGGCGAGGTAATCGGCGGTCGGTTTGCCCGGGCGGATTCCGGGGATGAAGCTCGAGTAGCGCTTGAGGTTTTCGGCGACGTCGTTCACCTCGAACGTGATGGCCGTGTAGAAGTAGGTGAACGCGAACGTAAACAGGAAGTAGAGCCCGTTGTAGGTGATCGCCATCGGCACGTTCGACGTGCTTGGATCCCAGTTGCCGCGCAACCATGCCGCCGCCTTGTAGTACCAGGTGTCGGGAGGAGCGCCAGTGAAGTAGTTGGCAAGGATCGTAGGCAGGAACATGACCGAGATCGCGAAGATGATCGGGATGACGCCGGCGTGATTCACCCGCAGCGGCAAAAAGCTCGCCCTCCGCCCCACCTCGCGTCCCCCGGCCACGCGTTGCGCCGATTGGATCGGGATCTTTCTGACCGCCTGCTGCACCTCGATGATGACCGCGGTCATGACCAGCGCGATGAGCCCGAACACGATGAACGGGACGTAGTCCGCGAGGCCGCCGCCCGTGGTGTGCGCCGCGAACACCGCCGCGACGCCCTGCGGGCCGCGGCCGATGATGCCGGCGAAGATGATCAACGAGACGCCGTTGCCGATGCCGTACTCGGTGATGAGCTCACCGAACCACATCAGCATGATCGTGCCGGCGGTGAGGACGATGACGATCTCCAGGCGCTGGAACCAGTCAAGCGCAGGAAGGATCGCGGGGCTCGTGTTCTGGAACAGAACTGTGAAGCCGTAGGCCTGGCCCGCGCCGAGCGCCACCGTGAGGTAGCGGCTCCAGCGCTGGATGCGGCGCCGCCCCATCTCGCCTTCTTTCTGGATCTCCTTGATGCGTTCGGAGATCACAGTCATCAGCTGCATGATGATCGTGGCGTTGATGTACGGGTTCATGCCCATCGCCACGACGCTGAACCGCGACAGCCCGCCTCCGGAGAACAGGTCGAGCAGCCCGAGCAGCGCTTGCGAGTTGAAGAGATTGTTCAGCGCGGACTGGCTTGCGCCCGGGACGGCGATGTTGGCGAAGAGCCGGAAGATGATCAGGATGCCGCCCGTGAACAGGATCTTGTTGCGGAGCTCGGGCAGCCGGATCGCGTTGACGAGCGCCTGGATCAGGTTCATGGGTTAGGCCTCTGCGGGAGGGGTACTCTCCTCGGTAACAGCCGCCGGCTGGCTTTCCTTCTTACCAGACCGCTTAGGGCCGCGCTGTCGAGGCTGACCGAGGACCTTGACGCTGCCCCCCTTCGCCTCGATGGCCTGGCGCGCGCTGTTGCTGAACGCGTGCGCCTCGACGGTGAGCTGGCGCCGCAGATCGCCGGTGCCAAGCACCTTGATCTCGAAGCCGGGCCGCGCGAGACCGGCGCTCACAAGCACCTCGGCGTCGACGGTCGTCCCATCTTCGAAGCGACGCAGCTTGGAGATGTTGACTACTTCGTAGACCTTCTTGAACGGGTTCTTGAAGCCAGGCAGCTTGGGAATGCGCTGCGCCAGCGGCATCTGACCGCCTTCGAAACCGAGGCGGAAGCCCTCGCTCCTCGCGTTCTGGCCCTTCTGGCCGCGACCCGACGTCTTGCCCCGGCCCGAGCCGGTGCCGCGCCCGACGCGCTGACGGCGCGGGCGCGACCCCGCCGGCGACTTCAGCTCGTGGAGGTGCATCGCTAGCGGCCCCTCTGGTGCTTTTTGTCTGACCGCGCGCGCCAGATCTTGTACTGGCTGCGCCGCGGCCGCACATATGGGGTGCCTTCCACCGCGACCAGGAAGTTGACGGCCTTGAGCATTCCGCGCACCGCCTCGTTGTCGGGTAGCTCGCGCGTCTGGTTCAGCCTGCGGAACCCGAGTGATTGCACCGTGGCTCGAATCTCCGGCCGCGCGCCGATCGCGCTCTTCATCAGCGTCGCTTTCAGCATCTTGCCTTCAGCCGGCTTCTTGGCGGTCATTTGGTCTCCGCGGTGGCAACCGCCGTCGGGGCCACCGGCTCGGCGCCGTCAGACCGCCGGTAGGCGTTGGCCAGACGGCGGCCGACGATCTGCTCGACCTCCTTGCTCCGGAGGTCGGCGACCTGCTGCGCGGTGCGCAGCTGCTGCAGCGCGGCCAGCGTGGCGCGAACTGTGTTGATCGGGTTGTTGGTGCCGTGCGACTTGGTGAGGATGTCCTTGATGCCCGCGGACTCGATGACCGCTCGCATCGCCCCGCCGGAGATGACGCCCGTGCCGGGGGCGGCGGGCTTGAGCATGATCTTTGCCGATCCCCACTTGAGGCGCACCTCGTGCGGGATCGTGGTGCCCACCATCGGCACCGTGATCATGTTTCGCTTCGCGACCTCCATCCCCTTGCGGATGGCCTCGGTGACCTCTCGCGCCTTGCCGATGCCGGCGCCCACGCGGCCGTTCATGTCGCCGACGACGATGAGCGCGCTGAAGGAGAACTTGCGTCCGCCTTTCACGACCTTCGCCACCCGGTTGACGCGCACGACGCGCTCGGCCAGGTCCGATCGCTCACCGCTGGACTGATACCTGCTCCCACCCATGTTTCTTGCCACTTCTAAATGACCTCTACCTTTCCCGGCGCGAAATCGCGGTGACGGGGTGCGGATTTCGCGCCGAAGCGACCATGGCGCCTTGAGGCCTGGGTTTCCCAGGCCGACTCACCGGCAGCGCAGCGCTGGCGGACAGGTTCGCTCGGCAAACGGAACTCAGGCGCCATCGTCGCGCTCAAAACTCGAGACCTGCCTCACGCGCGGCGTCGGCCAGCGCTTTGATCCTGCCGTGATAGAGAAAGCCGCCGCGGTCGAACACGACGCGGCTCACGCCCGCGGCTTTCGCCTTCTGCGCGATCGCCTTGCCGACGCTCGCGGCCACGTCCATGCTCTTGTCGGTCTGCTTCTGGCCGACAGTGGAGGCAGCGGCCAGAGTGCGCCCGCTCGCATCGTCGATGACCTGGGCGTAAATGTGGTTGAGGCTGCGGAACACGGCCAGACGCGGCCGCTCCGCGCTCCCGGTGAGACGCACCCGAACTCGCCTGTGGCGCCGGAGCCGGTTGATCTTGCGGTCTTCGGCCTTGATCATGCGGTCGCCTTCGCGCCCTTGCCGGCCTTGCCGGCCTTGCGCCTGATCTTCTCGCCGCGATACATCACGCCCTTGCCCTTGTACGGCTCGGGTGGACGCATCGCCCGGAGGTTGGCGGCGACCTGGCCGACGTCTTCGATGGAGATGCCGGAGACCGAGAACTTCGTCGGGTCCTGGACGTCGATCGAGATGCCCTGCGGCGGCTTGAACCGGATAGGGTGCGAGTAGCCGAGGCTCAGCACCAGCTCCTCGCCCTGCTTGGCCACGCGGTAGCCGACGCCGACCAGCTCGAGATTCTTCGTGAAGCCGGTGTTGACACCCGTGATCATGTTGGCAACCAGGCTGCGCACGAGGCCGTGCAGCGCGCGGTGCTTGTAGTCGTCGGACGGGCGCTCGAAAACCAGCTCGCCATCGGTCTGCTTGATGGTGATCTCGGCCGGCAGGGTGCGCTCGAGCTGACCCCTCGGCCCCTCGACCTTGACGTGGCCCTGGCCGACGGTCACCTTGACCTTGTCCGGCAGCGCGATGGGCAGCTTTCCGATCCGCGACAACTTCTTCCTTCTATCTCCAGATCACCAGACGTACGCCAGCACTTCGCCGCCGAGGCCCTGGCGGAGCGCCTGCCGCCCGCTCATGACGCCTTCGCTCGTGCTGAGAATCACGATCCCCAGACCGCCGAGGACTCGTGGGATCTCGGTCTTGCGCGCGTAGACCCGCAGGCCGGGCCGGCTGATCCGCTTGATGCCCGAGATCACTCGGGTGCGATCCGGCCGGGCCTTGAAGATGATACGCATCGTCTGCAGAGCGCCGTCCGCGTCAACCTCGTAGCCGGCGACGTAACCCTCGTCCTTGAGCACGCGCGCGATCTCGAGCTTGAGCCTCGAAGCGGGGACCCGCACCTCGGGATGCCGCGCGCCGCTGGCGTTGCGAATGCGCGTCAGCATGTCCGCGATCGGATCACTGACGACGCCCGTCGCCGACTTGCGCGGGGTCTTCGCCGGTGTCTTGACTGCTGTCGCCATCACCAGCTCGACTTCGTAACGCCGGGGATGCGACCCTCGGCAGCGAGTGTGCGGAAGCAAATGCGGCACATGCCGAACTTGCGCAGATAGGCGCGCGACCGGCCGCAGATGCGGCATCGGTTGTGCATGCGCACCTTGAACTTCGGGTGCGCCTGGTCCCTCTTCCAGCGCTCGAGTGAAGACTTCTTCGCCAAAACTCTCCCTTACCTCTTTCTGAATGGCATGCCGAGCCGCGTGAGCAGGCTGCGTGCCTCGTCGTCTGAGCGGGCTGTGGTCACGATCGACACTTCCAGCCCGCGGAGTTTGTCGATCTTGTCGTAGTCGATCTCGGGGAAAACGACCTGCTCGCGCAAGCCCAGCGAGTAGTTGCCGCGACCGTCGAAACCGTCAGGGCTGACGCCGCGAAAGTCGCGGATCCGGGGCAGCGCGACGTTGACGAGCTTGTCGAGGAAGTACCACATGCGCCGCCCGCGCAGCGTCGTCTTGATGCCGACCGTCTGGCCCGCGCGCAGCTTGAAGTTGGCGACCGACTTGCGCGCTTTCATCAGCGCGGGCTTCTGGCCCGTGATCGTGGTCACGTCGCCAACCGCCGCGTCGAGCGCCTTGTCGTTGTCCTTGGCCTCGCCGATGCCGATGTTCACGACAACCTTCGCGATGCGGGGCACCTGCATGACGTTCGCGTAGTCGAACTCTTTGGTCAGCTGAGCCACGACAGAGTCGCGGTAGGCTGTGAGCAACCGCGGCGGCGCCTCCGAGCGAGTGCCCGGCTCCCGCGGCTTCTCTTCTTTCTTGGTCTGCGGGGGCCGCTGCTTTTGCTTCGTCACTACTTAGTTGACTCCTACCATTTCCGCCCCGAAATCGCGGTGTTGGGGTGCGGATTTCGGGGCGAAGTGACCGCGGCGCCAGTTGGGCTGGCTTGGCCAGACCAACTCCCGCGTTACGTTTTCGAAGGCAGGCGCCGCCGTCACGCTCACTACTGGTTCTCCGTTTTGCGCACGCGCTCGTAGGGCTCGCCGCAGTGGCGGCAGACAACCGCACGCGCGCCCGACTCGAGGACGGTGTGCTTGACACGCGTCGGCCGGCTGCATGACGGGCAGACGAGCATGACGTTGGAGTAGGCGAGCGGCGCCTCGAAGTCGACCACGCCGCCCTGCGCCACGCTGACCCCCGCGCGCGAACGACCGGCCTTGGTGTGGCGCTTCAGGATGTTGACGCCCTTGACGACGATCCTGTGCTCGTCGGGGATGGTGCGCAGCACCTCGCCCTGCTTGCCCTTGTCCTTGCCTGCGACCACGATCACGGGATCGCCGGGCGCGAGGTCGAGCCAGCGGCGCTTGGGCTGGGGCTTGTTGCGAAGCATGTTCCTAGAGAACCTCCGGGGCTAGAGAGATGATCTTCATGAAGTTGCGCTCGCGCAGCTCGCGTGCCACGGGCCCGAAGATGCGCGTGCCGCGCGGGTTGTTGGCCTGCGCCAGCAGCACCGCCGCGTTCTCGTCGAAGCGGATGAGCGAGCCGTCGGGCCGCCGGTACTCCTTGTTGACGCGAACCACCACCGCCTTCACCACCTCGCCCTTCTTGACCTGTCCGCCGGGCTGTGCCGACTTGACGGTGGCGGTGATGATGTCGCCCACCGACGCGTAGCGTCGGTAATGGCCTCCGGCCACGCGGATGCACAGGATCTCTTTCGCTCCTGAGTTGTCCGCGACACGGAGGCGCGTCTCCTGCTGGATCACTTCGCCTTCTCGACGATCTCAAGTACGCGCCAGCGTTTCTCCTTGGAGATGGGGCGCGTCTCGGTGATGCGGACAAGGTCGCCGACACCGCACTCGTTCTTCTCGTCGTGGACCTTGAACTTCGTGCGCTGCTGCAGCGTCTTCTTGTACAGGCGGTGCGCGCGTGACGTGCCGACCTGGACGATGACGGTCTTGTTCATCTTGTCGGCGATCACCGTGCCCAGCCGCACCTTGCGCTGGCCGCGGTCGGTCTCGGCAGCGGGCGTCTGCGCCTCCGCGGTCATGACTTCTCCTCTTTCGGCTTGCGGCCGCGCCTGGGTTTGACCGGCTCGTCGACCGGCGCTTCTTCCATCACGGGCTCAGCGGCTGCGGCTTCAACAGCCGGCTCCTCGCTCTCCGCTTCCTCGTCGACGAACTCTGGCTTCTTCGTCTTCCTGGTCGCCGGCGCGGCAAGCTCCTCCGGCGCCTCGGTGACGACCTCGATCCCGAGCTCGCGCTCCGTGAGCACGGTCATGAGACGCGCGATGTCGTGGCGGACCTTCGCAATCTGGCTCCAGTTCTCGAGCTGTCCGACCGCGTGCTTGAACCGGAGCTCGTACAGCTCCCGGCGCGCGGTCCGTAGGCGCCCGTTCAACTCATCCTCTTCGAGCACCCTCAGCTCGGCAACCTTCACCGGCCACCTCCCACGCTTTCGGAGCTCACGAATCGAGTCTTGATCGGCAGCTTCGAGGCGGCCAGCTTCATGGCCTCCTTCGCCACCTGCGGGGTGACGCCGCCCATCTCGAACAGCACCCGACCCGGCTTCACGACGGCGACCCAGCCTTCGGGGTTGCCCTTGCCCGAGCCCATGCGGGTCTCGGCCGGCTTCTTGGTGATCGACTTGTCGGGAAAGACGCGAATCCAGATCTGACCGCCGCGCTTGACGTGCCTGGTCATAGCGCGACGGGCCGCCTCGATCTGGCGGTTGCTCATCCAGCAAGCCTCCATCGCCTGCAGGCCGTAGTCGCCGAAGGCGACGGTGGCGCCGCGCGTGGCGATGCCCTGGCGGCGGCCGCGGTGCATCTTTCGGTACTTGACGCGCTTCGGCATCAACATCAGGACTTCTTCCTCGGCGCGGTGGTCTTCTTGGCGGGAGCAGCTTTCTTTTCAGCTGTCGGCTTGGCGGTGGCCTTGGGCCGCGGTGCAGCCTTGGCACCGGTGGACCCGCGCGGCGAAGTCCGCGTGGGACCAGCGCTTTCGGCGGCCGCGGGAGCGGACTTGGGCGCGGCCGCTGTCCGGGGACGAGCTGTGGTCGTCGTGGTGGGCCGAGGCCGGCGGGCGGGCGCGGCGGGCGCGGCTGGCGCCTCCGCGGTCATCTCCGGGGTCGCGACGACAGGCTCCACGAGCTCCGTGCGCGGAGGCGGCGGCGGCTCGGGCAGCTCCGGCTGGGGCGCGATGGCCTCACCGATGGGCGCGCCGTCGGCGATCGCCAGGCGCCGCTGCTGAGGCGAGATCTGGTCTTTGTAGATCCAGCACTTCACCCCGATCGCGCCGAACGTCGTCTTCGCGGTGGCGCGACCGAAGTCGATGTCTGCGCGCAGCGTGTGCAGCGGGACACGCCCTTCGCGATCCCATTCCCGGCGGGCCATCTCTGCGCCGCGCAGCCGGCCTCCGCAGTACACGCGGACACCTTTCGCGCCTGAGCGCATCGTGCGCAGGATCGCCTGCTTCATCGCCCGCTTGTAGCTGATGCGCCGCTCGATCTGGGAGGCGATGTTCTCGGCCACGAGCTGCGCGTCGAGCTCGGGCTGCTTGATCTCCTGGATGGAGATGCGCACCCGGTTACCGAAGCGCTTCTCGAGGTCCTCGCGCAGCTGGTCGACCGACGACCCGCCCTTGCCGATGACGATGCCGGGCTTGGCAGTGTGGATGGTCACGGTGAGCTGGGCGTTGGAAGAACGCTCCGTCTCGATCTTCGCGATGCCGGCGTTGCGCAGCCGCGCGAGGATCGTCCGCCTCATCTCGAGGTCCTCGTGCAGCATCTTCGTGTAGTCCTTCGGGTTGGCGAACCAGTTCGCCTCCCACGGCCTGAAGACGCCGAGGCGGAACGCATTCGGGTGGACTTTGTGACCCAACTACTGAGCTCCCTTCGGACGGTCTTCTACGACCGCCGTGATGTGGCAGGTGCGATGGAAGAACTCGTGCGCCATGCTGCGGCTCACCGGCCGCCGGCGGCGGTACGTCGGACCTTCGTCGATGAGCAGCTGCTTGAGCACGAGGTCCTCGCGGTTCAGATTGAAGTTGTGCTCGGCGTTCGCGGCCGCGGACTTGATGGCCTTGGCCACCTCGCGAGCTGCATGCTTGGGCGAGAACTCGAGCTGCGCGAGCGCGTCGGTCACCTTCATGCCCGTGACGGAGTCGGCCACCAGCCTCGCCTTTCGGGGCGTTCGGCGGACGAACCTCTGCACAGCGGTGACTTCCATCGTTGCCAACTTCCTACTTCAGGGCCGTCGCCTTCTCGGTGTGCGTGCCGTGACCGCGGAAGTGCCGCGTCGGCGCGAACTCACCCAGGCGATGACCGACCATGTTCTCGCTGATAAAGACGGGCACGTGCTTACGACCGTCGTGGACGGCGATCGTGTGCCCGACCATGTCGGGATAGATGACCGACGCACGTGCCCACGTGCGGATCACCTTCTTGTCCCGGGTCTGGTTCATCTTCTCGATCTTGGCTTTCAAGGGCTCGCTGATGAACGGCCCCTTCTTGGATGAGCGCGACATTTACTTGCTTCGTCCTTTCTTCTCGCGGCGGCGGATGATCAACTTGTTCGAGGCCTTCTTGGGCTTGCGCGTGCGGAAGCCCAGCGCCGGTTGGCCCCACGGTGTCTTGGGGTTGCCCCCGGGACCGGTCTTGCCCTCGCCTCCGCCGTGCGGATGGTCGCGGGGGTTCATGGTGGAGCCGCGCACCGTCGGGCGCACACCGAGCCAGCGGCTGCGGCCTGCCTTGCCGCCCGACTCGTTCTCGTGCTCGATGTTACCGACCTGGCCGATTGTGGCCTGGCAGTTCACATGGACCCGCCGGAGCTCGCTCGAGGGCATGCGCACGACCGCGTAGTCGCCTTCCTTCGCAAGCAGCTGCGCGGATGTGCCGGCCGACCTCACGAGCTGGCCGCCGCGACCCAAGGTGAGCTCGATGTTGTGAATCGTCGAGCCGACCGGGATGCGCGACAGAGGGATCGCGTTGCCGATGCGCACCGGGGCTTCGGGTCCGCTCTCGATCGGATCGCCGACCTTCAAACCCAGCGGCGCCAGGATGTAGCGCTTCTCGCCGTCCTTGTAGTGGATGAGGGCGATGCGCGCGCTGCGGTTGGGGTCGTACTCGATGCTGGCCACCTTGCCCGGAACCCCGTGCTTGTCGCGCTTGAAATCGATCTTCCGGTAGAGCTTGCGGTAGCCGCCGCCCTGATGCCGGGTGGTGATGCGACCCTGGTTGTTGCGGCCCGCGTGCGTCGGGATCGACTCGACGAGCGTCTTCTCCGGCGTGTCGGACGTGAGCTCGTCGAAGCCGGAGATCGTCATGAAGCGGCGGCCGGGAGTGGTGGGCTTGAACTTTCTGAGTGGCATGCCTAAACGCTCCCGAACAGGCCTTCGATCTTCTGGCCGGCGCCGAGCGTCACGATCGCCTTCTTCCACTCGGGCGTGCTGCCGACGGAGCCCAGCCGGCGGTAGGCGCGGCGCTTCTTGCCGCGCATCGCCACCGTGTTGACGCTGTGAACCTTGATGCCCTGCGCCCCGTACTGCTCTTCGAGGGCGTTCTTGATCTCGGTCTTGGAGGCCGTGGGCGCAACCCGAAACGTGTACCTCCCCTGCGTGTAGAGCAGGTACGTGCGCTCGGTGATGACCGGGCCGATCACGATCTCAGATGCCGAGCGCGTCGTCACTCGGCGGCCTCCTCATCGTGGTCGTGCTCGTGCTTGCCACCCACGCGAGACCGCTTCTGAAAGTTCTCCACCAGCAGCTCGATGCTGTCCTTGGCCAGCAGCAGGTACGTGTACGTGAACAGGTCGCGGACGTTCATGTTGCGGGCCAGGACGATCTTGGAGGTGGCGAGGTTCTCGAAGCTGCGGCTTACGACCAGGTTCGGCGCCGGCAGCACGATGAGCGTCGTGTCGTCGAAGCCGATCGTGTCGAGCAGGCCGGCCGCCTCGCCGGTCCTGGGTTCCTCGAACCCGAATGCCTCGATGACCCGCACCTGGCCGTCGATCGCCTTCTGACTCAGCGCCGACCGCAGCGCGAGGCGTCGCATCTGCTTGGGCATGCGCTGGCTGAAGTCGCGCGGCTTGGGTCCGAACACCTTCGCGCCGCCCTTCATGGACGGCTCGCGCGTGGATCCGTGACGTGCGCGGCCGGTGCCTTTCTGGCGGTACGGCTTGGCGCCGCCGCCGGACACCGTGGCCCGCGTTTTTGTGGACGCGGTTCCCTGGCGTGCGTTGGCCAGCTGGCGCAGGTACGCCTGGTGCATGACGGCGACGTTCGGATGCTCGGCGAAGATGGTCTTCGGCAGCGCGACCTCGCCCTGCTGCTCGCCGCTCGCATCGAAGTACGGGACATGCAGCGGGTCGTGTTGCTTCTCGGCCTTGGGCGCTGCACGCTTCCGCGGAGCCTTCGGCTTGGCGGTCTCCGTGGTGGCCTCGGTGGTCTCTTCTTCCGCCACTAGACCTTCCTCGTGTTGGGCTTGCCGGCGGGGCCCTTGGCCACCTTGACCGGCTTGGTCGATTGGCGAACCAGCACCAGTGCGCCGCGGGCGCCTGGGACGCCGCCCTTCAGCAGCAACAGGTTGCGCTCGGGGTCGACGCGGACGACCTTGTAGGCCCTCGCGGTGACCCGCTCGTTGCCCATCTGACCCGACATCCGCACACCCTTGAACACGCGCGCGGCGTCGGTGGCGCCGATGGCGCCAGGCTGGCGCACGTTCATCGAGCCGTGGGACTCGGGCCCGCGGCTGAACTTATGGCGCTTGACCAGGCCCTGGAATCCCTTGCCTTTGGAGGTGCTCGTCACGTCCACGAGCTCGCCGGCGGCGAAGATCTCAGCCTTCAGCTCCTGGCCCTGCTCGACACCGTCGTAGCCGCGGATCTCCACCTGGTGCCGGTGCGGATCCACGCCTGCCTTCTTGAACACTCCGAGCTCGGGCTGCGTCAGCCGGCCTTCGGCCACCGGCTCGAACGCGATTCGGGCGGCGGAGTAGCCGTCGCGCTCCTGGGTGCGGAGGCCGAGCACCCGGCACGGGCCCGCTTCGAGCACGGTCACGGCGGTGGTCGTGCCGTCGGGATTGAACAGCTGGCTCATGCCCAGCTTGCGCGCCAGCAGGCCTTTCACGAGGGGCCCCCGAAAAATCGCCAGATTTTTTGGGGATTTTTCACGACTTGATCTCGATGCTCACGCCGGCCGGCAGCGACAGACGCATGAGCGCGTCAACGACTCGGGGGTTGGGATCGAGGATGTCGACGATGCGCTTGTGGGTGCGCATCTCGAACTGCTCGCGGGAGTCCTTGTCGATGAAGGGTGAGCGAATGACGGTCAGCTTGGAGATCTCGGTCGGGAGCGGGATGGGGCCGGCGGTGCGCGCGTTCGTACGGCGGGCGGTGTCTACGATCTTGTCCGCCGCCTGATCCAGGACCCGATGGTCGTAGGCCTTCAGCCGGATCCGAATCTTCTGCGCCACTCTGCTCGGCCCTCTTCCCTACTTCTCTACTTGACTACTTCAGTGGCCACGCCGGAGCCGACCGTCTTGCCGCCTTCGCGGATGGCGAAGCGGAGACCGGGCTCGATGGCGATCGGCTCACCGAGCGTGATGTCCATCACCACGTTGTCGCCGGGCATGCACATCTCGACGCCTTCGGGCAGCCTGACCTCGCCCGTGACGTCCGTGGTCCGCATGTAGAACTGCGGCCGGTAGCCGGTGAGGAACGGCGTGTGACGGCCGCCCTCCTCCTTGCTCAGCACGTAGACCTGGGCCTTGAACTGGGTGTGTGGCTTGATCGACCCGGGCTTGCCGAGCACCTGGCCGCGCACGACGTCCTCGCGCTTGATGCCACGCAGCAGCGCGCCGACGTTGTCGCCGGCCTGGGCCTCGTCCATGTCCTTGTGGAACATCTCAATGCCGGTCACCACGGTCTTGGTGCTCTGCGGGTGGATGCCCACGATCTCGACTTCCTCGTTCTTCTTCAGCCGCCCGCGCTCGACGCGACCGGTCGTCACCGTGCCTCGACCTTCGATCGTGAACACGTCCTCGATCGGCATCAGGAAAGGCTTGTCGACAGCCCGCTCGGGCTCGGGGATGTAGGTGTCGACCGCGTCCATCAGCTCGAGGATCTTCGGGCTCCACTCGGGGTCGCCCTCGAGTGCCTTCAAGGCCGAGATGCGGACGATCGGAATGTCGTCACCGGGGAAGTCGTAGCGGCTCAGCAGCTCGCGCAGGTCGAGCTCGACCAGCTCGATGAACTCCTTGTCGTCCACCATGTCGCACTTGTTCAGCGCGACCACCAGCGAAGGCACGTTGACCTGGCGGGCCAGGATGATGTGCTCGCGGGTCTGCGGCATGGCGCCGTCGGTGGCAGCCACGACGAGGATCGCGCCGTCCATCTGCGCGGCGCCGGTGATCATGTTCTTGATGTAGTCCTGGTGTCCCGGGCAGTCGACGTGCGCGTAGTGGCGCTTCTCGGTCTCGTACTCGACGTGCGTGATCGAGATCGTGATGCCGCGAGCCTTCTCCTCAGGCGCCTTGTCGATGCGGTCGAAAGGCGTGAACTCCGCCAGTCCCTTCTCCGCCAGGACCTTGGTGATGGCGGCCGTCAACGTCGTCTTGCCATGGTCGATGTGACCGATGGTGCCGATGTTGAGATGCGGCTTGGTCCTCTCAAACTTCTTCTTCGCCACTGCTTCCTCCTACTAGCCCCCTTATTGAGACCTTGATGTCGTGCGGCGGCCCACTGCCTCCGCGAGATTTCCCGGTAGCTCCGCGTAATGACTGAACTCCATCGAGTACGTCGCCCGCCCCGAGGTCATGGACCGAAGTTCGGTAGCGTACCCGAACATCTCGGCCAGAGGCACGCTGGCGGTGACGCTCTGCGACGTGCCGCGACCTTCCATGCCGAGGATGTGACCCCGTCGCGACGACAGGTCGCCCATCACGTCGCCGAGGTACTCCTCGGGCATGACGACGTTGACCTTCATCACCGGCTCTAGCAGATACGGCTGAGCCTTGTGCATGCCGTCCTTCACGGCCATCGAACCCGCGACCTGGAAGGCCATCTCGGACGAGTCGACCTGGTGGTAGGAGCCGTCGACCAGCGTGACGATGATGTCGACCACCGGGTAGCCGGCGACCACTCCCGACTGCAGCGCCTCGCGGACGCCCTTCTCGACCGCCGGGATGTACTCGCGCGGAATGCGGCCCTGCGTGATCTTGTCCTCGAACACGAACCCGGTGCCGCGCTCGCCCGGGCGCACGTCGACCTCGGCGTGGCCGAACTGGCCCTTGCCACCGGTCTGGCGGATGAAACGTCCGACTCCGTGCGCCGGCCTCTTGATGGCCTCCTTGTAGGCGACCTGAGGCTTGCCCTGGTTCGCGTCGACCTTGAACTCGCGCATCAGGCGGTCGATGATGATCTCCAGGTGTAGCTCCCCCATGCCGGCGATGATCGTCTGGCCCGTCTCGTCGTCGGTGTGGACCTTGAAGGTCGGGTCTTCCTCGGTGAGCCGCTGCAGCCCGATGCCCAGCTTGTCCTGGTCGGCCTTCGTCTTGGGCTCGATCGCGACCGAGATGACCGGCTCAGGGAACGTGATCGACTCGAGAAGGATCGGGTGACCCTCGTCTGAGAGGGTGTCGCCGGTCGTGGTGAACTTCAGTCCCACGGCCGCTGCGATGTCGCCCGTGAAAACCTCGTCGACGTCCTCGCGCCGGATGGCGTGCATGCGCAGGATGCGGCCGATTCGCTCCTTCTTCCCGGTGGACGCGTTCATTACGGATGAGCCGGCCCGCAGGCGACCCGAGTAGACGCGGAAGAACGTGAGCTTGCCGACGCCCTGCGGGTCCATCTGGATCTTGAAGGCAAGCGCCGAGAACGGCTCGTCGTCGTCGTGCTCACGCACGACGAGCGTGCCTGTCTTCGGGTCGGTCCCCTCGACCGCAGGCACGTCCGCGGGCGATGGCAGGTAGTCGACGACGGCGTCGAGGATCGGCTGCACGCCACGGTTCCGTAGAGCCGCCCCGCAGAGAACCGGTACGAGCATCCCGCTGACGGTGCCCTTGCGCAGGGCGGCCATGATCTGGGCCTCGCTCGGCTCCTTCTCTTCCAGGTACAGGTGCATGATCGCGTCGTCGAAGTCCGCGACCGCCTCGATGAGGTCGTGGCGGTGCTGCTTGACGAGCTCTTCCATGCCGGCGGGGATAGTGTTCGACTCGGTGTTCTTGGTGCCCAGGTCGTCGGTGTAGACCACGGCTTCCTTCGTAACCAGGTCGAAGTACCCCTGGAAGGAGTCCTCCGAGCCGATCGGCAGCTGGATCGGGACCGCGCGCGCGCCCAGGCGCTTGCGAATCGAGTCCAGCGACCCGTAGAAGTCAGCGCCGATCCGGTCCATCTTGTTGATGAAGGCGATGCGGGGCACGCCGTAGCGATCGGCCTGGCGCCACACCGTCTCGGACTGGGGCTCCACGCCGGCCACGGCGTCGAAGACCGCGACGGCGCCGTCGAGCACGCGCAGGCTGCGCTCCACCTCGACCGTGAAGTCCACGTGTCCGGGTGTGTCTATGATGTTGATCGAGTGGTCGCGCCACTGGGCCGTGGTCGCGGCCGAGGTGATCGTGATCCCCCGCTCCTTCTCCTGGACCATCCAGTCCATGGTTGCGGCCCCTTCGTGGACCTCGCCCATCTTGTGGATGCGGCCCGCGTAGAAAAGGATGCGCTCGGTCGTCGTGGTCTTGCCGGCGTCGATATGCGCCATGATCCCGATGTTTCGGACCTTGTCGATCGCGACCGGGCGTTCCGCCATTTTCAGTGCCACGTTCATCTCGCTAATACCGGAAATGGCTGAAGGCCTTGTTGCTTTCAGCCATCCGATGGGTCTCTTCCTTCCGCTTCACGGCGCCGCCGGTGTTCTGGGCCGCGTCGAGGATCTCGAACGCAAGCTTCTCGGACATGCTCTTGCCGCCCCGCTGGCGGGCGAAGCGCACGATCCAGCGACGGGCGAGCGCCAGCCTCCGGTCGGGACGGATCTCGACCGGAACCTGGTACGTGGCGCCACCAACCCGCCGAGGCTTGACCTCGAGCAGAGGCGTGGCGTTGCGCATCGCCGTCTCGAACACCTCGAGGGGCTCCTTCTTCGCCTGCTTGGAGGCGCGCGCGAGCGCGTCGTAAACGACCTTCTCAGCGGTGGACCGTTTGCCGCGGCTCATGACCACGTTGATGAACTTGGAGATGGCCTCCGACTGGTACACGGCGTCGGGCGCGATGACACGCTTGACTGGGCGGTTACGGCGAGGCATCAGGCTGCCGCCTTGGTCTTTTCCCGCTTGGCGCCGTACTTAGAGCGAGCCTTCTTGCGGTTCTTGGTGCCCGCGGTGTCGAGCGTCCCCCGGATGATGTGGTAGCGGACGCCCGGCAGGTCCTTGACGCGGCCGCCGCGGATCAGGACGACGGAGTGCTCCTGGAGGTTGTGGCCGATGCCCGGGATGTAAGCCGTGACCTCGATCCCGGTGGTCAGGCGCACGCGCGCGACCTTGCGCAGGGCCGAGTTCGGCTTCTTCGGCGTCTGGGTGTAGACGCGTACGCAGACTCCCCGCCGCTGCGGCGAGCCCTTGAGGGCAGGCGCCTTAGACTTCGCTCTGGCCGCCTTGCGCCCGATGCGTACCAGCTGCTGAATGGTCGGCAAATTCGACTCCTGGAGAAGGTCCGATGCCCACGCGGCATTAGCCGATTGGGCGACAAACGATGAGTATACCCAAAAACCACTACTTCGACCCGCGGCCGGCGGTGGCCTCCAAGCCCCACACCGTCCGCCTTCACACCCGGGATCTCGACCTCGAGCTCCAGGCCGACCGGGGCGTATTCGGAGCCAGGCGGGTCGACCTCGGCACCCTGGTATTGCTCAAGGAAGCCCCGGCCCCGCCCGCTGAGGGCGACATCCTGGACCTCGGCGCCGGCTACGGGCCTATCGCGATCGCCCTGGCCAAGGCGTCGCCCCGGGCCCGGATCTGGGCCGTCGATGTCAACGAGCGCGCCCTGGAGCTGTCCCGCGCCAACGCCGAGGCGGCTGGAGTCGCCAACGTCACCTCGGCCGCCCCTGACGAGGTCCCCGCCGATGTCCGGTTCGCGGCCATCTACTCCAACCCGCCGGTGCGGGTCGGCAAGGCGGCACTGCACGAAATCCTCGACCGGTGGCTCGACCGCCTCGCGCCCGGCGGGGCGGCCTACCTGGTGGTCCAGCGCAACCTCGGATCGGACTCCCTGGCCGCCTGGCTGGGCGCCTCCGGCCGCGACGTCGACCGCCTGAAATCCAAGAAGGGCTACAGGATCCTGCGCGTCCGAGCGCCTTAGGACATCCGGCCCCGGACCCTGAGCCTACCCTCGGGTATATTTCGGTTCAGTGCCGCAAGAGCTGCTGAGGGTGGACAACCTTTTCACCCAGTTCAGCACGGCTGAAGGCGTCGTCCACGCTGTGGACGGCGTCTCGTTTTCAGTAGCCCAGGGCCAGACCCTGGGGCTGGTGGGCGAGTCGGGCTGTGGCAAGAGCGTGACCGCCCTGAGCGTCATGGGCCTGATCGAGTATCCGGGCAAGATCTCGAACGGCCGGATCCTGTTCGAAGGCCACGACCTGGTGGGCCTCGACCACGAGGACATGCGCAAGCTCCGCGGCAAGGAGATTGCGATGATCTTCCAGGAGCCGATGACGTCGCTCAACCCGGTTTACACGGTGGGCGACCAGATCGCCGAGATGGCGCAGCTGCACCTGAACATGGACCGCAGGCGGGCGTGGCGCCACGCGATCGAGATGCTCAACACAGTGCGCATCCCGTCGCCCGAGAAGCGCGTACAGGACTACCCCCACCACATGTCGGGTGGTATGCGTCAGCGCGTCATGATCGCCATGGCGCTGTCGTGCACACCCAAGCTGCTCATCGCGGACGAGCCGACGACGGCGCTCGACGTCACGATCCAGGCCCAGATCCTCGACCTCCTTCGCGACCTGCAGAAGGAGTTTCAGATGTCGATCATCATGATCACCCACGACCTGGGGGTGGTCGCGGAGATCTGCGAGAACGTGGTCGTGATGTACGCGGGCAAGGTCGTCGAGGAGGCGCCTGTTCGCGGCATCTTCAACAACCCGCAGCACCCGTACACCGAGGGCCTCCTGCGCTCGATCCCCCACCTCGGCATGACGTCGGCGGCGAAGCTGGCCGTCATCCGCGGCACCGTGCCGAGCGCGGTCAACTGGCCGCCCGGATGCAGGTTTGCGCCGCGCTGCAACCTCCGTTTCGAGAAGTGTGTGGAGGACCCACCGCTGTTTGACGTGGGCGGCCAGACCGCAGCCTGCTGGCTGTGTGAGGGCGGCCGGCGCCAAACCACGGTCCGCTCGACCCGGGCCGGAGAGTCATGAGCGTCACTCCGTCGGTTGCGCCGGCGCTATCCGTCCAGGACGGTAGCCAGCCCCTCCTGAAGATCCGAGGGATCAAGAAGTACTTCCCAGTCAGGCGCGGCTTTTTGCAGCGAGTGATCGGCTACGTCAAGGCAGTCGACGACGTGAACCTCGACGTCTTACCGGGCGAGACGCTGGGCCTGGTGGGCGAGTCCGGGTGCGGCAAGTCGACTCTCGGTCGCTCCATCCTTCGCCTGGTCGAGCCGACCGCAGGCACCATCGAGTTCGAAGGTCGCGACATCACCAAGCTCGGACGCGCCCAGATGAAGCCGCTCCGGGCGGACATGCAGATGATCTTCCAGGACCCTGTGGGCTCGCTGAACCCGCGCATGTCAGTCGGCGACATCGTCGGCGAGGGTCTCCTCGTGCACGGCATGAAGAACACCTCTGAGCGCCAGAAGATCACTCGCGACATGCTCCGCAGGGTCGGGCTGCGGCCCGAGTACGCGAACCGCTACCCGCATGAGTTCTCGGGAGGCCAGCGCCAGCGCATCGGCATCGCCCGCGCCCTGGCGCTGTCACCGAAGCTGATCATCGCGGACGAGCCGGTGTCGGCCCTGGACGTTTCCATCCAGTCGCAGGTTCTCAACCTGCTGGTCGACCTGAGGCAGGAGTTCGGTCTCACCTACATCTTCGTGGCTCACAACCTTGCGGTCGTCTCCTACATCTCCGACCGTGTGGCGGTGATGTACCTCGGTCAGGTGATGGAGCTCGCGGGCGCCGAGGAGCTCTACAAGAACCCGCTTCACCCGTACACGCAGTCGCTGCTCTCCGCCATCCCGCAGCCCGACCCCGACCATCTGCGCAACCGCACGCAGCTGACCGGGGATGTGCCCAGCCCGTTCAACCCGCCGTCAGGCTGCCCCTTCCGGACACGCTGCCCGCTGGCCAAGGCCAAGGGGACCGTTAACGGGATCTGCGCCGAGGAGAGGCCCAAACTCGAGGCCAAGAAGTCAGGCCACTTCGCCGCCTGCCACTTCGCGTAACTACTCAAGGGGGGCAGGCCCCCCTTGTGGGGAACCCCCCTCTCCCCGCGACGTTAGGCATCGAAGCTGTTACGTGGAGTCATGGCTCGGCGGAGCCGAGCCAACCCTGCCGCGCTAGTGGAGCCTCGCCCTAATTAACGATCTTCGGGTCGAAGGCGTCGCGCAGGCCGTCACCGATGAAGTTCACGCAAAGGACCGTGGCGGTGACTGCGAGGCCCGGGAACGTGATCCACCACCAGTTGCCGTCGATGAGGTACTCCTCAGCGCCCGCGAGAATCGAGCCCCAGCTGACCTCGGGCGGCTGGATGCCGAATCCCAGGAAGCTGATGAACGCCTCGAGCACGATGTTGCCCGCGATGCCGAGTGTGAAGGCCACGACGATCGGGCCCACCGCGTTGGGCAGCAGGTGGCGAAGAATGATTCGGGCCGGCGGCACACCTAGCGCTCGCGCAGATTCTGTGAACTGCATCTCCCGCAGCGACAGGAACTGGCTGCGGACGATACGGGCGATGGACTGCCAGCTGAGGAAGCCGAAGATCATCGCGATGTAGAACGGGTTGTCGGCGCCGAAGATGCGGGCCGCCAGCGGGACTATGAGCAGGGCGGGCACGGTCAGGAGGACGTCGGTCACGCGCATCATCAGAGCGTCGGCAAAACCGCCGAAGTAACCCGAGAACGCGCCGACCAGCACGCCCAGCGTTGTGGCGAGCACCATCGACCCGAGCCCGATGATCAGCGACAGCCGGCCGCCGTACAAGACCTGGCTGAAGATGTCATGCCCGTTGAGGGAATCGGTGCCGAAGAGGTGCGTCAGCGACGGCGCCGAGCCAGCGGCCAGTACGTCGAAATCCTCTGGCGCCTGGATGTAGTTCGGGAAGAGGATGTGCCAGAGAGGCGCCCCGTAGCACGCCACGATGATCAGCGTGAGTCCGACGGCTCCCCACTTCGCGAGCGGGTGCGCCAGGAAGCGCCGGATGATGATCTCGCGCAGCGTGAACTGCTTGATCGAGACGTCGTAGCCGCTCTCGACGATCGGCTGCTGGCCGACCTCGAGCTGCTGCTCTACTGCGCGCTCAAGCATAGGAAATCCTCGGGTCCGCGATCGCATATGCAAAGTCGGCCAGCACGTTGAAGAAGATCACGAGCAGGCCGGACACGAAGAGGATGCCCATCATCAGCGGGTAGTCGTAGCCCTCGAGGGCCTGGAAGAACAGCTGGCCCATGCCGGGCCAGGTGAAGATGCGCTCGGTCACGACCGCGCCCGAGAACAGGATCGGCAGCTCGAGCGCGATGTTCGTGATGACCGGAAGAAGCGCGTTGCGGAGCGTGTGCTTGAGGATGACCGTGCGCTCCGGCACGCCCTTGGCGCGAGCCGTCCTGACGAAGTCCTGGTGGATCGCATCGAGCATGGACGCGCGCACGAAGCGCGAGTCGGCCGCCACCCCCACGACCGCGAGCGTGGTCGCGGGCAGGATGATGTGTTTCGCCACGTCGAGCACGCCCGTCAGGGGATGCTGGCTGAACCACTGGTTGTATTCAGGCGTCAGGAAAGGCGCCCCAGTCACCCGGATGTCGATGACGCCCGAGCTCGGCAGGATCTGCAGGAAGACTCCGAAAACCATCAGCAGCATCAGACCGAGCCAGAACGTCGGCATGGAGTTGCCGACGTACGCGAAGAAGGTGACGAACTGGTCGAAGAACGAGTACCTCTTCAACGCGGCGAGGATGCCGGCGGGAATGGCCAGCAGCTCGGTCAGCAGGTAGCCCACGGTCATCAGCAGCAGGGTCGCGGGGAGCCTGGCGAAGATGACCTTGTTCACCGGCTGGTTGAGGAAGAAGGAGTTCTGCCAGTCGCCCGTGAACATGGCCCCGACCCATTTGAGGTACTGGAGGTAGATGGGGAGGTCCAGGCCCCAGCGGTGGATGATGGCGAGCTTGGCCGCGTAGGACTGATGGGAGTTGAAGGCCAGGGCAGCCATCGGCCCGCCCGGGATCAACTGCATGATGCCAAAGAGGATGATCGACATCACAAAGATGGTCGGAATCGTCTGCAGCAGCCTCCGGGCTGCGTATCCGATCATCTGGCGTCTAACCGGATCTTAACACCCATCTGCCCTCCCCTCCACGGGGAAAACGGGGGGGCGGCCGGATGGCCGCCCCCGTCGAAAGCGATTGCTACCGGGTTACGACTTGCCCTTGGTGTTGAACCAGTCGGCCGCGTTGCAAACGGCCAGGCAGGTGTTCACCGCGGGGGCGAAGTTGCCGAAGTTGGTCGAGTGCGTAAACACGTCAGGTCGCTCGTACAGCTCGATGGTCGGGAGGTAGTCCTTCCATTCCGCCTGGACCTGCTTGTAGATGGCGACGCGCTTGGTGATGTCGACTTCCTGCGCGCCCTGCTGGCACAGAGTGTCCAGCTGGGTGTCCTGAGCCCTGGCCCAGTTCTGACCCGACGGGTTGGCGTCGGTCGGGATCTGGCTGGACTCAACGGTCGTGCACCACCCGTCCGGGTCGGGCGACCAGTTGTTGGCGTACATGCCCATGTCGTAGTTGCCCGTGGCGAGGATGCCGCCGCCCTTGAAGTCGTTGAAGAACTGACCAGCGGGCCAGTTCTTGACCGTGACGGTGGCGCCGATGTCGGCCCAGTTCTTGATCAGCTGCTCCTCCTCCGCAGCCCGCTGGCTGTTGCCGGAGGTGGTGCTGATGACCCAGGCCAGCTTGACACCGCCCTTGCTCCGCGTC
>DASYXY010000087.1:0-156179 GCA_035934385.1 Candidatus Dormiibacterota bacterium
AGTAGTGTCGGAACGCCGAGCCCATGCGAGTCCCCATTGCCTGCAGGTCGAGGTACGACATCGGTGCAATCCCGTCGTCTACCACGTCGGGGCGCTCGCGGAACGGCGCCCACATCACCTCGGCCTGTGATGGGTCTCCGACCCACGCTCCAAGGATGATGATCGCCAAACCGCCGAGCTCCTCCCGTCGTACCAGCACCGCCTGGGTGGTGAGCTCGTCCGGGTCGGAGCGCGCGTCGAAGAGTCGTTGCAGGATCTCAGGTACTGCGCTCGCCCGGAACGCGATGCGACCGCCGACGAGGCTGTGGAGTGGCCGAAGCGCGAATCGAAGCCGCGAGACGACGCCAAAGTTGCCGCCCCCTCCGCGCAGCGCCCAGAGCAGGTCGGCGTCGGTCGACCCGTCAACCTGATGGATCGACCCGTCTGCCGACACAAGCTCGGCGCCGACGAGGGCATCGCATGCAAAGCCGCTTACTCCGAGCAGGAAGCTGATGCCGCCGGTTAGCGTCAGGCCCCCGACGCCGGTCTCCGAAAACGTCCCGGATGGGGCGGCGAGGCCGTGGGCGGTCGTTGCCCGATCGAGGTCTTCGAGCAGTGCGCCTCCGCCGACCTCTGCCGTCCGAGCCCCTGGATCGACTCTGACCGTGCGCAGCGCCGCGAGGTCGAGCATCAGCGCACCGTCGCCAACTCCATGACCGGCGACGGAGTGACCGCCGCCTCGGACCGAAATGGGCATGCCCCGGTCGGCTGCGCATCGGACGGCCGTAGCGATGTCCTCGGTATCGACCGGCCGGACGATGACCGCAGGGCGTCGGTCGATCATGGCGTTGAAGGTTCGCCGGAGCTCGTCATAGCGCAACCCATTGGGCCGGACGACGTCCCCACGTACATGGCGCTCGAGGTCGTCGGCGATCGGTGATGTGCTCGGCGTGTACTTACCTCTTGCTCGGGAGCTTACGGGCACGCGGGTCCAAGCCGGCTGGCGAGGAGATGCTCGAGACCGATGATATTGAGCTTGTCTAGATCCTGGGCGGGCATGGTCAGCCAACCTCGCCCTGCGATTCTCGAAGCGGGCATCGCACGGTCCTGGGGCCGTGCGTCTGCTGGTATATCGGCGGCTTGATGACGATACCCAAGTTCAAAACCAGGGCGACGAACCCTCTTCAACCCGGGCTTTCAGGCGGAATCTTTTCTGGAATCTGTGACACAGTTGTGACCCCCAGCGGGTTTGGGGCGTCTTCGGTAAAGCGCTGATTGACGCTTCTGAGTTCAAAACTGGTCGGGGGCCCGGGATTTGAACCCGGGGCCTCACGGTCCCGAACCGTGCGCGCTGCCAAACTGCGCCAGCCCCCGACTCTAGAACTCAAGTGCGCGCGAAGCGGCCGCGCGCCGGGATGAGAAACAGATTCTAGGTGGTCGGCAGATCGATCTTGGTGTCGGTCATCATCAGGGTCGCGGTCGCGTCGGCGATCCGGCCGCCGTCGTCCAGGCTCTGCACGTACGCGTTGGTGTAGACCAGCGTCCTCCGGATTCTCTCCACCTGTCCCACCACCCGCACCCTCTCCCCCAGCCTGAGCGGCCGGCGGAACGAGACCTGCAGCCGGCCAGTCACACCTGGGTGTCCGGCGTGCCAGGCCGCCCAACCCACCGCCTCATCGAGCATCAGCGCCACCATCCCGCCGTGCGCCATGCCGGTCCAGCTCTGGAACTTGGGCTCGACCGTGTACTCGGCGACGGATCCGTCAGGCCCGGGCTCGAACTTCAGCCGCAGACCGTCAGTGTTGAGCGGACCACAGCCGAAGCAATGGCCGTCCCATTCGACTTCCACGCTTAAAGGATCAGGCTTTGCAGTTCCACGTGCCGGTCAGGTGCTCCGCGGCGGATTTGCCCGAATCGGCGTTGGTGAGCAGCGCGTCGATGGTTCCTGTCTGGCCGGACGGGTCCAGGGTGAACACAACCTTGTCCGAGGCCGACGTGTTCTGCCACACCTGCGTTGCATCCGTGGAGTGCACCTGCACCGCCACTGCGCGCGTGTCGTAGGTGCCGGGACCGCCGTAGTTCTGGATCACGAAGTCGATCCCCCACACCGTGCCGCTCTCGTCGATCGTCCCGTAGAACTTGTTCGACCACGTCTGTCCGGGCCGCGGCTTCGCGCCCGTGCACGCGCTCGTTTGCGTGCCGACGTCGGCCACGATCCCGGTCATGTGGCCACTCACGTCGCCAGACAGCGTGAGGTCCTGGTTCCATGTGTGCTGAACCGGCGCCACAGACGGCGTGGCGTTATGCGCTGCGCTGCTCTCGCCGCAGGCCATTAGTAGGACGCATAGGGCGACGATGCCCGCTCCACGGAGCATGTGCTCACGAAAGTCTAGCCGCGAGCACCCCCGCGAGTCATCAGGGCTTGACCATCGGTCCGACAACCTCGATGTCGAAGCGCGCTGAAAGGTGACGCCGCACCTCGATCGAGTCTTCCTCGCTCTTCGCATTCGCGAGTCCGATCGACAGCTCGCGAAAGTACGGCGCGAAATCGGGCGGGGTAAGGATGACGAGGCATCTCGCAGCCACATCTCCTGCGTTCCAGAACGTGTGCGCCGCACCGGCGCGCACCAGCACGTGCGAACCGGCTGGCCCGTCGATCGTCTCGCCATCGACGAGAAAGCGGTACAAGCCGCTCAGTACGTAAAAGCCTTCGTCGGTCCGGTGGTGCACGTGCATGGGTGGGCTCGCAGCCCCGGGCGGTGCCTCCCACACGAGCAGCACGTAGCCGGCGACGGGGTCTTCGTGCACGTACGTGACCGTCACCGGGCCTACGTTCACGGTGGCCGCAGGCATGTGCTCGAATACTAGGCATGCAGGGTGGCGCCGAGCGGATGACGAGAGCCATGCGCGCGCTGGAGGCCGCCTACCTCATCGGCGTCGATGGTGCGAGCGAGATCTGGCTTGTCCGCCACGGCGACTGCTACGAAGGCATGGCCGATGGGGACTACGATCCTCCCCTCAGCCCGCTCGGCAAGACACAGGCGAGCCGGCTTGCGGCGCGAATCCGTGAGCTCGATCCTGTAGCGGTCTACAGCAGCCCCGCGCGCCGAGCGCTCCAGACCGCGCAGGCGATCACGCCCGACCTGCATACCGACAAAAGGCTCCTCGAGATCCCGCTCGAGCTGGGCGACGGCCACGAGTTCAGGTTCACCGAAAAGCCCGAGAGCGTCACCGAGCGCATGACCGCAGTGATCGATGAGGTCGTGGCCGCGCATCCCGGCAGGAGGGTGATCGTCGTCGGCCACGCCGGCGCGATCGTCAACTACCTGTGTCACGTGATGCAGATCGAGCCCGGCCGGCTGCGGATCCTTCCTTTCTATACGAGTGTCAGCGTCGTGCGCGCCCTGGGCGACCGACGCATGGTCGGCGCCCTCTGCGACACATGTCATCTCGACTGATCGCCGACGACCTCGCCAGGCAGATCGATCGGCGAGTGGTCTCGGTCGAGCCCATCCCGGCCGGCCACTCCGGCTTCACGTACTTCGTGGAAACGGAGCCCTCCCACCGGTACGTGCTGCGGCTTCCGCCGCCAGGCGCGCGCATCGCGGCGACAGCCGACGTGGTCCGCCAGGGCCGAATCATGGCATCGCTGCACTCCGCGGGCCTCCCCACTCCGGCCATCCCCTTCATGAGCGGCGAGCCGGTCGTGGACGGGCGCCCCTTCATCCTCATGGAGGCGATCGACGGCCTCCGCATCGAGGCAACAAGCGAGCGGGAGAAGCCGGAAGACATCGCTGCCGCGGCGGTCAGCGTCCTGAAGCGCCTGCACGCCCTGCCAGTCGAGGACTCCGGGATCGGCGAGGAGGAGCCCACGCCGCTGGTCGCGGACATGATGCGCTGGGCGATGCTCATGCAGCGGGCCCCCGAGGAGCTCACCACGCGGGCCGGCGAGCTGGGCGGGATGCTGGCAGCGCAGGTCCCGGCCGAGCGGCCACCAACCCTCGTGCACGGCGACTACCACTACGGCAACATGCTGTTCCGCGGCTCGGAGGTGGTGGCGGTGCTGGACTGGGAGATCGCCCAGATCGGGCAGCCGCTGCTCGACCTTGGCTGCCTGGCGATCATGTCCCACCGGTCTCAGTTCAAGGACGCCGAAAGCCCGGGAGGGTCGGTCGCCCTGCCAGACGCTGACCTTTTTGCCCTGTACGGCGTCGACGCCCAGGAGATGAACTGGTACGTGGCGATGTCGCTCTACAAGTACGCGGCCATCCTGGGCTACAACCTGATGCTCCACCGCAGGGGCAAGAGACCTGACCCGTTCTACGAGACGCTCACGACTACCATCACAGGCATGATCGACGAGGGGGTGACACTGCTTTCATGAGCTGGGATTTTTCGACCGAGCCGGAGTTCGAGAAGAAGCTCGAGTGGATGCGCGAGTTCGTGCGCGAGGAGGTGTACCCGCTCGAGGTGCTGGAGGCCGACGAAGCAGGTTTCCGCCGCATCATCCGGTCGCTGCAGGACGAGGTGAAAAGCCAGCAGCTGTGGGCGACGCACCTCCCGCCGGAGCTCGGCGGCCAGGGTTTCGGCCAGGTGAAGCTGGGTCTGATGCACGAGATCGAAGGCGCCTCGATCTGGGCGCCGATCGTCTTCGGCAACCAGGCGCCCGATTCGGGCAACTCGGAGGTGCTGGCCCACTTCGGCACGCAGGCCCAGAAAGATCGGTGGCTCTACCCGCTGCTTGACGGGCGGCTGCGGTCGGCGTTTTCAATGACCGAGCCGTTCACGGCCGGGTCGGACCCGACCCTGCTGCAGACCACGGCACGCCTGGACGGCGACGAGTGGGTGATCAACGGCCACAAATGGTTCACGTCGAACGGCATGATCGCGGACTTCCTGATCGCGATGGTCGTCACCGAGCCCGACGCCGGCCCATACGAGCGAGCGTCGATGATCATCGTGCCCACCGACGCGCCAGGCTTGAAGCGCTTGCGCAACATCCCGACGATGCATGGCGAGGGCGAACGGTTCGGCTACGGGCACGCCGAGATCCTTTACGAGAACGTGCGCGTGCCTGTCGCCAACCTCATCGGCAAGCGCGGCCAGGGATTCCTGATCGCACAGGCGCGGCTGGGCCCCGGTCGCATCCATCACTGCATGCGCTGGCTCGGGATGTCGCGGCGGGCCTTCGACATGCTATGCGAACGAGCGCTGCAGCGGGAGGCGTTCGGCAAGAAGCTTGCGTCGCATGAAACCGTGCAGAACTGGATTGCCGACTCAGCGGCCGAGATGTCCGCGGCGCGGCTGATGACGCTGCACGCGGCCTGGGTGATCGACACGCAGGGTGCCGCCGCCGCGCGGAAGGAGATCTCGTTGATCAAATTCTTCGGCGCCCGCGTCCTCCATGACGTAATCGATCGGGCTCTGCAGATCCACGGTTCGCTCGGCTACTCCGCCGACCTGCCGCTCGAGGACATGTACCGGATGGCGCGCGGAGCGCGCTTCTACGACGGGCCCGACGAGGTTCATCGCGTTTCGGTGGCGCGCCAGGTCCTGTCCGGCTACAAGCAACCGGACGGCAAGTGGCCGCGGGAGCACATCCCCACGAGGCGCGAGGCGGCCGCGCGGAAGTTCGCGTCCCTGCTGGAGGCGGCCACCACCGACGTCTAGGTGAACGTCCTCGTCCGCGTTCGTGTCGCCGTCCTGGAGCGAACGATCGCGAGCGGGCAAGTGCCGACCGCCGGCGAGATCGCGGCCGAGCTGGACCTACCGGTCCCCATGGTGCAGGAGGCGTACGCCAGGCTTGGCGAGGCCCATGTGTTCGTCTGCGAGCCCGGCGACCCTTCGCGGTTGCGCATGGCCAACCCGTTCTCGGCAGTGGCGACGCCGTTCAAGGTGACCGCTCGAGGCGGAACCTACTACGGCAACTGCGTGTGGGATTCGCTGGGCATCGTCTCGCTGCTAGGCGGCGAGGGTTTGGTCGAGACGTCGTGCCCCGACTGCTCCGAGGCCATGCGGCTGAGGGTGGAGGGTGGAAAGCTCGTCGAATCCGAAGGCGTCGTGCACTTCGGCGTGCCGGCGAGACGCTGGTGGGACGACATCGTCTTCACCTGAAGCACGATGCTGCTCTTCAGGTCAGAAGAGCACGTCGAGCGGGCAGGCAAGACACGGGGCGCCTTCATGACCACGGAGCAGATTTGGCGGCTGGCCGACACCTGGTACCACGACCGCGATGACCCCGCGTGGCGGCGGCGCAGCGCCGACGAGGCGGAGGCGGTGTTTGCCGAGCTCGGTTTGGGAGGGGAGTTTTGGCGACTGACGTAGCGACTCACGAGCAGCAGCGCGACGCGATGGTGGGGCGGATTTTCAGCTCGATGATCGGTTCGCTCGAGATCTTCCACGTCTACCTCGGCGTGCGGCTCGGGCTGTACCGCGTGCTCGCCGAGAAAGAATCGCTTACAGCGGGCGAGCTGGCGAAGGCAGCCGGCATCAATGCCCGATACGCGCGGGAGTGGCTGGAAGAGCAGGCGGTGGCGGGGTTTCTTTCCGTGGAGGGCGACGGCGCCGAAACGCGTCGCTACTCGTTGCCCGCCGCGCACGCAGAGGTGCTTCTGGACGCAGACAACCTCAACTACATGGGAGCCGCTGCGCTGCAGATCGTGGGCGTCGCGAGCGTGATGTCACGCCTCGTGAAGGCGTTCAGGACCGGAGAAGGCATCCCGTACGAGGACTACGGCGCCGACATCCGCGAAGGCATCGCGGGCGCGAACCGCACGATGTTCCTCAACCTCCTTGGCAGCACGTGGTTCCCCAAGATCGCCGACGTCGATGCGAGGCTTCGCCGCGAGCCGCCGGCGCGGGTGGCTGACGTCGGCTGCGGAACCGGCAACTCGTCCATCGCCATTGCGAAGGCCTATCCGCTCGTACGCGTAGAAGGCATCGACCTGGACGCCGCGTCGATTGAGGAGGCCCAGACGAAAGCGCGAGCGGCAGGCGTCGGCGATCGCGTTCATTTCGCGGTGCGCGACGCCGGCGACCCGTCGCTGGCGGGCTCGTTCGACCTGGTCGCGGCATTCGAAACGATCCACGACATGACCGATCCGGTCGGAGCTTTGAAGGCCATGCGCGAGATGTGCGCCGATGACAGCGTCGTGCTGGTGGTCGACGAGCGAGTCGCCGAAAAATTCACGGCGCCGGGCGATGAGATCGAGCGAGTGATGTACGGCTTCAGTGCCACACACTGTCTGGCCGCCGCGATGGGCGATCCGCGATCGGCTATGACAGGAACGTTGATGCGGCCATCGACGTTGCGCCGCTACGCCGAGGCGGCCGGCTTCGATCGGGTTGAGATCCTCCCGATCGAGAACGATGTGTGGCGCTTCTACCGGCTGTATGCCTGATACGACAGCTGCCCTCGGATTCCTCGCCGCCATCGCGGCGATGCTTGCGTCGACGGTTGTGCGCCGAGGGAGATTGGTTCGCGAGCTCAGGTACCTACCGGCGTCGGCCTCAGACGAGAAGAAAAAGAAGAAGTCCGAGGACGACGACGGCGGCGGGATCGACCTCTCTGGCCTGCCTGACCTTCCCGGTCCCCTCCCCGACTCGGACCATTTCGGCGACAGCGGGGGGGCCGGGACCGGCGACAGCGGCGGCGGAGGAGACAGCGGCTAGATGAAGTTCTGCTAGCCGACCTCGTACTTGGTGGGCACGTAGTGCTGCGTTGAGCGCGGGGGCCGCACGTACTTGCGCTTCTGCCGTGGCGGCAGCTTGATCTCCGACTGAGGCACCGACTTGTACGGGATCAGCGACAGAAAATGGCTGATCAGGTTGAGATGCGCGGAGCGCTTGTTGTCGGTCTCGACGACATGCCACGGCGCCTCTTTGATGTCGCAGACGGCAAACATCTGGTCTTTCGCTTCCGAGTAGTCGACCCAGCGGGCACGCGCCTGCACGTCCATGGGGCTGAGCTTCCAGCGCTTGGTCGGGTCGTTGATCCGCGCCTTGAACCGGAGCTCCTGCTCCTCGTCGCTGACTGACAGCCAGTACTTGATGAGGACGATCCCCGAGCGCACCAGCATCCGCTCGAACTGCGGACACGCGCGCATGAACTCGTCGTACTCCTCATCGGTGCAGAAGCCCATCACTCGCTCGACGCCGGCGCGGTTGTACCAGCTGCGGTCGAATAGGACCATCTCGCCGGCTGCCGGGAGGTGCTGGATGTAGCGCTGGAAGTACCACTGCGTGCGCTCGCGCTCGGTCGGTGCCGGCAAGGCCACCACCCGCACGAAGCGCGGATTGAGCAGCGCCGTCATCCGTTTGATGACACCGCCCTTGCCCGCCGTGTCCCGGCCCTCGAAGATGACGACAACGCGCAGTCCGCGGTGGCGGATCCACTCCTCGAGCTGCAGCAGCTCGACCTGCAGCCGGCGAAGCTCCTTGATGTACCCCTTCTTGCCCAGCTCGTGGACCTTCGTGGCCCTGTCTTGTTTCTTGCCCTTCTTCTCGGTGTCGCTTGCCATCGCGTCAGTGCGGGATTGTCTCAGCCAGATGGAGGCGCGTCACCCAGTCCTCATACGGCGCATTGACATGGATGATCTTCGTGAACCCCGCCTGCTCGAGCAGGCTCGCTGCGATTCCCGCCCGGTACCCCACCCCGCAGTGCACCGCCACGGGAGCGTCCTTTGGGATGTCGTGCGCGTGGTGCGGAACGTCGGGCACGTACATGTGGACGGCACCTGGGACGTGTCCGGAGCCCCACTCATGATCGTCGCGAGCGTCGACCACGGTGATCTCCTCACCGCTGAGGATCCACTTGCCCATGTCCTCGATGGTCGCGGTCTCGAACTCCGACAGCGGCCGGCCCGACGCTTCCCACGCCTCCATCCCGCCGTCGAGCGCGCCGGCGATGTTGTCGAAGCCGATGCGATGGAGCTGGGTCTGCGCGTCTCTCTGCAGCTGGTCGGAGCCGCCGACGATGACGATCGGTCGCGTGCGCGCGATCAACCAACCGACCCACGCGCTGAACGCCTCGCCGGGCAAGAGGCTCACCGAGTAGCTACCCGGGATGTGTCCGCGGTCGTAGTCGCGGCCGCGCCGGATGTCGACGACCGCCGCGCCTTTGTCCTTGAGTGCGGCGACATCGTCCGCCTTCAGCTTGCTTGGCGGCGCGGGGTGGCGGCCGAGCAGCGGCGCGCCCATGCGGTTAACAGCCGCCATGTCCTTGTAGTAGTCGGGGTAGCGGTGCTGGTCGAGGATCCGCGCGAGAAACTGGATGACCTCGGTGGTCGTGAAGTAGGGATTGGTCTTGCGTTCGCGGCCGAGCGTGGTCTCGTGGCCGGCCCCGCCGCTGATGCCGCAGAACGATCCGCTGCCGTGGGTCGGATAGACAGCCACCTCGTCGGGCAGTCCTCGCAGCCGCACCTGGAGCGTGCGGAGGGATTCGAGACCGAGATGCCCGGCCATGTGCGGACCGAACAGGTCGGTGCGCGCGGTGCCCCCGACCATCACCGCTCCGCCGCTGAACAGCGCCTGCGGTGTGCCGTTCTCGAGCAGGACGTACGCCTTGTGGTCAGGGGTGTGCCCAGGCGTGTGCATCGCGCGGATCGTCGCGCCGCCGAGCGTCACCTCTTCGTCAGGCTTCAGCTGGTCGATGCTCGTGCCGGCGAGGGCTTTCAGCTCGCGCGCGCCGGAGACGAAGTCGTTGTGGGTGTGGGTGTCCAGCGCACGAACGACGTGGAGGCCGAGCTTCTCCGCATGGGCCAGGTACTGGTCGACGTCCCTCACGGGGTCGATGACGACCGCCTGCTTCGTGTCCGGGTCCGCCACCACGAAGCTGGCGTTGCCCAGCTCCTTCGCCTCGAAGTGCTGAACGGTGAACATACGGACTAAATCATGCCCGGGAACGGGTGCGCTGCGCGACGTCCATGATCACGACCGCGAGCGGGACGAGGATCCAGAGCTGGCGAAACGTGTACCGGCGAATGAGCTCCGGGTGCTCGATCTCGTTGGCGGCCTCCTGCCTGGCCGTGCCGCTGCGGGCGAGGTCGATTGCGTGGATCAGGAGGGGAACGTAGTTGAGCGCGATCCAGAGCAGCCCTAGGCCGAGCAGCAGCTCCCAGGCGACGCCGCTGCGCCGGCCGGCGGACACGGACAGGGCACCGAGGATCAGGCAGCCGGCGACGCCAACGCCGAACTCGATGACTATGAAGCGCTTGCCGTGGACCGCCATGTCGAGCGCCGCCAGCCTGCGCACGTCAAGCGCCACCGAGCCCACGGCATGCAAGATTAGTTCTGCGGTGCCAAGACTTGACGCGATTGGAATCGTGGTCGGTGACCTGGCTCGGGCGGTGAAGTTCTATCGGCTGCTCGGGGCGCCTTTCGAGGCCGGCGCGGAGGCCTCGGAGCACGGGCACGCGGAAGCAAACCTCGACGGCGGCATGCGACTGATGTTCGATACGGAAGAAGGAATGCTTGCGTTCGACCCGTCCTGGAAGCGCGCGTCGTCCGGATCGCCAGGCGCCAGCCTGGCGTTCAGGTGCGACAGCCCAACGGCGGTCGACGATCTCTACGCCAGGGCGCTCTCTGCCGGCGGCCACGCGCACAAGCCCCCTTGGGACGCTTTTTGGGGCCAGCGCTACGCACAGCTGCGCGATCCCGACGGCAACGCCGTCGATCTATACGCGAACCTGCCTAGCCAAAGCTGATCGGCACGGTCGTCAGCAGGATGTAGATCGTCACCAGCGTGACGACGACCGCTCCGCCATAGAAGACGACCTGCACCGGCACGCCACGCGCCGCCGGCACGCCCAGGTCGACCAGCAGGTAGCGAAGCCTGTGGGCGAAGTGAAAGAACGGAAGAGCGATCAGCACCAGCAGATAGAGCTTCACGAGCGGATTGCCGAGGACGTTCACCCACGTGTCGTAGTGGCGGTCGACCACAGGCACGACGCCAAGCGGCCCGAGGATGCCCTGAACCACGATGTGTACGGGCAGCAGCAAGGCAGCGGTCACGCCGCCAGCGCCAAACATGATCCACCAGAACATGTGCGCAATGGCGGGCCGGCGCTCGTGCTCTGTCACGTTCGGGCGAAATAGATGAGCACGAAGCCGATCACCACCGACACAGCCGCCCACAACCCGAAGTTGGCGAGCACGATGACGCGGGACGGCACCTGCCGGTCGACAACGTTGAAGTGCAAGACCGTCCCGGCGAGGTTCAGGAACGTGTACGAGTGGTACAGCGCAAAGAGCAGGACGATAACGCTGAAGATCACAAACCCGAGCGAGCTGTGCGGGTAGTAGCGGGCGGGGCCATCCTGCGCGCGCCGGATCTCAACTAGGAGCCACAGCAACCACAACGCAAGCGGCAGCGAGGTGAACTCGCGAACCATGTACCAGAAGTAGTGCCATCTGCGCGTCCACCACCCACGCGGCATGACCCAGTTGTATTCACGCGTGGCTGTGCTCATTCGCGGTTTCCGTAGGGGAGGACGAGCCGCAGCGTGGTGTCGAACTTCGTCTGCTGGATCGCCTTGGCGGGGTCGACGCCTTTAGGGCATACGACCGAGCACTCGCCGACGAAGCTGCACTCCCAGACGCCCTCGGCGTCGGCGACCACGTCCTGGCGCTGCTTCACGCCTTCATCGCGCGAGTCGATGTTGTAGCGCCGCGCGAGCGCGGTGGCGGCCGGGCCGAGGAACTTGTCGTTCAGTCCGTAGACCGGGCAGGCCGCGTAGCAAAGCATGCAGTTGATGCACTGGCTGAACTGGCGGAACTCGTCGATCTGCGCTGTCGTCTGCACGAACGGGCCGCCGCCGAGCGGCACGCTTTGCTTGCGGATAATCCATGGCTTGACGGACTTCAGCTTGTGCATGAAGTCCTCCATGTCGATCACAAGATCGCGCACAACGGGGAAGTTGTTCAGGGGCCCGACCGTGATCGGCTTCGGCCAGTAGTCGCGCAGGAACGCGCTGCAAGTGAGCTTCGGAACGCCGTCGACCATCATGCCGCAGCTGCCGCAGATGCCCATGCGACACGACCAGCGATAGCTGAGCGAACCGTCGACATGTCCCTTGATGTAGTTGAGGGCGTCGAGGACGACCATGCTCTCGTCCGTGAATGGGATCTCGTACGACTGCACCCGCGGCTTCTCGTCCTTCGCCGGGTCGAAGCGGGAGGCGTTGATGGTGATGCGTTTGCTCGCAGTCATTTCTAGTAAGACCTTGCCTTCGGTTCGAATTTGCCGAGATGGACGTCGTGGTATTCGAGCTTCGGCGCGGCGCCCTCGACGTGGTACGCGACTGTATGTTTCAAATACTTCTCGTCGTTCCGCTCGGGGAAGTCACGCCTTGCATGCGCGCCGCGCGACTCTTCGCGCGCCAGCGCCGAGTGCGCCACGGCGACTGCGCAGTCGAGCATGAAATCAAGCTCGAGCGCGGCGGTCAACTCGGTGTTGAACGTGCGGCTCGAGTCGTCGACCTTGATGCGCTCGAAGCGCTCGCGGAATCCGTCGAGCCGATGCGTCAGCTCGGTGAGACTCTCTTTGGTGCGGAACACGCCGGCCCCCTGGTCCATGGAGTGCTGCATGTCCTCGCGGATCTCGGCGATGCGCTCATCGCCTGTTTTTTTGTCCAGGAAGCTCGACTCGACGCGCCTGGTCTCGTCTTTGAGCATCGCGTCGATAGGATTGGCGCCCGCGGCCGGGAGCGAGCCCATCTGCTCGGCGGCGGCGCGTCCGGCAGCCGCACCGAACACCAGGCACTCCGGCAAGGAGTTCGAGCCAAGGCGGTTGGCGCCGTTGAGGCCCACGTTGGCGCACTCGCCGGCGGCGAAGAGGCCCTTCATCGGCGTGGCGCCGGAGATGTCCGCGTCGATGCCTCCCATCTCGTAGTGCTGCACGGGCCGGACCGGGATCGGGTCCTTGACGATGTCGATGCCGACGTACTCGCGGCCCAGCTCGCGCATGAACGGAAGCTTGCGGTCGATGACGTCTTCGCCGAGGTGGCGCACGTCGAGGTGCATGTACTTGCCGTGAGGACCTTCGAAGCCCCTACCTTCCTCGAACTCAGTAGTCATCGCCCTGCTGATGATGTCGCGCGGCCCGAGCTCCATCCTCGTGGGCACGTAGCGCTTGAGGAACCTCTCGCCCTCGTTGTTGTAAAGATAGCCGCCCTCGCCGCGCACAGCCTCCGTGATCAGGATCCCGGTGAAAGGCAGGCCTGTCGGATGGAACTGGACCATCTCCATGTCCTTGAGGCCGACCCCGGCGCGGTAGGCGAGCGCCATGCCATCGCCGGTGCAGATGTTGCCGTTGGTGGTGAAGGCATAGATTCGGCCGAGGCCGCCCGTCGCCAGGATTGTGGCCTTGGCGGTGATGGCGTCGATGCGACCGCTGCGCATGTCGATGGCGACCACGCCCACGCAGCGCGAGTCCTCAACCAGCAACTTGGTCACGAAAGCCTCGTCGTGACGGTGGATCGAGTCGTACTTGAGGCTGGTCTGAAAAACCGTGTGCAGCATGTGAAAGCCAGACTTGTCGGCGGCGAAAACAGTTCGCCACGTGGTCATGCCGCCAAATGGCCTGACCGCAATGGTGCCGTCCGCGTTTCGGCTCCACGGGCAGCCCCAGTGCTCCATCTGCACGATCTCCAGCGGCGCCTCCCGGACAAAGGTCTCGACGACGTCCTGGTCGGCGAGGTAGTCAGAGCCCTTGATGGTGTCGAACGCATGGGTGTCGAAGCTGTCGTTGGCGGCCATCACCGCGGCGGCGCCGCCCTCGGCGGACACCGTGTGGCTGCGCATCGGGTAGACCTTGGAGACCATCCCTATCTTCAGGCGTGGGTTGGTCTCGGCCACGGCTATGGCTGCCCTGATGCCGGCGAGCCCGCCGCCGACTATCAGGACGTCGTAGCTTGTTGGGTCCACCTGCGCCTAATGATATTTACCGGCGAGAATGGACCGCCGTGACCCAAACGACCCCGTTCTGGAGCCACCCGAGCCAGCACCGCGTCGGGCCGCTGCCCGACAAGGCGGACATCGTCATCGTCGGCGGCGGCATCACGGGTGTGTCCCTCCTGTACCACCTGAACAAACGACGGATGAAGGCGCTCCTGCTCGAGCGCGGCCACCTTGCGTCCGGAGCGTCTGGTCGCAACGCGGGCTTCGTCCTGGCCGGGGTCGCCGACAACTACGCAACCGCGGTGCAGACATACGGGCGGGAGCGCGCGCGAGAGATCTGGGGGTTCACGCTCGAGAACCACGACGCCGTGGCGTCGGCCTTGAAGAACGCCGACGTCGGGCACAACAGGTGCGGGACGGTGATCCTGGCAGCGTCGGACGAGGAGCGGGTCCAGCTCGAGGAGTCCGCGGAGCTGCTGACCGACGACGGATTCCAGGCGCATTTCGATGGCGACGTTCTCTACAACCCGCGCGACGGCGAGATCAACCCGACGGCGATGGTGACCGCGCTCGCCCGAAGCGCGCCTGACGGCTCCATCCACGAGCACGTCAACGTCACCGGGTTGGTCGCGGAGACCAAGCGCGTTTTCGTGCATGTCGAGGACGAGACCGTGGAGGCGGGGACGGTGCTGCTCGCGACCAATGCCTGGACTTCCCTGCTGGCTCCGTCGGTGAAGATCTCGCCCCGACGGGCGCAGATGCTCGCCATGGCGCCAACGGAAAAGGTCGTTGCAGAGAAGCCGACCTACTCCGATTTCGGCTACCGGTACTGGCGCCAGCTGACGTCCGGCGTGCTCCTGATCGGCGGCTGGCGCAACACATCCATGGAGTCGGAGGAGACCTTCGACGACAAGCCGACCACGGCGATCCAGGAGCGGATTGAAACATTCGCGCGAGGGGAGCTCGGTGCGGACACACCGGTGACGCATCGCTGGGCGGGGACGATGGGTTTCACGGACGACGGCCTACCGATCGTCGGGCCGGTCGAAGGGATGCCGCACGTTTTCGTGTCGGCCGGCTACAACGGTCACGGCATGGGCTTCGCGTTCCTGAGCGCGAAGAAGCTGGTCGACTCACTTTAGTCGGCAGCCCCCAACCCTAACCCTCCCCCTGGAGGGGGAGGGAATCACCCAAGAAGCGCAGCCAGTTCGTGCCCATGATCCCCTCGACCTCAGAAGCTCTGAACTGCTTGCGCAACTTGGTCGCGAGCTCGCCGAACTGCCTGGTGTCCTGCATCGCCGAGTGTTCGGCGTCGAAGCCCCCGTCGAGGTCCGAGCCGAGGCCGACATGTTCGGGGCCGCCGGCCGCGCGAGCGAGATGAACAGCGTGGCGGACGATGTCGTCCAGGGTCCCGTGGCCGCTCGCCCGCAGGTGGTGCTCGTAGAAGCTGATCCCCAGAATGCCGCCCCGGCGCGCGATCTCGGCGGCCGTCGCGTCGGTGATCTGCCGGTCGGCGGGCACGAGCTCGCGGGAGTTGCTGTGTGACGACATGATGGGTCCGCGCCAGAGCTCGAACGCGTCGGCGACCGCGCGGTCGGCCATGTGGCTGATGTCCAGGATGACGTTCCTGCGCCGCATCGCCTTCAGCAGCTGCACGCCGAGCTCGGTAAGGCCGCCCGGCGCGTGGGTTCCGCCGCTGTAGCGGGTTCTGCCCCACGCCGGTCCGATGATCCGAACCCCGCGGTCGACCCAGGCGCCCAGGCGAGCCGGCGACTCGACGGGGTCGGCACCCTCCATCAGAAGGACGGCGGCCAGCCGGCCGCGTCGCCAATCGCGGACATAGCGTTCGAGCTCCTCGCGATCGCGGATCAACGGCAGGTCGCAGCTGCGGTAGTAGTTCACCTCGGCCGTCGCCATGAGTCCGGCCTCGCGCGCGTTCCCGTAGACGAACTTCGTGCGCATCGAGCGGCGGGCGCGCGCGGGAGCGGTGTAAAGCGTGGCGAAGACCAGGCCAACCCCACCCCTCACCAGGCTCGACCGGCTGACCACGTAACCGAGCGCCGGCTCGCCGAGGAAGCCGCGCCCAGCCGAGATCGCGTTCCAGGCGATGTCGAGGTGGGCGTCGACGATCACTTCCCCACCATAGGTTCTCGGGTTCAGCTGAATAACTTCAACCTGAATGGGGTAACATTGAAGGACTTCACTATGAGGGACACCATTTTGAGGGACGTCAAGTTCGAGCTGGCCCGCGATGAGCAGGGTCGCCTCTACAACGCCGGCATGCGCAACCTCGTCGGCAACCTGAAGCTCGACACGGACGCCGTCGAGGCGCTGGCCGCGCTGCGGATGGCGGGCAAGACCCTGCACCACTTGCAGGACAAGTGGGCGGAGGTGCACGGCCTCACGGAGGGCAGGCTCTCGGTCATGTTCCGGCTGTTTCGATGCGGCGCAACGCCCCTCGGCGAGATGGCCGAGGACCTCGACACCACCCCCCGCAACATCACCGGCCTCGTGGACAACCTCGAGCGCGACGGGCTGGTGGAGCGCGTGCCCGACCCGGACGACCGTCGATCTGTCAAAGCGACGCTCACGGAGGCGGGCAAGGAGCGCATCGAGGCCATCTGGAAAGAGGGCCTGGAGCGGCAGTTCGAGATCGTCAAAGGATTCAGCAAGGAAGACTTGGCGCAGCTTCGACACCTGTGCCTGTTGCTGGTGGAGAGCGCCAGGAAGGAACTGGGGAAATGATCACGCAAGGACTTTCGCGATCGAGAGTGATTCTGGCCACAGCCGGCACAGCGCTGGCACTGTTGCTTGCCGCGCTCGACCAGACGATCGTCGGCACCGCCATCCCCCGCATCGTCGCCGACCTCAACGGATTGGACCGCCTGGCGTGGGTGACGACGGCCTACCTGGTCACCTCCACGACCATGACGCCCATCGCGGGCAAGCTCGGCGACCTGTTCGGGCGCAAGCCGTTTCTCCTCGTCGGCATGATCGGCTTCGTCGTCATGTCCGCGCTTTGCGGGCTCGCGCAGGACATGACGCAGCTGATCGTGGCACGCGGAGTGCAGGGCATTTTCGGTGGTGTGTTGTTCGCGACCGTGTTCACAGTCATCGGCGACCTGTTCCCGCCAGCGCAGCGTGGCCGCCTTGCCGGCCTGTTCGGCGGCGTCTTCGGGTTGAGCTCGATCGTCGGCCCGACGGCCGGCGGCTGGATCACAGACCACTGGGGCTGGCGCTGGGTGTTCGAGGTGAACATCCCGGTCGGCATCATCGCCGTGGCAGTGGTGCTGCTGGGCCTTCCCTTTGTGCGTTCGAAGGCCTCGTGGCGCAGCATCGACTTCATCGGTGCGTTCACGTTGGCGGGCGCCGTGGTGCCGCTCCTGATCGGCCTGACCATCACCCGCGACCACTCCTGGACCTCGCCTGAGGTGCTCGGCCTGCTCGCGCTGTCGGCGGTGATGCTGCTCGCATTCATCGTCGCCGAGTCGCGCGTCGAGCAGCCGATCGTGCCGCTGCAGCTGTTCAGGAACTCCACGTTCTCGGTGTCGATGGTGGTCGGCTTTCTGACCGCGTTCGGCATGTTCGGCTCGATCCTGTTCACGCCGCTGGTGTTCCAGGGTGTGCTGGGGATCTCCGCGACCAACTCCGGCGCGCTGATCACGCCGATGATGTTCGGCCTGCTTGGCGCGTCGACCGTCACCGGCTTCGTGATGCGGCGGATCAAGTACTACCGATTCCTGGGAACGCTGGGTGTGCTCGTGATGATGCTCGGGATGTACCTTCTGGCCCAGGTCGAGCCTGGGGTGCCGCAGTGGCATGTTGTGGGCGCGCTGATCGTCGTTGGACTAGGTATCGGCGTCACGTTCCCGCTGTACCTCACAGCCGTGCAGACTGCTCTGCCCCGCCAGTACATGGGCGTCGCGTCGTCGCAGATCCAGTTCTGGCGCAACCTCGGCGGCACCGTCGGCTCCGCGATCCTGGGCACGGTGCTGGCCAACCGGCTTCCTGATTACCTGAAGACTCAGGTCGCCGCGCTGCACCTCCCCCCGCAGGTGGTGGCGAGCCTGCCGAAAGGCGGTTCGGCCAACTCGATCCTGGACCCGGTACTGCTGCACAAGCTGCCAGACCAGTTCGTCGTGGCCATTCGCACGGCGCTGGCGAGCACGCTGCACGACATCTACTTCTTCGCGGGGCTGATCCTGATCGCGGCGTTGATCTCGACCGTTTTCATGAAGGAGGTGCCGCTCACGAACGCTCCCCAGGTGGGCGGTTTCGGCGACGCGGCGCCGTTGGACGAGAGTGAGCGCGAAGAGCGAACAGAGGTTCCCGCCTAACTCGGGTCAAGCACCGTAAGGGCCGGTTAAGACCAGTTTTCCAAAGTGCGGTTATCGGAGTTAGAATCCCGAACCGCAACTCGGAGGGGGTAGGACGGTCCGCAACCGCCGCGGCCTCTGAGCGGGAAAACCATTCGAGGGAGGCCAGACGGTGAGCTTCGTGGATCGGACGTTGACGTGCCGTGACTGCGGTCGGGAGTTCCTCTTCACGGCAGGGGAGCAGGAGTTCTACCAGTCGAGGGGCCTCCAGAACGAGCCCCGGCGTTGCCCAGAGTGCCGGGCGGCACGCAGGGCTTCGGACGGCAATGGGCGCTCGCGCGTGATGCACGACGTGATCTGCTCGAACTGCGGCAAGCCGACGCAGGTGCCGTTCGTGCCGACCGGGACGCGCCCGGTTTACTGTCTGGACTGTTACCAGACGGTGGGTAGGCGCTAGCGGCCCCTTCCACCGCGAGTGCATGCACTCGCGTGCGACAAGCGAGCAAATTGCCCGCCAGTGAATGCACTGGCGGGTTTTCTTTTGTCGGCTAGGCGATCCCGATCGGGCGGACCGGGCTGCCGGTCACTCCCTGCATCTTCAGCGGAAGGCAGACGAACACGAACTCGTGGACGCCGGCGGCGGCGAGCTCCTCGAGGTTGAGGTTCTCGATGATCGGTATGCCGGCGCGCACGAGCAGCAGGACGTGGCCCGGAAGTGTGAACCCGAGCTCCTTGTCGAAGCTGTCGCTCGTGTCGAAGGCCATGTTGTCGGCGCCGACCGCCCTGACCTTGAGGTCTGCCAGCCACTGCGAGCCGCCTGAGCTGACGCCTGCGGACTTCATGTACTCCTTCGGCCTGTCCCACAGCGCGCCGAAGCCCGTCCGCACCAGGACCACGTCGCCTTCGCCGACCTCGACAGTGGCGGCGCGTTGCAGCTCCTCGGCGGAGATGAGATGACCCGGAGGAAGCGTCTGCTTGCCCGCGACGTCGAGCAGCACGCCTCGCGCCACCAGCGGCGCCATCGTCTCGATGCCGAGCACGCTGAAGCCGCTCGCGCTCATCACGCCGCTGTTGACGTCGATTCCGCCGTGGAGCTTGAGGTCCTCGGCCTGGTGGCACAGCGCGTCAATGTGAGTGCCCGTGTGCTCGGGCATGACCAGCACGCCTGACGCGCTGGTGCGCGGAGGCGGCTCGGGCACGCCGCGGCCGTGCTGGCGGTGCAGGAAGTAGTTGAAGCCCGGCTGATGAGCCGGATGCACCGGCATGCGCTGGTGGCGAGGTTGCTCGAGGTCGAAGATGCGTGCCGCGGCGAGCGCCTGGAGGAGGCTGTCGGGCGGCAATGCGCCGCTACTCGCGGTAGCGGTAGACGATGCGGCCGCGCGTCAGGTCGTAGGGCGATAGCTCGACGCGTATGCGGTCGCCCGGCGTGATGCGAATGAAGTAGCGACGCATGCGACCCGCGGCGTAGGCGATGAGCTTGTGCCCGTTCTCGAGCTCCACCTCGAACATCGCGTTGGGGAGAGCTTGCGAGACGGTCGCATCCATGACGACCGCCTGTTCTTTCTGGTCACTGTCCGCGGCTGCGGTGCGTCGCGCCTTCGGCGTCCTGGTGCCGCGTCGCGGACCTCGCTGCTTGCCCAAATCCGGCACAGTCTACAGAGTCGAATGGCCTTCCCCACTCCAGCGAATTTCCGCGAGCTGATCCGACTCGCCACCGTCGACATCACACCGCTGCGGCGCCATCGCGACTACCGACTGCTCTACATCGGCCGGTTCGTGTCTTTTTTCGGCAACCAGATCACATTCGTCGCGGTGCCGTACCAGGTATTCACGACGACCCACAGCACGCTTGCCGTCGGCCTGCTCGGGGTGGCAGAACTGGCGGCACTCTTGACCTTCGCGTTGCTCGGCGGTGCTCTCGCCGACGCGCTCGACCGGCGGTTGATGGTGCTGATGTCCGAGGCGGCGCTGATGGTGGGCAGCCTGATCCTGTTCGGCAACTCGCTCCTGTCGCACCCGATCATCTGGCTGGTATTCGTGATCGTTTCGCTGCAGGGGGCGCTCGACGCGATGCAGACACCGTCGCTCGCGGCGTTGTTGCCCCGGTTGGTCGATCGCGACGAGCTGGCCGCGGCGGCGGCGCTGGGAAGCATGCGATCGACATTGGGGATGATCGCGGGACCCGCGCTGGCGGGGGTGATCATCGCGATCGCGGGCTTGCCGGTTGCCTACCTGGTGGACCTCGCGACATTCGTCGTCGGCCTGGCTTGCCTCTGGCTGATGAAGGCAGTGCCGCCTCCGGCTGACGCAGAGCGACCCAGCATCCGGCGGATCGCCGAAGGCCTGCGCTACGCGCGTTCGCGTCCAGAGCTGATGGGCACCTACATCGTCGACATCGTTGCGATGTTCTTCGGCATGCCCATCGCCCTGTTCCCGGCGATTGCGACCGGCTACGGCGGTGCGAAGGTGCTTGGCCTCCTCTACGCGGCCGTCGCCGTCGGCTCATTCCTTTTCTCGGCGACGAGCGGTTGGACGCGCAACGTGCACCGGCACGGCAGGGCAGTGGTCGTCGCGGCGACGTTGTGGGGATTCGCGATCATCGGGTTCGGGTTCGCGCCATCGCTGGCGGTGGCGTTGCTGTGCCTCGTGGCCGCGGGCGCGGCGGACATGATGAGCGGCATCTTCCGCAACGTGATCTGGAACCAGACGATCCCGGACTCACTGCGCGGCCGTTTGGCGTCGATCGAGCTGCTGTCATTTTCGAGCGGACCCCTGCTCGGCAACTTCGAGTCGGGGGTCGTGGCCTCGCTGTTTTCGGTACGGTTCTCAGTCGTGTCAGGCGGGATCTTGTGTGTTGTGGGTTGCGCACTCGCGGTGGTTGCCTTGCCGGCGTTCTGGCGCTACGACGCGCGCACCTGGAAGGCGGCATGAGCGACCGCTACATCAAGCCCGACTGGTTCACTCGCACCGTGTTCAACCCGTTCGTAGCGCTGATGACGCGCGCGGGAGTGTCGGTGTGGGGTTCGCGCGTACTGCGCGTCCGCGGACGCAAGTCGGGCGAGTGGCGATCATCGCCGGTGAACCTGCTTACCTTCGAAGGCAGACGCTACCTCGTCGCACCTCGCGGCCACACCCATTGGGTGCGCAACATCCGGGTGTCGCACGAAGGAGAGCTGTGGCTCGGGTCGAAGGCTGAGCCGATCCGCGTGAGCGAGGTTCCCGAAAACGACCGCGTGCCGATCCTGCGCGCCTATCTCAAGAAGTGGTTCTTCGAGGTTGGCGTGTTCTTCGGCGGCGTCAAGGCGGACTCACCTGAGTCGGAGCTGCGAAGGATCGCGCCGGACCACCCGGTGTTTCTCGTTCAGTCTTCTCCGTAGACGAGCTCACGCGGCTTGGACGCGCGCCATCGCTCGATCCACGAACCCTGCAGATCCTCCGACCTCGCGGTCTCGGCCAGCGTGCGCACAGCCTCCTCCACGCGGGCGGTGAACTGGCGCGAACCTTCGCCGGCCCTGGCCGTCATGGGCTTGCCGATGCGGACCCGCGCCGGGGCGGGCAGCGGCAGCTTCTGGCCTTTGGGCATGATGCGCTGCGCTCCCCGGATGTGCACCGGCACCACGGGCGTTCGCGTTTCGTTGGCCAGGTGCCCGACGCCCGGCTTGAATTCATGGATCCGTCCGTCCTGAGATCGCGAGCCCTCGGGAAACAGGACGAGGTTCCAGCCCGACTTCAGCAGCGTGCTCGAGGCGTGCAGCTGGCCCTGCGCGCCGCCCGTGCGTGAGAAGGGAAACGTGTTGAGGAACAGGCTCACGATGTTGCCCATCAGCGGGCGCTTGAACCAGTAGTCGGCGGCGGCGGCGACCACCGTGTGATCGCGCGCCGTATCGGTAAGCGCGTGGAGGATGAGCGATGTGTCCGCGTGGCTCGAATGATTGGCCGCAAAGATGACGGGGCGGTCGAGCTCCTTGACCCACTCCCTGCCTTCGACCCTTGGGTGTGACATGACCTCGGTGAAAGGCAGAAGCAAGGCGTGCTGGATGAGGTAGCGGATCGTTCGTACCGGTTCTTGCCTGGCCCAACCGAGATCTGACTCAGGCGCCGGCACGACGGCGCCGCGTTCGGGCCAGGAGTGAGGCCTGGGCGTGTCCCAGTGCCAGGCGCGACGCACGCGTCGGACGTCTCTGACGAGGCCGCCGATGGTTTCGGTCAGCTGGGTGACGCCGCGCTCGCCTGAATACCAGGGCTTGGTGGCCACGCGGTCAGGTTACCCGGAAGCAGGGACGGCCCGCGCGATCGCGGACCGCCCCTGGGTGTGGTAGTTGCTAGTGGCTGAGTCTGACGCAGGCGGTGTCGTACTGAGACACGGCCGCCGCGCTGTTCGCGTTGGCGGCAGAGGCCGTGCCTGCGTTGCCGGCGTACACGGTCCCGGCCTGGCCGTTGGGGTTGAATACGGAACCCGCCGCGTTGACCGCGTTGCCCGGCGTTGTCGGGTTGGCGGGCCCGCAGGTGTTGTTCGGCGCGCCAGGCTGACCGGTTGTCGGGGTAATCAGCGCAAAAGCCGGCGTGGCCGTGAACAGCGCGATCGCCGCTGCGCACGTGAGGCCGGCCGCGAAGCCTCGTATCGACCTCATTCGCAATCCCTCCTGAACTCGAGTTGTCGGGTCCAGTAGGTTTACCGGCCGGCGTTACTCCCTACTGCACGTCGCAGAGCATGATCGGCGGCACGCGGAGGTGGGTGATGCTCGGGTGGCGTCCGACCGTTTGCTCGGCCATCTCGAGCGCGTCCTCAAGGGTGGACGCGGCCTTGAAGCCGAGGCGGTGAACCACTTCGCGCTCGCCTCCGACGACGATGATGTCGCCGGCGTACTCCATCGCGAAGGCGGCCCAGTACCACGCATAGAACGGGTGGGCGCCGTGGTAGGCGTTCGACTTGCGGTAAAGCTGCCTGAACCATGGGTCTTCCGCGAACCGCACCTCGTACCTCGACTCGATCTCGAGCGGATCAGTCGTGTCGGCCAGCACCTCGTCGTAGAAGTCGATGTAGCTCGGGTGCTGCACGGCGTCGAATTCGTACCTACACGGATGCTCGAAGATCAGCACCCCGCCCTTGCGCAGCACCGGTTTGCCCCTGTACAGGTTGAACAGGTATCCGGCGCCCATGCACACCACGAGCACCGGGTTCATCGGCGCGTTGATGTTGTACGGGCCGAGGTAGGGCACGCCCATCGTCACGATGTCCGTCTGGCCCTCGACCGGCACGGAGATCTGGTTGCGCACCGCATCGAGGGTCTTCTCGTGCACCGCGTCGACCTGGCCGGCGTTCACCGACGTCAGCCCATACGGCGCGCGCATCGCATGAAAGATGTTTCGCTTGAATGCCGGCGGCGCGATGTCCGTCATCTGCTTCATCGCCAGAAACATCGCCTGGTCCTGCGGCGTCCAGTCGGTCTCGCGTTTCTGCATGAACGACGCAATTGACGGAAACGCGTGGTTGTTGACGGTCGTCTCGATGTGGAACACACGCACTGTGTCCTCGATCAACTGGCCCTGGCGGATGCATGAATGGTGCAGAGCGGAGTCTGGCGGGTTCATGTACGACCGCGATCCCAGGAGTGTCTTGACGTTGTGGTGCGCGCGGATGCCGCGGTACGTCGCGAGCCCGGTGGCCATCGACTTGTGGCCGCCGTCCATCGGCACCAGGGTGAGGTTCACGTAGATGACCAGGTCCGACTCCGCGGCGCGTTTGTTGAGCGTCACTTCCTCGGCCTGGGCGGTCTTGCCGATGTACACGTTCTCGTCGGGGTCCTCGCCGTCGTGCTGGTAGAGCCGATCCGGCCAGAAGGTCGAGAAGATCCGATCGCCGACGATGTGCCTCACCTCGTCGGCGGTCATGCGCCGGTGCAGGCCGAGCGCGGCGATGATGTGGATGTCCTCGACGCCCGCTTCCGCAGCCATGTCGACGACCTCTTCCATGACGAGCTGCCGCACGTCCGGAGCGGCCATCGGCGGCAGCGGCAGCGACAGGTCGTCGAACGCGATCGTCAGCTTCATGCCGCGCCGCAGCAACGACTTCAGCGGGTCGTCGTCCAGCGGTTTGCCCAGGGCCCGCTTGATCGCCCGTTCGGGATGCGCGATCGGGTCCAGCGGGTCCGGCGGGTAGACGATGCGCGAGCCCAGCGGCAGTCGCTCGAGCCGCACGCCCTCGCCGTAGTGGAACAGCACCGGCGGCGTGTTGCGATCGACCTCGATTACTGCTCCTGGCCGCGCCACTAAGCCCGTAATCCTCGCAGATCAAACGCGACCTTCACGGCGCCGAGCCTGCCGGCGCTCATCGCATATGTGATGCCGTCGCGGTAGTCGCCCAGCGAAAACAGCGGACCGACAAGGCGCTCCAGGTGCAGCTCCGGTGCTGCTTCGAGCGCCAGCTCGAACGTGCGACGGCCTTTGCGCTTCGGCTCGGCGCCGTACGCATACGCGCCCATCACGGTGAGCTCGCGCTGCCAGATCGCTGCCCAGTCGACGCGCTCGTCGCCAGGCATCCCGACGGCCACGACGACACCGCCCTCGCGCGTGAACCGGACCGCGTCGCTCAGAGAGTCCGCGCGACCGACGCATTCGAAGGTGATGTCGGCGCCGCCGAGCAGGAGGGATCGGTCCACGCCGTCGAGCCGGCGCGCGGCCGTGGCGAAGCGAATGCGCTGAAAGGCGTCGCCCGGCGCGATCACCGCGTCGGCTCCGAGCGCCAGCGCGAGGTCGCGCTGCGCCGGATGCTTGGCGACCGCGATCAAGCGCTTCGGCGGCGTGAACATCTTCACCGCCGCGAGGGTCAGCAGGCCGATCGTGCCGGCGCCGACGACGATCGCCACGTCTGACTTCGTCGCCGCTCCACGCAGCGCCGCGTGCACGCAGCAAGCGAACGGCTCGATCAACACCGCCGCCTCATCGGAGAGCGAGTCCGGCACCGGGTGCACCTGCGATGGATGCGCTACCAGCACCTCACCCCATCCCCCGCCGGTGCTCGCGCAGTAGCCCGTCTGCAAGCCGACCTCGATCGGCCCCTCGGTCGCGTTGTAGCAGAGGCCCGGCCGCCCCTCCGCGCATCGCGAGCACAGCGGCTCGATGCCGCGCACGACGCAGCCGAGCGCCGGCTCGATGACCACGCGGCTCCCATCCTCGAGAACGCCAACGACCTCATGCCCGGGAACGAACGGATACGAGATCAGGGGATCGAGGTACAGCGAGGCGTGCCCGCCGATGGCGGCCAGGTCTGAGCCACAGATTCCGGACAGGGACGGCAGGACCCGCATCCAGCCCGCGGTCGGAAGCTCCGGCTCCGGCACATCGCCGAAATGCAGCATCGACAACGCCGAGGTCGCCACCTGGGGGTTGCCGCCCGAGGCGCGCACCAGCGCGAAGGCAGGCACCGACCGGTGATACGTGAGCGCCAGCACCTAGCGCCTCACCGCCTCGCGGTATTCAGGCGATCGCGGGTCGGGCATCGGCGGCCGCCAGTTGCCCGGCGCCATCCGCCAGCGCTCCACGCGCCAGCCTCGCTGGCCCGCTACCTGCGACAGGCGCGCGTCCGGGTTGACGACGACCGGCGTGCCTGCCAGCTCCAGCATCGGCAGGTCGGACAGCGAGTCCGCGTAAGCGAAGCTCTCCGACAGGACCAGCCCGTGACTCGCTGCGTACTCTTCGAGAAGCGTCGCCCGTGCCTCACCCGCGGGCGGTGGCGACTGCAGGTCGCCCGTCATCCGGCCGTCTCTCTCGAGCAGATGCGCGCAGTCGACCTCGACCTCGAGGAGCTCGGCCAGCGGCTCGACCACCACGTCCAGCGCTCCCGTTAGAAGCAGGACGTGATGCCCCGCGCGCTTGTGCTCGCGGATGCGGCGCATGCCCTCGGGATACACCCGACGGAGGGTGACGGCGTTCAACGCTTCGCACCCGAGCCGCCGCATCACCTCGTAATCGAGTCCGTCGTACTGCCGGTAGAACGACCGCTGGAACTCGGCTCGCGATCGACGCTCCAGGTAGAGCCACCGCGGCGCCTCGCGCAGCATCTGGGCCATGAACGCCGGCCAGTCCTCGAGTGGCTGCGCGCGCAGCCGCATCCACAGGAAGTACTCGACGACGTTTGTCTCGACAAGCGTCCCGTCGACGTCGAACACGGCCAGCACGTCCGACCGGCCGCTGCGCCGCTCGATCGCCGACCGCACCGAGTCGCCGGCGGCCTTCACGAGTGTCGAGCCGGTGGGCTGTTTTCCCCGGCGCGCCGCAGTTTCCTGCCGGGACATGCGCAGCACGGTCGGGATGTGCACGTCTTTCATGTAGTGGTCCCACGAGTACAGCGCGGGGTCGAACGGAAACGTCTTCTGCTCGTCGGACGAGAGCGTGCCCCAGACCGACATGAGATGGCGGGTGTCGAAGATGCAGTCCACCTCGGTGTACACGCCGTACAGCTGGATCAGGGACAGGCCGCGCTCGAGCCGCTCGCGCTCCGCGTTCAGGTTGTCGGACAGCGGCGCGGCGTCGGCGCCCAGCGGCAGCCGCTCCACCAGCCACTGAGCGACCTCTGTGAAACGCAGCGCCGTCCGGGCGCGGGCGGTCAGCTCCGACCGCGTCGGATACGTCCACGTGGGCGCCCCGATCGCCTGGCCGTGGCGGTCGCGCAGCGGTTTCTCGCCGAAATACTCGCGGCCGATGTCGGGAAACCGGCGGTACCGCAGCGGATTCCGGCTGCCGGATGCCACGTGGTAGACCCGCGGCTTGGCATCGGGCGGGGGGCTCGCGGCCACCGCCAGCACCGCGTTGACGACGAAGTCGACGGGGATGATGTCGAGCACCGAGTCCGGCAGGCCGGAGAAGTCCTGCAGGATGCCGCGCCCGAACGCGAGGATGATCGGCTCGGCCATGCGGAAGCCCTCGAGCCAACCCGGAAACGGCTCCGCCAGTGCGCTCTCGATGATCGAAGGCCGCACTATCGAGAGCGGTACATCGCCGTGCAGCTCGACCACCGCGTGCTCGGCCATCGCCTTCGTGAAGGAGTAGATGTCGCTGAAGCCCATCGCGTTGGCGTGCACGCGCCCGCGCTCGACAAGCCGGTCCTTCACCCATTTCTCGCGCAGCCGCTCGGTGGCGCGCGCCATCGCCGGTGTGCCGGCGGGGCCTACGCGCGACCGCGCCTCGCGCCGCAGCTTGCCCAGCACCTCGGGCCTCCGCGACTCCTCCTCGACCGGGCCTCGCAGCCCCGCCAGCACCTCGGCCTCGTGTCGCCAGTTGAGACCTGGGTCGAGCGGCATCTCTTCGCGCACCAGGCCGCGAATCAGCCCGCCGACGAACGCCGTCGAGACGTGCACGAGGTGCGGCCTCTTGCCCGTGTCGCGCACGGCGTTGACCATGCGGGCGGCGCCGAGAAGGTTGGTTTGCGCCGACAGGTCGGCCGGGTTGTCGAACTCCACCGCCGCCGCCGAATGGATCACGATGTCGCATCGCGCCAGCTCGGCGCGACCCGCGTCGGTCAGGCCGAGCCCGTCGGCGCCGAGGTCGATCTCCAGTACCGAAAGCTTCTCCGCGGCCAGGCGCGCGAAAGCGTCCTCGCCAAGCTCGTCCTTGAGGCGTTTGAACGCGGGGCTCGACAGCACCTCACGCTCGAGCCTCTCCGCCGCCGGGCGCCGCGCGCTCGAGCGGATCGCGAGGTTGATGCGGCCCACCTCGGGGATCGCGCGGAGGGTCTTCTCGACGATCGACTTGCCGAGGAAACCGGTCGTGCCCGTGACCAGGATGGTCTTGCCCTTCAAGGCTTCGGCGATCAAGACGGATAAGTCTATCGGCGCGTGAGAACGTGTCCGGGCGCAGCCCTACTGCGCTTGTTTCGGCTCGAAGCCCGGCAGCGTGATCGAAGGCGATGAGTTGGCGTCGGTCCAGCCGAGATTCGTCCTCGCCGTCACCCAGAACCAGTACGTGCGACCCGGCTCGCCGGTGAACCAAGCCGTCCCCGCGACCCTCGACGTGAGCAGGTCGCCCATCACCCCGTCCTGCGTCACGTACTGCACCTGGTAGACATTGCCCGCACCCGGGCTGTGCCACGACACGGAGATCGCGGTCGGGTCGTGAGGATCGCGACCCACCGCCACGGCGGCCTGAGGCAGCGGAACGTTGGCGAATCGGGGGGCGCCGCCAAGCCACAGGTTGCCGACATCCTTGGGCCACGGATCGGGAAACGAGCCGGCCCAGCCGTACGGATCCACCGGACCGGCACCGTTGACGTAATAAACACCGAAGTGCAGGTGCGGCCCGGTGGTATTGCCCGTCATCCCCGACAGGCCGATGACCTGTCCTCGCTCGACCCACTGGCCAACCCCAACGTCGATGCGCGAAAGGTGCCCGTAGTACGTCAGGAGTCCATTGCCGTGCGTGATCTCGATCGTCAGGCCGCTGAGGCACGTGTGGCACGACGGCACCACCCAGCCGGCCAGCCTGACGCGGCCGGGTGCCGCCGCGGCCACAGGCTCGTAGTACAGCCCGTAGTCGTAGCCATCGTGTCCGTCGTAGTAGAGGTAGTCGTGCTGGCCCGGCGTTTGCGCGTAGCCCCAGTCAAACCCGGGATCTGGACCGCCGACCGACTTCGAGACCACCTCGCCGTCCCACCGACACAGCCGGCCGTTGGCCTGGTAGTTGGGATAGCAGTGGTCGAACAGTGCCGTGACGTAGTGCGCGCCCATGAAAGGGAGCGTCAGGAACGCGCCGCTGGCTGCGGCCTCGTGCAGGTTGGCGGTACCGGTCTCGAGCGCTCCGTAAGGCATCTGGCTCGGGTAGAACCAGCGGCTGTAGTGACCTTGACGCTGACCCGGGGCCAGAGCCTGGCCGGCCTGTGCGGGCGCCGCCGCAATCAGCTGAACAGCGAGTGCGAACAGGACGATGGAGATTCGAATCACCCGCACAGCGACTGGCCAGTCTAGGACCGCCACCGGATCAACGGTCGCGGTTCCAGTTAAGTTTCGCAAATGAGCTCTGCGCGCACAGCACCGATCGAGGTGTTGAGCCAGGGCCGGGCGGCCGTGTACGAGGAGCCGACCGGGCCTTCCGGGGTCCGGATCCGCGAGTTACCGACAACCGAGCCCAAACCAGGACATGTCGCCGTTGCCATCAAGGCGGCGTCCATCAATCACCTCGACCTCTGGCTCGCGCACGGCGCGCAGCGCGTGACCCCGCCGCGAGTCATCGCAGCTGACGGGGCCGGGGTGATCCAAGCTTCAAACGATCCGCGATGGAAACCAGGCGACGAGGTCGTCGTCTTCCCGACGCTGTGCTGTTGGGAGTGCGACCAATGCCGCGCCGGCAACAACGTTTACTGCGAGCGTTTCGGCGTGATCGGCGAGCACACCGACGGCACCGCGTGCGAGCTGTTCCACGTCGACGCGCGCAGCGTGTTTCCGAAACCGCAGGCGTTGAGCTGGCATGAAGCGGCGGCGTTTCCGCTGACGTTCCTCACAGCGTGGCGGATGCTCACGACACGGGCCAGGCTCCAGGCCGACGAGACGGTGCTCGTGATCGGCGCGGGCGCAGGTGTGGCCGTGGCCGCCATCCAGATCGCGCGCCACATCGGCGCTCGCGTGCTCGCCACGAGCCGCTCCGAGGCCAAGCGCAAGCGCGCGCTGGAGCTCGGTGCGGATGCAGTGTTCGACTCGGCGGGCTTCAGCGCAGCGGTCAGGCAGGCGACCGGCGACGGGGTCGACGTGGTGTTCGAACACGTCGGCCCCGCCACGATGGATGAGTCGATGCGCTCGCTCGCGCTTGGCGGCCGCGTGGTCACGTGCGGCTCCACCTCAGGCGTGAAGGCCGAGATCAGCATGCCGCGTCTGTTCTTCCGCCACGCCTCGCTGCTGGGATCGACGATGGGCAACGCGAATGAGTTCGAAGCCGTGCTCAAGGCCATCGACCGCGGCATGCGGCCAGTAGTCGACAGCATCTATCCGTTGTCAGATGTGCAGGCGGCTTTGACGCGTCTCGACGCGGCCGAGCAGTTCGGCAAGGTAGTGTTGTCCGTTTCGAGTTGAGGAGGCATCGGCGTTGAGTGGCTTCAAGGCGTTTCTGCTTCGGGGCAATGTCGTCGATCTTGCGGTCGGCGTGGTCATCGGAATCGCGTTCGGCACAGTCATCACCGCGTTCGTGAAGGACCTGGTGACGCCGCTGATCGCGGCCATGGGCGGCAAGCCCGACTTCGCGAGCCTTTTCTTCACGGTGAACAACAGCAAGTTCCTGTATGGCGATTTCATCAACGCTCTGATCGCCTTCCTGATCGTGGCCGCGGTCATCTATTTCTTCGTCGTGCTGCCGATCAACTCGCTTGTCGCGCGAGCTCGCAAAGAGCCGCCCGCCGACCCGACCACAAAGAAGTGCACCGAGTGCCTGAGCGAGATCCCGATCGGTGCCAGGCGGTGCGCGTTCTGCGCGCAGCCGCAGCCCGCCTAGTCGCCCCATTCTCGAGTGCCGGCACTCGCACTGCTTTTGGCGCCAAATGAAACGCGAGTGCCGGCACTCGGCTGAATCTGGCTAGACCGGAACCACCCACAGCTTGCCGGCGGTCTCGTGGCTCAGGATCACCTCACCGTCACCCGCGCGCACCCGTAGCGTGCGGCCGACGTCATCGACCTCCAGCACCTTCAGCTTTCGACCCGGCACCAGCCCGCGATCGAACAGGTAGGCCAGCAGGCGCGGAGCCTCGCGCTCGGCGACCTCGGACACCCGGGTGACCGCCGCCCCGTGGCCGGCCCCGAGGCTCGCCAGCCGGACCTCGCGCGGTGCGGCCTTCGAGTGGCCCGGGATCGGGTTGCCGTGAGGGCACGTTCGCGGCCGCCCCAAGGCCTCATAGAGCCGGCGCTCGACCACCTCGGAAACCGCATGCTCGAGGCGGGCGGCCTCCTCGTCGGCGGTGACCCAGTCGAGGCCCAGCGCGTCCGTCAGCCATCGCTCCATGATCCGGTGGCGGCGCACGATCGCCTCCGCCGCCTTCATGCCGGCGGCTGTGAGCTCGATCTCCTTGCTCCGCGTCAGCCGGACCATCCCATCTCGCGCCATCCGGCGCAGTCCGATCGTCACGGTCGGCCGGCTCACGCCGAGCCAGTCCGCCAGGCGCGCGCTGCGCAGCGGCTCGCCTTCCGACCACATGTAGTAGATCGCTTCGAGGTAGCGGGAGATGACCTCGGAAGGCTCTTTGTGAGCCCCGTTAGACTTGTCTAATCGTGTCTTTTGCACGTACTAACGAATCATGAGCCAGGCGACAGCCGTCCTGCTCGGAGCGATCGCAGGCGGCACCATCTTCCTCGGCCTGCCCATCGCGCGCCTCCGTGGCCTGCCGACGCCGGTCCAGGGCTTCCTCAACGCCTTCGCCACGGGCATCCTCGTTTTCCTCCTCTGGGACATCCTGACCCACGCCGCAGCTCCCATCGAGCAGGCGCTCGCGAACACGATGAGGCGTTCCGAGCTTGCCGGCACGGGCCCCGGCCCCTTCGTCCTGATGGCGGCCATCTTCGCGCTTGGCCTCGGCGCGGGTCTGTTGGTCCTCGTGTACTTCAACCGCGCCCTATTCGGGCGTCTGCGCCACGAGGCGCACGCCCCCACGCCGCGGAACATCGCCATGGCGATTGCGACCGGACTAGGCCTGCACAACCTCTCGGAGGGCCTCGCCATCGGCCAGTCGGCGCACACAGGCGCCATCGCCTTCGCGGGCGTGCTGGTGGTGGGGTTTGCGCTGCACAACATCACCGAGGGCTTCGGCATCGCTGCGCCGATGACGACCGACCCGAAGCCGGTGTCGTGGGGCTTCCTGGCCCTGGCCGGCCTGATCGGCGGAGGGCCGACATTCATCGGCACGTGGATCGGCTACCTCGCGAGCTCCGAATACCTCTACGTCGCGTTCCTGGCGATCGCCGCGGGAGCGCTGCTGTACGTGCTCAACGAACTGTTCCACCTGGGACGCCGGCTCACCTCGCCGCCCAACTTTGCGTGGGGACTGCTGCTCGGTTTCCTTACCGCTTTCGCGACCGACCTGTTCCTGACCGCCGTAAGCGGCGGCTAGCTAGTCAGCGAACTCCAGCTCGTCAGGCTCGGTGTCGTCCCAGTCGGGGTAGCGCCACTTGAACAGCCGCTCCTGGATCTCGAACAGACTGTCCAGCGTGTCCTGGACCGGCCCGTCGGTCCGCAGCGGCTCGCGGACGTGGTGGGGCATCAGCTCCACCGCCTCCTTCAGCTCGGCCCGCAGCACCGGCGGCACGTTCTTGACGCCGTCCCGGTTCATCTCCTCCAGCTGCCAGAGGACCCGGTCGGTGGCCTCCAGCATCCGCTGGAAGGCGTACCGGCGCCGGTTCTGGCGGCGCAGAGCCGTTTCCTGCTGCTCGATTCGGGTGCTTGTGTGATCAATCATGTGCGAGTTTCTCCAGCTACGTTTCCTAGCTTACCGGCTCCCGAGCCCCATCAATGACTGACTTTCTGGCCGGCATCGAACACCTGTTCAGCCCGGTCGGAGCCTGGGGCGAGTTCAGGCGCGGCGCGCGGCCGGCCGCCGTGGCCTTCGTCCTGTTCGAACGCGACGGCGCCTGGAAGGTTCCTTTTGTGCGCCGCCGGGCGGACCTTCCAGATCATCCGGGCCAGGTGGCGCTGCCGGGCGGCGGCGTGCGGGCGGGCGAGTCGGCCTGGGAAGCCGCCCAGCGCGAGGTGGCGGAGGAGATCGGCGTTCCCGTCGGACGGCTGGTCGCCCTGGGGGCCGGCGAGCCGATCTACGCCGCCGTCACGAATTTCTCCGTGGTGCCCTTCCTCGCCCACCTGCCCGACCCAGTGCCTGTCTTCGTCCCCGACCGGCACGAGCTCGAGGGCGTCATCGAGATCCCGCTGGAGAGGCTCCTCGATGACAGTGCGTGGCTCGTCTCAGGGGCGCCATATCGCTTCCGCTACCTCGCGCACGAGGAGAGCGTCGTGTGGGGCCTGACCGAGCGGATCGTGTATGGAATGGCGCCGCGACTTCGCGAGGCGCTCAGCGGCTCAGGTCACGAAGCCGGATGAGCGACCAAACGAGGTAGCCGCCGAGCACGACGGTCGCGAACCCGTAGGCGATCACGAGGTAGCTCATCAGGTCGATCGCTGCGCGGGCTGGAGCACGTAATGAGCCGCGGGCTGGGCGTCGCTGAGAGCCTCGATGCGGTACCGGATCGCGATCATCACCGCCGCCAGCACCAGCGTGCACGCCAGCGTGAACAGGAACGTGAACAGCATCTCCGGAGGCAGCGCGTCGGTCGAGATCACCGGCCCAGGATGCACCGTCCGCCACCACGTCACGCTGAAGTACACGACCGGCACGTCGACGAAACCGAAGATCCCGACCACGGCCGCGAACCTCGCAGCCTGGCGGCCGGGCGCGGCGAGGCGCCGGACGAGCAGGTAGCCCGCGTAGATGATCCACAGCACGAGGGTCGAGGTGAGGCGCGCGTCCCACGTCCAGAACGTGCCCCAGATCGGCTTCGCCCATATCATGCCCATGACGAGCGTCACGGTCGTGAACACCACTCCGACCAGCGCCGCGGCACGCGCGACGCGATCACCGGCAATGCTCTCGCGCCACAGGTAGGCGACGCTCCCCACCACCACGACTGCGAAGCTCACAAACGCGGCGATGGCGGAGCTCACGTGCAGGTAGAAGATCCGCTGCACCGGACCCTGGAGCGCGTCCGTCGGTGCAAACAAAAAGATGAGAGCCGCGGCCACCAGCATCAGCGCCGCTGCGGCGGCGGCCGCCACCAGGTACCGACTCATTCGTCCAGCACGAAACGAGCGGCGAGCGAGGTGAGCACCACGAACAGTATGTCGAAGTCGATCAGGAGCCACAGCGCCTGCCCATACGCCGCCTGTCCGCCCATCAGCGCCTGCACCGCCTGCCCGCCCGCGACGATGAACGGGATCCAGAGCGGGAGCGTGAGCAGCGGCAGCATCACCTCGCGCGCGCGCAGCTGAGCGACCATCGCGGCGAACATGCAGCCCAGTGCTGCCATTCCGATGGTGGCGAGGAAGACCGCCGCGATCAGCGGGATCGATAGGGGCGTGCCGAAGAACAGGGCCAGCGCGGGCAGCAGCACGGCCTCGCACAACACCAGCAGCGCGGTTGCCGCCAGGGCCTTGCCCGCGAAGATGGCCGCCGGCGGCGCGGACGTGAGGATGACCTGCTCCAGCGTCGACTGCTCTTTCTCGGCGGTGAACGCTCGCCCAAATGCGACCAACCCCGCGAACACGAGCGCAAGCCACAGCACGCCCGGCGCGATCGCCGGCGCGGTGGTGCTGTCGATCTGGAAACCGAAGTTCGCGATCACCAGCGCCAGGACGACGAACTGCGCGAGCGCGGGCACGAGCTCGCGGGTTCGCCACTCTGACACGAGGTCTTTGCGGGCCACGGCCAGCGCCACGGCGATGGATCTCATCTCAGTGCACCACGTGCAGGCGGGAGCCGGCGCCCATCACGTGCCCCTTGCGCAGCTGCACGGTGCGGTGGCCGAGGCGCGTGGCCAGTGCCTGGTCGTGAGTCGCGAAGACCACGGTTCGCTTCTGCATGACGCGCGCGAGCAGCTCCGGGGCCTCGGCGTCGAGGCTCGCGTCGGGCTCGTCGAGGATGAGCAGCAGAGGGTCGTGGATCGTCGCACGGGCGATGGCGAGCCGCTGCTGCAGGCCACGCGAGAGCTCACCGGTGCGACGGCGAGCGACATGCGTCAGACCCATCGCCTCGAGAGCCTCCGGCACGCGCGTGCGGTCGACACCTCGCATGTCGCAGAAAAACGCCAGGTTCTCGGTCGCGGTCAGTGCCGGATAGAGGCCCGCCGCGTGAGACAGGTAGCCGATGCGCGCGCGCAGCCGGCGTTTCTCACGTCGTGCGTCGAGGCCCATGATCTCGAGCGCGCCCGCGCTGGGCTGCATCGCCGTCGAGAGGATTCGCAGCAACGTGGTCTTGCCCGCGCCGTTGTCTCCGAGCACCGCCACGTGGTCGCCACGCTCGACCACAAGGTCGACGCCTTCGAGCGCCGGCTCAGATCCAAACCAGTGCGTGATGCCGGCCGCGAGGATCGCCGCCATCAGTCTTGCTCGGGCGTGCGGATCAACGGCCACAGCACGAACGGGCCCGCGAGGAACAGAAGCAACGTCGCGACGATCAGCGCCATGAAGCAGCCACCGCCGGTCGAGTCAGTGCCGGGACCATCTCGGGCCGCCTCGCGCCCAGGTTGCCAAGAGCGACGCCAAGTAGAAGCAGTGCGCCACCTGCCCAGATCCAGCTGACGAGCGGGTTGACCAGGATCCTGAACGACGCAGAGCCGTCGACGCTGGAGCTGACGAGGATCACGTAGACGTCGGCCAGCGGCGTGGTCGTGATCGCCACATGGGTGAGCGACTGGCCGCCGAGCCCGGCGTAGGTCGCGCGCGCAGGCTCGAGCGTCGTTTGCCCGAACCGCATCACAGCCACAAGCTCGGTGTGATCGCCCAGCTGGCGCTGTTCGGCTCCTGTGTACGTGAGCGTGGAGCCGAGGACCGACGCGTGCTGTCCCGGATGCAGCGTGACGTCAGCCTCCTGCTGCCAGAAATGCGACGCCGCGATGCCCACCGCCACCACCACCAGCCCGATGTGCGCCAGGTACGCGCCGTACCTGCGGCGCCGCTGTACCAGCAGTCGAGGGCGTCCCTTGCGCAGGGCGCGGCCGTACTCGAGTACTGACGTCGCCCCGGCCGCGGTCGCCAGCGGCAGGGCGATCAGCGCGGGGGGCGAGTTGACGCCAAATGCCAGCAGCCCGAGCAAAGTCGCCAATGCGCCGCCGGCGGGCCAGGCGAGGGCTCGGAGCCAAGGCGCCCCGGCGCGGCGCCACGGCAGCAGCGGTCCGGCGGCCATCAGCGCCAGCAGCGCCGCCAGAAGCGGCCCCGCCGCGCGCTCGTAATACGTGGCGTCGACCACGCGCTCCTGGCCGAGCATCCCCGACACCAGCGGCAGGACCGTGCCCCAGAAGACCACGGCCACCACCCCGATGAGAAGAAGGTTCTGCAGGGCGAACGCTCCCTCTCGCGAGACGGTGGCGGCGGGCTCACCGGCGCTCCTCAGGCCGCCCGCACGCCACGCGAGCAGGGCTCCCGAAAACACAAGACACGCCGCCAGGAAACCGAGGAACCACGGACCGATCGCGCTCACCGCGAAGGTATGCACCGACGGCACCACCCCGCTGCGCACGATGAACGTTCCGAACACGACGAGAAGGAACGCCAGGATGACGAGCCCGAAGTTCCAGGCACGCAGCCGCCCACGCCTCTCCTGCACCTGGGACGAGTGCAGGTAGGCGGTGGTGGCCAGCCACGGCATGAGGGCCACGTTCTCCACCGGATCCCAGCCCCAGTAGCCGCCCCAGCCGAGCACGTGGTACGCCCACCACATCCCCAGCACGAGGCCGGTCGTCTGGAAGCTCCACGCCAGCAGCGCGAAGCGCCGAGTGTGCGCGATCCAGGCGGCGTCGACGCGGTTGGCCAGCAGCGCGGCGGCGGCGAAGCTGAACGGCACCGCGAACGAAGCGAAGCCGGCAAGCACGACCGGCGGATGGATGAGCATGCCGCTGTCGCGCAGGACCGGGTTGAGGCCGAGCCCGTCGGCCGGGGTGATCGACAGCACGTCGAACGGGCTGGCCACCAGGACGAGCACGACCAGGAAGAAGGCGACGATCGCAGCCATCACGCCAGTGGCGTAGGCGGTGAGCCGGATGCCGAGCGACGTGCTCGCCAGCAGCGAGGCGCTGCCGAGAAGGCCGAGCACCATCGTCCAGTAGAGGAGCGAGCCTTCCTGCCCGCCGTAGAACGCGGCGGCGATCAGTGGCGTCGGAGTCGAGAGATCCGAGTGCTCGACGACATAGGCCAACGTGAAGTCGTGAGTGAGCAGCGCGGTTTCAAGCACGACCGCGGCGAGCAGGACCATGGCCGCGGCGGCGTAGAAGGCTCGCCGACCGACCTGGACCATGATCGCGTTCTCCCGACGCCCGGCCCAGAACGAGAGCAAGGTCGAGAACGAGGCGAGCACGAGCCCCGCCAGAAGTGCTCCTGCTCCGATGTCAGCGAGGATCATTGGGTGTAGGGCGTGGTCGAGAACCGAGAGGGGCACTTGGCCAGGATGTTGCGAGCGTGGAAGATTCCGTCCGCTCCCAGCCTGCCTTCCGCCACGACCGTGATGCCTGGCTGGAAGATGTCGGGCAGCGGTCCGGTGTACTCGACAAGAACCGTCGAGGTCGAATCCTTTTCTGTGAACTGCACATGCGCGCCCGCGTGCACGACGTCGTTCTGCACCACTCCGGCCACTCGTACGTCGCCGCTCTGCGGCTGAGCGCGAAGCTCGGACACGGTGAGGTAGTACTCCGACGAGCCACCCGACGCCGAGTAGATGAGATAGCCGACGCACGCGGCCACGACCAGCATCACCGCGCCCCACTTGATCGTGGTGGTCATGCCGTGATGAGTCCGAGGTAGTGATCGAGAGTCTGGCCGTCCAGAGGTCCGCTGAACGTCGCGGCCACCAGGCCTTGCGCATCGATGAACACCGTGACTGGCGGCCCGACGACACCGTACGACTGATACGTGCCTTCGACGATGAGCCCGGTGGGATACGGATGCGGATGGTCTTTCTCGAAAGCCGAAACCCCACCGAGAGAGTCCTGCATCGCGGCGCCGATGAACCCGACCTGCGGGTTGCGGTCGGCGCCCGTGGCGAGCACCGGCAGCTCGGCGGCGCAGGGTCCACACCAGGACGCCCAGAAGTTCAGGACCACCGGCCGGCCGCGTTCGGAGGACACGTCGAGGTGCGCGCCGTCGAGCATCTGGATCGCGAGGTGCGGAGCCGGCCGCCCCAGGAGCTGAGGGCTCGAGAGCGCGGCGTGCTGGAGGCCCCACGCCAGCGAAAGCAGCAGCACCGCCCCCGCCCCGACGGCCGCGCCGAAGTAAACCGCCTTCCTGACGCTCAACGGCCAGAGTCTAGTTCGCGGCGGTCGGGGTAGGCTGCTCGGGTAGGGCGTTGGCCGCGGCGATCCGCCCGTACAGCACGCCGCTTGGCTTGACGGTCCGGTCGAGCGTCGCCCGGTCGCACTCGATCAGGCCGAACTTCACCCCGTATCCCCGAGCCCACTCGAAGTTGTCCATGTTCGTCCAGTGGAAGTAGCCGCGCACATCGACGCCGTCCGCGATCGCGCCGCGAATGTTGGCCAGTACGTCGACCAGGTAGCGAGCGCGCCTCGAGTCATCGCCGGTGCCGATGCCGTTCTCGGTGACGAAAACGGGCTTGCCAAGTGACTTCACCTCGTTGAGCACACGGCGCATGTGCACGGGATCAGACGTCCACCCCATGTCGGTCATCTGTGCTCCGGGAATGTTGGTCCTTCGCAAGAACTGATCGCCCGGCCGGCGCGGATCGAAGGCGACGTTCTGCGCCCAGTAGTGCGCGATCCCGACGTAATCGCTTGTGGCTTCGACGACGCGCTGCATCCGACCAGGGCCGGTCGGCCATCGATCCACCGTCGCCTGCGCCGCGCGTGCTGCCCAAATGTCGCGGAGCTTGTCGGTTGCTGGCAGGAACAGGAACTTGTGGTGCGACAGGCCGACCATCGAATCGGGTCGCCGCTTCTTGATCGCAACGTACGCGAGCTCGTGCGCCCGGCGCATGTTGGAGACGACGCTGTAGAAGCCGCGAAAGTCGCCCTGACGGCCCGGAGGAAACTCGCCAGTGAGCCATCCGTTGGTGGCGTAGATGTTGGGCTCGTTGATCGTGCACCACATGTTGACCAGGTCGCCCAGCTCATCCACCGCGCGCGTCACGAAGGAGAGGAATGCGCGCACCGACTCGCGGTCGGTCCATCCGCCCTTGCTCGAGAACCACAAGGGGCTCGAGAAGTGGTGCAGCGTGACCATGGGCTCGATGCCCTGCTCACGCAGCTCGCCGAGCACGTCACGGTAGTGGCGGATCTGACGCGAGTCGAACTCTCCCTGCGTCGGCTCGATGCGCGACCACTCGATCGAGAGCCGGTGCGCGTTCTGGTTCATCTCCCGCAGGAGCTTGAAGTCCTCGCGGTAGCGGTGGTAGTGATCGCAGGCGATCAGCGAGCTGTCGCCGTTGGCGATCCTGCCTGGCTGCTGCTCGAATTCCCACCAGTCGCAGTTCTTGTTGTCGCCCTCGACCTGGTGCGCGGCGCTGGCGGTGCCCCATAGAAACCCGCGCGGGAAACCGCTCATGCGGCCGCGTCCGCCGGCCGGGCAACCTCTGGTGGCTTTATGTACTCCCAGCTCACCGGCTTGTCGCCCTCGAGCTCGATCTTCAGCGTTCCGGCCCGGTCCACCGCCTTGCGGTACATCTCCCGCTCGTTGTGCGCGCGGCCGTCGAGGAGAACCCAGGCGGCCTGGATCGGATCCGCGTGGCTCACGAGGGCGACCGGCTCGCCAGGATGCTCGCGCGCCACGCGCCTCGCCACGTCGAGCACGCGCCCACCGAGCGCGTCGTACGACTCGTCGCCGGCGACGATCCCGCGGCGGGTCTTGTGCACGAACCATAGGGGCCGGCGCACTGGAATCTGCCAGTACGGCACACCCTGCAGGTAGCGGCTGAAGTCGGCCTCGCGTAGCTCCGGGTCGATCTCCAGCACCGCAGGCTCGCGCAAGCGCGAGTTGATGATGCGCGCGGTCTCGACCGCACGGTCGAGCGGGCTGTGGACGATGCGGCGGATGCCGGCTTCGCTCAGACGGTCGCCCAGCGCCGCGGCTTGCAGGCGGCCCAGCGCGCTGAGCTGGAAGCCAGGCAGGTGTCCATAAATGACTCGGTGCGGGTTCTCGACATCGGCGTGCCGGATGACGTAGACGGGCGTCAGCACGTCAGCAGGATGGTACGGAACGCAGTCTCAGCTGTGGAACGCGCCGACGGACGTGCGGTTGGTGCCCGCGGAGCGTCCGTGATCGAGCGCGTAGTAAGCCTCCCGGAGCAGGTTGCCCGTGTACTCGCGACGGTTGAGCACGCCCGCCTCGTCGTAGGTCAAGGGCACCGCATCGATGGTCGCCGCGCCGCAGCTGACCGTGATGCGCTGCCAGCGGCCACCCGTCGAAGAGAAGTCGTGCGCGGCCACCGACCGGCGGATCTTGTCGGCCGCCAGGGTGGCGCCCTGCTCGTCCGTCTCCGGCAGGATGATCACGAAGTGCGGTGACTTGTCGGCTTCGAGGAAGCCGAGCGTGTCGGTGTCGCGGATGGCCCGGCCGAGAGCCTCGGCCAGCTCGGCAAGCAGCGCGTTGACCTGGGTCTGCCCCAACTCGTTGTGAACGTGCTCCGCGTGGTCGAGCTCGACCACAAGCACCGATAGCGGACGGTGGTAACGGACGGCGCGGTTGGCCTCCTGGCCGATCAGCGCCTCGGCGAACTTCTTGTTCCAGATGCCGGTCACCGGGTCGACCACGCCGAAAAGCGGGCTCGACGACGTATCCGACTGGCTGTGACCGCAGACGTGGCAGTACTGCTCCTTGTCGTCGATCTCCGAACCGCAGTACCAGCAGGTTTTCACTTCGGCGGTAGTGTATCCGCCGAGTTCACAATTCGATCTGGGATGGACCAGGGCGAGCTCTTTCCACAGGAGGCGGGCGTGCGGCCGGCGCCTCCGCTCGCGACTCGGATGCGCCCCAAGAAGTTCGACGACCTCGTCGGCCAGCGGCGCGTGGTCGATGTGCTGCGCCGGCTGACCCAGTCGGGTCACCTGCCGAGCATCGTCCTCTGGGGACCGCCCGGCAGCGGCAAGACGACGCTCGCGGGGCTGCTCTCCACCGAGACGAGCGCACGGATGGTGACGATGAGCGCTGTCACCGCCGGCGTCGCCGACCTGCGCAAAGCGGTGGCGGAGGCCGCGGTGCATCAGCGCGCGGGACTGCGCACGGTGCTGTTCATCGACGAAATCCATCGCTTCAACAAGGCGCAGCAGGACGCGATCCTGCCCCACGTCGAGAACGGAACGGTCACGCTTATCGGGGCCACCACGGAGAACCCTTCCTTCGAGGTCATCGCCCCTCTGCTCTCGCGCAGCCGGGTGTTCAGGCTCGAAGCTCTCGACCGCGAAGAGCTGAAGCAGGTCGCCGAACGCGGACTGGGCGAGCTCCATGCGACGATCGGCGCCGACGCGATGGACGCACTCCTCGAGGCTGCTCGCGGAGATGCGCGTGTCGCTCTCAACGGACTCGAGGCTGCGTCCGCCCTCGCCGGTTCCGACGAGATCTCGGTCGAGCACATCGAGCGCGCGCTGCAGCAACGACACCTTCTCTATGACCGCGCGGGCGACCAGCACTACGACATCGTCTCGGCCTTGATCAAGAGCGTGAGAGGCAGCGACCCCGACGCGGCGGTCTACTGGCTCGCCCGAATGCTCGAGGCAGGTGAGGATCCGCTGTTCGTGGCGCGGCGCCTCGTGATCTCGGCGGCCGAGGACGTAGGGCTGGCGGACCCGCAGGCGCTGCAGGTTGCGATCGCCGCGCAGCAGGCCGCGCACTTCGTCGGCATGCCCGAGGCTGTGCTGCCTCTCACCGAGGCGGCGCTGTACCTCGCGCTCGCGCCGAAGTCCAACTCCGCACTTACTTCGTACGGCGCCGCGCGTGAGCTCATCCAGGAGACGGGCAACGAACCGGTGCCGCTGCATCTGCGCAACGCGGTCACCGGTCTGATGCGTTCGATGGGTTACGGGCGCGATTACAAGTACGCGCACGATTTCGAGGGCGGCGTAGCGGACCAGGTGCACATGCCGGACAAGCTGAAGAAACGCAAGGTCTACACGCCGAACCCGCGGGACAGGAAGACCGCTCAGTAGGATTCGGGGGTGGCCGACGCCCTTGTCATCTTCAAGCCGGACGCGTCGTACCGCCTCGCGGTCCGCGCCAACCTGTGGCGGTGGCTCAGCACCGAGTACAGGTGGAAGCTCGAGGCGCTCACGTGGTACCAGCCGACCAAAGCCCTGATCGAGAGCCACTACGACTTCCTGCAGGGGCGCCCGTTCTTTCCGTGGCTGGCTGATTTCATGACCGCCCTGCCTCTCGTGGTCGGCCGGATCACCGCGTCGGCCGAGGCTCTCGAAGGCATGCGCTACGACCTCGGCGAGACGCGCATCGCTCAGTCGCGGCCTGGCTCATTGCGCGAGCGCTTCGGCATCTTCGGAGGCATCAACTGCTTCCACCTCTCCGACGCGCCGGAGACCGGCGAATCAGAGGTCGCGCGCTGGCGTCATTTTCTTCCGCTCGACAAGGTCGACATCGAGCTCGACCGCGAGTCGAGCAAACCCGACCACACCTATCACCTGCGCTCGCTGGCGACACAGGTCGCGACCGGCGTCCACCCAGGCCTCGCGATCGAAGCGATGAAGGAGCTGCTCGCCGAGGAATCCGACCTAATCGGAAAGCAGCGCGAGGACTTCTACCGAATCATCCTTGGTGCTCTGACGGCTTAGCCGCGTCGGCCTCTTTGGCGGCGTGCTCCTCGGGGGATCCCTTGGCGCGCACGAGCACTGGCCTCGTGAAAAGCTCCGAGTTCGGCACCACGAGCAGGTCGCCCTCCGCGGTGCGCACCAGCGAGACGCGCAGCTTTACCTCGACCACCTCGCCCGTGTGCCCGTCGAGCACGATGCGGTCACCGACGCGAATGTGTCGCTCCAGCAGCAGGTAGTAGCCCGACACGTAGTCCCGCAGCAGGTCCTGCACCCCGAGCGCGGCGACAACGGTGGCCAGCAGGATGCCGACGAGCGTGACGTTGGCGGACTGGACCGCGAAGCCGATCGCGGCCGTGATGCCGATGCCGATTACTACGACGTAAACGACGCGGCGGCCCAGCACGATCATGTCTGGGCGGACAGCGCGGTGGCGGAGCTGCTCGGCGATCAGATGCGCGATCAGGCGCGAGGCGACCAGGAAGACGATGAATACGACCAGGCCGGCGGTCACGAACGCGATGTTCCGGATGTCCTCGGACGACAGCGACCACGCACCCAGGGCCGACCCCGCCAGAGGCGGTGTCATTCTTCGGTCTCGGCTTGCTCCCCTTCCGCCGGAGCGCCTTCAGCCGGCGCGGCCTCACCCTCGGCGGGCACCGCGCCCTCAGCCGCGGGCACCTCCTCCTCGATCTTGAGCTCGCGCTTGTGCACGATCTTCACGACCAGCTCGTCCGGGTCCGCGAGGATCGTGATGCCCTTGGGCACGGTGAGCTCGGAGACGCGCATGCCGTCGTCGATCTCAGCCAGCGGGGTCAGGTCGACCTCGAAGGCTTCGGGGATCTCGGTCGGGAGGCACTCGACCTCGAGCTCATGAATGGGCTGCAGGACATCGGCGTCGCCGCGCTTGACCGCGGCGGATTCACCGACGAGGTGGATCGGCACCTCGACCCGGATTTTCTCCTCGAGGTTGACCTGGTAGAAGTCGACGTGAATTGGTCCGAGCCGCCGCGGGTGCGTCTGGATCTCGCGTACGAGCACCTTCTCGGTCCGGCTTCCGTCGACCACCAGGTCGACCAGGTGGGTCCTGCCCGATTTGACGAACACCTTCTGGAACTCGAGCCGGTCGAGGACTAGCGGAGTCGGCGCCGCCGTGTGGCCGTAGACGACCGCGACGAGCTTGCCCTCGCGGTGCAGCCGGCGCGAGCGCTTGCCGAGGACCTGGCGGGTGGAGGCATTCAGTTGCATTCAGTAGGTCTTGTCCTTAAGTCGCCTGGCGACCCATAGCAGCGCCTCAGGTTGGAGAGGCGTGCCTATGATATCGCAACCTCATGCAGAGCCCTCCTCCGGCCGGCTACCCCCCGGCCCCGATGCAGCAGTACCAGGCCCCGCCCCAGGTCCAGACGACCTACGCCGGCTTCTGGATCCGGTTCATCGCCCGCTTCATCGACAGCCTCATCCTGGGCATCCCGGTGGCGATCCTGTTTTTCATCTTGATCGCGCTCTCCGGCGCAGCCCTGAGCGCGAACAGCTCGGATCAAAACGCCCAGAACGCCACCGCCGGGGTCGCCGGCGGGATATTCATCCTCTTCTATCTGCTGGTCGCGGTCGGGATCGCCGGTTACCAGATCTACTTCTGGGGCACCAGCGGCCAGACGATCGCGATGCGACTCTTCCATCTCCGCGTCGTTGACGCCACCACCGGAGCACCGATCGGAGTCGGCCGCGCCGCACTGCGCTGGCTGATGACGATCGTCAACAGCTGGGCCTGCTACATCGGCTGGATCTGGGTCGCCTTTGACGCCCGTAAGCAGGGCTGGCACGACAAGGTGGCCAACTCGGTGGTGCTCCAGATCCCGTAGGGGTCTCGCGTGCAGAACCCTCCGCCTCCCCCGCCGCCGCCGGCTGATCTTCCCCCTCCGCCACCGCCTCCAGGCAGCATCCCGCCGCCAGTTCCGCCGCCGGGAGTCCTGGCGCCGCCGGCATCGGCGCCCCCGCCGGCGCTTGGCGGCCTCGGTTACAACCCAGGTATCGCGTACGCCGGCTTCTGGATCCGTTTCGTGGCGGTGATCATCGACGGCGTCATCGTCACCGTCGCCACCATCGTCGTTTCGATCGTACTGGGCATATTCATCGGGCTGCTTGCGGGCTTCACAGGTTCATCCCTCGACGTGTCGCAGGGCGGGCCGCTGACCTACCTGAGTTACCTGGTCTCGTTCACGATTTCGATCGGCTACTTCGTCTACTACTGGGGGATGGGAGCGACCCGCGGAATGCGCTTCTTCCGGATCGCGGTCGTGGACGCGGACACAGGCCAGCCCATCGGCTTCGGGCGCGCCGCGCTGCGTTATGTGGGCTACGTACTCAGCGTCATCCCCTGCTACATCGGCCTGATCTGGGCGGCGTTCGACCCGAAGAAGCAGGGTTGGCACGACAAGATCGCCAACTCAGTCGTGATCCTGGGCTAGCTGGACGGAAACCTCTTCCTCAACCACTCGACAATTTCATTCAGCGGCGTGCCCGGCGTGAACAGCTCGGCCACACCCTGCTTCTTCAGCTCCTCGATGTCGTCGTCGGGGATGATCCCGCCGCCAAACACGATGATGTCGGTGGCGTTTTTCTTTTTGAGCTCGTCGACCACTGCCGGGAACAGCGTCATGTGCGCCCCGGAATGCAGCGACAGCCCGATCACCTGCGCGTCCTCCTGGAGCGCAGCGTCGACGACCATCGCGGGCGTCTGCCGCAGCCCCGTGTAGATCACCTCATAACCTGCGTCGCGCAGCGCGCGGGCGACGACCTTCACGCCCCGGTCGTGACCGTCGAGGCCGACCTTGGCGAGCAGGATGCGTACAGGTTTCGCCGGCGCTCTGGCGGCCAACTCAGATGACCGCCTTTTCGGTGTAGACCCCGAACACTTCGATGAGCGCGTTCATGATTTCGCCCTCGGTGGCGTACGCCCTCACCGCCTCGAGGATGTGGGGCATCAGGTTGTCGGAGCCGGCCGCCGCCTTGCGCAGGCGGTTGATGGCCGACGTGAAACGCGCCTGGTCGCGCTTGGCGCGCACCGCCCGCACGCGCTCGACCTGTTCGGCTTCGAGCCTCGGATCGATGCGGAGGATCTCGATCGGCGCTTGTTCATCAACCGTGAACTCGTTGACTCCGACCATGATCCGGCGCTTTTGCTCCACCTCCTGCTGGTAGCGAAACGAGGCGTCCGCGATCTCCTTCTGGAAGAACCCGGCCTCGATCGCCGGAATCACGCCGCCCAGCTCCTCGATGCGCTTGAAGTAAACCTCGGCCTGGCGCTCGATCTCGTCGGTGAGCGACTCGACGAAGTAGCTGCCGCCGAGCGGATCGATCGTGTTGACCACGCCGGTCTCGTACGCGATGAGCTGCTGCGTGCGCAGAGCGATTCGCGCCGAGTCGTCTGTCGGTAGCGCCAGCACCTCGTCCATCGCGTTCGTGTGCAGCGACTGCGTACCCCCGAGCACGGCCGAGAGCGCCTCCAGCGCGGTGCGCGCGATGTTGAGCTCGGGCTGCTGCGCGGTCAGAGACACGCCCGCGGTCTGCGTGTGGAACCTGAGCTTCCAAGAGCGCTCGTCCTGCGCGCCGTACTTCTCGCGCATCCAGCGCGCCCAGATGCGGCGCGCCGCGCGGAACTTGGCGATCTCTTCGAAGAAGTCGATATGCGCGTCGAAGAAAAACGAAAGCCTGGATGCGAAATCGTCGATGCGCATCCCTCGCTCGATACACGCGTCGACGTACGCCATCCCATCCGCGAGCGTGAATGCAAGCTCCTGCGCCGCGGTCGAGCCGGCCTCGCGGATGTGATAGCCGGAGATGGAGATGGTGTTCCACTTGGGCACCTCGGCGGCGCAGTACTCGATGGAGTCCACGACCAGGCGCATCGACGGGGCGGGCGGAAAGATGAACTCCTTCTGCGCTATGAACTCTTTGAGGATGTCGTTCTGCAGCGTGCCACCGAGCTTGTTGAAGGGCACTCCCTGCTTCTCGGCGACCGCCAGGTACATGCACAGCAGGATCGCCGCGGGAGAGTTGATGGTCATCGAGGTCGTGATGTCGCCGAGCGGGATGCCCTCGAACAGCGTCTCCATGTCGGCGAGGGAGTCGATGGCGACGCCGCAGTGGCCGATCTCGCCCCGGCTCGTGGGCGCGTCGGAATCCTGCCCCATCAGGGTGGGCATGTCGAAGGCCACCGACAGCCCCGTCTGGCCGTTCGCGAGCAGGTACTTGTAGCGCTTGTTCGTCTCTTCGGCCGTCGCGAACCCGGAGAACTGCCGCATCGTCCAGAGCCGGCCGCGGTAACCAGTCGGATGGATTCCCCGTGTGTACGGGTACTGGCCGGGCATCTCCTCGGCCCGCACCGGCAGGTCGTCCGAGGTGTAGAGCGGCTTGACCGGGACCCCGGAGATGGTCGACGTCTCGATGTCGTCGGTGCGCCTGGTCGGGCTCGACTCGAACTCCTCGCGCCAGACCTGTTTCGGATCGCGGGCCCTGCCTTTCATGCGGCGTTTTCCATTATCCGAGGTCTTTCAGGATCTCCTCCGCGACTCCGTAAGGAGTTCCGTCCTCGAGCAGGCGCTGGGCCAGGGGGCCGCCATCGGCGAGCACCGCCCGCGCCCGCTGCCTGGCGATCTCGGCCACGACCTCCGCGGTCTCGTCCTTGAGCCGCTGCTGAGCGTGCGCCTCCGCCGTGCCGGCGGCTTCCAGGTGCTTGCGGTGCGACTCGATGGCTGCCCACAGCTCCTCGATGCCCTCCTGCCGAGCCGCGGACGTCGCGATGATCGGCTGCTTCCAGCCTTTGTCAGGGCCTCTCGCGGCGAGGGACAACATCGCCCGCAGCTCGGTGGCGACGCGCTGATGCCCTTCCAGGTCGGACTTGTTGACCACGAATACGTCGGCGATCTCGAGGATCCCGGCTTTGATCATCTGGACTCCGTCGCCGAGGTTCGGGGTAAGGACCACCACCGTCGTGTCCGCGACGGCCGCCACCTCGAGCTCGGACTGACCCACGCCTACCGTCTCGAGGATCACCGGGTCGAAGCCGAACGCGCCCAGCAGCCGGACCGCCTCCCGGGTGGCGAGCGAAAGCCCGCCCAGGTGCCCGCGCGCGCCCATGCTGCGGATGAAGACCTTCGGGTCGAGCGCGTGCCTCTGCATGCGGATGCGGTCGCCGAGGATGGCCCCACCGGTGAACGGCGAGTTGGGGTCGGCCGCGATGACCGCCACCGAACGGTCGCGCTTGCGTAGCAGGGTGACCAGCGCGTCCACCAGCGTCGATTTGCCCGTTCCCGGTGCGCCGGTGAAACCGATGACGTAGGGCCTTCGTGAGCGGTCGCGAAGCGCCTGCTGCAGCTCGCGGACCCCCGCATCGCGGCGCTCGATCATGGTGATGGCGCGCGCCAGGGCGCGCACGTCGCCTGCCCGAAACCGTTCCGCTAGGTCAGAAGTCTTAGTGACGCTTAAAGGTTACTTAGCGTGGCAAGGTTGGCTCGGCTTCGCCGAGCCATGACTCCGCATCGCAAGCGGTCGCCATGCGTGGCTAGGCGTGGGGGGTTCCCCGCAAGGGGGGCCTGCCCCCCTTGCGAATCGGCCTGCCCCCCTTGTGCATTTTTATGCGAACCACCGTGCCCCGAAGTCGTGACCCAGCACGACCACGATCCCGTACGTCTGCTGGCCGCGCGCCGGCTGCGGGCTGGCGGGCGTCGCCGCGATCACCTGGCCGCCGAAGTAGTTGGCCAGCCATGCGGTCGTCTTCGGGAACTGTCCGCCGGAGTAATCGAGGATCAGCGTCCTCGCCGAGTTGCCGTGCAGGATCGGGTTCGCGAGCTGCAGGCCGAGCGGGTCGAGCATCGTGGTGACCCGATCGGCCAGGTCGTTGTAGGTGTACGAAGCGTTGGCGAACTGCACCGGCGCCCTCTCGGCCAGCAGCGACTGGTCGACGAACGCAGATGCGATGTACTGGCGGATCATCCGGTAGGTCGAGTCCTCAGGACAGAGCTGCGAGGCGTACGGGCCCATCCCGCAGTCGCCGCCGTAAAGGAAGTTGCCCGCGGCGGCGCCCGAGGGCGCGGTCAGCGCCAGCCGGATGATCGCGCTGTCCGGAAGGTTCTTGCCCCAGTCGTAGATCGCCTTCATGTCGGACAGCGACATGTCGGTGTGGATGTTCTTCTGCAATGCATCCAGCAGCCGCGGCGCCTGCGCCCACCCGTTGACGGTGGTCGCTTTCTTCTTGATCGCTTCCATGATGTCCTGCTGCCGGCGCGAGCGCCCGAAGTCGGACGACTGCTGCGGCTCGATCGCGTGCCGCGACCTCGCGATCTCGAGTGCCTGCTCACCATTCAGGTGCTGGCATCCGGCCCTGAAGTGCAGGGCGATGAAGCCGTGCCCGTAGTTGGGATAGTCGTAGTCGTCGAGGTTGGTCGTCAGGCACACGTCGACGCCGCCGAGGGCGTTGACCATGTCGCGGAACGCCACGAAATCGATGGCGATGTAGCGGTCGAAGGTGATGCCAGTGACCTTCCCCACCTCGTGCTCGGCTGCGTAACCGCCGCCGTCCCGTCCCTGGTACTGCGACGCGACGCAGCAGATGACGCTGACGTAGGGCACCTCGTACGCCGCGTTGATCTTGTTCGTCCAGATGCTGTTCGGATTGGACTGGAGGTTCATGTGCACGACCAGGTCGCGCGGAATCGACGCGAGCATCACTCGGTGCGAGTTGGGATCGATGGTCACCGCCATGATCGAGTCGGTGAGGAATGGAGCGTCGTTCTCGTAGCCGCCCATTCCGAGCAGCAGGATGCTGACCTGCTGGCCGTGCTCCAGCTTGTAAGCGATCGAGCCTGGCTGGGGCTGCACCGCCTCCACCACCGCGCCGAGCGTCAGACCCTTGCCGGTGGTCGCGGACAGAAAGTCGTCGATCCGCCTGTACACCACCGTGCCCGTGACGACGATCGCCACCAGCAGGACGGCGCCGATCAACGCCGGAACCGACCTGGTCAGGCGGTGTGAGACGGAGTAGCGGGATCGCCTGGCCCTAGGCCTGGCCCTGGACATGCGCACGGGGATTTTAGCCTGTGACACCAGGCTTCAGACAACGCTTTCCGAACGACCGTGGTTACGTTGTGGTGGTGGCGTTACTCATGAAGGCGAAGATCAGGATCCACACCACGCCGGCGATGAAGCCGATCACGCCGAGGACGAGACCGCCGATTGCAAGCCCGCCTCCGCCGATCGTGCCGTTGCTCGCGGTGATCCGTCCGCGGGAGATGAAGCCCATCACCGCCGCCGCCGGCCCGAGCACCACGCCGAGCACGCAGCAGACAAGCGAAAGAATGCCGGTGATCAGCGACGCAATCGCGAGCCCGTCGGTTCGCTGGCTCGCGTACTGCATGCCGCCTGGCATGTACGCGCCACCCGGCGGTGGCGGCGGCGGCATGTAGCCGCCTCCTGGAGGCGGTGGCGGGGGCGGCATGTAGCCGCCTCCTGGAGGCGGCGGCGGGGGCGGCTGATAACCGCCGCCAGGCGGCGGAGGAGGCGGAGGCGGCGTGTAGCCCCCGCCGGGCGGCGGAGGAGGAGGCGGAGGTGGCGTGTAGCCGCCACCGGGCGGCGGAGGCGGAGGCGGAGGCGGAGTCGACCCTCCCGGGGGCGGCGGCGGCGGCGGTGGCAGGTCCGACATGTCCGTCCTCCTTTACGCTCCTGATTCGCTCCTGGCAGCCAACTCGAAGCTTCGGTAGATCCAGGCCTGCATCGCGATTGCGTAGGCCGCGGTGAAAAAGATCCCCACGAGACAGACGATCGAGCCCAGCGAGCTCACGAAGCTCGCGGCGATCAGCATAAGGCCCGCGATTAGCGTGTTGGTCAGATTCGACCGTGACCGCTGCCACACGTCGCGAACGTTCACGCCACCTGCGATGCCACCCCTGTCGGTCGCCAGCACGTAGGCCGGGCTCGCGAACGTCGCCGCGAGCGAGCCGATGGTGGCGACCCCGAAAGCCAGCACATTCAAGAAGAGCGCGAGCACGATCAGACCGCCGTTGGCCTGCCCGCGACCCTGGCTCACCGCCAGCAGCACCGCCGGCAGATAGATCACAAGCGCAATCGCAGCTACCGCCAGCCCGTACGCCAGCTGCACGACGAACAGTTGAAAGCCGCGGCCGATGTAGCCAAGGTTTGCCGGCGCCATGCGCTCCTCGCCGGCGCGCAGCCGGTCGAGAGTGGCCAGCATCCAGCCCAGTGCGTTGATCGCTCCGACGATCGGGATCAACAGTGTGAGCGCGACGATCAGCAGCTTGCTCGGCCACTCCGGATCGCGCACCGGCCACACGAACGCATCACCGATGCGATCCATGGGCGACTGCGGCTACTGGCCGAACGACACGTCGTTGAACGCGTTGAGGATGACGATGAACCAGAGCAGAGTCACGAGCGCGCCGACGGCGGTCGTGACGATGCCTAGGATGCGGCCCGCGTTTGCGGCGCTCGCTCCGCCCAGCGTTCCGCCAGACTCGGCGATGCGCGCCCGGGCGCCCTTGCCGAGGAAGTACGCGATGGGGCCGGCGATCATTCCTGGCAGCCCAAGGGGCAACCCAAAGATCAATCCCAGGATCGCGAATGCGACCGATGCCACCGCCCTGCTATCCGTGCCCGCCGAGACGGGTGGGGGCGGATAGGCAGGCGGTGGGTGGTACGGCGCCACCACCGGAGGCGGAGCGATCACAGGCTGCGGGCTGGGAGCGCTCATCGCAGCAGCGCCCGGGCTATGACCACTTTCTGGATCTGGTTGGTGCCTTCATAGATCTGCGTGATCTTCGCATCTCGCATCATTCGTTCGACGGGATAGTCGGATATGTAGCCGTATCCACCAAGCACCTGGACGCAGTCCGTGGTGACCTTCATCGCCATGTCCGAGGCAAAGAGCTTGGCCATTGCCGCCACCTTGGTGAGGTCGGGCGCTTTGGAGTCGACCTTGGTGGCTGCCCTGTACACAAGTGTTCGCGCCGCCTCGATCTGCGTGGCCATGTCGGCAAACATCCACTGCATGCCCTGAAAGTTGGCAATGGGCTGGCCGAACTGCTGACGCTCCTTGGCGTAGTTGAGGGCGTAGTCAAAGGCGCCTTCGGCGATGCCAAGAGCCTGCGCCCCGATGCCGGGCCGTGACCGGTCCAGCACCGCGAGTGCGAGCTTGAAGCCGGCGCCCTCCTCGCCGAGCCGATTGGCGGCCGGCACCTTCACGTCCTCGAACACCAGCTGCGCGGTCGGTGAGCCGCGGATGCCGAGCTTGTGCTCGAGCTTCGGCGCCTGCCATGGGCTCTTCTCGCGTTCGAGGACGAATGCCGAGATGCCGCGATGGTCGGCGTCATCACCGGTCTGCGCGAAGACGACGAGCGTGCCCGCGATGCTGCCGTGGGTGATGAACTGCTTGGTGCCGTTCAGTACGTATTCGTCGCCGTAGCGCTTTGCGCGCGTCTTCATTGCCGCGGCGTCGGAGCCGCTGCCCGACTCCGACAGTGCGTACGCGGCGACCTTCTCGCCCGACGCGAGCGGCGGGCAGAGGCGCTTCTTCTGCTCCTCGGTGCCGGCGACGAGGATCGGGTAACTGCCGAGCGCCTGCACAGCGAGGATCAACGACGAGGTGGCGCATGCCTTGGCGATCTCTTCCACGCCCATGCAGATGGACACGCTCGAGCCCGAGATGCCGCCGTACTGCTCGGGAAACGGGATCCCCAGGATGCCGTTCTCGGCGAACAGCTTCTCGATGTCCTTCGGGTACTCGCCCTTCTCGTCGATCTCGGCCGCGCGCGGCGCGACCCGATCCTGGACCAGCTCGCGGATGGTGTCGCGAATCGCGACCTGCTCTTCCGAGAACTCGAAGTCCATCGGCGTCGATTATCGAGCGTTGACCAGATCGCGCGAGATGACGACGCGCTGCACCTGGTTCGAGCCCTCGTAGATCTGCAGCGCTTTGGCGTCGCGCACGTGTCGCTCGAATGGACTGCCGCTGATCGTCCCCTCTTCCCCCGCCAGCTGCAGCGCACCCAGAGCGACGTCCATGGCCGTGTCGGTGCTGTGGAGCTTGGCCATCGACGCGATTCGCGTGAAAGGGCGCTGCGACGCACACAGCCACGCCGCGCGGTACGCGAGCATGCGCGCGGACTCGAGCCTCGTCGCCATTTCTGCAAGCGCGAAATCGTCCCCCTGCGCGCGCTGTCGCGACGCCAGCAGCTCGCGCGCCTGGTCGACCGCAGCCTGTGCGATGCCCAGCGCCTGTCCCGAGATGCCGATGCGCCCCGAGTCCAGGGCGCGCATCGCCACCGTGAAACCCTTCCCCTCGTCCGCCAGGCGATTGGCCGCGGGCACGACGACGTCTTCGAGCACGAGCTCGCCGGTCGGCGATCCCTTCAAGCCCATCTTCTTGAACACCTGGCCCACACGCACGCCGTTCGAATCCGCCGGCACGATAAAGGCGCTGACGCCGGACGCTCGCTCATCCGGCCCGGTGCGCGCGAAGACGATGTACACGCCCGCCCGGCCGATGTTCGTGATGAAAACCTTGGTGCCGTTGAGCACGTAGTCCCCACCAACCCGCCGCGCTGTCGTCTTCAGGGACGCTGCGTCCGATCCTGACGCCGGCTCTGTCAGCGCGAACGCTCCCAGAAGCTCGCCCGACGCGAGCCTCGGCAGCCACTGGCGCTTCTGGGCATCGCTGCCGAAGAGCAGGATCGGCTCGCTGCCGACGCTCGTGTGCACGTCGATGATTACCGCGGTCGAGGCGCAAGCGTGCGCGAGTTCCTCGATGCAGAGGGTGAAGGCGATGGCGTCCAGGCCGGCGCCTCCGTATTCCGTCGGTATGAGGACGCCCATCAGGCCGGCGTCTTTCGCGGCCTCGACCGCCTCCTCTGGGAAGCGATGGTCCAGGTCGACCTCAGCAGCGTGCGGCTCGACGACGCCCTGCGCGAACTCGCGCACGGACGCGCGGAAAGCCTCGTGGTGGGGCGCCAGGTCCAGGTCCATCGATGGAGGGCCCGGAGGCCCGGACCTACAATAGTTGGTCGCGATGGAAGCAGGCCCGCGCTACCTCGAAGGCACCACTGTGGGCAGTGGTCGCGACATCATCGGGGTGCGCCGCGATCGCATCGCCGACATCATCAGCACAGGGCGCGAGATCATCGTCCGCGCCAAGTCCGAAAAACTGCTTCCGGAGACGATCACCGGCGCCACGGCGGCCCTCCTGGTGACGATTGCCGGGTACGGCGAGCCACTCTCGGAGGGGCAGTGGCGCGAGCTCGCGGGAGTGGTGGGCGGGATCATGCGGGACAACACCTACGCCGACCTTGCCCGCCTTCGCACGTTGATCACGCAGGAGCAGTTCTTGAACGTTGCTCGAAACCAGGGATACAGCCGATTCATCAGGAGACTCGACGACGGTCGCTGGGTCTGTGAGCTGGCGCCGAAGCTCGAAGACCTTCCGGACGAGTAAATAGCCATCGTCCGAGCAGCCCGGTCTCGCCCCGTCCGCATCCTTTTCGCCGTCGCGCTGGCGATAGCGATCATCAGCCCGGCGGCGGTTGTCGCGGCCGTCGTTTGGAACTCCTCGCCGGAATCGTCTTCCCCGCCGTCGCAGTCGGCGTCGACCAGCGGCGATCTCCTCAGCCCGCTGGTGCCGCCAGACGTCGCTTCCGGCACGCTGCCGGCGACGGCGCTGAACGTCTATGCCAACGACATGTCCGGCGTGGTGCCCTGCCCGCTGTGCAAGCTGCCCTCGCGCGTGTACGTCCCCAACTCCGCGGCCGGCACCGTCGATGTCATCGACCCCACGACATTCCGGGTGATCGATCGTTTCGCCGTCGGGCAGATTCCCCATCACATAACGCCCGCGTGGGACCTCAGCGAGCTCTATGTCGAGAACGAGGGCTCAAGCAGCCTGACCGCGATCGACATCCACACTGGCAGGCCATCGCGAACCATCAACATCCCGTTTCCGTACAACCTCTACTTCACACCCGACGGCACCAAGGCGATCGACGTCGTCGAGCGCCTCATGCGTATCGAGTTCCGCGACCCGCACACGTGGAAGCTCCTCAAGGCGGTCCCCATCCCCTGGCCCGGCGCCGACCATCTCGACTTCTCGGCCGACGGGAGCTACCTGCTCATCTCGACCGAGTACTCGGGCGTTGTCGCCAAAGTCGACACGGTGAACATGAGGCTGGTCGGCTACATCTACGTCGGCGGGCTGCCGATTGACGTGAAGCTGTCCCCCGACGGCACCGTGTTCTACGTGACGAACCAGGGCACGGACGGCGTCTCCGTCATCGATCCGAACGCGATGAAGGTGATCCAGTTCATTCCCACCGGCCGCGGCGCCCATGGCCTGCAGGTCTCGCGTGACGCTCGTTACCTGTATGTGTCGAACCGGCTCGAAGGATCGATCTCGGTGATCGAGTTCGCAACCCGGCGCGTCGTGGCGAAGTGGCGGATTCCTGGCGGCGGCAGCCCCGACATGCTGCAGCTGAATCCAGATGGAACGCAGCTGTGGGCGTCAGGTCGCTACAACGCGACCGTTTATGTCTTCAGCACCGTGACCGGCCAGGTGATCGCACGCATTCCTGTCGGCGCGCAGGATCACGGCCTCACCTATTTCCCGAACGTTGGCTTGCACAGCATCGGGCACAACGGCGTCTACCGCTAAAAGGCGCGGGTGAGGACAGATGTCCTCCCCCGCAGTACCCCCTCCTCTCCTCGGCTACGCTGGGAGGCGCCTCGCAGGTGACGTGCAGAATGACGGCCGGAATGAATCCGGCCTGAGGCTCCACCTCGTCTACTTGAAAGCTGGCTAATAGGCGCTGGGCTTGGTCGTGTTCCCGGCGAAAGCCGTGGCCACGCGGTTCCGCTAGAGCCCCAGCAGCCTCGCGATCAGCATCCGCTGCACCTCTGACGTGCCCTCGCCGATTTCGTTGACCTTCACGTCGCGCCAGTAGCGCGCGACGGGATAGTCCTCCATGAAGCCGTAGCCTCCATGGATCTGCACAGCCTGATCGGCGGCGCGCTTGGATGCCTCGGACGCGTAGAGCTTGCACATCGCCGCCAGCATGCGGACCTCGTTCCCCGTATCGCCGGTCTCACCGTCGTCGTGCCGATATGCCGTGGCCGCGCGATAAACCATCGTCCGCGCCAGCTCGGTCTCCATGGCCATGTCCGCGAGCTTGAACTGGATCGCCTGCTGCTTCGATATCGGAGCGCCGAAAGCCATTCGCTCTTTCGCGTAAGCCAGGGAAGCGTCCAGGCAGGCCTGGGCGAGGCCGACGGCAAGAGCTGCGATCGCGATCCGGCCGCCCATGAGCGTGTGCAGGAACTGCCGGTAGCCTCCCCCTCGCGCCCCCAGCAGATTGGCCTCGGGGACCGCGCAGTCCTCGAAGCTCAGTGGATGGGTGTCGGATGAATGCCAGCCGAGCTTTCGATAGCCAGGCAGGATGTGGTAGCCAGGCGTTCCGGTGGGGACCAGGATTGCGCTGATCTCAGGGTCGTCGCCATTCGCCTTGGTTCGTCCGCTTAGCGCCGTGATGGTGACGCCGGCTGAGATGTCGGTTCCGCAGTTGGTGATGAATTGCTTCGCGCCGTTGATGACCCACTGGCCATCTCGCAGCTCCGCGCGTGTCTTGGTGGCGCCGGCGTCCGAACCGGCCTGCGGCTCGGTCAAACCGAACGCCCAAAGCTTGCGCCCCGCGACCAGGTCCGGCAGCCAGGCTTGCTTCTGGTCCTCCGTGCCGAAGTCGTGGATAGGAGCAGCGCCGAGGCAGACCGCTGCCTCGAGCGTGATGCCGACCCCGGCGTCGGCACGCGAGATTTCCTCGATCGCGAGGCACAGCGACAGGAAGTCCGCGTCGGCGCCGCCGTACCGCTCTTTGAACGGCAGCCCGAACAGGCCGAGCTCGCCCATCTGGCGAACGATGTCGTAGCCGAATTTGTGCTCGCGATCGAGCCCTTCCGCGGCCGGCGCCACGACCTCGCGCGCGAAGTCGCGGCACAGGTCCCGCACCGCGGCCTGCTCGGGGCTGAGGGCGAAGTCCATCGCATGCAATCCTTGCACGCGGTGTCCTACGAGGAAGCGGTTGAGATCGTCAGGGGCATCCAGGCCCTGGACGGCCCGAACGTCAATCCTGTGTGCCGGACCCGCCTCTACACGCACGGCGACGTGACCGGCCGCGCGTTGGTCCTGCTTCACGGCTTCACCAACTGCCCGCGCCAGTTCGACGACGTCGGCCGAGGTTTCTTCGAACGCGGATGGAACGTGCTCATCCCTCGCTATCCGCGCCACGGCTACTCGGACCGCATGAATACAGCCATCGCAGAGCTGCGCGCTGACGACCTGATCGCGGTCGCGAATCGGTCGGTCGAAGCTGGGTTGGGGCTGGGCGACAGGCTGGTCGTAGCGGGGCTTTCGCTCGGCGCGATCCTCGCCGGCTACTTGGCGCAGACCAGAACAGGGATCGAGCGCTCAGTGCTGGTCGCGCCGATGCTCGGACTCAAACCGCTGCCTGGGCCCGTGCTGACGGCGGTCAGCGTGGCGGCCCAGGCGCTGCCCAACTTCTACGTGTGGTGGAACCGGGAGGCGAAGGAGGACATCAAGCCGCCGCACGGCTATCCGCGTTTCTCGACGCATGCGTATGCGGCCCTGTTCGAGTGCGGTCGCCGGCTGTTGGCCGAGGCTCGGCACGCGCCGCCGGAGTCGCCGTCCATCGCGGTGATCACCAACGCAGCGGAACCGCGCCTCGACAATCGCTTCACGTACGGACTCGTCGATCTCTGGCGCGCCCACGACGCCCAGGTCGAGACCTATGAGTTCCCGCTAGCTGATGGTCTCCCCCACGACCTGGTCGACCCGGTCAGCAACCCTTCCCGGGTCACCGATGTCAGCTATCCGATTCTGAGGAGGTTCATCGAGGGCGCCCCAGCCTGATCGAGTTCAGTTCCCCAACACGAACAGCTTCAGCATCCAGCTGATCGCGATCGCGCTCACAGCCCCGACCGCCAGCACCCTCCACTGCGACCCCGTCAGGTGCACCGACCACGTCCGCCCGCTCACGATCCCGGAAGCCAGGGCGCCGACGCCGACCAGCGTGCCTACAAAAAAGGCTGGGCCAAGCGGAAACAGGCGCACCGCGTCCGACATGTCTCCCTCCCACATGTACGCGAACGACCGCGTGCCGCCGCAGAAGGGACATGGATGACCGGTGAGGTAAAAGAACGGGCACGGCGGCAGCACCAGGTGGCCCGCCCGCAGCGTGAAGAAGAACTTCGTGTACACCAGCCACGCGATTAAGGCGAAAAGCAGACCGAGGTCGCGAGTCCGATCCGCCGGCACGGCGCGTGTGATCGCGATCGGCATGTGGCGACTATATGCCGCCATCAGCTGAGCAACCCCACGATCTGATCTGTCGTTTCGGCTACGGCCACGCCTGCGCGCCGGAACGCCTCTTCCTTGCTCTTGGCCGTTCCGCGGTTGCCGGAGATGATCGCGCCCGCGTGCCCCATCCTCTTGCCTTCCGGCGCGGTTCGTCCGGAGATGAACGCCACGGTCTTCAGCCTGGTGCCGCGGCCCAATAGCTCCGCGGCGTGCTCCTCGTCGCTGCCACCGATCTCGCCGATCACCACCAGCCGGTCAGTGGCTTTGTCTTTCTCGAACAGCGCGATGACATCGGCGAAGGTCATGCCAAGCACGGGGTCGCCCCCGATGCCGACGATGGTGGACTGGCCCATCCCGGCTGCGCTCAATGCCGACCCGACCTCATAGGTGAGCGTTCCGCTGCGCGATACCAGCCCGACCGAGCCGGGCCGCGTGATGCGCTGCGGGATGATGCCGATCTTGGCGGCGCCGGGCGTGATGAGGCCCGGGCAGTTCGCGCCCAGCAAGCGGGCCGATGGATAGCCGCGCAAGAAGTCCTTGACCCTGATCATGTCCTGGATCGGGATCCCTTCGGTGATGCAGGCGATCAGCGTGATCCCGGCCGCGGCCGCCTCCATGATCGCGTCGGGCGCGAAAGCCGGCGGCACGAAGATGCCTGAGGCGGTGGCGCCGGTGGTTTCGACTGCCTCGGCCACGGTGTTGAAGATCGGCACGCCCACGTGGGTCGTCCCGCCCTTCCCCGGGCTGGTGCCGCCCACGAGGTTCGTGCCCATCTCCTTCATCTGCTCCGCGTGGAACGAGCCCTCGCGGCCGGTGATGCCCTGGACGATCACACGCGTGGAGGCGTCGAGCAGGATGCTCATGCCCTGGCCTTGGCCCCAGTGAGCTCAACGATCTTCTGCGCCGCCTCCCAGGCGTTCGCGCCCGGCTCGATCCCGTTCTCCTTGAGGATCGCGCGGCCCTCCTCCTCACGGGTGCCGCTCATGCGCACCACCAGCGGCAGCTTCATCTTCAGGTTGTCCCGGGCGGTGACCAGACCCTTCGCGACCTCATCGCCGCGCGTGATGCCGCCGAAAACATTCATCAGCACGCCTTTCACGCGCGGGTTCATGAGGATGACGGCGAGTGCGTTCTCGACCACTTCCGCCCTGGCGCCGCCGCCGATGTCGCAGAAGTTGGCCGCGCGTCCGCCGGCTCGCTGCACCAGGTCCAGCGTGCTCATGCACAGCCCTGCGCCGTTCCCGATGATGCCGATGTCGCCGTCGAGCGACACGTAGGTGAGGCCGCGCTTTTTCGCCTCGACTTCGTACGGATCACCTTCGATTACCGCGCCGTAGCGCTCGTCGAGGTCGCGGTGCCTGTACATCGCGTTGTCGTCGATCTCGAGCTTCGCGTCGCCGGCCACGATCTCGTTGGCCCTGGTCACCACCAGGGGATTGATCTCTGCGGTGACCGCGTCGAGCTCGGGAATGGCCCGATAGAGCTTTTTGATGAGGACGCTCAGCGGCCGGCTCAGCTCGCCGAGACCGGCGTTGAAGGCCAGCGCGTTCAGCTCGAAGTCCAGTGGGCCTCGCCAGGGGTTCGGATACAGCCGGGCGATCGACTCCGGGGACTCCGAGGCCACCTGCTCGATGTCCATGCCGCCCTTCGAGGACAGCATCAGGATGTTGGCTCGGGCGTCCCGGTCTACGGTGACGCCGAGATAGATCTCGCGCGCGATCTCGAGCGCAGCTTCGCAGTAGACCAGCGGGACCTTGAAGCCTTTGATGTCCATGCCGATGATCTGCTCGGCTGCGCGCCGCGCCTCGTCGGGCGTCGAGGCCAGCTTGATCCCACCAGCCTTGCCGCGCCCGCCCACCGGCACCTGCGCTTTCACGGCGACCGGCCCCAGCGATGCGCATGCGGCGGCGGCCTCGTCGGGCGTGTGCGCAACCCGCCCGGGCGGGATCGAGATACCGAGGGACGCGAGCACCTCTTTGGCCTGGTACTCGAGCAGCTTCACGGCAGGTAGAGCGTAACGAGCGAAGCTCGGTAGGCGCTCGCGGGGCAAATCCGCAAGCTGCGGCGTATACACAGCAGATGTTTCAGCAGAGATCCGAGGAGGACCTCATCCGCTCCGCTCGCGACGGAGATGGTGGGGCTTTCGCGGACCTGCTGCGACCGCTTTACTCCTCCGCCTTCCGGGTCGCGTTGGCGCTCCTGCACGACCGCGGCGAGGCCGAGGACGCCGTTCAGGAGGCGGCGTTCAAGGCTTGGAGGAAGCTCGGCACGGTCCGCCGCGGCGCGCCGCTGCGGCCGTGGTTTCTGGCGATCGTCGCCAATCAGTGTCGAAGCGTGAGGCGAAAATCCTGGTGGTCGCCAGAGCGCCTCGAAGAGCGGCTGGCCGACTTCCGCGTCGCCGATGCCGACGCAAGGATCGACCTGCACCAGGCGCTCAAGGATCTCGATTACGACCAGCGTTTGGTACTCGTCCTTCGCTACTACCTCGACCTGCCTTATGAGGAGATCGCCCAGGTCATGGGCATCTCGGCCAAGGCGGCGCGCAGCCGGAACGAGCGGGCCATCCGCCGCCTCCGGCCGATTTTTCCCCTCACGGAGGCCGTGATATGAGGCTCGAGAGAGCTCTCATCGACCTCTTCCATGAAGCGCTGGACGCCGAGGACGTCGCGGGGCCGTTCCAGCGCCTACAGCTCGAACTCGAGAAGCCAAGCGGCGCCATGTACCGGCGCAGTGCAAGGAGAATCCTGATGACTCGTAATCGATTGGTGCTGCTCGCAGCAGCGCTCGTTCTGATCGTCGGAGTAAGCGTTCTTGTGGGCACGCACGCGTACAGCGGTCTTCACGTGGGCCAGTCGGCGCCCGCGGGCGGCAGCGGCAAGACCGCTCTCGACCAACTGCTGGCGCGGCCGATTCAGTTCAAATCCATCCCGGCAGGACAAACCTGCCCGGCGTCGGGTCCAAACACCGATGGTCTGCTGGGCGGCGGACCCGTGTACATCGGTGCCGGATTGACTGCGGATACAAGCACGAACTGGGGCCATTACGGATCTTCGACCCTCCTCACGCCGCCAGGCATGGTCGGCCCAGTCCTGCTACGCGCCACAGACCTCAGCACCGGTCTGCCCCTGGCCCAAGTTGGACCATACGCAGCCGGCTCCGTCTCTGGCAATGACACGGTGAATGGCGCGGCCGTCCAGCGACATGGGTACGCAGTGCTGGACACCAGCCACCCACCGACCACGACATACGACTTTCTGAACAGCCCTTACGTCCAGTGGCCGGGCGAGTACGGATGGGCCCACACTACGACTGGCTTCTGCGTGGGCATCCAGATCGATGGGCCTTCCTTCACGGAACTAATCAGAGACCAGGTGAATCCTTCCTGATCAGAGCGGGATGTTCCCGTGCCACCGCGGGTTGCGACGGCGCTCCTTGCGCTGCGCAATCCGCAGGGCGCGGATCAGCGAGCTGCGCGTCCTCCCGGGCTCGATGACGTCGTCGATGTAGCCGCGCTCGGCGGCGATGTAGGGGTTCGCGAACCGCTCCGTGTAATCGGCCACCAGCTCACGCCGTAACTCAGCCCTGTCGGCCGTGGCATCGAGCTCCTTGTGGAAGACGATGTTGACCGCGCCCTCCGGTCCCATCACCGCGATCTCCGCGGTCGGCCACGCCACGTTGTAGTCAGCGCGGATGTGCTTCGAGCACATCACGCAGTACGCGCCGCCGTACGCCTTGCGCGTGATGACCGTCAGCTTCGGCACCGTCGCTTCGCTGAACGCGTACAGCAGCTTGGACCCGTGCCGGATGATGCCTCCGTACTCCTGCGCCGTCCCCGGCAGGAACCCGGGCACGTCGACAAACGTGACGAGCGGGATGTTGAACGCGTCGCAGAAACGCACGAACCGCGCTGCCTTCACCGACGCGTTGATGTCCAGCGCGCCCGCCATCACCTTCGGCTGGTTGGCCACGATCCCGACTGGCTGGCCGTCGAGGTGCGCAAACCCGACGACGATGTTCATCGCGTAATACGGCTGCACCTCGAAGAAGTCGGCGTTGTCGACGACAGGCCGGATCACGTCCTTGATGTCGTACGACTCCTTCGAAGAGTTGGGAATGATCGTGGCGAGTCGCGGGTCGGCCCGCTCGACGTCGTCGGTCGGCGGCAGACGCGGCGGCTCGACGTCGCAGCTCTGCGGGATGAATGAAAGGAGCCGCCGCACCTGGGCGAAGCACTCGTCCTCGGTGGCGGCCAGGAAGTGCGCGACGCCCGATTTGACGTTGTGCACCTCCGCGCCGCCTAGCGAGTCGAACGTGACCTCTTCGCCGGTGGTGACCCGGATCACCTCCGGGCCGGTGATGAACATGTAGCCCACCTCGTGGACCATGAAGGTGAAGTCGGTCATCGCAGGCGAGTAAACGGCGCCGCCGGTGCAGGGTCCGAGGATCAGGCTCAGCTGCGGGATGACGCCGCTGGATTCGACGTTGCGCCAGAAGATCTCGGCGTAGCCCGCAAGCGAAACAACGCCCTCCTGGATGCGGGCGCCGCCCGAGTCGTTGATCCCGATGATCGGGATGCGGTTCTTCAGGGCGAGGTCCATGACCTTGATGACCTTCTCCGCGAAGACCTCGCCGAGCGAACCGCCGAACACGGTCGCGTCGTGACTGAAGAGCATCACGTCGCGCCCGCCGATCTTGGCCAGCCCGGTCACGACGCCATCGCCGGCGACGCGCTTCGACTCGAGGCCGAAGCCCGCCGCGCGGTTGACCGCAAAGATGTCCAGCTCCTCGAACGAGTTGCGGTCCACCAGGCGCGAGATGCGCTCGCGCGCGGTCAGCTTGCCTTTGGCGTGCTGGCGGTTGAACGCCTCGGCGTCGCCATGGCCGGCCTCGTACTTCCGCTGCCGCAACAGGTTCAGAGGGTCGACCTTGTGGCCCTTGGAGTCGCTCAAATCTTGATGCCGACCTCTTCGAACATCCACCGGTGCCCCTCCAGGTCTTCGACGCGATAGTGCCGTCCGTCCGGCGTGTCCTCGATCTCGGAGAGGATTCGCGCGCCGGCGGCTCTGGCCTGCGCGAAATGAGCATCGAGATCCTCGACCTGGACGAGAACGCCATCGATGATGTAGGGCACAAGCGACCACCTGGCCGCCGCCTCACAGTGCTCGCGATGATGTTTCGGGCTCTCGTAGTCCGGGGTCGGCGTGGCCAGCATGATGATCGAGTCACCGGCCTCGAGCTCTCCATGCGTGAGCCGGCCGCTGTCATCCAACCGACGGTCCGCCTCGACGAAGCCGAACGCATCTATCAGCCAGTCCATGGCTGCGTTCCCATCCTCGTAGGCAATCATCGGAACGACTGGCATTACGCGGCCTCCGTCGGACGATACTCGCCGAACGCTTGACGAAGCACGCCGCAGCACTCGCCGATGGTCACGTAGTCGGCGAGTGCTGCCTTCAAGGCAGGCAGCAGGTTCACCGATCCGCGAGCGGCCTCACCAATCGCAGTCAGGCGTCGGTCGACCACCTCGTGTGAGCGGCGCGCGCGCAGTCGCGCCAGCGCCGCGGATTGTTCGACCTGGTGCTGCGGGCTGACCTTCATGATCTCGACCTTGTCGTCTTCGTCGGTCGCGTAGCGGTTCACTCCGACGACGACGCGCTCCCCGGACTCGACCCGCAGCTGAAATCGATACGCGCTCTCGGCGATGCGCTTCTGCGTCCATCCGGTCTCAATGCACTCGACCGCGCCGCCGAGCTCTTCGACCTCGGCCATGATCGCAAGCGCCTCCGCCTCAACTCGGTCGGTCAGGTTCTCCACGTAGTAGGAGCCGCCGAGCGGATCGGCCACCAGTGGCACCGCCGACTCGAACCCGATCAGCTGCTGCGTGCGCAGCGCGAGCTCCGCCGCGCTCTGGGAGGGCAGACCCAGCGCTTCGTCGTAGGCGTTGGTGTGCAGCGACTGTGTGCCGCCGAGCACCGCGCTCATCGCTTCGAGCGTCGTGCGCACGACATTGTTCAGTGGCTGTTGGGCGGTCAGCGTCACCCCGCCCGTCTGCGTGTGGAAACGAAGCGCCTGCGAACGCTCGTCACGGGCGTGAAACCGTTCGCGCATGATCCTCGCCCACATTCTTCTCGCGGCGCGAAACTTCGCGACCTCCTCGAAGAAATCTGTGTGGCAGGCGAAGAAAAACGAAAGCCGCGGCGCGAAGTCGTCGATGGCGAGCCCGGCGTTCAGCGCCGAATCGACGTAGGCGACCGCGTGGCTCAATGTGAGCGCGATCTCCTCCGCCGCGGTCGCCCCCGCCTCGCGCATGTGGTAGCCGGAAATCGAGATCGTGTTCCAGTTCGGCAGGTTCTCGCGGCAGTAAGCGAACAGGTCGGTCACGAGCCGCATCGACGGCTTCGGCGGAAAGATGTATGTGCCTCGCGCCGCGTACTCCTTGAGGATGTCGTTCTGCACGGTGCCGGTGATCTTCTCGGCCGGCACTCCCTGCTTCTCGGCAACCAACTGGTAGAGCAACAGCAGCATCGTGGCCGTGGCATTGATGGTCATCGACGTCGAGACGCGGTCGAGCGGGATGCCGTCCAGCAGGATCTCCATGTCTTCGAGCGAGTCGATGGCCACGCCCACCTTGCCCACCTCGCCGTTGGCCATCGGGTCATCGGAGTCGTAACCGATCTGGGTCGGCAGGTCGAACGCGATCGACAATCCTGTCTGGCCCTTGTCGAGCAGAAAGCGATAGCGCCTGTTGGATTCGGCCGCGGTACCGAAGCCGGCGTACTGGCGCATCGTCCACAGGCGGCCGCGGTACATGTCGCGATGGATGCCGCGGGTGTAAGGGAACGTGCCTGGCGGCGGTTCCTCGGCTCGGCGGTCCTCGACCGCGTAGACGGGCTTCAATGGCAGGCCACTGTCGTTCTTGACGTCGCTCATGCTTCGACGAGCTCGGTGAGGACACCGCCCATGGTCTTCGGATGCAGGAAGGCGATGCGCGAGCCGTGGAGCCCGACCCGAGGCTCCTGATCGATCAGCTCGAGGCCCGCCGCGCGCGCCTCCTCGAGCGCCCGGTCGATGTCCGCGACCGCATACGCGACGTGGTGCAGGCCCGGACCCCTGCGGGCGATGAACTTGCCCACTGGCGATTCGTCGGTGGTTGGCCGCAGCAGCTCCACCTCGCCCTCCCCTGTACGGATGAAAGCGGCCTCGAGACCGTCGGTCTCGCTCACGGTCCGCTGCACCAGCTCCGCTCCGAACGCTGACGTGTACAGGCGGATTGACTCGTCCATGTCGGTCACCGCGACGCCGACGTGGTGGATTCGATCCAGCCTCACTGCACTGAGAAGACTCGGGTGACTGCGTTGAGCGTGAGCAGGTTGGGCAGCAGCCCGTCGATCTTCAAGCTGCCGCGGAGCAGCTTCAGCGCCACGCCGCGGCCGACCTCGTCGACGTAGATCGGTAGACCGAGCGGTCCGATCTTCAGATTGCTCAGGTTCATCACGGTCTCCGCATCGGTTCGGATGGTGATGGTGCGGCGAGGCTTCAGGCCGTTGTGCACGACGAGCTTGCCGCCCTTGAAGTCGAGAGTCACTCCTTCGTCGATGTCCGTGACGAAGATCCCAACGCGCGCGACCAGGTTCTCGAAGTCGCCCTGCTTCTCCTCGCGGCCCTTGACGTTGGCCTCGATCAGGCCGCCGAGCATCGACGAGAACGCGCTCGGCTCCTGGTCGGCGTACTCGACCAGAGGCCGCTCATCCTCGGCGGACTTCAGCTTTCGTCGGGCCATTCGACGGGCACTCGCGTGGTGCACTCGGTCATCTCCTGCGATGCCTTCGTGTACCGCACGATCGTCGGCAGATCTCCTTTGAGCTTGAGCTTGCCCTGCAGCATGCCCTTTGTCGCGTCGAGCTGCTTCGTGGCCACTTCCTTCCATCGCGTGTATGGCGCGGTGATCACGAAGTCGCACTTCTGCGCGTCGGCGGCCGTGCCCACCGTGACGTTGCGAGCCTTGCCCTCGTAAAGGTCCATGACGATGCCCCTTGCGTCGGGGAAGTGCTTGTCCGGCTCGGCCTCGACCACGAGACCCACTGTCCACTTCCAGCCCTTGGCCGCCTGCTCGTAGACACTCGACTTGTTGACCTCGTCTTTGAACTCCGAGGCCCATTCACTGGAAAAAGCCTTGACCACCATCAAAAACCTCCTGCCGGACCCACCGCTTCAAGCCAGAAGGTTACAGGCCTAGGATTCGCCGCATGGCCAAAGGCGCGGCCTTCTTCGAACCGCTCACCGCAAGGGACGCGTGGTTTCTTTATGCGGAGCGCGCGGAAACGCCGCTCGACCTCGGCACGGTCTACGTGTTCGAAGGCGGCTCGCGCGTGCCCGGCGGCCGCGGCGCCGCCGGCGTCGAGGAGACCGTCCGCGAACGGATCCACCTCGTGCCGCGCTACCGCCAACGCATCCACCGCGTCCCCCTCAACCTTGCGCACCCGGTGTGGGTCGACGACCCAAACTTCGACCTCGGCCAACACATCCGCCGCGAGGTCCTGCCGCCGCCCGGCGACGGCGCGCAAGTACGGCGCCTGGTGATGCACATCCTCGCCCGCCCTCTGGATATGCGCCGCCCGCTCTGGGAGATGACAATCGTCACTGGACTTCGCGACGGCAAGGTCGTGATCGTCAACCGCGCGCACCATGCGATGGTCGACGGCGTCTCGAGCGTGGACATTCTCACGCTGCTGCTCGACACGACGCCCGAGAGCTACAGACCGGATCCGCCCGGCGAGCCATGGACGCCGCGGCCCGAGCCCTCCAACTGGCAGCTGATCCGCCCGATGCTCTGGGACCTCCGCACCGCGCGCAGCGGGGAGCGCAGCATCGTGCCTGCCGTATGGAAGACGCGCTCGCTTCCCTGGACCGGGATGTGGAAGCTCGGGGGCAAGATGGCGACGCGCCGTCCCGACCTCTTCTTCAACCGCAAGATCGGGCCGCAGCGAACCGGCCGTGGGCTGAAGGTCCCGCTGGCCGCGTTCAAAGCCCTCAAGGAGCGGTACGGCTGCACGGTGAACGACGCGGTGCTCGCGGTCGTGTCGGAGGGGCTTCACCGCTGGTTCGAGGCGCGGGGTGGCCCAGTACCCGAGAAGGTGCGGGTCTTCTGTCCGGTGAGCGTGCGTGGCGACCAGGACCGCGGCCGCCCCGGCAACCAGATCAGCGGCATGGTGCTCGAGCTGCCGACGGGCGATGTGACCATCGAGGAGCGGCTGCGCCGCATCAACGTCTCCACCGGCGACCTCAAGCGCACGCGCCAGGCGGTGGCGGCGGACAAGCTCGCCGGGCTCGCGGACTGGGCGCCGCCCAGCCTGCTGGTGCTGGCGGGCCGGTTGATGTCCAACCCGCAGGCCGGCGCCAACATCAACGTCACCAACATCCCGGGTCCGCAGTTCCCGCTCTACTCGGGTGGCGCGCAGCTGCTCGAGGTCTGGCCGTTCGCGCCGCTGTACCCGACGATGGGGCTCGGGGTCGCGATCGTCTCCTACAACGGCGAGGCTTACTTCGGGCTGACGGCCGACCCCGGTCTCGTGCCCGACGTCGAGGACTTCACCGCCCGGCTGCGCGAGGCGGCGGACGAAACTACCGCTTTGGCGGCTACGCCCGGAGCGTGAAGCGGATCGTGTTCTGGCCGATGGAGATCACGTCTCCATGGTCCAGCTGTTTGTCGATGATCGGCTCGCCGTTGACCAGCGTTCCGTTCGTGCTGCCGAGGTCGCTGACCCAGTAGAAACCGCCGCGCACCTCGATCCGGCAGTGGTGGCCCGAGGTGGCCGGGTCGCCGATGATGATGTCGTTGTCCGGCGCGCGGCCTACCGTCGCGGACGAATCAGGGATGCCGACCACCCGGCGTGCGAACGGCCCTGTCTCGAACGTCAGCTTCGCGGGCGGCTCGCCCTGGGCGGACGGTTCCGGCTCGAGCGTGTGCAGCGCCAGCGTCTCCTTGGTGGGATTGGCCTGAGGCGGCGACCACGCCGGCATGATCGAGGTCGCAGCCTCTGAGCCGACTCCGCCGTCGACCGCGGGCTCGGGCACGGCCGCAGCCGCTGCTGCTCCTCCCGGCCAGGCCACGATGGTCGAGCCGCCGGCGGGCTGCGCCGGCGGCACGGTCGGCGCAAGGGTCGGCGGTTCCGGGACCGGCGCGGGAGGAGCGGGCCTTTCCACCGCATCCCAGGTCGAGGGCGGCGCTGTGGCGGCGGGCTCCTGGTCCCACGTCGGGCCCGGTGGCGCCGCGGGCTGCTCCTCCCACGTGGGTGCGGCAGCCGCGGCTGGCTCCTGCCAGGCGGGGGTGACCGGCGCCGGCTCGGGAAGGGGCGCCTCACCCCACGTCGGTTCGGCGGGAGCGGGCGACGGCTGAGGCGCCGCTGCAGGCTCTGGCGGCGCTGCTGCGGCCGGGTATGCGACATGGATGGTCGCCTCCTCAAGCGCGGGCGCTTGCGTCTCGGCCGGCAGAGTCGTGACCACCTGCGTGTCCGCGACCGGCTCTGGTTCGGCCGCGACGGCCGGCTCGGGCGGAGCCTCCGCGGCCACCGCCTCCGGGGTCTCGATCGTGACCGTCTCAGCTACCGCCACTGGCTCCGGCTCAGCCGGAGAAGGCTCGGCCTCGGCCACCGGTTCCGCTTCCGCCGGCGCTTCGGCGACCACCACCGGCTCTGCCTCCGCGGCCTCCTCGGCCGTGGGCGGGGGCAGCTCGACGAGCTCTGGCGCCGGCTCAGGCTCGGCCGCCGCCTGGGCAACCGGCGCCAGCTCGGGTTCAGGTACAACCGGCGGCTCTGGCGCCGGCGCCTCCTCGACCGGCGGGGCCGGCGGCACCGTGGCGGTGACCCCCTCGGCTCGCTCGATCGTGTGAGTCCCGAGGAAGCGCTCGAACCATCCGGCGATCCGGCGCAGCCGCTCGACCCTGCGGTCGGGACGCCCGTTGCGGGAGATGTCGTGCGACTCCTCGGGGAAGCGCACCATCTCAGCGGTCTGGCCCAGCAGTCGCATCGCGCCGAACAGCTCCTCCGACTGCGAGATCGCGCAGCGCAGATCCATCTCTCCGCACGTCAGCAGCAGCGGCGTCTTCATCTCGCGCACGTACTTGATTGGCGACCGCTCCCACAGGGCGTCCTGGTCCGGCCACGGCGCAGGACCGAGCTCGAGCTCGCCCCAGAGCACGATGTCGTGCTGTGCGTACTCACTCACCAGGTTCGAGATTGATCGCATCGACACCGCGGCCGCGAACCGTGTCGTGTGGCCGATAGCCCAGTTGGTCATGAAGCCGCCGTACGAGCCGCCGCCGATGCCCATCCGCGCGGTATCGACCGCACCGGTGCGCTCGATCACCTGGTCGAGCGCGGTCATGAGGTCGACGTAGTCCTTGCCTCCCCATTCCTTCACCACGGCGCGGCGGAATACCTCTCCATAACCATCGGACCCGCGCGGGTTCATGTAGAAGACGAGAAAGCCCATGCCTGCGAGGACCTGGAACTCGTGGAAGAAGGCCCAGCCGTACTCCGCGTGCGGGCCTCCATGCACCTCCATCACGAGCGGGTACTGCTTGGAAGGATCAAAGCCAGGCGGTTTCAGGAGCCAACCCTGCATCACCCAACCGTCTGGAGCGGTGAACGAGTGCTCCTCGGGCTGCGCGATGTAGCGCTCGCGAAGCCACGGGTTGAGATCGGTGAGCCGCGCCTCCGCGCCCTGCATCACGACATGAAGCTCGCCCGGGTCGTTCGTGTCGGAAGCTGCGAACGCGATGACGCCACCGGCGACGTCGAAGTCGTAGATGCGCCGCTGCCCGCCCACCTCGGCGCGCACGTTGCCGTCGAGGTCGACTGAGTAGATGCCAGTCGCTCCAGGTCCGCTCGCCGGAAAGTACACCCGGTCCCCGTCGCGAGACCAGCACATCGGTACTCCATGGCCTGCGCGCATGTCGCTGATGACTCCGTCTCCGACCGCGAGGTCGAGGTTGGCGGTGATGCATCGAGCCGTCCCGCTTGTCGCGGGCACGATCCACAACCGGTCGAGCAGCCCGGCCTCGTCGCCGTTCAGCGAGCTGTACGCGATCACGTCGCCGCGTGGTGACCAGATCGGCGACACGATGTCGTAGCCGGTCGCGATCTTCTCGAGGTTGCCGCTGAAGTCGAGGGTGTACACGTGCGTCTCGCGGCGCAGGTCGCGATCTTCGTCGGCGTTGCCGATGACCACGAGCCGGGTTCCGTCCGGCGACCAGTCGAGGCCGCCAACGTCCCACGCACCATTGGTCAGCTGCGTCGCTTGCCCACCCTCTGCGGACACGACAAAAACGTGCTGGTGGCGGCCATCGCGGTAGCCGACGCCGTCGTACTTGTAGTCAAGGGTGCTCGCGATGCGCGCGACCGGAGTGCGCCGAACCTGGTCGCTACTCTCTGGAGGACGCGGGTCGTCGACCACGCCGACCGGCTCCGAGAGCACCTTGCCGAGGAACGCGACATGCGTTCCGTCCGGCGACCAGACCGGCGAGCTCGCGCCTTCGGGCAGCGAGCTCAGCTGCCGCGATGCGCCGCTCGCGAGGTCGAGCACGAATATCTGGTCGGCGGCACCACGCTTGCTGGCGAAAGCGAGGTGGCGGCCGTCGGCCGACCATTCAGGCCCGTGGTCGTGACGCTGTCCCACAGCGGCCTCGATCGGCTCGGGGTCGAGCACACGGCGCACCACCACCCGGCTCTGGTTGCTGCGTGACTCGGCGTCCGCCCACCTCACCTCGTACGCGACGTATTCGGCGCTCGGGCTCAGACGGACATGATCGAGCCAGCGGAACCTGTAGATGTCTTCCGGACGGAGGGGGGCGGGCAACGTTGTTGCCCCGATTTAAGCAGCAATGTCATCCGGAGTGCTGCCTCGCTTCGGTGCGATGTAACTGCGCTGCAACATTCGGCGGTAAAACTATGTGAAATGGTTGCGATGAACGGCCGCCGGGCGTTGATCCACGGCTTCGGATGGGGCGCGCTCGCCGGGTTGGTGCTGGTGGCGCTGATGTATCTCGCCAGCCTGCTGCTCGATCTGCAGCCTCTCCCGCAGGCGCTCAACGAGCCTCTGCTCGCGATCATGCCTGGCTTCGTGTTCGGCTTTCTAATCGACAACCTGCAGCACGCGGGCAAGGTCGTCGAGGAGTTCGGCCTGATCGTGGCGATGATCGTCGGGCTGGGTCTCCTCGGCGCCGCGTGGGCATGGACCTCGCTTCGCTGGCATTTCCAGTACTCGGCGCTGGTGTTCTCAGCCGCCGCCTGGCTCGTGGTGGTCGCCGTTCTGCTACCGATTGGGGGCGAAGGCCTGTTCGGTCTCGACAGTGGGCTGACGACGCCGCTCGTCTGGGCCGCTCTGTTCGCCGTTTACGGCGTGGTGCTGCAGCTGGGCGGCCAACCCGACACCGCGCAAGCCGACCCCGATCGCCGGCGGCTGCTCAGTGCGCTGCCTCTCAGCCTCGGCGCGCTCAGCCTGGGGGTGCTGGCGTTCAAGCTCGCACCGAACTGGTACCAGGCGATCTTCAACCCGCCTGAGGCCGGCCTGTACGGCCGCTCGCCTCAGCTGACGCCGATCGACAACTTCTACATCGTTTCGAAGAACTTCGGCGATCCAAACATCGACGGCGGCAGCTGGAGGTTGAAGATCGGAGGTCTCGTCGCCAATCCCGTCACGCTCACGCTTCAGGACCTGCGTGCCCTTCCAACCACCACCGAGTACGTGACGCTGGAATGCATCAGCAACAACGTCGGCGGCAAGCTGATGAGCACCGGCATCTTCACCGGCGTGTCATTGAAGTACCTCATCGAGCAAACGAACCCGATGGCATCGGGGACATGGGCCGCGTTCAAGGCGGAGGATGGCTACACCGAGAGCCTCCCGCTGTCGGCGATCAACTCCGAGCCGGAGATCCTCGTCGCCTACGAGCTCGATGGCCAGCAGCTGCCGATGGCCCACGGGTATCCAGCGCGCATCCTCATCCCCGGTCGGTATGGCATGAAGGGTCCGAAGTGGCTCACCGAGATCGAGCTGGTCGATCACGAAAGCGGCGGTTACTGGGAGCAGCAAGGCTGGGACCACAACGCGATCGTCAAGACGACCTCCCGCATCGACGTGCCGAACGACGGCGACATCGTCAAGGTGAGCGGCGTCACCATCAGCGGCGTCGCGTTTGCGGGCACGCGCAGCATCGGCAAGGTCGAGGTGACCACAGACGGCGGGTCCACCTGGAACGAGGCACAGCGCACGGCCCCGCTGTCCCACCTGACGTGGGTGCTCTGGAACTACGACTGGACGCCTCCGCGGGAAGGCTCGTACCAGCTCGCCGTGCGGGCGACCGACGGCACGGGTGCTTTGCAGGACTCGAGCTCGGCGGCCAGCTATCCCGGCGGCGCCATGGGCTATCACGCGATTCACGTGGACGTCTCTAAGTAGGAGTGGTCGCGACCCCCACTGCGAACATGTAGCCGTTCGCGTCTTCGAGCCGGACCTCGCGCCAGCCGTGCGGATAGGTGGTCGCGGCAACGTTCACGGTGAAGCCCAGCTCCCGCGCGCGCTTCTCCACGGCGTCCGGGTCCGGTCCCATGATCCGGATCTCGGCGCCGGTCCCCCGCTTGCCTGGCGCGGAGAGTCGGGCGGTCTCCACCCGCGAGTGGTCGAGCGTGTGATCGGCGTGCAGCATCAGGTGCCAGCCTTCCGGCCCCTCAAACGCGGCGAAGTCCGGATCGCTGTAGAGCTTTTTCAGCTGCAGCACATCAGTAAAGAACGGAAGGCTCGCCTCGATGTCGGGGACGATTAGGTTGACGTTCAGGCCAGTGAGCTGGCGCGAGAACTCAGGCGCAGGCATCCACGGGGTCCCGGTTCGCAGCCGAGTCACTTCATCGCCCACAAGGACTTGAAGGTGTCCCAGCCCATCCGGAAGAGGCCCTCCTTGCGCAGCATCTTGAGGATCTTCGCTTGCTTGTCCCACTTGGACGTGCCGTCGACGCGGAAAAACTCGTCGAGCGCGCGATCGCCGACCTGGGGGTACTTCGTAAGCAGCTGCGGGTTGTGCTCGAGCAGCGGCACCGCTTTGTCGTACTTGCGCATGTCCGCCATGATCCAGGAGTGATCGAGCTTGCCTCGATACTCGGAGAGCCGTCGCTCGGAGAAGTCCTCGGCCTCCTTGGCGTGGATCACAGTCTCGGCCGCGAGCCGGCCTGACTCCATCGCGAGGTTCGAACCCTCGCGATGCACCGGGTTGGACAGCATCGCGGCGTCTCCGCACACGAGATAGCCAGGTCCGTACACCTTGGGGATGCCGCGGTAGCCACCCTCGGGAATCAGATGGCCCAGGTACTCGACGGTTTCGGCGCCGCGCAGCAGCGGCTTGACCGATGGATGGTTCTTGAAGTGCTCGAGCAGGTCGTTCGGGCTGCTGAGCGTGGTGTTGAACTCGCTCAGCAGCGCGCCCCCACCGACTGAAAGCGTCTCCTTATTGGTGTAGATGAACATGAACCCGGACATGCCCATCGTCGAATCGCCGAAGCACTCGATGGTGCAGCCCTCACCGGGCTCGCAGTTGAATCGCTCCTCAATCAGGCGCGGCTCGAGCTGCATGATCTCTTTGGCCGCCATCGCGACCTCGTTGGCGCGAAGCTTCCGCCGCAGCGGCCGGCCGTTGATGACGGTCTTCTCCAACAAGCCTGCACCCAGGCCGATCCCCTCGCACACGATGACGACCTCGCAGTACAGATCGTCGCCTCGACCGGTCGCGACCCCGACCACGCGGTTGTTCTTGACGATGAGCCGCTCCACCACGGTCTCGGGCACAACCATCGCGCCTGCCTTCTCGGCCTGGTCGGCAAACCACGCGTCGAACTTCGCCCGCAGCACCGAGAACGAATGCGGGTGCTCGCGGTTGCGAAGGTTCTTGTAGTCGAGGCCGATGTAAGCCTCGGGAGTCATCATCCAGCGGCGCTCTTCGATAATCGGGCGCTCGAGCGGTGCCTGCTTCCAGGCGTCCCCTACGATCTCTTCGAGATAGTGGTTGTAGAGGATGCCGCCCATGACGTTCTTGGAGCCCGGTTTCTGACCGCGCTCGAGGAGCGCAACCTGCAGCCCAGCCTTCGCCATCGTGATGGCAGCGGCTGTACCGGCAGGGCCTGCTCCGACGACGACTGCATCGAACTTCTCCTCGTCAGCCATCTCAGCCAATCCTAATTCGATGAAGCTGATCGGCTTGACCGGCGGAGTCGGCTCGGGAAAGTCGACCGTGGCCGAGATGCTGCGCGAGCTTGGCGCCACCGTCATCGACGCCGACGAGGCGGCGCACCAGGCCTATGCGCCGGGGACTCCGGGCTTCGACGCGGTGGTGGCGGAGTTCGGCGCCGAGTTCGTGTTCGACGGCGCGATCGACCGGCAGAAGCTTGGTTCGCTCGTCTTCAACGACGAGTCGGCGCGGCAGCGCCTCAACGCGATCGTCCACCCACTCGTGCGCGAGTGGATGGCGGCGCGCACGGCCGAGGCTTTCGAGCGCGGCGACGAGATCGTCATCCAGGACGTGCCGCTGCTGTTCGAAAACGGTCTGGAAAGCCTCTTCTCCAGCGTGCTGCTGGTTTACGCGCCGGCAGACGTCCAGCTCGAGCGCCTGGTCAACGGCCGGGGTGTGCCGCCAGACCGCGCGCGCGCGATGATCGCCGCGCAAATGCCGATCGATGAGAAGCGCCGGCGTTCCCACCACGTCGTGGACAACAGCGGCACCATCGACCAGACTCGCAGCCAGGTCGAAGAGGTCTGGGCCCAGATGTCAGGGCGCTAGACCACCCCGGACCCTCGCAGCTCCTTCAGGTCGGAGGCGTCCACACCAACCTCGGCCAGGACCTCGGCGGTGTGCTCACCCAGCCCCGGGGGATCCATCCTGCGCCAGCCCTGACGCATCACCACAGCCGGCCTGAGCTCCACCCCGGTCGCTCGTTCGTCGATCAATCGCCGCGCTGCGATCTGCGGATGGCCCGCCACCTCATGCAGCGCCAGCACCGGTTCGCAGCACGCATCGAGCGGCGCCAGCACCGGCACCCACTCGTCGCGCGTTCGGGTGCTGAAAATCGTCTCGAGCTGGCGGTGTATGGCCTGCTGCCGAGAGCCTTCGGCGAACTGCAGCTCGACGAGCTCCGGCTTGCCCAGCGCGCCGCACAGCGCGGCCCAGAACTTGGGCTCGAGCGCTCCGACGCTGTAGTAACCGCCGCCCTTGCACTCATAGACGCGATAGCACGCATACCGCCCGCTGAGTCGTTGCATGCCGCGCACGATGTCTTCGCCGGCGCCGGCCTGCGCCAGCGCGAGCGCCAGAAAGCTCAGCGATCCGTCTGTCATGGAGACGTCGATCCACCTGCCCTCGCCGCCGCGCTCGACCGCGAGCAGCGCGGCCAGGATCGAGACCGCCGGCTGCAATCCTCCTCCGGCGATGTCGCCGACCTGGACCGAAAGCGGCACCGGGGCGCGGCCGGCCTCGCCGTTGAGACCGAGCACCCCGGCGGTCGCCGTGTAGTTGATGTCGTGACCGGCGCGGCTCGCGAAGGGCCCGTCCTGGCCGTAGCCGGTGATCGAGCACACCACGAGCCTGGGATTCCTCGCATGCAGGACGTCCCAGCCGGCGCCGAGCCGATCCATCACGCCGGGCCGGTTCCCTTCCAACAGCACCGCGGCGCCGTCAACGAGCTTCAGCAGCAGGTCTCGCCCCTCGCCGGTCTTGAGGTTCAGCGTCACGCTCCGCTTGTTGCGATTCAGCGCGTTGAACAGCGCGCTCTGGCCGTCGATCAAGGGCGGCGTCCAGCGCATGTAGTCGCCGGTTCCGGGCTCCTCGATCTTGACGACGTCGGCGCCCATGTCGGCGAGGAGCATCGTGCAGAAGGCGCCGGGCAGAAGGCGCGTCAGGTCGAGGATCCGTAATCCGCTGAGCGGCATCTACGCCAATTGTGGCGAGGGGGACGAAATCCGGGCCAGGTGCGTTAATACTTCATGCAGCCGCCCGACCAGACCATGCGTCACACCAACCAGCTGAGAGAGATTTCGATCAAGGTGCCGGCGCCGTTCGCCGGCATATCCGACCTCGGCTTCACCGCGCAATACCGCGCACAGGACTTCCAGCAACCGATGCGCGACGTACCGCTCGTCATCGAAGGCCCGCGCCCGCCGATGCGAAGGCTGGCGGAGCTGCTGCATCTGCTGCCTGAGTCTCATGGCACCGCTTATTCGTGGACCGATCCCATCATGGTCAGCGACGAGGTCGTGCTGCTCGCCTTCCGCGATCGCAGCCTCGCCGGTGCGGCGCCGGCGTCGATGTCGAGCTATCTGATGAACCTCGTGCGGCCCGCTGTCTTTCCGTTTCTTCACGACTGCGTGGCGGTCGCGCAGCTGCGGCTGTCCGAGAAAATCGAGATGCGCGTAACCAGCCAGGATGCCCCCGTGACGACTCTGGCGCTGCCGCTGAGCGAGATCGTGGCGCAGAACGGCCACAGGCTCCTATGGCAGCTCGAGTCGTAACGCGACTGCGCGCTACTTAGAAGGCGAGGCGCTCGGGCTCGGCGTATGCGCCGGGGTGGCCACGCGTGCATTGGTCTCGCGTGCCGTGGTGGCGGTGTTTGGAGTGACCACGCTCACCGGGCCGGGACCAACGCCGGCCAGGTACAGAGCGAGCGGCACGACGATCATGCCCACGACGACGGTCAGAATGAACGTGACCGCGCCCCACTCCCTACGAAAGAAAGCCCAGCTCACGAGGCGTGAAGTCTAACTAAGAGCTAGTAGTCGTCGTCCGAGCCGCCGCGGAGAGCTTCCTCTTCCTTCTTCTTGCGCTGGTTCAGAAGCCGGATGAAGTCCTGCGCGCGCGCAAGCGCCTTCCACCGCTCAGGAAAAAAGTCCTGAACGAGGATCTGGCGGTCCGGCAGCTGGTAGACCGTGACGCACCACTTGTTGAGGGTGCGCGAAACCTCGACCTCGAAGTCCTTCTCCGTGGTCTCATACCGAACAACCTTGTCGTCGTCGAATCTTCTTCGTCCTGAAACAGCCATAGTTGAATCACTCGGGCGGGAATAAGGCTCATTGAGCGTTCATCGATTATAGGCGCCAATCCTCCCCACCTCGGGGGGGAGGTGGCCCGGATCGCGACGCGATCCCGGGCCGGAGGGGGCCGAACCCGCCGGAGCGCGGCGGAGGCCTAGTCGGGGTCCTTCAGAAGCTCTCGCAGAAGCGGTTCCAGCTCCTCCCGGAGCTCCTCCCGCTTCATGGCCATCATGAGGTTGGCGCGCAGGTAACCGGGCACCGTGCCGGTGTCGTAGTAGTCGCCCTCGAACTCGAGCGCCACCACGTGATGGCGGCCGATCGTGCGCTTGATCGCATCGGCCAGCTGGATCTCCTTACCGGCGCCCAGTGTGGGGTGGCTGAGCTCCTCGAAAACCGCAGGCGTGAGCACGTAGCGACCCAGCGCCGCCAGGTCCGACGGCGCGTCCTCGGCCGCGGGCTTCTCGATCACGTCGGTCACCTCGTGCAGACCGTCATGCGAGCCATTGGTGGCGATGATGCCGTAGCGGCTCACCTGCGACCGCGGGACGCGCCGCACCGCGAGCACGGTCGCGCCCGTCTTCGTGTGGGCGTCGATGAGCTGCTTCAACACCGGTTTCCTGTCGCAAAGGATCACGTCATCCGGCAGGAGCACGGCGCACGGCTCGCCCTCGACCAGCAGCCGCGCTGTCCACACCGCGTCGCCCAGACCGCGCGGCTCCTGCTGCTGGATGTAAGTGATGAGGACCTTGCTGCTCAACAGGTCGACCTCTTCGAGGATGCGGAGCAGGTCGCTCCGGTCGCGGGCCCGCAAGTAGTACTCGAGCTGGACCGAGCGGTCGAAGTGGTCAACGATGGCGCGCTTGCCGCCGCCGGTCACCATGATCACCTGCTCGATCCCGCTGGCGATCGCCTCCTCGACGCCGTACTGGATGGTCGGCTTATCGACCAGCGGCAGCATCTCCTTCGGCTGAGCCTTGGTGATCGGCAGGAAGCGCGTGCCCAAACCGGCCGCCGTGATGATCGCCTTGCGCACGGTCATGTTCGACAATCTATCTCGTGGGCACTGCAAGCGGCGTCAGGCCGGGACTCGAGGGCCGCTTCGAGCGGGTCGTCGACGAGCGCCTCATCACCATGCACGTGGGCGGCAAGGGGGTGTTCGCGACGCCGGCGATGATCGGCCTGATGGAAGGCGCAAGCCACAAGGCCGTGGAGGCGGAGCTGCCCGAAGGTCACACCACGGTCGGATATGAGGTGCACGTGCGCCACCTGGCGCCTGCGCCGCCGGGCAGCACTGTGGTGGTCACCAGCACGCTGAAGGAGGTCAACGGCAACAAGCTGCTTTTCGACGTCCAGTGCGAGCTGGACGGCAAGGTCATCGGGAACGGCACGCACAAGCGCGCCATCGTGCCCGCGAATTTCTAGAGATGAGCGACGACCTCGACCGCGTCTCACCGCGCGAAAGCGCTCACACCAAGGCGCGGGACCGCAAGGTGCGCGGCCCGAAGGTCGTCTCGGTAAACCCGGGCCTCAAGAAGCTCGCCCTGCATCTCGCCGACAAACGAAAACGCAAGAGCAAGTAGCGCCCGCCGACGTCGAGCAGGCGGCGCGCGACCTCGCACGGTACCTCCAACCGACGCCGCTCCAGCACTCTCGGGCGTTCTCCGACTACGCCGGCCGCGAGGTTTATCTCAAGCTCGAGTCGGTCCAGCCCATTCGCGCCTTCAAGGTCCGAGGCGCACTCAACAGGCTCATACGGATGCCGGCCGAGCTCCGCGCCGCCGGCGTCATCACCGCCTCGGCGGGCAACCACGGCCTGGGCGTCGCGTACGCGGCGGGTCAGTTCAACGTCCCCGCCACCGTTTACGTGCCGCTGGCGGCCAACAGGCTGAAGGTCGAGGCCATCAAACGCCTCGGCGCGCGGGTGGTCCCCCATGGCGAGACGTACCACGACGCTTTCGTCGCCGCCTCAGCCGAACAGCAGCGGACCGGCGCCACGTTCGTGCACGCCTACAACGACCCAGATGTGGTCGCAGGCCAGGGCACCGTCGCCCTCGAGATGCTGGCCCAGCTGCAGGGGTTCGACACCGTGGTCGTGCCGATCGGCGGCGGTGGGCTGATCGGCGGCATCTCCATGTACCTGAAGGCCCGCCACCCATCCGTGAGGGTCATCGGGGTCGAGCCCACAGGGGCGGACGCGATGCGACGCTCGCTGGAGGCCGGCCGCATCGTCACGCTCGAACGAATCAACACCATCGCCGACGGCCTCGCCGCGTCGTCACCCGGGACGTTGAGCTTCGCCCTCGCGCAACGCTACGTCGACCGGGTGGTCACCGTCGACGACGACGAGATGCTCCGGGCCATCCGCGCCCTCTTTGAATGGGAGCACCTGCTCGCCGAGCCCGCCGGCGCCGCGGGCCTGGCGGCCCTGCTGTTCCACCCGTCCGAGGTGGCCGCGGGCCACCGGGTGGTGGTGGTCGTGTCGGGCGCTAACGTCAGCGGGGAGGTCCTGGTCCAGGCCCTCAAATCGGGCCGACCGGGTTAACCTGAAGCCGTTCCGTCTCGGGTTGGAATGGGGGTTGCATCTGCATGAAGGCCTACGTCCTCATCAACGCGTCGCCAGGGCGCGCGCTCGAAGTGGCCAAGAAGATGGAGGGCGTCAACGGCATCACGGCCGCCGACGCGATCACCGGTGAGTACGACGTCATCGCCGTATGCGAGGCGCCGGACGTCAACTCGATCGGATCGCTGATCGTCGACAAGATCCAGAAGATCGACGGCGTTTTCAAGACGGTGACCTGCCTGGCGGTGAAGTAAGCGCGAGCCCGCGCGCTAGGGCTTGCTTTTGAGCTCCCAGTAGCGAGCCTTCATCAGCGCTCTGGCGTAGTCACGTACCCGGGTTCCGGGCAGCACCAGGGTGTCCCGCGCGAGTTCGAAATGCTCCCTTGCAACCTCCCACGCAGTCGATATGTCTGATGGCGGTCGATCAACCCGAAGCTGTGTGAATGGCGAAACGAGAACGCACTCCGCGCCGAAGCGCTCGTGCCAGCCTTTGGCCGCCTTGATGAGGCGATCAGATGGGTGATTCCACAACCCCTCGACGTAGGCGTACACCTCCCACGGCCTGGTGGTCGGAAGGAATAGCAAGGCCGATGGTTCGAGCGGCGGGCCCAGCGGGTCGGGTATCGCATTGGCAATCGCCAGATTGACCGCCTCGGGCGGTTCGCCTTGCGCGACCTCCCATTTCAGGAGGAAGCGCTCGATTTCCAGCTCGTGGTCGAGCGCGGCTTCGGCGGCGCGGCGTAGTTCGGACTCCGCGGGTCTCTTGCCCCACCGCTCCTCGGTCTCCACAAGCGCCGTCTCGAGGTCGCCCTCGAGGAACTCGCGCTTCCAGAACTGCGCTTCCTCTCCCCTGAGCGCCTCTTCGAGGTCAAGTGCCTCCGCGCGCGCAATCAGCCCGGCGACGCTTGTGTCACCCACAATGCGGCTGCCGCGATCGGCGGCTTCAAAGTCGCGCCGGTCGAATGGTTCTCCTGAAACCAGGTCTTCCCAACTTCGGGATACCCAGTAGATGATCGGCCAGCGGCCGGTCCGCCCGACCATACCGTGGGCGCGTGTCCATACCTCGAGGTATTCCTTCGACCGGATCTCAGCCGCTAGCGCGGTGGATCCGCCTGGGATCGGGACGATTGCCTTCTTGGCTCCGGCAAGTCCGAGCTCGTCGAATACCCCGAGGTCGTCCCTCGTGCTAGCTCATCCCCACTGAGGCGCCTGCCACGAGCTGCTCGCCCGGCAAGTGAGTGCCGTCGGGCGTCGAGTACCGCGCCCATCGGCGCCTCAGCGACACGCGCATTCTTTCTGCCGCGCCGGCCGGGAGGATGCGGATGAGGTCCTGGGTGGCTGATGACTCGAGCGCCGCCGAGACTGCCTCGTCCAGGTCTGCGTAGGGCGCGCTCAGTGACACGCGCTGGACCGACACGCCGTGGAATCCAGCTCCGCGAAGCGCTGAGACGAGCAGAGGCGGACGGCTGAGGCGAAGCGCCACGCGGTAGGTCACCGACTCGGGCAGCCTGGTGCCCAATATCGCAGTGGCGGCCGCGAGTGGCCCGGCAATCCTGGGGTTGCGCGCCGCATCCGACCAAACGGTGATGCCAACCTTCCCGGTCGGCCGTAGCACACGCCTTATCTCTGAAAGGGCGCCTGGAATATCCGGGACGAACATGGTGCTGTTGCGGGAGATCACGGCATCGAACGAGGCGGACGGAAAGTCCAGATGCTGTGTATCCATCACCTGGAAGCTGACATTGGTGACGTGCGACTCGGTCGCGCGCTCGGCTGCTATTTCGATCATCGCGGAGGACAGGTCTGTCCCCACCACGTGTCCGCGCGGGCCGACACGTACCGCGGCGGCGATGGCCTCTTCACCTGTGCCGCAGCCCACGGACAGGATCCGAGCACCTTCGCTCACGCCTGCCACGTCAAGCAACGTCGCGGTCGTGATGGCCATGTAGGCGGCGCGGTGAGCCGACGTTTTCCGCCACAGCGCGGCTGCTTCGCGGTTTTCCCAGGTGGCCACCTGGGTCACCTGGCGACTTGTCACTAGTTCAGCTCTGCTCGGCTGGAGACGAACGCTTGCACAGCGCGCTCCAGGTCGTCGCGCGAGTGCGCCGCCGAAACCTGCGCCCGGATGCGCGCCTTGCCCTGCGGCACCACCGGGTACGAGAACCCGATCACGTAGACGCCGCGCTCGAGCATCAGCTCCGCCAGGCGCGACGCTCGCGCCGCGTCGCCGATCATCACCGGCACGATCGGGTGCTCGCCCGGAAGGATGTCGAACCCTTCCTCGGCCATGCGCTTCCGGAAGAACGCAGTGTTGTCGCGCAGCTTCTCGCGCAGGTCGGACGCCGACCGCATGAGCTCCAGCACCTTCAGCGAGGCCGCCACGATCGGCGGCGCCACCGAGTTGGAGAACAGGTAAGGGCGAGAGCGCTGGCGCAGCATCGCGACGAGCTCGCGCTTGCCGGACACGTAGCCTCCAGACGCCCCGCCCAGAGCCTTGCCCAAGGTGCCGGTGATCACGTCGATCCGGCCCATCACGTCGAAGCGCTCGGGCGTGCCCCGGCCGCCGGCGCCTACGAAACCCACCGCGTGCGAGTCGTCGACCATCACCAGCGCGTCGTGTCGCTCGGCCAGCGCGCAGATGTCCGGCAGCGGCGCGAGGTACCCGTCCATTGAGAACACGCCATCGGTGACGACGATGCGATACCGCGCGCTCGATGCCTCTTTCAACTGCGCTTCGAGGTCCGCCATGTCGCGATTCGCGTAGCGAAACCGCCGGGCCTTGCACAGCCGGATGCCGTCGATGATGCTGGCGTGGTTGAGCGCGTCGGAGATGATCGCGTCGCGCTCGTCGAAAAGCGCCTCGAAGATGCCGCCGTTGGCGTCAAAGCACGACGAGTACAGGATCGTGTCCTCCGTGCCAAGGAAATCCGACAGGCCCGACTCGAGCTCCTTGTGGATCTCCTGCGTGCCGCAGATGAAGCGCACGGAGGCGAGCCCGTAGCCCCACCGGTCGAGCGCCTCGTGCGCGGCGGCGACCACGCGCGGATCGTCGGCGAGGCCGAGGTAGTTGTTCGCGCAGAGGTTCAAGACCTCCCGCTCGAGCACTGCGACGTTCGCGCCCTGGGGTGAGCCGATCACACGCTCCGGCTTCCACAAGCCCGCGTCGCGAATCTCCTGCAGCTGAGTGGTCAGGTCAGAACGCATCGAATCGAACATCGTCAATCGCTCCAGTCCAGCACGACCTTGCCGCACTTCCCCGAATGGCCTATCGCGAACGCCTCTTTGTATTCCCGATAGGGAAACCGGTGCGTGATCACGGGCGAGATGTCGAGGCCGGTCTGCACGAAGACCGACATCTGGTACCAGGTCTCGAAGATCTGGCGGCCGTACACGCCCCGCAGAGTGAGCATCTTGAAAACTACCTGCGACCAGTCGACGGGAAACTCGTGCTCCGGCAGCCCCAGGATCGCGACCCGCCCGCCGTGCGCCATGTTGTCGATCATCTCCCGCATCGCGCTGGGGACGCCCGACATCTCGAATCCGACGTCGAAGCCCTCCTTCATTCCCAGCTCGGCTTGCGCCTCGCGAAGCCTTGTCTTCGTGACATCCACGGCGAGCGTGACGCCGATCTTTCGCGCGAGCTCCAACCGGTATTCGCTCACGTCGGTGACGACCACGTATCTGGCGCCGTTGTGGCGCGCGACGATCGCGGCCATCAGCCCGATCGGCCCAGCCCCCGTGATGAGCACGTCGTCTGCGACGAGCCGGTACTGGGTCGCGACATGAACCGCGTTGCCAAACGGGTCGAAGATCGAGGCCACGTCCAGGTCGATCTTCGACAGATGCGGCCAGACGTTGCCCGCCGGCATCACGATGTATTCGGCGAACGCACCGTCGCGGTGCACACCGATGCCGACACTGTTGGCGCACAGCACGCGCCGTCCGGCGAGGCAGTTGCGGCACTTCCCGCACACGATGTGGCCTTCCGCGCCGACGAGCTCGCCGACGTAAACGTTCTCGACCCCTTCACCCAGCGCCGCGATCTCGCCCACGAACTCGTGCCCGACCACGAGAGGCGGCTTAATGGTGGCCTGCGCCCACTCATTCCACGCGTCGATGTGCAGGTCGGTGCCGCAGATGCCAGTGCGCAGGACTCGGATCAACACCTCACCGGGACCGGGTTTCGGTTCGGGAACGTCCTGGAGCCAGAGCCCCGGCTCGGCCTTCGCCTTGACGAGGGCTTTCAACGATTACCGCGCGCGGGCTGTCGCGTGCGGACGGCGGCTCGGGCTTCTCGCACCAGCTCGGACAGCCATGGTGTCATCTGGGGGAGGGCCTGGTCGAAGCTGCCGATCGACGGCGACCACGTCAGCTCCCGCCGCGAGCGCGAGTCGTCGAAGTACCGGGGCTTGCTCAGCACGTCGACAGCGTAAATCCCCGGCCACAGAGGGGCCCCGGCTGGCGTGAACATCTCCTCGCCCAGCGCGCGGAGGTAGGCCAGGTCGTACGGCACGCTGCTCACCTCGCACTTCACCTCGACGGCTCGCGCGATCGACTCCAGCACGGACCTCCAGGTGGAATCGAAGCCGCCGATGATGTAGCTCCGGCCGGGCTCGCCGCGGTCGGCCGCGGCCAGGCACGCGCGGGCAAGGTCCGAGGCGGCGATGAATGTCTGCTCGGCGCGACCGCCCAGTGGCAGCCAGACGCGGCCGCGACTCATGTCGACGAGCAGCTTGGGCAGGAGCCAGTCCTCGCCGACCCCGAACACCCGGCCCGGACGCAACACGACCACCTCGAGGTCGGAGGCTTCGCGCAGAAGCCATCGCTCTTCGAGCAGCTTCAGCTTCTCGAATACGTGCACGGGCTTCAGCTGGCTCTTCTCGTTGATGCGAGCGTTGTGGTCCGGTCCGTACACGTCAGCGGTCGACACCAGGACGAGGCGGCGCACCCCCGCGTGCCGTGCCGCGTCGACCACGCGCACGAGCATCGAAGGCGGGCCCTTGCGAAAGCGCAATCGCCGCGCCGGCGACCAGGCGTCGGCGCAGATGTGAACGATCTCGACGCCGCTCATCGCGTCGCGCAAGGTCTCCTCGTCGGAATCCGCTCCCAGTTGGATGAGCGGCACCTCTGCGGCCAGGGTCTGCGACACGCTGTCCCCGAGAAACTCCCCAGCCCCGATGACCAGATGCATCAGCCGGATGCTAACCGCGCCGACGCTGGAGGCCGGAAGTTAGCGCGCGGCGAACGTTTTCGACCACAGCCGCTACGCGCTGGCTCAACGCCCACCACGCGGGCGGGTCCGGGCGAACGGGCGGGCCGATCGAAACCTCGATTCGCCGGAATGGATAGAGAAAATCGGTCCCGGTCACGGTTACCGGGCACACAGGCACGCCCGCCTGCAGAGCGAAATATCCGATGCCCACCTTCAGCTGCCGGATCGCGCGGCCCCGCGAGTAGCGGCCTTCGGGAAACATCAGCACGACGCCCTTGCGCTCGAGGATCTGATAGACGGTGCGCACGCCGGCCTCGTCGAGCTCGCCGCGAGCGGGAGAGATCGGAAACACCCCGACCAGCGGCAGCAGCCGTCGCTTCCACGCCCGGTTGAACACGGTCTCACGTTTGGCCATCGTGTAGGTCACCGGCGACTCCGGGAAGAACGGAATGATGAACGCCGGGTCGTACCAGGCCTGGTGGTTGGCCGCGATGATGAACGGCGGCTGCGGGATGTTCTCAACGCCGGTGACACTGACGCGAAAGAAGGCTCGCACCAGCAGTAGAACGGCCCAGCGGATCCAGCGGTACAGCCGCGCCGGGTGCGTGGGGTCCGGGTGGACGAGCGGATCGAGGGGCGCCTCCACCAGCGCCCGATACTCGGGGCTTGTGTACTGACGCGGCTCGGAAGGCTCAGGCGTCGAGGAAGCTGAGGAGCGCGCGGTTGAACTCATCGGGGCGCTCGGCCTGCGGTGTGTGGCCCGCGCCCTCGATCACCGTCAACCGGCAGTCGGGGATCGCGGCGTGGGCGCGCGTCGCGTGGGAGATCGGGAAGAGCGGGTCGTCGGCGCCCCAGATGAGATGCACCGGCACCTTGATGCTCGACAGCCGCTTGGTGAGGTCGTAGTCGGCGCCGAACAGCGACCTCGGGTTGACGAGCGAGCGAAGGGTCGCGAGATACGCGTCGTGATAGCCCTGCGCGGCATAAAGCTCGCGCAAGTGCTCGAGGTACTGGTCGTCCATCGTCCGGTCGAGGTCGGCGGTCGCGCCCACGTATCTGCCGGCCACCTTCCGGATCATCGGGCGCGGCGCCCACTTGAGCGCGCTGCCGGCAGCGCGCATCACCGTCTCGCCCACGCGGGGCAGGGTGATGAGCCCGTACGTCATGTTCACGGAGGGGCGCCCGAGGCCGAGCGAGTTCACGAGTACCAGGCGCCCGACTCGATCGGGATATTTGAACGCCAGCTCGAGCGCGACGCGGCCGCCGAGTGACGCGGCGACGATCGCAGCATTGCTGAGGCCGCGGCTCTCCATGTAGCTGTCCACGAACCGCGTGAAGTACGGGATGCCGTAACGCGCTCGCGGCTTCTCGCTGCGTCCGAAACCCGGAAGGTCGGGCGCGTACACGCGATGACCAGCCGCAGCGGGCTCGAGGTTGAAGCGCCACTCCATGTAGCCGGACGACCCGAGACCGTGAATGAAAAGCACCGGGCGCCCGCGTCCGCCATGGAGCTGATGGACGTTGAGATCCCCGAGCCGGATCATCCCCGACTGCATGGTCTTGCCCGCCGAGCCGGTCATCGTTTCGGAAGCATACGGGCCGGTTGTCGCAGGCCCTTCACCTCGGCGCCGCTTTCGAAGCGCGTCGTTTTCGCGCCCCTGACGACGGTGACCGCCCCCGGTCCCGCGGCGCGCCACCGCCCGTCCTGCCACACCGCCGCGCTGCGCTCGTCGATTCCGAGCAGCGTCAGGTCCGGCGCGGCCTCGCGTGCCGAGTCGACCCACCTGTGCCCGAACGTCTCGTAGTGGGGCAGGACGGCCGTACGCGGTACCGCGGCGAGCGCTTCCATCGGCCGGCGCTGGAAACGGTTCGGCCACGTCGCACGCACCAGCGTGTGGCTGCAAAGCGCCATCGCCCCGGCTGACGAGCCGGCCAGCACCGCGCCCGCGCGCCACGCGCCGAACATCGCGCGCCACACCACCGAGCCGCGCAGCACCTGGGCGACAAGGCCGGGGTCGCCGCCAACCAGGTAGAAGAACCCGCCGCGGGAGACCTCGTCCGCAAGAGATGCTCTCATCGCATCGCTCCGCTTCAGCACGGGCAGCTCGCGCAGGGTCAAGCCCAGCCGGGCGAACCAATCGGTCGCGTGCGCGACCGCCCGGTCGGGTCCCTGCCGGGCCGCGGCGGTGGGCACCACGTACGCGACTCCCGCACCGGCCGCCGCCACCATCAAGCGGTCCTGCTCTTCGTTGCCGGGCTTGAACTCGTCGCCGCCGACGAGCGCGAGCAGTCCCGGCATCACTGACGTCCGTATCTTATGGCGGTGTCCGACACCTCCCCGGTGCGGGTGCGCATCGCACCCAGCCCGACCGGGTTCGCTCACCTCGGGACCGCGAGCACGACCCTGTACAACGTGCTTTTTGCGCGCGCGAATGCCGGCACGTTCGCGCTTCGAATCGACGACACGGACGTCGAACGCAATCGTGAGGAGTACGAGCGGCTCATCTATGAGGCCCTGCAGTGGCTGGGCTTCGAATGGGACGAGGGTCCCGACAAGGGCGGGCCTTACGGACCGTACCGCCAGTCAGAGCGGCTGGACCTCTACCGCGAAGCGGCGGCCAGGCTCATCGCCGAATCGAACGCGTATCGCTGCTTCTGCACGCCCGAGGAGCTCGACGCCGAGCGCAAACAGGCGCTGGCCGAGCACCGTCCTTACGTCTACTCGCGGCGCTGCCTCACCAATCCGCCCGCCGGCCGCACCGTGTTCACTGTCCGCTTCCACGTGCCAGGCGGTGAGGTGAAGTTCACCGACATGGTGCGCGGCGAGATGACATTCGACTCTGACCTGTTCGGCGATTTCATCATCATCAAGTCGGACGGCTATCCGACCTACAACTTCGCGAGCCCTGTCGACGACGCCGCGATGCACATCACTCACGTGATCCGAGGCGAGGAGCACCTGCCCAACACGCCTTACCAGTTGCTGGTGATTGATGCGCTCGGGTTCATGCGACCTCAGGCGTTCGCGCACATGCCGCTGATCCTCGCGCCCGACGGCGGCAAGCTCTCCAAGCGCAAGCACCCCGAGGCCAACCTCGTGCTCTATCGCGAGCAGGGCTACCTGCCCGAAGCGATGGTCAACTACCTCGCGCTGCTCGGCTGGAACCCGGGCACCGAGCGTGAGATCTTCACGCTCGACGAGCTCATCGCGGAGTTCTCGTTCGACCGCGTGCAGCACGGCGGCGCGCGCTTCGACCGTAAGAAGCTCGACTGGATCGACGGCGAGTACATCCGCGCGCTGGACGACGACGACCTGACGACGCGGCTCGCGGCCTTCCTCCCGGAGCTAGACGAAGCCACGATCAAGCGAGCGGCGCCTGCGCTGAAGACGCGCATGCGCACGCTCGGCGAGGCGAAGACGCTGCTCGAGTACCTGTGGACCGACCCACTGCCGCCGGAGCTCTCGCCGGAGGACAGGCAGCGCGTGAAGGCCGCCGCGGTAGCGCTTTCGCTCGTGCAGCATTGGGATCCGGCGCCGATCCACGATGTGCTGATGCCCGTCGTCGAGGCTTCCGGCCTCGGGCCCAACGCGACCTTCATGCCGATCCGGCTCGCCGTCACGGGCAAGAAGATCTCGCCCCCGATCGACTACACGCTGGCGCTGCTCCCGAAAGACGTGGCCATGGCGCGCATCACGCGCTCCATCCAGTGACCAACGCGTTTGCGAGCAAGCTCGACCAGGTAGGGACTCACTTAGTGCTAGCGATCACCATCGACCTCGAGCCCAACATTGCCCGCATCGGGCCGTTCCTCATCACCTGGCACGGCGTCTTCGCGGTGCTCGGCATCCTGGCGGCGGCACGCCTCGGGCTCTGGCTGGGCGAGAAGGACGGCATTGACGCGCGCCGCGCGACCGACGGCGTGGTGTGGATGGTCGTCATCGGCTTGATTGGCGCTCGGCTTCTTTACGTATGGGAGAACTGGCAGCTGTTCAGCAACAACCCGCTGCGCATGTTCGCGCTGACCGAGGGCGGCATCAGCCAGTGGGGCGGCCTGTTCGGCGCGATGCTCGGCGCGTACATCTGGGCGGTCCGCAGCAAGACGTCGATGCGCAAGCTTTTCGACGCAGGCGGGCCGGCGGCCATGATCGGGCTCGCCATCGGACGCATCGGCGACGTGATCAATGGCGAGCACCACGGCACGCCCACCACCGCGCCATGGGGTGTTCAGTACGTCAACCCCGACACGCTCGGCGAGCCCGGCAAGATCGTGCACCCCGAGGTGGCCTACGAGATGATCCTCACGCTGGGCCTGCTCCTGCTCATTCTTCCTCTGCATCAGCGCCTGAAGGCAAAGCTCCCCGACGGCGTCCTCGGGCTCATCTACTTCGGGCTTTACGCTCTCGGCCGCTTCTTCCTCAGCTTCTACCGGACCGACCCGTCGGTGTGGCTGGGGATGAGGCAGGCGCAGGTCGCTTCGCTGCTGATGGTCGTGGCCGCCGTGATCCTGATCCCGGTGCTCCTCTATCTAGCGCGTCGCGCAACCGGAGCGCGAGACGAGGCGCCTGCGGGTCGTGCTTGAAGTACACGTGCACGTCCGAATGTGAGGCGGCGGCCGACCTGACGATCTCGATCCACCTTGCGAGCGTGCGCGAGTTGTACCCGCGTCGCAGCCTGAAGTAGGCGAACGGCCCGAGCTCGACCAGCGGCGCCTGGGGCCACTTCTCTTCGTCGGTGACGACCATCGCGCCGCCGTGCCGCTTGATCACCTCGTAGACGGAGCCGTCAAACCACGACGCGTGGCGGAACTCGCAGGCCGCGGGCCGGTCCAGCGCCTCGAGCAGACCTTGCAGCAGTTCGACATTGCGCTGGCGTACCGGCGGGAACTGCAGGAGCACGGGGCCCAGCCGATCGCCCATCGTCGAGATGCGCTCGGTGAAAAGATGCGCCAGGCCGACGCGGTCGAATGAATCCGCGGAGTATGTGAGGCCGCGATTCGCCTTCATGCAGAAGAGGAAGCCTGGCGGCGTTCCGTCGCGCCACTTCTCGAGTGTCGTGGCGGGCGGTGTGCGGTAGAAGCTGCCGTTGAGCTCCACGCCGTTGAGCCGGCTCGCGTAGTGCTCGAGCATCCGGGCGCCGGGTAGGTTGACCGGATAGAAACCGCCCTTCCACGTCGAGTAGCTGAACCCGGACGTGCCGGTGTAGAGGGTCGTCTTACGCGGTCACGCGCTGACGCATGACCCTTTCATGCAGCTGTCCGCACGCCGCGTCCGCCTCCCGCCCGCGCGTATCGCGCACCGTGACGTTGAGCCCGCCGTCAACGAGCTGCTGCCTGAACTGCCGGATGGCATTGCGCGACGGAGCGTGGTACGGAGTGTCGTCGACGGGGTTGAAGGGGATGAGGTTCACGTGGGCAAGCTTGCCCTTGAGCAGTGCGCTGAGCTCGCTCGCGTCACGAGCAGTGTCGTTGACGCCCGCGAGCATGACCCACTCGTAGCTCACCCTTCGGCCCGACGACTTGGCGTAGCCCTGCGCGGCGGCGATCAGCTCGCGAAGCGGGTACTTGCGGTTGATCGGCACCAGCACGTCGCGCAGCTCGTCGCGCGCGGCGTGCAGCGACACCGCCAGCGTGACCGGCAGCTTCTCGGACGCCAGCTGCTCGATGCGCGGGATGACGCCGCTCGTGGACAGGACGATCCGCCGGGGGCTGATGCCGAGGCGATCGAGATCGGACATCCTGCGCACCGACTCGATGACCGCCTGGTAATTCACGAACGGCTCGCCCATGCCCATGAACACCACATGCGACAGGCGCCTGTCTTCGGGCGCCAGCAGCCGCGCCGCCTCGACCGCCTGCTCCTCGATCTCGTGAGCGGCGAGGTTGCGGCCGAACGGGAACTTGCCGGTGGCGCAGAACGGACAGCCGACCGGGCAACCGGCCTGCGAAGAGATGCACAGCGTGCTGCGGTCCGAGTAGCGCATCACCACCGCCTCGACGGTGTGTCCGCCGTCCAGCTCGTAGAGCGTTTTCGTCGTCAGGCCGCCGTCGGCGTCGGTGCGGGCGACGAACCTCAGCGAGCTGCCGCGAAATGCTGAGTCGAGCCCGACGCGCAGGTCAGCGGGAACGTCGTGCATCTCGCCGAAGGTCGAGACGCCGCGAGCGATCCACGCCAGCACCTGGCGCCGCCGATAGGCCGCCGCACCATGGTCCTCGAACCACGCGTCCAGCTCGGCCGCGGGCACAGACAGGATTGCGGGCCTCGGATCGCTCACCGACTCGAAGATACTGACTCGAAGAGATCCTCGGGTTGCGCGTGCCGGATCCGCGCCGCGCCCTCGTCCACCAGCTTCTGCAGATGCGCCCGCGTCGTCATCTCCGCCGCCCGCGTGAGCTCCTCACCGAGGTCCGACCCGTACACGCGACCTGTCAGCTCGCTCAGCGTGGCCGCCCCGCGCTCGAGCGCGGCGCGCACCTGGGTTTCACGATCGAGTCGATGTGTGCGGTATTCCTCGAGCTTCGCGACCGCGTCCGTCACAGGTTCCCAGTGGCCGGGAAAGAGGATCGCCGGGTTGAGCGCGATCAGCCGCGTCAGCGAGCGTAGGTACGCAGCCACGTTGCCCTCGGGGTAGGTGACCATGGAGCTGCCGCGCCCGAGCACGAGGTCGCCTGTGAACAGCGCGCGGTCGGCGGGCAGCCAGAACGCCAGGTGGTCGGCGCTGTGGCCGGGTGTGTGCAGCGCGGTGATGTTGATGTTGCCCGCTCGCACGACGTCCCCGTCCGCAAGCTCCGGAAACCTGCGCACTGACGTGCGGTGCTTCGACGCCACGCGTTCGGCGAGCGGGAGGTGGTCGGGGTGCGAGTGCGTGACGAGCACGACCGCGACCGTGGACCCCTTGAGTGCGCGGTCGATGGCAGCGAGGTGCGACTCATCGTCCGGGCCCGGGTCGACCACGACGGTTACGGTGCCGGCGTCGATCAGCCAGGTGTTGGTGCCAGGTCCGGTGTAAGGACCAGGATTCGGCGCGACCACGCGCCTCACGACCGCCAATGGGTCAGCGGCCGGCGTACGCCGGGAGGTACACGTCCGCGCACCCGTCGGAGCCCACGTCGAGCCAGCCGTTGAGATGCGTGTCGACGATGAGGCGGATCAGAGGTTCGCCCATCTCCGGGACCGGCAGCGCCGCGGGCGAAGGGTCCGCGCAGACGCTCACCTTCCACCAGGCGCCCAACGGCTCCGCCGTCACCTGGAGGTTGCCACCGCCGAGCCAGTCGCGCAGCCTGGTGAACGCCTCGACGAGCGCCGGCTCGGAGCCAAGCACCGCCGCACCGGCCGGCATCCGACGCGTGGCCGCGGGCATGGCGCCGTTGAGCACGGCCCCGAGCACGACACCGCGCGGGCGCTCCTTCGGGGCCGTGGCGGCCGCCTCGAGCGCGGCGGCGCGGCGCCCCACCTCCTGCGCCTGCTCGAACACGGTCTCCATCAATTCGGGCCGGCCGAACGCCGCCTGTCGCGCGGACTCCTGCAGCGCCAGCACGGCCGATCGCAGCTTGTGGCCGAGGCGTCCGACCAAGTACGTGCGCTCCTCCTCCGCGAGTCGGGCACCCATCTCGGCGCTGCGCCGCGCCACGGCGAGGCCTCCGCGCTCCGCCCACCCGACCAAGCGTCCTCCGAGCGCCAGTGGCTCCCAGGGTCCGCCCGGGGGCGGGAACGCCGCGTCGGCGGGACCATGCCGCTTGCGGTCGGGCACGGATTCCATGCCCCCTCCGACACGCACCCACACCTGCGTCGCGGTGTCGGTTGCCGTCACGAGCGAAATGCCGGCACCGTGAACTTGAAGGTCGTCCCGTCCCGGTTGCTCGAGGCCACCCAGATGCGGCCGCCGAACGAGCGCTCGACGACCAGCCGGCACAGGTACAGGCCCAGACCGAGACCGCCCTGCGAGCGGTTGCGCCCAGCGGGGCCGGTCTTTTCGAACAGGTCCTGGAGGCTGCCGGGTGGGAGGCCCGGTCCCCCATCCGCGACCGTGATCTCGAGCCACCCCGAATCGATGGCGCGAGCCTTCACCTTCACCTGGCCCAACGTGTACTCCAGCGCGTTGCCGATCAGGTTGGTCAGCACCTGGAGCAGGTGCGTCGGCTCGCAGAACGCGTGCGGCAGGCCCTCGTGCAGCTTCACTTCCACTGCGTCGATCCGGTCTGCATAACGATGGGCGAGCACGCTTATCACGCCATCCATCGCAGGCTTCAGCTCGATGGGCTCGGGATTGGGCTCGAAGTGCTTGGTCTCGAGCTTGGCGATGATCAGCTGGCTCTCGACCAGGCTGAGCAATCGGTCCGACGACTCGTAAGCCTCCTGCAGGAGCTCGCGCCGGCCCTTGTTGTCGATGGTCTCGTCCCACTGCATGATGCCTGCGAGCGTCGTCTTCATCGCCGCCGCGGGGCTGCGCACCTCGTGCCCGATGGCGCGGAGCATCAGGTCCTTCGCCTCCAGCGCGAGGCGCTGCGCCGTGACGTCCTCGTGCAGGGAAAGGATTCCCGCGGGCTCGCCCTCGAGGCCAGGGATCTCGACTCGGCGCACGTGAACGATGCGGTTCGGGTTCTTCATGCGCAGCTCCGTGGTGCCCTCAGCCTCGCCTTCCTCGAGGCGCTCGGCGCCGGCGGAGGCGTAGATCTCGGCCAGCGTCTGACCGGGCATGTCGGTGGCTTTCAGCCGGTAGATGGCTTCGACCTCGGGGTTGGCGTACACGATGCGGCCGTCGGCGTCTTCGAGCATCACGCCCACCGGCGAGTGCCGAAGGATCGCCTGCATCATTCGGCGCTCGCGGTCGAGCTGGTCGACTAGCTCGAGCTGGCCCACCAGGACCGCCGCCTGGCCCGCGAGCACGGCCGCCAGCCTGCGCGTCTCGGACGCGCCCGCGGTCATGCGCGCGACGAGCAGGCCCGCGAGCCGGCCTTCCACCTGGATCGGGATGGCAAACGCGTCCGCCGGCGAGCCGAGGAGGTCGAGCAGGGCGCGCATGCGCCGGCTGCCGGTCGGCGAGACGAGCAACCGCAGGAGCTCCGTGCTGTCGGTGACCGGGACGGTCGGCAGCTCGTCGCCTTCGGGCGACCGGCGAACCAGATGGCCGTCCTCGAGCAGCCAGAGCGTGCCGTGCGACGCCGCGAGGGCGCGCTCGACCAGGCGTCCCATCTCCGCGCGGGCGCGCTCGGGCTGCGTTGGGTCGAGCTCGGTGAACGCGGCCACCGCTTCGAGCGTCCGGATGCGACCCCGCGTCTCAGCGACCAGTCGCGAGTTCTCGATGGCGACCGCTGCGTGTCGCGCGAAGTCCAGCGCGGCGGTCGTCGGTTCAGCCGCCACTGTCGATGCGTGGACCGCCCCGATGGCGCCGACCAGGCGGTCGCCATACCAGAGCGGGATGAGGCTCCAGCCGTGCTCGCCGGCCGTGCCCGAGAGCACGCCCGTCGGCGCGTCGCGCCACGATTCTTCCGGGTTCAGTCCCGCCCACGCGAGCACGCTTTCGGCGGCAGCGTCGCCGCTCCCGCGCGTCGCGCTGATGCGACCTTCGGTGTCGAAGGCCCAGCAAACGACGCCGGCGCTCTCGAGCATCGTGCGGGCCTGGTCGGCGATGTTCGCGATAACGCTCATGAGCTCGTGGCCGGCGAGGGCCGCGAGCTCCTGAATGCGCACCGACTGCGCGAGCGCGAGCTCGTTCGCGTGATGCAGGCGCATCGTCCGCAGAGCGATGCCCACCACGGTCGCCGAGGCTTCGAGCAACTTCAGGTGATCGAGCAGGAAGCGGCCGCCATCGGTGCGCAGCGCGGCGATGCCGCCGACCACACGCTCGTCCTGCATGATCGGCACCCAGACGACGTGGCTCGGCGAGCGCGAGGAGACGAACTGGCCGACCGGGCCCATCCTCTCCTCCTCGGTCTCCACCTCCGCCTCCGCGACAGTGCCCCCGATTTCGATCAGCCGGCGGAAGAAGGGCGCATCCGTGAGGGCGGCCGGACCGAGGTAGCCGGTCGGGCCGTCGCGCTCGCCCGTGAAGCCGACAACGCTGCCCGCGACGTCGATGTACGCAAGCAGCATGTGCGAGGCCTCGATGTAGCGCCCGACCGCGTCGAAGATCGCGTCGGCGAGCTGGCGCTCATCCGAGGCGCGCGCCACCCCCAGCTCGAGCACATGCAAACGCTCGAGTCGCGCGCGCTCGGTCTGCGCCTGCGCGAAGTGCTCGGCGTTGGCAAGTGCAAGCGTCACATGAGGCGCCAGGTCCTGCAGCAGCTGCACGTGCCACTCCGTGAACGCCTCCTCGTGGTAGGACTGCAGCGACAGCATCGCCGTGATGGTGTCCCCGCTCACGACTGGCACCCACACGAACGATCGCGACACGTGCGGCTGCTCCTCAGGCGGACCCGACACGAAGACGGCCGCACCGTGACCGACGGTCCAGCGCTCGCGCTCGAGCCCTCCGCGCTCGAACGAGCTCGCCCATGGAGAGTTGCGGACCAGCACAGGCCGCCCGGTTTCGTAGGCCTCGCGTGACGGACCCGTGACCGCTAGCGCGACCGGCGGCACGATCTCCTCGACGCCCGCGACGTACTGGTAACCCTCCGCTACAGGGCCCTCCTGCGATTTCGTGATGGTCGCGAGGATGAAGCCGTCGAAATCAAGGAACGCCGCCAGCTCCTCGCGCAGCGTGCGCATGATCGACCAGCGGTCGAGGCTCGACGCCAGGCGCCGGCCGATGGAGTTGACGAGCTCAAGCCTCCGGCGCTGCTCCTGGAGGGCCTCGAAGCTGCGCGCATTGCCGACCGCCAGGGTGACCTCGTCGGCGACCAGCTCGAGGAACGCTGCCGTCGACTCCTCGTAGGCGTAGGTCTGCTTGCTTGTGATGCCGAGCGCGCCGCGGACCGAGCCGCCCTCTTTCATGGGCACCCAGATCTGCGACTCGGGTTCGTGGTAGATGAGTGATTCGGCGGTGCTGATGACCTGGCGCGCAGGCGCCAGCTGCGCGGCGCGCGTGGCGATCACGCGTGAGGTCGGCACCGCGTCCGACTGCACGTGAAGCAGACGCGCCCGGTCGGTGCGCTCGGGCAGCAGCGACACCATCTTCAGCTCGTCGACCGGCAGAAGCTCGCTCAGGGTCGCGCGGAGCGCGGAGAGGATGCTCGTGACGTCGAGGCTCGCGGCGATGGCGCGTCCGATGCTGTTCAGCGCCTCGAGCCTGCGCGCCTGGTTGCGCGTCAGCTCGTTCAGCGAAGCGTTGGCCAGCTGCACGCCGAGCCGCTTGTGCACCTCTTCCAGGAACTCGATCTCCGCCGGCGCGACCCGGCGGTTGCGGTACGACTGGTAGATGACCGCGCCGATGATCCGACCCTGGTGCAAGACAGGCACGAAGATCGCGAACTTGGCGAAGCGGCCGGCGCCCGGGCCCGTGCCCTGCTCCATCAGTTGCGGGTCGAGCGAGACCACGCACGCGCGCGGCGCCAGATACTGCTCTGCAAACGCCGAGCTCACCACCGGGCGACGGCGCATGTTCTGCAGCACGCCGGAGTCGATCGGCAGCGAGTGGTACCAGCCCTCGCGCTCGAGCACGTGAAGCAGAACCACGTCGTACCTGAACAGCGGCTGGAGGCCGTAGAACAGGACCTGGACGATGTCTGCTTCGGTGGCGCACGTTGTGAGCTCGTGAATCAACGGTGCAGGGCTGGGACGGGTTGGGACCTTCTTGCCACGGTCGCCGTTGGCGCTCCGCAGCCCCGATTTGGCCTTGACTCGAGGCAGCTCACTCACCGCGCGTTGGCTCGCGGCGATGCGCGCGCGCGGGTGCGTGGTGCGACGTGCAGGAGTCGCCATGGGCACAGATATACTGCGCCTAGTGGCCCGCCCCCGAAGTTCATTGCCTCTTCGCGGCCGTGGCGGCCGAATCTCTCCGGTGAGGGCCTAGAGAACTCCGATGCCCTTCACGGCCCCCAAGCCGATCTCTCCCGCTCCGGACGACCTGCGGGGGGCGAAGGTGCTGGTGGTCGACGACGAGCGGTCGTGGCGGGTGATCCTTGAGACCGACCTGCGGATGATCGGCTACAAGGTCAGCATGGCCGAGGACGCCGACCAGGCGCTCGAGCGGGCAGGGGAAGAGAGTCCGGAGGTCGCCATCATCGACCTGATGCTGCCCGAGCCGATGGACGGCTGGGGCCTGCTCAACGCGCTGCGGACTCGCGGACAGAAGCTGCCGGTGATCTTCTACACGGCGTACCCGGTGTTTCCTTCGGGCACGGACGATCCCGATGTTGTGGGTTACATGAGCAAGGCGGTGGATCGAGCCGACCTCTACGCCCTGCTGCCTCCAGCGATCCGGCGCTCACGCGAGCGCCGATCTAACGGAACGGGCTAGCGGTCTGCTACCACCACCAACCGAGCCAGAGGTCGACCCAGCCGGCGCCGGCCGCGAGCGCAAGCGTCGCGACAACCCCCAGCGCCAAGGCACCCCTAACGACCTTGACTTGCCACGTCATCGAATCACCCCTTGGAAAATCCCGAATTAACCAGGCCCGGAATGAGTATGCTCCCGGACGGTCGAATCTCAGTATTTGCACCGCGTGAATAATCGTTAAGATTCATGTAGGATGGGTCTTGGAAAAACGCAGCGTGAGAGGCTCGGCGAGAAGGAGCAGGGATGCGAGGCTGCCACCCCTGCCGCCCGGCCTCGAGGTCTACCGGCCGCCTGAGGTCCTAGGCTCGGCCGTCCTGGTGGTCGAGGACGAGTCGGCGATGCAGCAGCAGCTCCGCATCGACCTCCAGGATCTCGGCTACCGCGCGCTGGTGTCCTCGTCCGCACCCGACGCGATGGCGTTGCTCGAGCAGGAACGCGTCGCCGGCGTCCTGCTCGACCTGGTGCTCGACGAAGGCGAAGACTCGGGGTTCGACCTCCTCACCTGGATCCGGGGCCGGCACCCCGGCCTGCCGGTCATCGTGCTCTCTGCGGCGCAGGTCAACTCGGCAGCCATCCGCAAGGCTTACGAGCTCGGCGCCAGCTCGTACTTCGTGAAGGGCAACGTGCCGATGGCCCACATCTACTCCGACCTGGCGGCCCGACTCATCGAGCGCGGCACGGGCCGACCCGGGACCTACAACTTCGGACGCGTGGAGTTCGACCCGACCCGTCGTACCGTGCGCGCGGGGACGAGCGAGGTGAGGCTCACACCTCAGCAGACGGCGCTCGTGCTGCACCTTGCGCAGGGGTCGAAGCCGGCCACGGCCCGCGACCTCATCGAGGCTGGGCTTTTCCGCACCGACGCGGCCCACTCGACCGTTCACTCGGCGATGTTGACGCTGCGGCGGCGCCTCGACGAGCTCGAGCCGGGGCTTGGCACCGGGCTGCTGCAGGCATCCGCTCGCGGCTATAGCCTGGTTCGCGTCTGATGGCCGAAGAAAAGGAGCTCCCGGCCCCGTCGAAATCGGTGATGGACGAGGTGGTGGAGCTCCGGCGGCACTTCCACCGCCATCCCGAGGTGAGCTTCAGCGAGCAGGAGACGAGCGTGAAGATCTCCGACCGGTTGGGCGAACTGGGCCTCGAGGTGCAGCCGTGTCCGACCGAGACAGGCGCGGTCGCCGTGCTCGACACGGGCAGGCCCGGCAAGACCGTGATGCTGCGCGCGGACATCGACGCGCTTCCGATCCTTGAAGAGTCCGGGGTCGAATTTGAGTCCGAGTCCGAAGGTCACATGCATGCGTGCGGCCACGACACGCACATCGCGATGATGCTCGGCACCGCGCGCACGCTCGTGGACCACATCTGGGACCTGAACGGCCGCTTCCTGTTCGTGTTCCAGCCCGCGGAAGAGATCGTGAGCGGCGCCAAGGCGATGATCGCCGGCGGGCTGCTCGAAGAGCATCACCCAGACGCCGTGCTGGGGCTGCACATCGCGAGCTTCATCGAATCCGGGACCATCGTCACCAAGCCGGGTCTGCTGTGGGCGGGGTCCGACGCATTCGAGATCGCGATCAAAGGGCCTGGCGGGCACGGCGGCATGATGGGACGGGCCGGCAACGTGCTCGCGGCGCAGGCCTTCCTGATCGAGCGCCTGCACACCGTGGTCGACGGCCTCGAGCACGAGGGCGCCGGCTGCCACACGACGATCGGCAACGTGATGAGCGACGGCGCGTGGAACATCGTCCCTCGCGGGGTCCGCATCAAGGGAAGCGTGCGCACGTTCACGGCCCCGTTTCGGGAGGAGGCGCTCGGCCGGCTGGGCGATCTTCTGAAAGAAACGGACACCGAGTTCGAGGTGAGCTCGGACCTGCAGCTGGTGCACGGCACCGTGCCGATCATGAACGAGCCGAACGTGACCCGCACCGTGATGGAGGTGGCGACGGCGATCGCCGGCGAGAGGGCGAGCCTTCTCGGCAAGCCGCTCACCCTGAGTGACGACTTTGCCGAGTTCCTGACCCACATCCCCGGCTGCTATTTCATGCTCGGCGCGCGGCCGGAAGGCGACAAACCGCCCGCGCATCACTCGCCGGGGTTCCGGATCGACGAGTCCGCGTTTCCGCTCGGGGTGCGATTGATGTCTGGGGCCGCGGCTCGTATCGCCGCGGGCTGAGCTGCTGCCGCGTTGGTGATCCTCGGCCCGCTCTTCCTCGGCCTGGCGGCCGGCCTGGCTGTGGGTGGCAAGTTAGGCAACTGGTCGGCGATTCACCTCCGCTGGCCGTGGGTGGTGATAGTCGCGTTGCTGATCCGGGTCGCGGTGGCGGGAAGTCCCCTTGGCGGTGTCGACTGGCTCCGGTACGTCTACGTCGCTTCGCTCGTCGCCCTGGTCGCATGGACACTTTGGAATGTCGACCGCCTGTTTGGAATCTGGCTCGTCAGCCTCGGATCGGCCCTCAACCTGGTCGTCATCGCCGCGAACGAGTTTCGGATGCCGGTGGTCCAGTCAGCCGCGGGGCGGCTCGTGGAGGTCGGCCAGCACGGCCAGTACACGGTGATGGACTCGAGCACGAGGCTGTCGTGGCTCGCCGACTGGGTGCAGGTACCCGGCTGGCTGGGTGGAGTGTTCAGCCCAGGCGACGCGGTGATCGGGATCGGGCTGGGGGTCGTAGCGTTCGTTGTTACCAGGCAGTCCCCAGGATCTGCTACTAAGCTGGACGCAACCGAAACCCGTAGTGATTAGGGAGTAGCCCGCCGTGATCATCTTCTGGATCTTCACCCTGTTCGTCGGCGCCACGGCCTTCAGCTTTGCGGACATCACGCTCCAGCTCGGCATCGGTTGGTCGATCGTCTACTCGATCGTCGCGATGCTGTTCGCACGGGGCATCCTGAGCATCATCAGGCGCTGGCTCATCCTCCGCGAGCGCATCACTCCCGAGACCGACGTCCTCAAGCGAACCGTGGAGGTCAACCGCGCAATCTTCTGGCGGCGAGCTCTCTACGTGCTGGCGGTGCCGGTCCTCTATTTCTCCGTGATGTACTTCGTCTTCAGCCTGCAGCCAGTGGACGCGCTCGCGATCCTTCCCCAGCTGGCGCAAGCGCTGTTCACGCAACTGATCTATCTGCTCTTCCTGCTGGCCGCGAACTTCATGCTGTTCTTCGGCCCGTTCTACATCTACACGCGCATCGGCAAGACGATCTTGAACCCGGACGACGCGCGGTTCGGAGTCAGCATCGACGATGTGCGCGGCCAGAAGTCCGCAGTCACCGAGATGCGGCGCATCCTCGAGCTGATCGAGCACGGCCGGCAGTACGTCAAGGCCGGTGGCAAGCGCGAGCGCGGGGTGCTGATGGTGGGACCGCCTGGAACAGGCAAGACCATGCTCGCCAAGGGCATCGCCTCATCCCTCAACGTGCCCATCTACATCGCCAACGGCGGCTCGTTCGCCGGCATGTTCCTGGGCATGGACGCGCTGAGCGTCTTCCTCATGGTCCGTGCCGCGCGCAAGCGCGCGAAGACTTGGGGCGGTTGCGTCGTGTTCATCGACGAGATCGACGCCCTCGGCCAGCGGCGATCGGGTATGGGCGGCGGAATGATGGGTGGCATGGGCGGCATGTTCGGCGGTGGCCAGCTCGGCCTGAACATGCTTCTCGTCCTCATGGACGGCATCGACAACCCGGGGATGATCGTGCGGCAGCTCCGTGGGTTTGTGAACCTCATGCTCGACGGGCTATTCATTCCGCGCCGGGTCGGCGCCAACGGGACTTCGGTCACGCTGCGCATCCCGGCGCTGAAGGCGCCCGCCTACAACATCCTTTTCATCGGCGCCACCAACCGGCCGACGGTGATAGATGAAGCGCTGCTCCGACCGGGCCGGTTCGGCCGGCAGATCCAGTTCCGTCTGCCGACGCGCGAAGACCGCAAGGACATCGCGAGCCTCTACTTCGACAAGCACAAGCACGACCCCGCGCTCGACACACCCGAGCGACGCGACGAGTTCGCCCGCATCACCGAGGACTACTCCCCGGCCGACATCGAGCAGGTGCTGTCGCTCGCCCTGCTGTACGCATTCAACGAAGGGCGGCCCGGGCTCGAGTGGCGCGACATCCGCGAGGCCATGGCCAACGTGGCGGTGGGACTCGCCATCCCAATCGAGTACACCGAGCGCGACAAGATCGCGGTCGCCCGTCACGAGCTGGGGCATGCGATCGCCTCGCACTTCTTCGAGCCCGATCACGCTCACATCCGGTTGTCGATCCGCCGCCGCGCCACTGCGCGGGGCGAAATTGGCGGACACCACCTGTCAATGCCGACCGAGGAGCAGTTCCTGCAGTTCCGCTCCCAGCTTGCAGCTGACGTCCGGGCCTCACTGGGCTCGGTCGCGGTCGAGCACGTGTTTTACGGAGAGGGCACCACGGGGGTGTTCGGTGACCTCCAGAGCGCGACACACATGGCCTGCCGGATGGTCGGCACCATCGGCATGGGTGCCGACAGCCTCGACCCCGAGCTTTCGAGGAAGGCGGCGTCCATCGGCGACCAGCTGATCTCGGTCGCCGAAATCCCGGGCGGGCAGCACCAGGAGAGCTCATGGACCGGCGCCGTGCTGCACAACCCGCGCAGCCGGCGCGTTGTCGCCCAGATCCTGGGCGCCGCGTACATCGACGACTGGCGACTGATGAACGTGAACAAAGAGGCGATCGACCTGGCCGCTGAGGCGCTGATGGCACAGAACGAGCTGATGGGCGACGAGATCGCTGGACTGCTGGACTCAGTCGGCCTGCGGCGACCGACGGAGGCGGACCCCTATCCGCCGGAGCTGCCAGTGGTGCCGGACATGCGACCAGACGTGCGCGCGGTGGAGAGCGCCTGATCAGGTTCCTGGCGAGTGTGCTGGGAGCGCTGCTTCTGCTGGCGCTCCCGGCGCAGTCCGTTCACGCGCAGGATCCGTTCTCTCCTGTCAGCCCGCGCCACGAGGCCGCCCGCCTGATGAGTGCGGAGCTCACGATGAGCGCCGCCTTGGCGCAGCGCCGGCAGCTGCTGAGCGCGCCGGCACCGACCTCGCTCATGGACCGCGTGCGTCTTGACCTGGCAGTCGCCAAGGTCGACTTCACCTACCGCAACGCCATCCGCCAGGAGGAGATTCGCGTCTACGAGCTCGCGAGCTACGCAAGCGTCGAGAGCCAGGTCATCCCGCTGCTCCCGAAATCGGTCTCACGCCCGGTCTCGGACGCCGTCGCGGCCTTGCACTCGCTGTACGCGCTGGCCGGCTTCGACCAGTACTACCTGGTGCACGCGCACTTCGTCTTCCCGTACGCGAACGCCGCTCCGGTGGACGCGCTACGCGGCTACTACCTCGAAGCCCAACGCAAGTACGGAGTGGACCCGAGCTACCTGGCGTCGATCAACTTCATCGAAAGCTCCTTCGGCCGCAACAACGGCCCCTCGTCGGCAGGCGCGTTGGGTCCGATGCAGTTCCTGCCCGGCACCTGGGCGGACTGGGGCCAGGGCGGCAACATCAACGACCCTCACGACGCGATCCTGGCCGCGGCGCGCTACCTCGTGCACTATGGCGCGCCGGGCGATATGTACACCGCGATCTTCCACTACAACCTCGACACCGACTACGTGGACGCGGTCGAGTCCTTCGCCCTCGCCATCCGCCAGGACCCGACCTGGCTGGACCGCCTGTACTACTGGGGTACGTCCGGCTAGCCCCCTCTGTTTCGGCGCGTTTTATACAACTGGCGCCTCATGCGCGACTTCGAGACGCGCCATTTGCCCAAAAGGCGCCGAATGCCATGTCCGCATCGAGTACTTGCCAGGATTACTTGCACCCTGCCGAACTCTGATTCAGTCGCTCCAATCGTCCAGAACATCTGCGATTTGGGCCGTCGAGAATGGAATCGCCCCAACGGGCTCCGTGGGCGACCCGACCCGTCGGATCGCATTTCCTGAGACGTAAGCAGGCTTGACAATCCGACCATCTGTAAGCACGACGGCGACACGCTTCACGCCCATCCGGTACTCGCGCCAAGGCTGGATCTTGCGTCTGAGTGCCTCTGGAAGTGCGATTGGGTGCCACTCAGGGTGCGGGACGGCTCCCTTCGAGTTCATGGCGCTAATGATCCGTTCCTCGATGCGATTGGCGTCGTCGTCTGCCAGCCAGGTACTTAGATCCGATAATTCGACCCGCAGCGTATCCTGAGTAAATACTCATGGAGTACCGGATCGAACAGTTGGCCCGGGCGTCCGGGATGGCCGTCGACACGATCCGCTTCTACCAGGGCAAGGGCCTGCTCGACGCCCCGCGCCGGGAGGGCCGAGTCACCTGGTACGGCGACAGCCACCTCGAGCGCCTGAGGCGGATTCGGGAGCTCCAGCGGCGAGGCTTCACCCTGACGGTCATCCGGCGCTTCCTCGAGGGCGAGCTCGAGCCTTCTGACGAGTCGCTGGTCGCGGCCGTCACGCGGCCCAACTCACCGCAGACCCTCACTCTGGACGAGCTTGCCGAGCGGAGCGGTGTGGCGGTGCCGCTGCTCAAGAACCTCGAGCAGGCCGGGCTGCTCGTTCCAGTCGAGGGTGGAGACGAAGCGCTCTACCCCGCCGACGACCTGGACGCCATCGCCGCCGGGATGAAGCTGATTGCGGCCGGCGTGCCGCTGGGCCCGCTCATCGAGCTGGCGAGCGAGTACGCGGACGCCACCGACCGGGTCGCCAGGCAGGCCGTCGACCTGTTCGACAGGCACGTGCGCGAGCGCATCCAGGCGGAAGGCGGGGAAACGGAGGCCGCCGAACGCCGGCTGCTCGAGCTGTTCAACGAGCTGCTGGACGCCAGCGGCCTGCTCGTGCGGCATCACTTCCAGCGCACGCTGCTCCGCGCGGCGCGCGAACACATCGAAAAGAAGTCATGAAGCTCGCGGCCACGTCTCTGAGCGTGCGCGAGCTTGACCGCACGCCTGACCTCGTGGAGCTCGCGGGCGCAGCGCGCGACGCGGGGCACGAGGTGCTGCTCATCGAGCGGCCAATGCCTGATGCCGTGAGCGTGGCCGGAATCGGCACCGCTTACGAGATAGTCAGCGCGCCCGACGGCGTGGTGCTCGAGGACGCGGGCGGTGCGATGCTCGACCGCGAGTCCGGACACAACCGGGTGCAGGCCGCCGCCCGCATGTGGCGGCGTTTGCGCGAAAAGCTGCGCACCGACGACGGCGCTTCGCTTCCGCCCGGCGCTGGGCCGATCGCCATCGGCGGCTTCGCGTACCGCACCGATCGCGATCCATCGGGCGCATGGTCGGGGTTTCCATCGCTCCTGCTGCGCGTTCCCGCACTGGCGGTGGCGCGCGTTCGCGGTCGCACTTTCATCACATGCTCGACCCCCGAAGCCGAGCAGCTCCTGGATATTGAACCGTCGGCAGCGCGGGCTCCGCTCGCGCGAAATCTCGACGTGTCACCCGTACGCAATCCGGTCGCCTGGGCCGCCGCCGTCGATTCGGCCGCGGCTCGGCTCCGAGCCGGTGAAGCTTCGAAAGTGGTCCTGGCACGTGAAGTCGTCGCGCGAGGCGATGGGGTGATGCCTGCCGGGATGGTGGCGCGATCCCTCCGCTCGGCCTATCCCTCGTGCTTCACCTACCTCATCACCGGCGCCGATGGCACCGCGTTCACAGGTGCGTCGCCCGAGCTGCTCATCAGGCGCACCGGCTCGCATGCACACTCGCAACCCATGGCCGGTTCGGTCGCGCGCGGCGCCACTGAAGCCGAGGATGAACGCCTCGCGGAACAGCTGCGATCGAGCACCAAGGACGCTGCGGAGCACGACTCTGTTTCGCGCTTCGTGGTCGAGGCGCTCCGACCGTTCTCCCGCAGTGTGGCCGCGCGACCGCCCGAGGTGGTTCGCTTCACCAACATCCAGCACCTCGCAACATCGGTCGATGCGGAGCTGTCCGCGCCCGCGGCCGACGCCCTCGACCTGGCGGCAGCCCTCCACCCCACACCTGCCGTCGGAGGCTGGCCTCGTGAGGCCGCGGACCGGATCATCGACGACCTCGAGGCGATGGAGCGCGGATGGTACGCGGGCGCGGTCGGCTGGACCGATGGCAACGGCGACGGCGAGTTCGCGGTGGCTCTTCGCTGCGGCCTGCTGTGGGAGGACGGCGCTCGACTCTACGCGGGCGTCGGCGTGATGCCCGCCTCGGACGCCGCGCGCGAGCTCGACGAAACCGACCTGAAGTTCAAGGCGCTGCTTTCAGCGCTCACGTAATCGAGCGCGAGTGCCGGCACTGGCGTGCCGGCAACTCCGAATTGGCGTGCGAGTGCCGGCACTCGATGGGGATCAGGCTCGGAGCGCCGCCGCGGCTGCCTCCCAGCACACCCTGTGGCCGCTGACGCTGTCCTCGCGCTTGAAGCGCACGACCACCATCGTCGACGTCTGCGCGCCGAGCGCATCGGTGATCGCCGGCTCGAGACCTGAGCGGTCGGTGACAGGGCTGAAGACAAGCCCGTAAAGTCGCGCGACCTGCGCGAAGTCGAGCCCGAGCGGCGTGGCGAAGATCTCTTCGAACACGTCCGTGTGCTGCGCCTGCGGCAGGAAGTTGAAGACCCCGCCGCCGTTGTTGTCGCAGACGACGATCGTCGCCTTGATGCCGTGGCGGCGCAGGGACCAGAGCCCATTCATGTCGTGATAAAGAGAAAGATCGCCGAGCAACAGCACGGTTGGATTCGACGGCCGCGCCGCCGCGATGCCGAGGCCGGTCGACACCAGCCCATCGATTCCACTAGCGCCGCGGTTGCCGTAGAACGTCTGGCCGCCTCGCGCATACGGCCAGAAGCTGTCGGCGGCGCGAATCGGCATGCTCGAGCCGACGAACACCTGCGCGGCATCGGGCGCCCTCGCGGCGAGCGTGCGGACGATGTGGCCTTCGTGCATCGGCGTGGACACGAGCGTCGCGGCGATCGCTGCGGTCGCTTTCTTGCCTGCGCTCAACCACTCGTCGCGCCACGCGCCGACGTCGGCCGACGGCAGGGCCTCGATGAGCGCCTGCGGATCGCAAACGAGGACGTTGCTCGCGACCTGGTCTTCGTCGCGCCACGCGCGGTCCGGATCGATGAGAAACGTCGGGGCTGCGGCGGCGGCGAGCCACGCGTTCATCACCTTCGACGTCGGCGTGCCGCCCAGTCGGATCACCAGGTCCGGTCCATGCTGCAGCGACCAGCCCGCCCGCAGCAGCGCCTCGTAGGACTCGACCGCGGCGCCCGACTCCGCGCGGCGCAGCTGCGAGCTGGGCTCGGCCAGGAGCGGAACACCCAATCGATTGAGACCGCCCGCCAGCCTTGCACCATCGCGCATCTCGCCTGCGATGACGAGCGGCCGCTTCGCGTTCCTCAGGGCCGAGGCGACTGAAGCGACCTGGTCGGTGGTCGGCATCAGCCGGCCCGCGGTCATCGACTGAGGCGATTCGCCGATCGGCACCGGCACCTGGCCGGGCGGCGGCACCAGCGGCTCTCGAAATGGGATGTTGAGGTGCACCGGTCCTTGCAGGGCCTCCGCGTACGCGCGCGCCGCGAGGCGACGCCACAGCCGGCCCGCGTTCGGTGCCTCGAGTGGTGGTCCGGGGTCGAAGAACCAGCGCACCGCGGTGCCGAAGAGCCGTTCCTGATCGATCGCCTGATTGGCTCCGACATCGCGCAGCTCGGGCGGCCTGTCGGCGGTGAGCACGATGAGCGGCGTGCGCGAGTGGTACGCCTCGACCACCGCCGGATGAAACTCAGCGGCGGCGGTGCCTGAGGTCGAAAGCAGGACCACCGGCTTGCCAGTGGCTTTGGCGAGGCCGACACCGAAGAACCCGCCCGATCGCTCGTCTATCTGGATGAAAACGTTCGTCTTCGGGTGCCGCTGCAGCGCCATCGCGATCGGCGCCGACCGCGAGCCCGGCGACACGCACGCGTACTCGACACCCTGCACCGCAAGCTCGTCGACGAACGTCGCGGCGAACGACTGCGCTACGTCCATAGGCTTATCTCGTGGACGAGGTGGTGACCTTGCTGCACGGCTTCACGCTCAACGGCGCGAGCTGGGATGACCTCCTCTCCAGGATGCCCAAAGGATGGAAGTGGCTCACGCCTGACCTGCGGAGCTCGACGATGGACGATTGCGCGGCCGATCTCGTCGAGATGTGGGATCACCTCGGAGTCGAACGCAGCCACGTTGTCGGTTACTCGATGGGCGGCCGGCTCGCTCTGCACGTGGCGGTCAGACTACCCGAGCGCACGCAGTCTTTGTTCACGATCGGCGCACACGCCGGACTCGGGGCCGAAGCGCGCGCCGCCCGGCGAGAAACCGACGAGGCGCTCGCCCAGCGCATCGAGGCCGAAGGCATCGAGTCGTTCGTCACCTACTGGGAAGGGCTGCCGATGTTCGCCGGCATCGCGCGCCGCGGTCCGCGATTCCTTGCCTGGTTGCATGCGATCCGTGTGGCCAACACTGCGAAGGACCTCGCCGCGTCGCTCCGGGGTATGGGCGCCGGCGCGATGGAGCCGTTGTGGGACAGGCTCGACGCGGTCACATGTCCGAGCACCTTCATCGCCGGCGAGCAGGACGAGGCTTACGTTGCTCATGCCCGGCGGCTGAGTGAGTCTGTGTCCCGCTCGCGCCTCGAGATCGTCGCCGACAGCGGGCACTCAGTCCAGTTCGAGCAGCCGAACGCGACCGCTTCCAGCCTCGCCGATCACCTGCGCTGGGCGGCCTCGGCCACCTCGAGCTCGACCACCGCCTGAACGCCGGCGGCGTAACGCGCGGCGCCGAGGCGTTCCCGGTCCAGCATGCCGCCACCCGCGACGGGTCGCAGCACGAACCGATCCACCCGCCCTCGCTGCAGCATCGACTCGACCTCGCGGGCGACCTCCTCCGGCCGGATCGCGGTGATGACGGCCTCCATCAGACGATCAGCCCCACGGTCAGCAGCAGCGCGAAGGCGAGCTCGGCGATGGCCATTCGTTTCAGCGCGCCCACCAGGACGGGCGGCGATGTGCTGGCGAAGGCGCTGCGCACCGGCACCGCGGCGATGGGAATCGCGAAATGGACAGCCATCACCGTGACCGGCGCGAGGTGCGACATGAAGACCACGATCGGGATCGCGAACGCGGCTGATGTGAGAAGCGCGAGCAGGTAAAGCGTGCGCTGCCGCCCGATGAGCGTCGCCAGCGTCCGCTTCCCTGCCGCGGCGTCGGTTTCGATGTCGCGCAGGTTGTTGAGTACGAGGATCGCGCTGGCCAGGAAACCCATCGAGCCCCCGAAGAGAATTGCGAGCGGTGTGATGCGGAGCGACTCGACGTACACCGTGCCGACCGTGGCGACCAGCCCAAAGAACACGAACACGAAGAGCTCGCCGAGGCCGAGGTAGCCGTACGGCCGCGGGCCGCCTGTGTACAGCCAGCCGGCCAGCAGGCACGCGGCGCCGACGATGAGCAGCCGCCAGTCGGTGGCCAGGCTGAGCACGAGGCCGATCGCCCCGGCCACGCCGAACGAAGCGATCGCCGCGAGTCGCACCTGACCCGGCGGGACCACGCCCGACGAGGCCGCCCGCACGGGGCCCACGCGCGCCGGTGAATCCGCGCCGCGCCGGTGGTCGGAGTAGTCGTTCGCGAAGTTCACCCCGAGCTGCATGCAAAGTCCGACCACGAGCGCGCCGACACCCGCGAGCGGCCGGATGCTTCCTTGATGGATCGCGATCGCGGTGCCCGCAAGCACCGGAGCGACCGACGCCGCCAGCGTCGCGGGGCGAACGGCCGACCACCATACGGCGCGGGGCGTCAGTGCGCTGGTGGCGACAGCCATCTAAGGACGCTTCGGAAATTTCTTGAAGTCAGGTTTGCGCTTCTCCACATACGCATTGCGCCCCTCCTGCGCCTCTTCGCTGAGGTAGTACAGGAGGGTCGCGTCGCCGGCGAGCTGCTGGATGCCGGCGAGCCCGTCATCGGCGGCGTTGAATCCTGCCTTGAGGAGGCGAAGCGCGAGCGGGCTCAGCTCGAGCATCCGCCTGCACCAAGCGACCGTCTCCTCTTCGAGCTTGTCGAGCGGCACGACCTTGTTGACCAGGCCCATGTCCAGAGCCTGTTGAGCGTCGTACTGCTCGCAGAGGAACCAGATCTCGCGTGCCTTCTTCTGCCCGACGATGCGCGCCAGCAGACCGGCGCCGTAGCCGCCGTCGAAGCTGCCGACGCGAGGCCCGGTCTGACCGAACCGCGCGTTGTCGGCGGCGATCGTGAGGTCGCACACGATGTGCAGCACGTGCCCGCCGCCGATTGCGTAGCCGGCCACCATCGCGACCACCGGCTTCGGCAGGCGCCGGATCTGGACCTGAAGGTCGAGCACGTTCAGGCGGCCGACGCCTTTGGGATCGACGTAGCCGTCGTCGCCGCGGATGCGCTGGTCGCCGCCCGAGCAGAACGCCTCAGTGCCGGCGCCGGTGAGGATGACCACACCGACCGACGCGTCGTTGCGCGCCGCCTCGAACGCGGCCGACATCTCGAACACCGTCGTCGGCCGGAAGGCGTTGCGCACCTCCGGGCGGTTGATCGTGATCCTGGCGATGCCGTCCCAGGTGTCGTAGAGGACGTCCTCGTACTCGCCCGCCTTGACCCACCCGCCTGAGCGCCGTGCCTGATCTTTCAAGCTCACACTCCTAGAGCGATCGCTAGCACTATCCGAATCGTAGACGAATCAGGCTCGGCGGGTCGGCTTCTTCCTCGGGAACAAGCGGACGATCTTGGCGTAGTCGTCGGGCGTGTCGATGTCGTCCGGCCGGCCCTGGGCAGGCACCACGTCCAGCAGCTCCGGATGGGCGTCCAGGAGCTGCCGAGCCCCCGCATCGCCGGCGAGCTGCTCGAGCTCGGGCCACAGCTCGCGCGCGAGCACGACAGGCGGGGTCCATTTCGGTTTGGGCGTGGAGGACGCCATGGCGACAGCAGGCCGCGAGCCTTCGCGGCGCCACGAGCGGAGCACAGCCGCGACCGAGCGCGAGCCCACGAGCGGCTGGTCGCCCAGGACTATGAGCGCCGCCTCCATGTCGGAGCGCAGGCCTTCAAGCCCGCATCGCAGCGACGTCGACATGCCCTTGGCCGAGTCGGGATTGAAGATGAGCTCGGCTGCGCCGTCGACGGCGCTCGCGACATCCTTCGAGGCGTAGACGACCACGACCTGGTGGCATCCGCCGTTGGAGGCGGCCTCGATCGCGTGCCTCACCATCGGCTGGCCGTCGAAGTCGAGCAGCAATTTCTGCGTGTCGCCCATGCGTGAGCTCGAGCCGGCGGCGAGCACCACCGCGCCGACCGGCAGCAGCGACGCGGCCAGTCGTTCGCTCGAAGGTCGAGCCGCCCGAATCCATTCCACCTCGGCCGCGGCTGCAGTTGCGGCCTTGGCGAAATCGTGCAGGCGCGCGCTGTCGGCGTCGACGGCGATGACCTTGCGACCCGCCAGGGCCGCCAGGTCAGGGATCGCATCCGGCACGCCGACTACGGCGAGAGTCGTGCAGTCGGGTCGCGACGCCGCGTGCTGCAAAGCCGGCACGAGGTCGCGACCGCGGACGACCACGCTGTGCGGTCCGTCGGGCTCGCGATACGTGCGCCCTCTGATGGGGACCTCGAGGTCGCTCATGACGAATATCGGCACGTCGTCAGCATGCCACGGTGCGCCGCTAGTCTTGACGGGATGCCGACCATCGGTGCGCACGTGGATTCCTCCGGCGGCCTGCACCTCGCGTTCGAGCGCGCGAAGGCCATGGACGCGGACGCGATCCAGTGCCACCCGACGCCGCCGGGCTTCTGGGGCTCACCGAAGCTCGACGAAACACGCGTCGCGACGTTCAAGGAGGCGGCCGACAGGTTCGGCCACCCGCCCTTCTACTTTCACGCCGTCTACCTGATCAACCTCGCGGGTGACGACCCCACCCTGCGCCAGCGCTCGGAGAGCACGCTCACCGGCTACCTCCGGTCCGCCGACGAGCTCGGCATCAGCGGCGTGATCTTCCACACCGGCTCGCACAAGGGCGCGGGTTTCGACAAGACCCTGCCGACGATCATCGGCCACCTGCAGAAAGTGCTCGAGCGCGCAGATCCGAAGACCGCCCGCCTGCTCATCGAGAACAACGCGGGTCTCGGCGGATGCGTCGGCGCGCGCTTCGAGGAGATCGCGACGATGATGGCGAAGCTGAAGGACAAGCGCGTTGGCGTGTGCTTCGACACATGCCACGCGTTCGCGTCGGGCTACGACGAGCGCAGCGCCGAAACCGTGAGCAACACCATAGACGAGCTGGACAAGGTCATCGGCCTGAAGAACGTCGACGTCGTCCACTGCAACGACTCCGTCACCGGCCTCGGCTCCAACCGCGACCGCCACGCCAACATCGGCGCCGGACAGATCGGCGACGAAGGCTTCCGCGCGCTGCTCCACGAGCCGAGGCTCGACCGCTTGCCCTTCATCCTCGAGGTCCCAGGCGCCGGCGACGGGCCCGACGCGGAGCAAGTTGCCACACTGCGGCGGCTAGCCGCTAGCTAGGCGGCGTCGGTCCCCGCCCGCCGCTCCTCACGACGGGCAGCGGCTGTGCCTTCGACCAGCGCCGGGCTCCATCGCGGAGCGCGCCTGCTGGCGAGACCCGCCACTACCCAGACCCTGTCGGCCAGCCTCGGCAGCCACCAGCGAAGCGAACGCCCGCCCGACGCGACCAGCCGGCGGTTCTCCATCTCCAGCTGTAGGTCCTGCAACTGCCTCCAGGCCATCTCCTCGTTGTAGAACTCGTTCATCGTCTCCTAACCTCCATATCTCTTATGCAGGTTATTATAACCGATGTTTCCACTTGACCGGTTAGGGTACGATAAAGTTCGTGATGGCGGACAGGGAATCTGCTACCGGGCCGATCGGGCTGGTCCAGGCCTTCGTCAACTCCGTCGACCTCCAGGACGGTCCCGAGGAGCTGGCAACCACCGAGGCGCTCGGGGCATGGCTCTCCGGTCGCGGCCTGCTCCCACTGGGTTCGGTCCCTGGCGAGGAGGACTTGCGGCACGCGATCGCCCTGCGCGAGGCCCTGCGCGGCATCGTCGGCGCCAACTCGGGCGGGGCGGTCTACCCGGTCGACGTGGCCACGCTTAACGAAGCGGCGTCGGCCAGCAAACTGCGCGCCAGGTTCGGGCCCGATGGAAAAGCGCGGCTCGAGCCGGACGTCAGCGGCGTCACCGGCGCACTCGGCCGGATCGTCGCAGCGGCGTTTACGGCGATGGCAGACGACGACTGGAGCAGGCTCAAGCTCTGCAGCTCGCAGACGTGTCGATGGGCGTTCTTCGATCGCTCGCGCAACCACTCCAGCCGCTGGTGCACGATGGCCTCCTGCGGCAACCGCGCGAAGGCTCGGCGCTTCCGCGCGCAGGCAACGAAGGCCTAGGCCCGGGCGGCTTTCACCTCGCGCATCCCTGAGGCGGTGCCGGCGAAGCGCACCGCGGTGAGCTCGGCCAGGATGCCGAGGGCCGTCTCCTCCGCCCCGCGGCTTCCGAGGTCCAGGCCGATGGGTCCGTGCACGCGTGCGATCTGCTCTTCGGTGAAGCCTTCCTTGCGCAGGGCATCGAACCGATTGGCGTTCGTCTTGCGGCTCCCGATCGCGCCGATGTAGCCAACGTCCTTCTTGAGCACCGAACGCAGCGCGGGCAGGTCGAACTTCGGGTCGTGGGTGAGGATCACGACGTAGGTCGATCGGTCCAGCGTCAGCTTGCCCAGACCCTCGTCGGGCCACGACACGAGCAGCTCGTCCGCCTCAGGAAACCGCTCGCGAGTCGCGAACTTCGCCCGCGCGTCGATGACGGTGACGCGATAGCCCATCACCTTGGCGAGCCGGTGCAGCGGGATGGCGATGTGGATCGCGCCGACGATCACCAGGTGCGCCGGACGTCGGAACGGCTCGACGAACCAGTCTCCGTCGCGCCCCGCGAGCTCGGTTCCCGGCGGCGTGCCCTCGACCAGCTGCGATTCGCCCGTCACGAGGTTGGTGCGCAGCGTCGCCGGCTCGTCCTTCTCGAGCATGCCGATCAGCTTTTTCTGCACGGCGTCGAGCGGCTGAACGAACACCTCGATGTGCCCGCCGCAGGCCAGGCCGACTTCGAAGGCCACGTCGTCGGCGACGCCGAAAGCCGCGATCTTCGGCTCGCCTGACTTCAGCACCTTCTGCGCTTCCTCGAAGACCGCGCCCTCGATGCACCCGTTGGAAACCGAGCCCGCCATCTTGCCGGAGCGGGTCACCGCCATCCGTGAGCCGAGCGGTCTCGGGCTCGAGCCCCACGTCTCGACCACAATGGCGAGCGCGATCTCCTCGCCCGCTTCGTTCCAGGCGCGCAGCTCGTCCAGGATCTCGCGCATGTCGGTTCTTACTTATACGCGGGGCGACGACCGAGCCCGGCCAGCAGCCGGCCGAGGTCGTCCAGCGCCTGCACGTTGTGAGCCGCGAGGAAGTCGTCGCAGTACGGCAGCGCGGCCGCCATGCCGCGCGTCACGGGCTCATAGCCCTCGCTGCCGATGAGTGGGTTCAGCCAGATGAGGCGATGGGAGGAGCGTCGGAGATGGTCGAGCTCGGCCGCGAGCTGCGCAGGATCGCCGCGGTCCCAACCGTCGCTGACGATGATCACGACCGCGCCGTGCCCGAGCACGCGACGCGCCCACTTGCGGTTGAAGTCGCCCAGCGCGGTGCCGATGCGAGTGCCGCCGCTGAAATCGTGCACTCCCTTGCTGACCGAGTCGAGCACCTTGTCGACGTCGCGCTGGCGCAGCAGGCGCGTGATGCGCGTGAGCCGCGTCGAGAAGACGAACGCCTCGAGGTCTTCGCGGCGCGCCACAGCGTAGGCAAAGATCATGAACAGCCGCGAGTAGCGCTCCATCGATCCGCTCACGTCGCAGATGAGCACGAGCGGCCGTCGCCGCATTGAAGGCCGGCGGCGAAACAGCCTGATCAGCTCGCCGCTCGACCGGATCGCGTGCCGCGCCGAGCGGCGCAGGTCGATGCGTCCTGCGCGCGCGGGTCGCATTCGCCGGGTGCGGCGCTCGGCGACTCGCCATGCCGCCTGCTCGAGCAACCGCCGGACCTGCTCCGTCTCCGACCAGGTCATCTCGTCGAAATCCTTTTGCCGCAGGAGCTCCTCGGCGCTGTAGCCGCTCGAGCTGGCGGGCACCTCGCGAGGGGTCTGCTCGCGATTCATCTGCGACGTGTTGAGTCCCAGCAAGGACGACCACGCCTTGGCGCGCTCCGGCGACATCGGCAGCCCCCGGCTCCGGCCGGGAATGACGCCCGCCGTGATGCGCGGATCGGGTGGCGCCCAGAAGATGTCGAACGCGGCCTCGAAGGTCGGAAGGTCCTCCTTGCGACTGACGAACACTGTGCGGAGCGCGCTGCGGAAGTCCACCTCGCGCATGAGGTCGATGTAGACCAGCGCGCGTGTCGCATCGGTCAGGCGTCGCGGCCCGGCCTCGAGGCCGGCGTCGTGCAGAAGTCTCGCGAAGGCGCTTAGACGCGGGAGGAGATCGGCCCGGGCAGGGGCCTCCTCAGGCACGCTTGGCCTGCTCGACGAGGGCAGGCACCTTCTCGCGCACCCGCTCCAGGTCTTCCTGGTACTTGAGCGCCGCGCCGAGCGTCGCGTCGACCAGCGATGTGTCGATCGAGCGCGCACCGAGGGCGGCCAGCGAGCGCGCCCAGTCCAGGGTTTCGGCCACACCCGGCACCTTGTAGAGGTCCATGGTGCGCAGGCCCTGCACCAGTGCGGCCACTTCCCGGGCCAGACCGTCCGCAGCCTCGGGAGCGCGGGCGCGCACGATCTCCACCTCTTTCTCGAGATCCGGGTAGTCGATCCAGTGGTAGAGGCAGCGCCGCTTGAGCGCGTCGTGCACCTCTCGCGTGCGATTGGACGTGATGACTACAAATGGGGGCTTCTTCGCCTTGATCGTCCCGATCTCCGGGATCGAGACCTGGAAGTCGGAGAGCAGCTCCAACAGAAAGGCTTCGAACTCTTCGTCCGATCTGTCGATCTCGTCGATCAGCAGGACGGGCGGCGTCGCGTCGTTGTTGTCGATCGCGTCAAGCAGCGGCCGGCGCAGCAGGAACTCCGGGCTGAAGATCTCGCGTTCCGCGAGCCGGCGGTCCTCGCTCTCGTTGAGCAACCGGATGTGCAGCAGCTGCCGCGGATAGTTCCACTCGTAGACCGCGTGCGCGAGGTCGATGCCCTCGTAGCACTGCAGGCGGATCAGCCGTGCGCCTAGCACGTCAGCCATGACCTTGGCGGCCTCGGTCTTGCCGACCCCGGCCTCGCCCTCGATGAACAGCGGTTTTTCGAGCTTGAGGGCGAGGTAGATGGCGGTCGCAAGGGCCCGGTCGCCGATGTACCGCCGCTCGCGCAGACGCGCCTCGACGTCGTCGATGGTTGCCGGACCCGCCGCATTCATCGACAACAGACTACCGCCGAGTTACCCCGGACCTTGGGTTACTGCGACTGCTCGATCGCCCTCCGGGTGAGGACTCTCGCCAGGTGCTTCTTGTACTCGGGGCTCGCCCGTAGGTCGCCCGCGGGGTTCAAGCCGTCCGACGCGTGCTGGGCTGCCTCTTCGGGCTTCGCGCCCTTGCCCAGCGCATCCTCGACCGCTTTCGCGCGTACCGGCGTCGGGCCCACGTTGGTCAGGCCGATGCGCCAGTGGCCGTCCACCTTCTGGGCCGCCGCCCCGACGATGGCCCAGTCGAAGAGCCGGCGTCGGAACTTGATGTACTTGTGCGGTCCGTTCGCCACGGGGAACACCACCTCAGTGACGATCTCGTTCGCGTGCAGCGGGGTTGTGAACAGGTCCTTGAAGAAATCCTTGGCTGCAATCGTGCGGTGGTTCGTGACGATGTCCGCGTCGAGCATCAGTGCAATGGTCGGATAGTCGCCGGCCGCGTCCGCGTGCGCGACGACACCGCCGATCGTGCCCATGTTGCGCACCTGGTTGTCGCCGACCTCGCCCGCCACTTCGGCCAGGATGGGCAGCTTGTCCTTGACGACATCGGAGTTCTGGATCGATACGTGGCGCGCGAGCGCGCCGACGTGCAGCTTGTTGCCCTTGGCCTCGATGTGGTCGAGGCCCTTGATGCCGTTGATGTCCACCAGTGCCTTGGGCTGAGCGAGGCGAAGTCGCATCAAGGGGATGAGGCTGTGGCCACCCGCCAGCACCTTGGCGTCCTCTCCGAACCTGTCGAGCAGCTTGACCGCCTCATCGACTGAGGAGGCCTTCGCGTAGTCGAATGCGGCGGGGATCAATTGCGCGCCTCCTTCATCATGTGCCAGAGCTTGTCCGGGCTTGCCGGCATGTCGACGTGCTTGATACCAAGTGGACTCAGCGCGTCGCAGATGGCGTTGATCACCGCGGCGCTGGCCGCGATCGTGCCCGCCTCGCCGATGCCCTTCACGCCCAGGTCATTGGTCGGGCTTGGCGTGATCGTCTTGTCGACTATGAGGGGCGGGACCTCACCCATTGAAGGGATCAGGTAGTCGGTCAGCGTTCCGGTCTTCAGCTGACCGCTGCTCTCGTCGTAGACGACCTCTTCGTAGAGAGCCTGCGCGATGGCCTGCACGACCCCGCCGTGGATCTGGCCGTCGACGATCATCGGGTTGATGATGTTTCCGCAGTCGTCGACCGCCACGTACTTCTCGAGCTTGGCGCTGCCGGTTTCGGCGTCTACCTCGACGACGGCGACGTGCGCCCCGAACGGCCATACGAGGTTCGGCGGATCGAAATAAGCGACCGCCTCGAGCCCCTGTTCCATGCCTTCGGGAAGGCCCATTCCGTAGCTGGCGAACGCGATCTCGCCGAAAGCCTTCGCCTTGTCCGGTGAGCCCTTGACGTGGAAGCTGCCGTGCTCGAACACCACGTCCTCTTCCGCCGCCTCGAAGATGTGGGCGGCAAGCTTCTTGCCTTTGTCGATCACCTTGCCGACGGCCTTGCTTATCGCCACGCCGCCGACGGCGAGGCTGCGGCTGCCGTAGGTGCCGTATCCGAATGACGTGCCCTCGGCCGTGTCGCCATGGCGCAGCTCGACGCTGTCGAGCGGCACTCCGAGTTGGTCGGCGACGATCTGGCTGAACGTCGTCTCGTGGCCCTGGCCGTGCGAGTGCGTGCCCGTGTAGACGATGACCGAACCGGTGGGCGTGACACGCACCTGCGCCGCCTCGACGAGAGCGATACCGCCGGTGGCGGGCGCGGTGGCCGCGCTGGGGCCGAAGCCGCACAGCTCGATCCACGTTGACAGCCCGATGCCCAGGTACCGACCCTGCTTGCGCAGGTCGGCCTGCCTCTTACGCAGCTCGGCGTAGCCCGCGAGCTGCAGCGCCTTGTCCAGCGATTTATCGTAGTCACCCGAGTCGACCACCAGCCCGAAGTTCTGCGTGAACGGGAAGTCCGCGGGCTGGATGAAGTTTTTCTTGCGGACGTCGACTGGGTCCATCTTCAGCTCATTGGCGACTAGGTCCATCATCCGCTCGACCAGGTGAGTCGCCTCAGGTCGTCCGGCGCCGCGGTACGGGTCGGTGGGCACGCGGTTGGTGAGGATCCCGATGGTGCGAGCCGAGATGCCGCCCTTCCACTTGTAGGCGCCTCCGGCCATCAGGCATGCGACCGCTTGAAAACCGCCGAACGTGCCGTGGTAGGCACCGGCGTCGAGGTACTGGGTGAGACGCATGGCGAGGACTGTGCCGTCCTTCTTGGCCGCCACCTCGACGTCGTAGAACTGGCCTCGGCCATGCGTGGCGTTCTGGATCGATTCGGTCCGGGTCTCGATCCACTTAACCGGTCGGGCTGACAGGCGCGACAGCGCCGGGACGAGGTAGTCCTCCGGGTACGGACTGATCTTGCTGCCGAAGCCGCCGCCTACGTCCGGCGACACCACGCGCACCTGGCTCTCTTTCAAGCCCATCGCGCCAGAGACGAAGAGCCGGATGAAGTGCGGGTTCTGGCTCGACAACCAGATGGTCAACTTCTTGTCGAAGCCCTCGTACTCGGCCTGCACGCCGCGTGGCTCCATCGGCACCGGGGCCAGGCGGTTCTGGAGGATCCGCTCTTTGACGATCACATCGGCTTCCTTGAAGGCGGCCTCGGTGACCTCGGGACCCGTGTAAGGAATGTCCCACGTGATGTTGTCAGGGCCGTCAAGGTGCACTTTCGGGCTGCCCGGCGCGAGAGCCTTCTCGAGGTCCATGACCGCGGGCAGCTCGTCGTAGTCGACCTGGATCAGGTTCGCGGCGTCCGCCGCCTGGGCCTTGGTGTCCGCCAGCACGGCGGCAACGATCTCGCCCTGATAGCAGACCTCTTTCTCGGCGATCGGAAATCGCTCAGGGACATATTTCTTGGCGGCCGTGAACGCGGGCGCGGCAGGATGCGTTCCCGCGAGCTGGCCTTTGAAATCGCGGGCCGTGTACACCCCGACCACACCAGGCGCCTTGCTGGCCTCGGTGACGTCGATGCTCTTGACGCGCGCGTGCGCGAGTGGGCTGCGCACGAATGCCGCGTACGCGGTGCCAGCGCGGGCCATGTCGTCGATGTAATGGCCGTGGCCCGTGATGAGCCGAGGGTCCTCGCGACGATGAATCTTGGCGCCGACGAGCTGGGTGACCGCCATGTCAGTTCCCTCCCGCCGCCACCTGGGCCTTCCGCGCGGGCGTCCCGCTCATCGTCTTGGCCGCCGTTTGGACCGCCTTGATGATGTTCACGTAGCCCGTACACCGGCAGAGGTTGCCTTCGAGGCCCTTGCGGATCTCGTCCTCGGTCGGGTTGGGGTTCTGGTCGAGCAGGTAAGCCGCCGCCATGATGAAGCCGGGTGTGCAGTAGCCGCACTGCAGTCCATGCTCGTCCCAGAAAGCCTGCTGGATCGGGTGGAGCTCATCACCCTTGGCCATGCCTTCGATGGTGGTGAGGCTGCGGCCGTCGGCCTGGACGGCGAACATCGTGCAGCTCTTAACCGCCTTGCCGTCGACGTGGATCGTGCAGGCGCCGCACTGGCTCGTGTCACAGCCGACGTGGGTGCCCGTAAGGCCGACCACATCCCGGAGGTAGTGCACGAGCAACAGACGAGGTTCGACCTCATGCTCGTGCTTACGCCCGTTGACGGTGACAGCGACCTTGTGGTTCATCCGAGCTCCCTCCTAGCTAGCGGGCGGCGCGCTCAACGGCGCGGGCGGCGCGTGACGGGCGGCCGCGCGGGCGCAATCAAACCGATGTCCGAGCCGTCGGACACCTACTATTCGGCTACTTTTAGTTCCGAAATGCAACTGGAAAATTCCTTCGCGGTCAGCGCGCCACCCGACCGAGTGTTCGCTTACCTGCTCGACATCAACAAAGTCGTCGGCTGTGTGCCAGGTGCCGAGCTGTCGGAGGTGGTCGACCCGACAACGTTCAAGGGCAAGGTGAAAGTGAAGGTTGGTCCGATCACGGTTGCCTACAACGGCACCGCGCGCATCACGGATCGCGACGACGCCGGCCGGTCGGCTGCGATCGAGGCCGAAGGCCGGGAAACCACCGGGCCGGGGTCCGCGCGCGCCAAGGCGGTGATGAAGGTCGATCCCGATGGCGCCGGATCGGTCGTCAAGATCTCGACGGACTACAGCGTGGCGGGACGGGTCGCGCAGTTCGGGCGGGGCGTGATGGAAGACGTGTCGCGCCGGATCATCAACGAGATGGCCGCCTGCATCAAGGCCAACGTCGAGGGCGGGGAACAGCACGCCGCGGCGGTCTCGGGCGGATCGGTCAGCGCTGACGCGCCGGCGCCGGCGCCGATGACGGCCAGGCCGGTGAACGCGGTCTCGCTGTTCTTCCAGGTCCTCTGGGAAGGTGTCCGGCGGCTGTTCGGAGCGAAACCCGCCACCTAGAGACGGCGTCGAGTGCCGGCACTCGCACACCTCAGTCGCTGTTTTCAGCGCTCAGTGCCGGCACTCGCACACGGGTTAGCCCAGGAACACCGCCAGCATGTGGTCGCGGTTGGCCCAGATGTTCGGCTGCGACCAGCTCTTGCCCGCGATACCGATGATCGTCACGGTGACGTCGTAAAGCTGGAAGAAGCGGTTCTTCAGCAGGATCTCGGAGTGCATCTCAGGCGATGAGGCTTTCGTGAATTCGGCGAAACCCGTGACCATGAAGTCGGCGGCCTGGTACATGGCGTAGCGGCGCATCGTCTCGACGGCCTGGTCTGGCGGCGGCGGCTCCGGATCGATGGTGCGGATCCCGCCGATCAGACCCTTGTTGAAGATTCCCTCCGGCACTCCATTCAGCGGCACAGCGCCAGGCAGCAAGGGTTCGGCTGAGACATTGCGGAGGTGAAACAGCGACTCGGGGTCGTTGAGCGACTCGCGCATGCGGCCGCGCAGGTGCATCTCCCCTGTCAGGCGCTGGTACGGCGTGAGTACGTCAACCTTGACCCAGTTCGCGGTGCCTATCGAGCCGGCGGTGGGCTGTTGCATCGCCGGGGAGAATACCTTTCCGCTGCGAGAATTGCGCAGTGCAGCTCGAAGACGCGAAGCGACGGATCGAGCAGCACAGAGGGCTGCACGCCTTCATCTCGATCTCAGACGAAACCGGCGACGGACCCATCGTGGCGGTCAAGGACCTGATCGATGTCAAGGGCACCGTCACGACGGCGGGCGGGATCATCCTGCCCAAGACGCCTGCCGTGGAGGACGCCCCGGTGGTGCAGCGCCTTCGCCGCCGTGGGTGCGTCATGGTCGGCAAAACCAACCTGCACGAGTTCGCGTACGGCGTGACCAGCATCAATCCGCACTACGGTGACGTCCTGAATCCCCACGACCCGAGCCGGGTCGCCGGCGGCTCGTCCGGCGGCTCAGCGGTGGCTGTGGCCACCGGCATGTGCGACTGGGCGATCGGCTCCGACACGGGCGGCTCGATCCGGATCCCGTCCGCCCTGTGCGGCATCGTCGGCTTCAAGCCGGCCCTGGGCAGCATCGATACCACCGGCGTCGTCCCACTCAGCCGGTCCCTGGACACGCTCGGCCCGATGGCGCCGGACGTGGCGACGGCCGCGCTCGCCTTCGCGCTGATGACCGGCGAAGCGGAGGCGTCGATGCCCAGCGCGCGGCCACGATTCGGCGTGCCCGCCAACTGGGTCCGGGACCTCGATGAGCAGACGTCTCGGGCCTGGGCGCTGGTGTCGAAGGGAGTTCCCGAGATCCAGTTCGTCGACCACGGGCGCCTCTTCCGGGACGGCCTGACCATCCTGATGGTCGAGGCCTCCGTCTTTCACCGGCGCTGGGTGGCCGAGCACGCCGACAAATACGGCGCAGACGTGCTGACCTTGCTGCGGCGAGGCCTCGAAATCCTCGCAGTCGATTACGAGGAGGCGCGCGCGGCTCGACCCGGCCTCCAGGCGGCGGCTTACGAGGCGATGTCGGACATCGACGCCCTGATCTTGCCCACGACCGCGATCGTGGCCCCGCCCGTCACCGCCGGCATCGAGGCCCGCGAGCCACTGGCGCGTTACACACGACCGTTCAACCTGACGGGCCAGCCGGTGGTGTCTCTGCCGGCTCCGGTCAAGGGACTCCCGGTCGGCATTCAGGTCGTAGGGCGGACCAACGCAGGCGCGCTGACGGCAGCGATGTGGCTGGAGCGGGAGTGGCGAAGTCTCGCGGCGTGAAATCCAAGGAGTTCTACCCGGCGGTCTTCAGCCGGCACGCCGAGGCTTACAAGTCGCGCCTCGACGAGATCCTGGCGCGCGGCGAGGCGCGCGGCCGTTTGCGCATGATCGAAGCCAGCGGGGCGGGCCCCGGCATGACCGTTCTCGACCTGGCCTGCGGGCCCGGCAACATGACGCGGCTGCTGGCCCAGCGAGTGCGGCCCGGCGGCCGGGTTCTGGGGGTCGACCTGGCGCGCGCGATGATCGCTATCGCCGCACGCGATCTCGCGCCTGGCGCGTGGTTCGCGGTGATGGACATCGAGAGGTTGGGCCTCACCGACCAGGCTTTCGACGTGGTCACGTGCGGCCACGGCCTGCAATTCGCGCCGGACCTGGGTCGCGCTTTGCGCGAGGCATCGCGTGTGCTGCGCCCCTCAGGCGTTCTCGCCGCGAGCGTGCCCGCCGGTGGTGTCGACGACTCTGTATGGACGCTGATCGACCGCGTCGTCGATCGTCATCTCCCACCTGCTCCCAAAGCGGTGGACGACACTGCAACTCGGCAGACGGTCAGCAATCCGGATGCGTTCCGATCGGCCGCGCTCGGCGCCGGCTTCATTTCCGTGGCCGTGGACGTGGTCGATGAAGAGGTGCACTGGGAATCGGCGGAAATGCTGGTCTCCAGGTGCACGAGCTGGTGGCAGTTCGCCGCGCGCATCGATGCGGCGGACCCGCGTCTCGGCGACACGTTCGTGGCGGAGGCGACCGAGGCCGTCCGACGCGAGTATGCCGGCCCGATCACGACGCACAGCCGCAACCTCGTTCTCACCGCGCGGAAGGCGTGAGCCGAGTGCCGGCGCCGAGCGTGCTTATGCGCTTGCTGGGGTTCATGGTGCCCTGTGTGCTCGCGCTCGCGGGCGCGCAGCCGCTGATCGGTGCCGCCGTGGGTGCGGTCGGCGTCGGGTGGGCGGTGCGCATGAGCTTGCCGGCGCTGGTCGGGGCGGCGCTGCTCTTCATCGGCGGTCGCCTGCTCGATCGCGGCGATGCGGTGCAGCCTCCGTGGTACTCGGCATGGGTCCTGCTGCCAGGCGCATTCGTGCTCGCGGGCGCGGCCGCGATGTGCATCTTCGGCGCGCTGGTCCAGCTGGAGCTGATCGACACGACGATGCTGGTCCTGCTCGCGGCCGGCGTCGCGCTATGGGCCGGAGCCCTGCTCTACCTGCGCCGCGCCTCGCGCTAGGCGCGAGCCCCGCGCTTTTGTGCGCAATTACAGGCTCTGAAGGCGAGATAACGTGATTTTGTGCACAACAGGCAGTTCTACCCCGATGCGCGCGAGTGCATCATCCCCGCGCCTTCACCGCCGATGCGTCGCAGGCACACGCAGACCCACATCCGGTAAGGCCGCCACGCCTCGGCGAGGCCCTGGAGCGTCGCGAGGTCAGGCTCGCGCTGGAGCCCATACGCGTCGTGCAGCGCCTCGAGGAGGCGCCGCTCAGACGTCGGCAGTTCGTCGACAGCACTCAACGCGCGCAAGCGGATCAGCTGCGCGCCCCAGTCACCGATGCCCGGCAGGCGGCGCAGCTCGGCAAGGCATGCTTCTGGAGCCATTGCGCGTAGGCGCTCGGTGTCGAGCCAGTCTGCAAGGGCCGCCTCGCCGAGCTTGTTCAGGTACTCGACCTTGCGGCCGAAGAGCCCCTTGAACGACTCGAGCTTCACAAGCTGGGAGGGCGCCGGGAAAGCCCACATCCGATGGCCGTGGATGTCGACCTCATGCCCGAGCTCGCGCGACAGCCTGTCCTTCACGCCCTGGGCCTGGCGCATCGAGATGCGGGTCGAGATAAGGCACCACGCCGCCGCCTCGTAGGCATCGGACCAGTTCACCGGGCGGAAACCGGCGAACTGTCGCTGCAGCCGTCCGACCACCGGGTCGCGCAGCCCTACGTCGGGCCAGCCCGAACCGTCCACGTCGAGACTGAGAATCCGAGCCACCTTGGCCTCCACCTCGGGACCGGTCGCATCGCCGTACACCTCGCCGTGCACGTGCGAATCCGCGCTTTGAGTCAAGCAGACGCCGACAGGCCTCCACCCCGCGTCAGTGAGAAACGCAAGGTGCAGGTGGCCTTCCCCGGCGTGGCCCTCTGCCGGCGCCTCATGCCAGGCGCCGATGAAGTCGGCGCTCGCCCGCAACGAGTACGGACCGCTCGGTGAGATCTCGAACGCCGGCCGTACCTCGGTGCTCATTTCCCCTCAGACGAAAAAGGCCGGCCGCCCCGGCGACCGGCCGCTTGTCGCTCTGACCTAAGCCAGCTTGATGCGGTTGGCCCGCGGGCCCTTCTGGCTCGGCTCGATCTCGAAGCTCACGCGCTCACCGCCCGCGAGCGAGTCGAAGTTCACGCTCGAGTCCAGACCGGTCCGGTGGAAGAAGTACTCCCGACCGTCCTCAGCCGCAATGAAGCCGAACCCCCGATCGGATACCAGCTTCTTGATGGTGCCTGTCGGCATCTCGAACTCCTCTTCTCGAAAGTCGGGTACGAACGCACGGGCCCTTTCGAGAAGAATCGACGACCGCGGCGCACATCGCCCGCCTCGGGCGACGCATCTAGCCTACCACGAGGTCCGGCGGGTTCCTTTCAGAGCGCCAGCAGGGATACGCCGACAAGGGTGGCCGCCGCGCCGGCGATCTTGAGCGCGGCCGAACGTCGCTCGCGAAGCTTCCAGACGCCCCAAGCGGCGACGGCCACGACCGCGGTCTCGCGCACCGGCGCCACCACCGAGAGCGGGGCGATGCTCAGCGCGAGCAGGACCAGTAGGTATCCGGTCCACATGAACACGCCGATGATCGCGGCCTGCCGCAGAGATGGCGCGCGTTTGCCGGCGCCTTCCGGCCGGATGTGAAGGCGGCCGGCGAGCGGAAGGGTGACCGTCACGAGAACCGCCAGGACCGCCACCAGGATCCAGCCGTAAGCCCACGGCAGGGTCAGCCGTACGCCCACGCGATCGATCGCGGTGTACGCAGCGATGGCGACCCCGGTCATCAGTGCGGGCAGGGTCGCGCGTCCGCTCGTCTGGGGCAGCGTGACGGCAAGGATCCCTCCGAGCAGCAGCGCGACGCCCACCAGCTGCACGGTGGTGAGCCGCTCACCGAGCACGGCGATTCCGATCACGACCGCCAGCAGTGGCGCCGAGCCGCGCGCGATGGGATAGACGACGGAGAGCTCGCCGCGACCGTAGGCGGCCGAAAGCAGCCAGAGGTAGGCCAGCTCGAACACTGCAGAGGCCACCGCGAAGCCAATCGCGGCGAGGCTGATGGATGGTCTCCCGATCGCAAACCATGCGATCGCGACCGGAATCGTGAATATGAGCACCGCGAGCACCGTCCCGCGCTGAAAGGTCGTGAGCGGATCCCCGCTCACCTTGACGAGCACGTTCCACGTCCCATGCACGACGGCCGCGGCAAGGGCCAGGCCGATCGCGACAGGAATCACAGCGGCACACTGTCGCACAGCGACGCGATCCGAAGAGGAGTGGCACAATCCGGTCGGTGGGGGCGCTGTGACGAAGCCCTATTTCGAACCGCTTGTCGGCATCGACACCTGGTTCCTTTACGCGGAGCGCCACGAGGCCCCGCTCCACATCGGTGGGACGTACATCTTCGAGGGCACGCCGCGCGTCGAGGGCGGGCGGGGAGCGCTCGGGCTGGCGCGGACCATCGAGGAGCGCCTCCACCTCGTACCTCGCTACCGGCAGAAGCTCATGTGGCCCCCAGGCGGCGTCGGCCACCCGGTCTGGGTCGACGACGCGGACTTCGACCTCTCGTATCACGTGCGTCGCGCCGCGCTCCCGAGCCCCGGCGATGACGACGCCCTTCGCGATTACGTGGCGCGCGTTTTCGCGCGGCCACTCGATCTGAACAAGCCGCTGTGGGAGGTCACGATTGTCGAAGGCTTGACGGGCGGTCGCGTCGCGGTGGTCAACAAGGTCCATCACGCGATGGTCGACGGGATCTCGACGGTCGACCTCGCGACCCTGCTGCTCGACGTCGAGCCCGAGCCGGCAAGCCGCGCACGACCGCGACGGTGGAAACCGCGCCCCTCGCCAAGCCGCAACGACCTGCTAGCCCACATCACGAAGTCGATGTCCCCGCTCGAGGTGGTCAAGGACATCGTCAAGCTGCAGCCGCGCGAGCTCCTCGAGGCCGTGCTTCGCTCGCCGTGGACCGGCGGACTGCAACTGGCGCTGTCCTGGCTGCGGCCAGGCACGCCGCTGTTCTTCAACCAGCCCATCGGCCCTCACCGGCGAGTCCAGTCGGTGAAGGTTCCGCTGCAGTGGTTCAAGGACGTGAAGGCCGCGTTCGGCGGCACCGTGAACGACGTCGTGCTGGCGCTGATCGGCGAGGCCATGTCGCGCTGGCTCTATGAACGAGGGGAGTCCATCCCTGAATCGCTACGCGTGTTCGCGCCGGTCAGCGCCCGCGATGAGTCGCAGCGCTACCGACTCGGCAACCTCGTGAGCGCGATGGTGCTCGAGGTGCCGCTCGCACCGATGCTGCCATCGGATCGTGTGCACATGGTCACGTCGGCGACCGGCGACCTGAAGCGATCGCGTCAGGCCGTGGCGGCGCAGACACTGACCCAGCTTGCGACGTGGGCGCCGGCAACTCTCCAGAATCTCGCCGGCAACCTGATGACCACGCAGATGCGCTGGTCGCCGCAGTCCGTGATCAACCTCGTGGTGACTAACATTCCCGGTCCGCAGATTCCCTTCTACACGGGCGGCGCCGAGATGATCGATGTATGGCCTTTTGTCTCCATCTATCACTCGCTCGGGCTGAACATCGCCATCGTCTCGTACAACGGCAGCGTGTTCTTCGGCGTGCTTGCAGACCGTGACCTGGTGCCGGACCTCGACGATTTCGCCCGCCATCTCGAGCAGGCGGCAGCCGACTACCGCGAGTCCGCGATCAAGCCGGCGCGCAAACGCAAGGCTCCCAAAGCTTCACGACGCCGGACGGCGCGGCCTCGCGAGAAGGCGGCCAAGCAGGCGGTAGACCTCGGGGTTGACCACCAGCCCGTTGTGTCCGCCCCAAACGGAGATGGCGGGGATGTCAGGCCGAAGGCAGCTGCGGAAGTTCACGACGTCGTCTGACTTCGTGTAGATCGAGGTCGTCGGCACCGCCGGCGGCTGGCGAAGCTCGTGCGCGAAGCGGCCCTCGGCCTGGAAGCTGCGGCCGTATCGCAGCTCGCCCGCCGTGCGCAGGACGCCGACGGCGACGTTGGTCAGCGCGGCCACGTCGAACTGGTTGGCGAACGGGGAACCGAGGCCGATCACCTGCTCGACCGCGTCGGGCATTCGCGACGACAGCACCTTTGCCAGCACCCCGCCGCGGCTGTGGCCGACCAGGCTCACCCTCCCGTCCGACTCTTCGCGCACGGCGGCCAGCCGCTTGCGCAGCCCGGCGATCAAGTGCTCGGAGTGATGGATGTTGAAGTTGATGCCCGACATGTGCGGCGTGTAGCCGATCCGCTCCAGCCAGTTGCTCATGATCAGCATCGACCAGTCGCCTGACAAGAACCCCGGGATCAGCATTACGGCGCGGCCGTCGCCGTGAGGGATGCCGCGGCCGCGAAAGACAGGATCGCGGGCCAGAGCCGCGAACTCGCGAACGCCTACGGGGTTCCACAACCTCATTCGCCGCGATGTTAGGTTGTGGGTCGGCATGACGGCCCAGGATCGGACCGTGCTCGTCACGGGCGCCGGCACCGGCATCGGGCTGGCGACCCTCATCGAGCTCGCGCGCCGCGGTTTCACCCCGGTCGGCGGGGTCCGCACCCCGGCCAAGGCTCGGACCATCACTCGAGCCGCTCGCGCGGCCAACGTCAAGGTTCGAACGGTCACGCTCGATGTCACCGACGCGGAGCGGTGCAAGGCGATCATCGACGAGCTCAAGCCGTTCGGGCTAGTGAACAACGCCGGCGTCAACGCGAGTGGCGCGATCGAGGACGTCAGCGACGACGACGCACGGCTGGCGATGGAGACGATGGTGCTCGGCCCGATGCGCCTGGCACGCCTCGCCATCCCCCACATGCGACAGCGCGGGGACGGCCGAATCGTGAACATCTCGTCGATCTACGGGCTGATGACGACTCCCCTCACCGGCTGGTACCAGGCCGCCAAGCACGCGCTCGAGGCGCTCTCGGACGCGCTCCGCGTCGAGGTCGCGTCCGACGGCATCTCGGTGTCGCTGATCGAGCCGGGCGCCTTCCGCTCCAACATCTGGGAGGAGGCCGGCAACGATCTCCAGCGCCGCATCGACTCCGAGTACTTCACCGCCTACAAGCGCCTCGAGGCGGGTATCAAGGCCAGCCAGCGCCTCATGGGCGACCCGATCGAGGTCGCCAGGGTGATCGCCGGTGTGATGACCGCCAAGAGTCCCAAGCCCCGATACCTCGTCGGCTACGACGCCCGCGCGATCGACATCTACTCCAAGGTCTTGCCGACCGAGGTCCGCGACCGGCTGGCTCGTTTCACGCTGGGGCTCTAATCTCCCGCATTCGATTAACAGACAATCTGTTATCTTAATTGAGTGGCATCTCCGGCGTGTGCCTACCGGAGTCCGCGCCGGGCCTCGGCGGCGGCGCGCACGCGTCACTCGATCCTGCTGGCGGCCCAGGCGTTGCTCCGCGATCGCCCGGCGACGCCGACTGTCGGCGCCATCGCCACCGCGGCCGGCGTCTCGCGCCTGAGCGTCTACCACCACTTCGGGTCGCGCGCTGGCGTGCTGGCCGCGGTGGCCGAGGCGGCTCAGGCTTCGGGCCGGACTGATGCAGCTGACCTTCGGGCATCGGTGGCGTCGGCCGTGGCCCACTGGGCGACCGATCCCCCTCTCTTCCGGCGTCTGCCTGATGCCTCAGAGCCACCGGCAACCCTGCGCGAGCTTGCGGCCCGCCTCGCCGGCGAGGATCGGCTGCGTCCCGGCTGCTCACTGAAGGAGGCTGAGGACGTCATTGCGGTGCTGACCTCCTTCGCCACGTTCGACCGTTTGCACCAGGACGGTCGCCGATCGACTACGGCCGTGACCGAGATCCTGATGCGGATGGCCGGGGCGATCCTCACCTCCCAGACGTAGAATTGACGCAATGCGCCATAGGGTCGTGGACGTGGATGGCCCGGTCCACTACCTGGACTTCGGCGGCGCGGGCGTGCCGGTGGTGATGGTCCACGGGCTCGGCGGCAACGCCCTCAACTGGATCGACGTCGGCCCGATGCTCGCGAAGCATCACCGCGCGGTGGCGCTGGACCTTGCAGGTTTCGGCCGCACCCCGCTGTTCGACCGTTCCGCCACGCTCGGCGCCAACGAGGACCTGGTTCGCGGCTTTATCGAAAGGCTCTTTGACGAACCGGTCGTGCTGATCGGAAATTCGATGGGCGGTCACATCTCGATCCTCGTGGGCGCGGATCACCCGGAGCTCGCGCGCCGGCTCGTGCTGGTGGATCCGGCCGTCCCTGGCGTCCACGTGCGCAGGCCAGCGCCACCGATGCTCGGCATGATGGCCGCACTCTCGGTCCCCGGCCTGGCCGAGAACCTTCTCGACCGCAGGTTGAAGTCGGTGTCCGCGGAGCAGCTCGTACGTGAAACGCTCGCGCTCGTGTGCGCGGACTCGTCGCGCCTCAGCCCGGAGATCGTCGAGGCGCACATTCAACTGACGCGCGAACGTGAAGGTCTCGGGAGCCAGAACCAGCGCGCGTTTCTGCAGGCCACACGCTCGCTAGGCCTGCGCATGGCCGACCCGCGGTTCTGGGCGCGCGCCCGCGAGGTCAAAGCACCGGTGCTCGTGATTCACGGAGAGCTCGACCGCCTCATCCCTCTCGCGGCGGCGCGCGAGCTCGTGCGGCGCGTGCGTGGTTGGGACCTCGAGGTCTTCGAGGGTGTCGGTCACGTCCCGATGATGGAGACGCCTGATCTGTTCATCAGGGTTCTTTCCGACTGGATGGCAGATAGAATCCAGCGCGCCGCCATCTCTTAACGGAGCACCAACAAACACTTCAACTTGGCAACCGTCTCCGGACATCACAGGCGAAGCCGCTGGGAGGAGATCACAGCTTCAGTCCTGCCTGAGCTCCGGCACATGGGCCAGTGGCGGCCGCTCCCGCCGATGTGGCTCGAGGGACGCCTGTACCTGGAGTGGTTGCGTCTGATCCGCGACCCCGTCTACAGAGGCGTTGAGGTTCCGCCAGGCCTCGGCCGGCCCGTCCTTCTGATCCCTGGCTTCCTCGCAGGCGACTGGACCCTGCGCACGTCCTTCGATTGGCTGCGTAGGGTGGGCTACCGGCCGCGGATGGCGGGCGTCTCCATCAACCTCATGTACTCGGAGGTCATCCTGCGCCCGCTCATCGCCGCAGTGACCGAGCTCAACCGCCGGACGGGAGCGCGAGTTTCGATCGTCGGTCACAGCCGTGGCGGAGTGCTGGCAAAGGTGCTCGCTCACCGCCGACCTGAGCTGGTCGAGCAGGTCATCGCGGTGGGCTCGCCATTGAAGGATTCCTTCGACATTCACCCGCTCACGATGGCCGGCGTGCATGCCGCTCACGTCTACAACGTGATGCGCTATGGACACCCTGCATCTGTCGAGATGCGATTTCTCCGCGACCTTGCCGCGCCGCCTCGCGTACCAACGACCTCGATCTATTCACGCTCCGACGGAGTCGTGAACTGGCGCGCTTGTTTGAGACCGGACATCAACGCGATCGAGGTGCACGGCAGTCACGCAGGGCTCTGCGTCAACCCTGAGGTCTACCGGATTCTCTCTTACCTCCTTCCCGCGCCCTGGAGGCATCGCTAGAGCGACGTAGAATCCGAGTAACGCGGGAGCTCGCGAAAAGGCGGGCTGAGAGGGCGCGACGGATTGGGCGCCGACCGCATGCACCTGAACTGGGTAATGCCAGCGGAGGGAGGACCATGTCGGACGCCGGTGCGACAACCGCCGAAGCGGCTGATGTCTTCGGGCAGGTCGAGAGCCATGGCATCGAGCCGATTCCCGACGCCGAACGACATGGAACGCCCCGCGAGCTCGCGTTCCTTTGGGCCGGCGCATTCGTCAACTACGCAAGCCTTTTCACGGCCAGCCTGCTGACGACCTACTACGGTCTCGGCGTGTGGGACGGCCTTGTCGCGACCACACTGGGGACCGTCGCGGCGGCCGTAATCCTCGGCCTGCTCAGCAACACGGGACCCCGGTCTGGCCTGCCTCAGATCGTTTTCACGCGCGGCATCTTCGGCCGCCGGGGTTCGTACATGGGCGCGATGCTGACGCTGTTTCTCGCGGTCGGATGGTTCGCGGTCGACTGCGTGATCGCTGCGCAGGCCGGCGCGCAGATTTTCGGCACGACCAACACGCTCGTCACGTTCGGGCTGGTGATCGTCATCGCTGCGATCAGCGTCGGCGTCGCAATCTACGGCCACCAGACGATCAAGGTTCTCGAGACGTATGGCGCGCTCATCTTCGCGGGCCTGTCGGCAGCCGTGTTCGTCGCGCTCGCGCCTCAGCTGCACTGGTTCCAGGGTCCGGCGGTTGGGGGGGCCGATTATCCGGGCGCCTTCGTGCTCGGGTTCATGACCTGCTTCGCGCTGGTGGCGTCGTGGTATCCGTTCGCCAGCGACTACTCGCGCTACCTGCCGCGAGCAAGCTCGGTCGGCTCGATCACCCTTTGGCCCGTGGTCGGCGTGGCCCTGCCGATGGTGATGCTCGGCGCGTTTGGCCTCCTGCTCCCCACCATCGACGCCCGGCTCGCTTCCACACAGGGTCCACTTGCGGTGATCAGCGCGCACGCGCCTGCGTGGGTCGCGATCCCGTTCTTCGTGTTCGTCGTCGTCGGCGAGATCTGGGCCAACTATCTCGATGTCTACACCGCCGGACTGGTCGCACTGGCGATGGGCATTCGAGTGCGGCGATGGCAGAGCGCGCTCGGCTGCGGCATCCTCGGCACCGCGCTCGCCGGTTACGCGGTCCTCGTCAGCGACTTCCACATCGCTTACGAAGACTTCTTGATTCTCACCTACCTGTGGGCGCCGGCCTGGGCGGCGGTGGTGCTGCTGACGTTCTTCGTGTTCGAGGGGAAGCCGAGACCCGCCTCAGCCCTGGCCGCGTGGCTCGCCGGCACCGCGGCCAGCCTGCTGTTCGTCAATTACGCAAACCTGTTCGGGAACGTCGTGTCGCAACCGACATTCTTCAACGACTGGCTCATCCACGGCCTCCACGGCGCGGACGTCAGCGGCCTGGTCAGCATCGGCGTCGCCGCGGTTGTGTACGCCGCCCTGCGCCGCGCATGAAACCGCCGGTCGCCCTGACCATCGCCGGCTCGGACTCAGGCGGCGGCGCGGGCATTCAGGCCGACCTCAAAACGTTCGCGGCGCTTGGCGTGCACGGCACCTCAGCCATCACCGCCGTCACCGCCCAGAACACTGTCGACGTCACCGAAATACTCGAGATGCCCGTGGGGCTGATACGTGCTCAGATCGACGCGGTCGTGGGCGACCTCGAGGTCCGCGCGGCCAAGACCGGGATGCTGTCCTCGGCCGAGATCATCGAGGCGGTGGCGAGGGCAATCAGCGAACACGAAATCGCCCCCCTCGTGGTCGACCCGGTGATGGTGGCCAAGGGCGGCGCGAGGCTGCTGCGCGACGACGCGGTCGACGCGCTGCGCAGCAGGCTGCTGCCGCTGGCCGCGGTGGTCACGCCGAACCTTCCCGAGGCCGAAGTGCTGCTGAATCGCAGCGTCAAGACACTCGACGAGCGGCGCTCGGCCGCGCGCGACCTGCGCCAGCTTGGACCGCGGGTGGTGATCGTCAAGGGCGGACACGCGGGCGGCGACGCCACAGACATCTACTTCGATGGCCGCGAGATGATCGAGCTGTCAGCGCGCCGAATCGATTCGGCCAACACGCATGGCAGCGGGTGCGCGTTCTCAGCCGCGATCGCGGCCGGCCTGGCATGGGGGCTCGAGCCGCTGGCGGCTTCGAGAGACGCCAAGGCTTTCATCACTCGCGCCATCAAATCGGGGCTCGAGCTCGGCCACGGCCATGGGCCCGTGAACCCCATGTTTCGGGCCTTACGCCAGCGCAACCATCCCCGCCGGTAGCCGTTTAAGCTGAAGCCGACATGCCGCGCACCCGGAAGCCGAAGGCGGCCGCCACGCCAGACGACAAGAAGCCTGACGCGACCGCGGTAGACATTCCGGACGCGGACGAGGGTGACGCGGGCGGCGAAAGCCGGCCGTCGCAGCTGGACAAGATTCGGGCCGCGCTCTCGGACGCTCCCGCCAGCGTCGAGCCGGCGGAGCCCGTCGAGGAGATTCCGGAGACCGGCGAAGCCGCTCCACAGCCCCAGGAGGAGCCGGAGTTGCCGCCGCATGTCGACGAGCCCGCGGCTGCCGTTGCCGAAGCTGAAGTCGAGGCCACGTCCGACGCGTCCCCCCCACCGGCTGCGGAAGAGGGCGACAAACCTGAAGTGATCGAGGCGGCCACCACTACGTGGGTCCCGCCGCCGGCGTATGCGCCACCCCCTCCCGCCGCCGGACAGGTCGCCGCTCTGAGCGGGCCAAGCTCGAGCCTGGCCGTGGGCATCGTGCTCGTGGTGGTCGGCGTCTTCTTTCTCATCATGCGTCTGTTCCAGATCGACCTCAGCACCTACGGCTGGCCGCTGTACGTGGTCATCCCGGGGCTGACTCTCCTCATCGTCGGTTACTTCAGCCTGGGCACCGGCGCGCTCGTGCCCGGCGGCATCGTCACCATCACCGGCCTGATCCTCCTTGCCCAGAACGCCAGCGGCGACTGGGCGAGCTGGGCCTACGCGTGGACGCTGGTGGCGCCTGGCGGTGTCGGTCTCGGCCTGTTTCTGCAGGGCCTCCGGGTCCATGACAACGGCCAGCAGCGGGTCGGACGCAATCTGATGTTCTGGTCCCTACTGATGTTCATGATCGGTTTCGTGATCTTCGAGTCGATCTTCAACATCTCGGGCCAGGACTTCGGAGTTGTTGGCCGCGCGGCCCTGCCGGTGCTCCTGATCATCATCGGCGTGACGCTGCTCGCTCGAAGCATGCAGCGCGGCCGTAGCGCTTAGACCAGAACCTCCACCCGCTCAGCCAGGCGGTCCCGACTGATCTGGTACTCGGAGCCCCAACGGTGTCGCTTGAAGCCCATCTTCCGGTTGATGGCCAGCATTGGGCCGTTGGAGTCGGCGTTTCCGGTCGCGATCCACTCCGCGTCGGGGTAGAGCCGGTGCATGCGCTCGAGCATGTAGGCCTTGATCCACTTGCCGATGCCGCGACCGCGTGAATCAGGCCGGACGCCCGTGAACAGCTGCTCCAGGATCTTGGGCCGGTATGGCGCCCACGAGATGTCGGTCATCCCAGAGATCACGCCGTTGGGCTCGCGGGTCAGCACGGTGTGGTGCTTCTGGCCGGCGACGTCCATTCGCGCGTATTCGTGGCGCAAAACCTCCGGGGTGGCAGCGATCTCACCATGATCGAGGGCGTCCCAGGGCATAGTGTTGAGGAGGGCCGAAAGCTGAGGTGCGAACTCCTCGAGCATCGCGTCCGGGATATGGTCGTCGTAGACCTCGAGCTTCGTTTCCGGCGACCGCTTCTCGCCCTCGTCGATCCACCGCCGCATCAGCTCCCAGTCCACGTCAGGAATGTGCAGCCGGTTCTCGGCCCCTTCCGACTTCTTCTCCGCGCCGAGCCAACGAATGAAGGCGTGGCCCGACTCCTCCTCGCTGTCGACCGTGAGCGTGTGGCAGCCGTCGCGATCCAGCAATTCGAGCAGCAGAGGCAGGTGTGAGCGGCCGATGCCCCGGCGCCGGAAAGGCGCGAGCACGGCGAACTCGCACCAGAGGAAGTAGCGGTTGGACTCGTAGCCCGGGGCTCCGGGCTTGGTGACGGCGGACCGGAGCCAGCTGATCATCTCGCCCTCGTAGACGACCTCGAAAGCATGGTTGATCTCGAACCTCTGGTAGCTGAGGATGCGCATGCGCTCGAGATCGTCCGGAAGGATGGGATCCTCCGGGCGCACCTCATCGTGCCGCGCGCGGCGAAACACGTGATAGCGCCGCCAGAATTCCGCGTCCGCGGAATCTAGAACGACCTCGTGTGGTATCAGCTCATTGGGCATGCCGGACGCCAATGGTGCCACAGCACGGGAAGGTCGACGTTTCAAGGTCGGCGTCACCATCCATCCCCAGCAGTGCACCATCGCCGAGCTTCGTGATGCCTGGCGTCGCGCCGACGCGCTCGGCGTCGACAGCATCTGGTTCTGGGACCACTTCTTTCCGCTGTATGGCGATCCTGAAGGCAACCAGTTCGAGTGCTGGTCGCTGCTGGCCGCGGCCGCGATGGATACGCACGCGCCCCAGATCGGGCCCATGGTCTCGGCCATCGGCTATCGCAATCCCGACCTCATCGCTTACATGGCAGGGACGATCGACCAGCTGTCCGGTGGGCGCTTCGTGCTCGGGCTTGGCGCCGGATGGTTCGAACGCGACTACGAGGAGTACGGATACGAGTTCGGCGAGGCGCGCGATCGGCTGCGCACGCTGAAAGCCGCGCTGCCGCGCATCAAAGAGCGGATCGCGAAGCTCAAGCCCGGGCCGGCGGGCCCGATGCCCATCCTGATCGGCGGCGGTGGCGAGAAAGTGACGCTGCGGCTGGTCGCCGAGCACGCGCAGATGTGGAATGGGATCGGACATCCAGACGAGTACGCCCGAAAGTCGGAGATCCTCGACGGCTACTGCCGCGAGATTGGGCGTGACCCGCGCGAGATAGAGCGCACGGCCAACGTGAGCGTCCGCACCGAGAAGGACATCGACCCGTGGCTGGAGGCCGGGCTCCAACACTTCGTGCTCCGGCTGGCCAAGCCGTTCGACATGCGCTTGCTCGAAAGGATTCTCAAGGCCGCGAGCGCATAGGCAGCAGCGGAAGGTCCTCGGATTCGAGTGCCTGGCGGTGCCATTCCTTGAGGGTGCGCAGCAGCTGCTCGGTCGGAATGCCGAACGCGTTGCGGATGAGGCCGTCGTAGTAGGTGAACCCGAGCAGGCGCTGGAGCAATGTCTTGCGCGGCTTCACGAGCGCGCGATTCAGGCGGTAGAAGATCACGTTCGGCTTGGTGCGAGGGTCCTGCCACTCGCCCGCCTCCGACATCTTCGTGGCGCTGAACGCGCCGACTCGCGCGCGGGTGAACTCGGTCACGTGGGCCCAGCGGACTCTTGTGGTCTTGCCTGGCGGTCCCACGTGGAACGCGTCGGGCCCGAGCGTCAGCTCCTCGCCCATGTTCTGCATCGCGGTGAAGTAGAAGGCGTTTAGAGCGACCATCACCAGCACCGCAAGCGGCGCGACCCAGGGGTAAGGCCGGTCTGCGAAAACCGCCAGGCTCAGGGCTAGCGGGAAGGCCGCCCAGCCCACCATCCGCAGCCGCCGCAGCCAGGGCGAGAGCGACGGCGCGCTCAGGACGACCTCGCGGCCAGGGCGTGGTTCCAGCGAGGCTGCGTCGACGGCGCGCTGGCGCCAGCGTTCGCGAATCCGGATGGCCCCGGCCGTGCTGCCGCCAACGCCAAGCACGTACACGGTGAGCATCGCGATCGTGAGGAGCAGAAGCTCGGCGGCCGGGTCCACTGGCCGGATTCTAGGTTCGGGAGCGCCTACTGCCGCTCCACAAGGGGAGCTCGAGCCTTTTGTGGATTGCCCACTAACGCATTTTCCTGGCAGAGCCTAGGATTCTTTCCACCACACCCTCTTCGCGGCGCGAGCCTCGCTCCGAAATGGACGGGGCTCGCTCTTTTTCATGGCCTCGAGAGAATGCGCTCGCGGGCTCTGGTCGCTAGGCCGCTTTGACAGCGTTCACCAGTTTGGTCAGCGAGTCCTTGGCGTCGCCGAAGAACATGATCGTCTTCGGGTCGTAGAGCAGGTCGTTGTCGATGCCCGCGAATCCGGGGCGCATGGAGCGCTTCATGAAGACGATGTTCTTGGCACGGTCGGCGTTAAGGATCGGCATGCCGTAGATCGGGCTTCCGGGTGATGAGCGGGCGGCCGGGTTGACCACGTCATTCGCGCCGACGACCAGCGCCACGTCCGCGTCTTTGAACTCGTCGTTGATCTCGTCCATCTCCTTGAGCTGGTCGTAGGGGACGTTGGCCTCGGCCAGGAGCACGTTCATGTGCCCGGGCATGCGGCCGGCGACCGGATGGATCGCGTACGTCACCTCGACGCCGCGCTTCTCGAGCAGCTCCGCGAGCTCGCGTACCGCGTGCTGGGCCTGCGCGACGGCCAGGCCGTAGCCGGGGACGATGATCACGCGCCGCGAGTAGGCGAGCAGCGTGGCCAGGTCCTCAGGAGTGCCGGCGCGCACCTGTCGCGCCTGCCCTCCTGTCGCGCCGGCCGCGCCGGTCTTGACCTGGCCAAAGGCGCCGAACAGCGTGTTGGTGAGGGAGCGGCCCATCGCGTCGCTCATCAGCTTGGTCAGCAGGCTTCCGGACGCGCCGACAAGCGTGCCCGCCACGATCAGCGCGAAGTTGTTGAGCGTGAATCCGCTGGCCGCGACCGCGAGCCCGGTGAACGCGTTGAGCAGCGAGATGACCACTGGCATGTCCGCGCCGCCGATAGGCAGGACGAACGCGACGCCGAGCACGAGCGCCAGCACCATCAGCGAGACGAATGAGAACGGCACCGATGCCACCGCGAGCACAGCGATGGCGAAGCCGAGGATCGCGGCCGCAAGCACCGCGTTGACCAGCTGCTGCCCGGGATAAGTGATCGGCGTCCCGGTCATCAGCTCCTGCAGCTTCGCGAACGCGACCATGCTGCCGGCGAACGAGATCGAGCCGATGACGATGCTGAAGACGCTGGGTAGCGCCTCCGAGAAAGCTGGATTGCGGCCGAAAGTCAGCAGCTCCGACACCGCGACCAGCGCAGCGGCGCCACCCCCCACGCCGTTGAACAGCGCGACCATCTGCGGGATCGCCGTCATCTTCACCATGCGCGCGCCGACGGAGCCCACGATCGCCCCGATGACGACTCCGATCGCGATGATCGCGACACCTTCGACGGTGAAATGCAGCCTCGGGATGGTGGCGCCGATGGCGATGACCATGCCGGCGGCTGCCGTGAAGTTGCCGTTGCGCGCACCCTTCGGTGAGCTGAGCTGCTTGAGGCCGAGGATGAACAGCACGGCCGCGAGCAGGTACGCAAGCGTTATCGCGACGTTCATGGGTTTCTCGGCGCCTGGCGGCCCTTGAACATCTCGAGCATGCGGTCGGTGACCACGAATCCGCCGACGACGTTGGTCGTCGCGAGGACTACAGCCACAAGGCCAAGCGCGATCGACAGCGGCGACGACGCACCGGCGGCGATGACGATGGCGCCTACGAGGATGATGCCGTGGATCGCGTTGGTGCCCGACATCAGCGGCGTGTGCAGGATGGTCGGCACCTTGGAGATCACCTCGATGCCGACGAAAACGGCCAGCACGAAGAAGGTGAACTCGTTGAGAAGCTCGGAGCTCATGAGGCGGCGGCTAGGAGCTGCTTGGCGCGCTCGCTGACGATCTCACCCGCGTGCGTGACGCATGCCCCTTTGGTGATCTCGTCTGCGAAGTCGAGGTTGATCGCCCCGTCCTTGACCAGGTGCAGCAGCAGGTTCGCTACGTTGCGCGCATATAGCTGGCTCGCGTGCAGCGGCATCGTCGAGGGCACATTGCGGCGGCCCATGATCAGGACGCCATTCACGTCGACGTCCGAGCCGGCCCTCGTGAGCTCCACGTTGCCGCCCGACTCGGCCGCGAGGTCGACGATGATGGATCCGGGACGCATGCCCTTCACCATCTCCGCCGTCACGAGCAGCGGAGCGCGGCGCCCGGGTACCGCAGCGGTCGTGATTACGACGTCAGATTTCGCGATGTGCTCGCCGATGAGCTCGCGCTGCTTGCGCAGAAAATCCTCGGACTGCTCGCGCGCGTAACCGCCTTCGCCTTCCTGCGACTCCAGCGGCAGCTCGATGAACGTGGCGCCGAGCGACTGCACCTCTTCTTTGACGGCGGGCCGCACGTCGTAGGCGGAGACAACGGCGCCTAGCCGGCGCGCCGTGGCGATGGCTTGCAGGCCGGCCACGCCCGCACCCATCACGAGCACGCGCGCGGGAGCGACCGTTCCGGCCGCGGTCATCATCATCGGAAAGAACTTGCCGAGCTGTTCGGCCGCCATCAGCACCGCCTTGTAGCCGGACGCTGAAGCCTGCGATGAGAGTGCGTCCATCGACTGCGCGCGCGAGATGCGCGGCACCAGCTCGAGGCTGAAGGCGGTGACCCCCTGCGCAGCCAGCGCGTGCACGATGCCGGCCTCCGTGGCCGGCTGCAGAAAGCTGATCAGCACGCTGCCCCTGGGCAGCAGCCGGACCTCGGCCTGGTCGGGAGGCTGCACCTTGAGCACTGCCCCGGCGTCCTGGAAGAGCGCGGCTTGGTCTGCGACCACGGTCACACCCGCGGCCTGGTAAGCGGCGTCGCTGAGGAACGCAGCTTCGCCCGCGCCTGCCGCGATGCTGACCTGCAAGCCCGCCCCGATCAGCTTGGTGGCGGTGTCCGGAACGAGTGCGACGCGGCGCTCTCCGGTCGCCGTCTCCTTGGGCGTGGCTACTTTCACCGGCACACGACTCTAACGAATGTGGTTGTCACGATGGGACGCGTAGACTTCTTGATTCGCCGCCGCACACATGACCGAGCCCATCGTCAACAACCTCACCATCCAGGCTGCCACCGTCAACGGGTCCGGCAGCCAGACCGCCAATCTGGTGCTCACCCGCGCGATCTTCCACATGGGCATCCCGGTGGCGCCGAAGAACGTCTTCCCTTCCAACATCGAAGGTCTGCCCACGTGGTACCAGCTGCGCATCACGCCGCAAGGCCATATGGCGCGCTCGGATCGCGTCGACATCCTCGTCGCCTTCAACGCGGCGACGTGGCGGGAGGACTTGAAGACGGTCAGGCCCGGCGGCGTCGTCATCCACGAGGAGAGCTATTCGACAGCTGACGCGCGCACCGACGTCATCTACTACGCGGTGCCGTTCGCCAAGCTGGCGAAAGCCAAGATCGCAAGCGACACGCTCCGCAAGCAGCTGGCCAACATGATCTATGTCGGCGTGGTCGCCGGCGTGCTCGGCATCCCGTGGGAGTCGCTCGAGCACGGAGTCAAACGCCAGTTCCTGGCCAAGCCGAAAGCGGTGCAGGTGAACCTCGACGCGATCAAGGTCGGGCTCGACCACTACCAGGACAACTTCGCCAAGCAGGACGCCTACCGCCTCGAGCGCATGACCGGCGCCGTCGAGGGCAAGGTGCTCGTCGAGGGCAACCAGGCCGCAGCCCTGGGTGCGCTGATGGGCGGTGTCACGGTCGCTGCGTGGTACCCGATCACCCCGTCGTCTTCGCTGTGCGAGTACCTCATCGCCTACGCGGACCGCTTCCGCACCGATCCGAAGACCGGCGACAAGCGCATCGCCGTCGTGCAGGCCGAGGACGAGCTGGCGGCTGTCGGCATGGCGATCGGAGCGTCGTGGGCCGGGGCTCGGGCGATGACTTCCACGTCCGGCCCGGGCATCTCGCTGATGGCCGAGTTCGCCGGCCTCGCGTACTACGCCGAAGTCCCGGTGGTCATCTTCGACATCCAGCGCATCGGTCCCTCAACGGGGCTCCCCACGCGCACGTCCCAGGGTGACGTCGGCTTCGCGTACACGCTCTCGCACGGCGACACCAAGCACATCGTCCTGCTACCCGGTTCGGTCGAGGAGTGCTACGAGTTCGGGCGCGATGCGTTCGACTATGCGGACCGATTCCAGACGCCTGTGTTCGTGCTCTCCGACCTCGACCTCGGCATGAACCTGTGGATGACGCCGGCCTTCAAATACCCCGAGAAGCAGTTCGACCGCGGCAAGGTGCTGAGCAAGGAGGACCTCGACCGGCTCGCCGGCGAGTGGGGCCGCTACCAGGACGTCGACGGCGACGGCGTCACGTATCGCACGCTTCCCGGTACCAACCACCCGGCCGCCGGTTACTTCACGCGCGGATCGGGCCACGACGAGCACGCCAAGTACACCGAGGGCGCCGAGGTGTACGCCCGCAACATGGACCGCCTCAACCGCAAGTTCGAGACCGCGCGTGGGGCGATGCCGGCGCCGGTGGCCGACGAGGCAGCCGGGTCTTCGATCGGCCTCATCGCCTACGGCTCTACCGACGCCGCGGTGCGTGAGGCCCGCGACCGCCTCGCGGCGGCAGGCCGGCCAGTCGACTACCTGCGCGTCCGGGCGCTGCCGCTCTCACCCGACGTGGCGGGCTTCGTGCAGAGGCACGAGATCGTCTACGTCGTGGAACAGAACCGCGACGGCCAGATGTTCGACCTGATCAGGTTGAGCCTGCCTGCAGCGCTGGTGGGCAAGCTCCGCTCGATCCGGCACTACAACGGCCAGCCCATCCCGGCCGAGGCCATCACCGAACCGCTGCTGCAATCGGAGGCCGTCCCCGCATGAGCGTCACCCTCAACCGAGCCGGACTTACCCGCGACGCCTACAAGGGTGCAGCCACCACCCTTTGCGCCGGCTGCGGTCACAACTCCATCACCAACCACATGATCAAGGCGCTCTACGAGCTCGGCGTCGAGCCGCACATGCTGGCCAAGATGTCCGGCATCGGCTGCTCGTCGAAGACGCCGGCGTACTTCGTGGAGACAGCTCACGGCTTCAACGGCGTGCACGGCCGCATGCCGGCGCTGACGACCGGCGCGCAACTGGCGAACCGGGAGCTCATCATGCTCGGCGTCTCCGGCGACGGCGACACCGCGTCGATCGGGTTGGGCCAGTTCATGCACATGATCCGGCGCAACATCGACTGCACCTACATCATCGAAGACAACGGCACGTACGGCCTCACGAAAGGACAGTTCTCTGCGACCGCGGACCTTGGCTCGGTGCAGAAGAAGGGCTCGGTCAACACGTTCCAGCCCATCGACCCGTGCGCAGTGGCACTCGCCCTGGGCTGCTCGTTCGTTGCGCGTTCTTTCAGCGGCGACGGCAAGCAGGTGGTGCCTCTCATCAAGGCGGCGATCGCGCACCGCGGCACCGCGGTGCTCGACATCATCTCGCCATGCGTGACGTTCAACGACCACGACGGCTCGACCAAGAGCTACAGCTGGGTCAAGGACCATGAAGAGTCGATCGCCGATGTCTCGTTCATCCCGTTCTTCGAAGAGGTGCAGGTGGATTACGAGCCCGGCACGGTGCGCGATGTCCAGCTTCACGACGGCTCTCACATCCTGTTGAAGAAGCTGGGCGAGGACCACGATCCGCGCGACCGCCGGGCCGCGCAGCACGTCATCGACGAGGGCCGTGCTCACGGCCACCTGGTGACCGGGCTCCTCTACGTCGACCCAACCGCGGAGGATTTCGCCAGCACTGAGAAGATCCCAGCGACTCCGCTGAAAGACCTTGGCGAGAAGGACCTGCGGCTGTCGCGCGAGCAGTTCGAACAGTTCATCGCCGAGTTCGCCTGAGCACCGCGGCCCAACCCAAATCCGTTGAAGCCGAGCTAGCCAAAGGAACGCGCCTCGTCGCGCGTCGCGACCCGGCGATGGCCAGGCTGATCAAAAGGGTGGGCAAGCTCGACCTGCGAGGTCCGAACGAGGACCCGTTCGCGGCACTGGTGCGCTCGATCATGTACCAGCAGCTGGCCGGTGCGGCCGCGACCGCGATCCACACCAGGTTCCTCGGCCTGTTCCCGAAAGGACTGTCGCCTCGTGCGGTGCTCGCGCTCAAGGACGGAACGATGCGGGCCGTCGGCGTCAGCGGCCCCAAGCAGGCCGCGATCGTCGACCTCGCGACCAAGGTCGCAGACGGGACCGTGCCGCTCGAGGACGCCGACACGCTGTCCGACGACGACCTGGTGGCCAGGCTCGTGCAGGTCCGTGGCATCGGCCCGTGGACCGCCGAGATGTTCTTGATGTTCCAGCTGCGCCGGATGGACGTTTGGCCCGTCGATGACTACGGCGTCCGCAAGGGCTGGGCGATGACGCACCGGCTGAAGGAGCCGCCCGCGCCGAAGGCGCTCAAGGCTGAGGGCGAGAAGTTCAGGCCCTACCGGTCGGTCGCGGCGTGGTACTGCTGGCGCGCCATCGACGGCTAGCGTCGAGAGTAGCTTCGGCGCAGGCGTTCGATCTCGCGCTCGGTCATCGGCGGAGCGCCATACGCGTCGAGAAATGTCTGGGCGTAACCCGGGCCGAAGTTGTAGTGCAGGCTCCAGATGGCTGCTGCGAAGTCGATGCGCGGCGATTCGACACGCGCGCGACCCACGTCGACAAGAGCTGAAAGGCGGTCGTTCTCGACCAGGACGTTGGGCGAACAGTAGTCGCCGTGCACCAGAACCTCGCCACGCTCAGGCGGTCCTCCGAATGGGCAGTTGGTGGCGTCGACCGAGTGCAGCTCGCGCAGGATCGCGCCGAGCCGCTTCGCGGTCGTCACGCCGTCCCAGGTGATCGTCCTGTCATTCATCGGCACGCCTCGCACCGCTTGGGTCAACAGCCAGTCGTCGCCGAAGCCGTGAAACAGGCCGATCAGCTCCGGCACAGGCCACCGTCCCTTCAGCCACTCGAGACGGTCGCGCTCGTCTTCGAGATGGGCGGCCCGCTTCACGTAGATGGATTTCGAGTCGCCTTCGAGCCGCCAGACAGTGCCTGCCCAGCTCATCCACGCGAACTCATGGCGGATCTCCCCGCCGCCGAGGGCCGCGCGCGCCGCGGCGGCCACGTCATCGGGCAGCCGCATCCCGGTCGAGGGCTCCATCGAAATAGCTTTACCATCGGCGGGGGTGGCCGTGAACTTTCTCTTGCCGGATTCGGCCGACGCTTTCCGCGAAGCGACGTGGACCGATATCGAGCCCTACTACCGGGAACTTGCGGCGCGTCCTATTGCGGAGGACACCGTCGAGCAGTGGCTGGCCGACTGGTCTGAGCTGGAATCGCTCATCTCTGAGGCATCGACGCTCGCGTACTTCGCCTACACGTGCAACACAGCCGACTCTTCCGCCGAGGCCGCGCAGCTGAGGTTTGGCAGCGAGATCGAACCGAAGATGATGCAGCAGGCGTCCGCGCTGCAGAAGCGGCTGGTGGAGCTCGGGTATGACCGGCCCGGCCTGAAAACCACGGTCGAGCGGTTCCGCAACCAGATCGAGCTGTTCCGCGACGACAACGTCCAGCTCTTCTCCAACCTGTCGAAGCTCGAGACGGAATGGTCGAAGGTCAACGGGGCGATGACGGTCGACTGGGATGGCGAGCAGAAGACTCCGCCACAGCTGCTCCCGTACCTGGAGTCACCCGACCGTGAGGTGCGCGAGCGTGCTTTCAAGCTGCGTGCGCAGCCATACCTCGAGCAGCGCGACACGCTTGCCGGAATCTTCAACCAGATGCTGGTTGCGCGCCAGCAGGTCGGACGCAACGCCGGTTTCGCCAACTACCGCGATTTCGTGCACCGCGAGAAGAATCGCTTCGACTACACGACCGACGACTGCTTGCGTTTCCACGAAGCCGTCGAGGAGACGATGCGCCCGGCTACTGCGCGCATCCTCGAACGGCGAAAGCGCGAGATGCAACTCGGCGAGCTGCGACCCTGGGACGTCACGGTCGACCCGCTAGGTCGCGCTCCGCTGCGGCCGTTCAGCGACGTACGCGAATTCATCGAGCGCACGTCAGACGTGGTCGCGAACGTCGACCCGGACTTTCGCGGCTACATCAACTCGATGGCTGCCGCCGGCCTGCTGGACCTGGAAAACCGCAAGGGCAAGGCTCCGGGCGGGTACTCGGCAACACTCAACGACCGGAAGATGCCATTGATCTTCATGAACGCGGTAGGCATCGATGACGACGTCAAGACGTTGCTCCACGAATCGGGTCACGCATTCCACGGCTTCGAAGCGTCGAAGCTGCCGCTGCTATTTCAGCGTCACCCAGGATCGGAGATGGCCGAGGTCGCATCCATGAGCATGGAGCTGCTGTCGGCGCCGTACATCAGCTCTGAAAAGGGCGGCTACTACTCCGACGACGACGCCCGGAGGTCGCTCCGGGAGCTGCTCGAGGGTGTGATCCTCTTCTTCCCACACTGCGCCTCAGTCGACGCCTTCCAGCACTGGATCTACACCGAGGACGCCGGCGCTGACTCGGACGCAAGAGACCGGAAGTGGCTCGAGCTGCGGCGGCGGTTCGAGAGCGAGAGCGTTGACTGGGGCGGACTCGACCGCGAACGCATCGCGCGCTGGTACCAGCAACCGCACTTCTTCGCGAACCCGTTCTACTACATCGAGTACGGCATCGCCCAGCTCGGAGCCCTGCAGGTGTGGCGCAACAGCCTGCACGATCCGGTGAACGCCGTCCGCAACTACCGCGGAGCGCTTGCGCTCGGCGCGACCGAGCGCCTGCCGGACCTCTACGGCGCCGCGGGTGCGCGCCTCATCTTCGACTCGGCGGGAATGCAGGAACTGGCGTCCGTCGTCGAGGAGCAGCTGGACAAGCTTTACGACTAGAGGCGCCGCTGCGTCAGCTGCGGGTGATGTCTCGCAGCGGCATTCGGGGACCGAAACGCGGAGCCGACGCGCCCATCAGCATGAGCAGCCTCAGCACCCTCGCGCGATGTGGGCGGAAGGGTTCCAGGAGCTCGAGCATCCTCTCGTCGGTGGAGCGGGGCGTACCGTCGAACGCATTGCCGACCATGTGCGGCAGGTGGTAGTCGCCGACCGGCACGGCGTCGGCGTCGCCCAGGGCCACGAGCGCGATCTTGGCAGCGGTCCAGGGACCGACGCCAGGAAATGCCTGCAGTCGCTGCCATGCGTCGGGCAGCGACATCGTGGTCGTTTCCTCCAGGCGCCGGGCGCTCCGGGCCGCGCCGATCAGGAGGTCGGCGCGCCGCCGTTCGATGCCGAATCGATGGAACGCCCAGTACGGAGTGGCGGCGATCACCGCCGCCGCCGGCGCGACGCGCAGATTCGCCGGCCCTGGCGCGACGGTGCCCAGCTCGTAGACGAGCTTTCTGTATGACTCGTGCGCCGCGTCCGTCGCCACCTTCTGACCGATCACCGTGGGCACGAGCACCTCGAACACCGCGCGGGTCTTAGGAATCCGCAGGCCCGGATGGCGTCGCTTGGCGTCGGCGAGGGCAGGCACGCTTGGCTGGAAGGTCGAGTCGTCGTCCTCTTCCCCGCACATCGCGGGCGCGTTCTCGGCAGCCCACGCCGCGCCAGGGCCCCACGCATCGACGTCGACCATGTCTTCCGACATCACCAGGCGCACGGTTGCAGGTCCGTGCGGCGTGTGAGTGGCGCGCCACACCTCGCCCCCGCGCATGCGCATCGACGGGCCTGGCCCGATGACGCTGAGGGTCAGCGCGAGGTTGAGAGGCTTGTGCGGCCGGAACCGCGACCGAACATCGGGCGCGGAATCGTCAGTCGGAATTCAGTGGGATCTCCAACGTGAAGGTGCTGCCCTTCGCGGGCTCGGATTCGACCGTGAGGTCTCCATCATGCATGCGCGCGATCTCGCGCGAAAGCCACAGGCCCAGGCCGGCGCCCGCCGTGTGAGCGGTCGCCGCGGACTCGATGCGTCCGAAGCGCTTGAACAGGTTGCCCTGGTCCTCCCTCTCGATGCCGATGCCTTTGTCCGTCACTGCCACACGCGCGTGATCGCTTTGGCGGGAGACCGTGATCGCGATCGGCGTGCCTGGCGGCGAGTACTTGACCGCGTTGCTCACCAGGTTGCGGACCACGATCTGCAGCCGGTCCGGATCCACGTCCGCCCACAGGGGCTCCGGCGGAAGTTCGATGTCAAGCTCGTGGTCAAACACCAGCGGGCCGAGGTTCTTGACGGCGTCCTCGGTGAGACCTGCGATGTCGCTGCGCTCCTTTTTCAGCGCGAGACGCCCGTCCTCGAGCCGCGACGTCTCGATCATCTGCTCGAGCATGGAGTTGACCTCGTCGGCCTTGGCGACAAGCAGCGGGACCACCGCGGCCGCCTTCGGCGACACGTCGCCAAGCGATCCTGCCGCGATCATCGTGAGGTAACCCTTGATGACGGTCATCGGCCCGCGAAGCTCGTGCGAGGCGAAGTCCAGGAAGTCTGTCTTTGCCTTTTCGAGGGCAGCGATTCGGCCGGTCAGCGATACCCGGTCAAGACCCGCAGTGATGCTGACCGCGAAGCCGCGCAGGCGCGAGATCTCCCACTCGCCGAACAACGGTGTGAAAGGTCCGGCCAGGATCGTCATCGTGCCGTGGCCGTGTGCCAGGTCGAGCGGGATGCGCAGCATGGAGCTCGCGACGGTCGGCCCCGCGGCCATCCGGGCAGCCTCTTGCTGAGTCAGGCCGTGCGTCGCGAGGATGGCGCCGTCTGAGTCCACGATGAAGCCGGCAGGGGCGCCCACCATGCGCGCGCTGCCGGCCAGTGCGCGTGCAGCGAGGGTGGCGCGGTCGGGGCTGTACAGCAGCAGCTCATGCAGCGCGCTTCGGAGCTCGTCTTCCTCCGGACGGCTCCAGATCTGGCGCAACCACAGCGGCGGCGCGAAGCTCGCGTACATCAGCGGCACGATGACGAGGACGATGATGTCGGTGACGACGACGGCGGTCGGGCTCTGCAGCGCCGGCCCGGCCACCGTTGCGGCGACGATCAGCGCCACCAGTCCGGCGTAGCCGAGGCTGAGCGAGCGAAGCCGTGAACCCTCCACCGACGGCCGGCCGAGCGAGGCGCGGGCGAGCCGGTATATGGGCTCAATCACACAGAGCACCCACGTGACGACGATCAGGCCGACAGCCACGAGCTGGAATGTCGAGCGCTGCGCTTGAGGATTGGAGGACAGGTTGGCGGCCACGCCGACGATCGCCACCAGCGCCGTCCAGGCGGTGATGGCGGCGGCCAGCCGCGGGCCGAGCGGGATGAGCGAGTTCCGGAACATCAGAAGCGCGTACCCGGACAGCACGAACAAGAGCAGGGCCAGGTCGGTGATGAGCTGGGCGGGCAGGCTGAGAAGCGCACCCACGGGAGCAAGAACCGCCAGGGATGAGAGCGAAACCAGGGCCACCACCAGCCACCGCCGCTGGCGGTCGCGGTGCCGGATCCAGTCCGCCAGCGTGAAGAGGGCAAGGGCGACGAAGGCGACCTGGACAGCGACGTCCAGGATCCGCAGGACCACGGTCATCCGCAGGAGCTTACTTCACCGACGACATTTCAAAGACAATTAGGTAAGCGAATGAGCCGCGCGAGCCGCCAGATCAGCGACGCGCAACGCGCAGTTCGCGACGCCGTTGTCGGCGACGTCGATCGAGTGGCCGAGATCAAGGTGCGCAACTGGGCCGACACGTACGGGCCCCTGGTGCCGCCTGAAGCGCTGCATCCCTTTCTCGACCACGACATGTCGGTGGCGCAGCTGCGCGGGCTCGTCGATTCACCTGACACGTTGCTGCTCGTCGGGCCGAACACGGGGACTGTCCAGGGGTTCGCGCTCACATACATGGCGCAACCACCCGAGCCCTGGCTCGAGTCGCTGCACGTGATGCGGGAAGAAAGGGGACGCGGGTTGGGCAAGCTGCTGCTCCGCGAGACCGCGAGGCGCCTCGAGGCCGCGGGCTACCGCAGCGTGAGCCTGGGCGTGATCCTTGGCAACGAAAACGCAGCGCGCTTCTACGAGCGCCTCGGCGGTGTCCGGGTGCGCGTCGAGCCGGTGGACTTTGCTGACGGCGTGGAGCACACCGTGTGGCGTTGGCCGAACCTCACGCGGTTGCTCGTCGACGCGCCTCGCAAGAGATTGGCTGGGGAGGAAGGATTCGAACCTTCAACCTTCTGATCCAGAGTCAGCTGCGCTACCGTTGCGCCACTCCCCAACTCGGCTGCGGTCGAGGACCCGCCACGGCGGCACGCCGAGAGAGCGCCCTATTCTAAGCAGCCCCCGGCGACTGGGCCCTTGTCGCCTACTTGTGACTTGTCGGGCCTAGCTCCAGCGATCGAGACGAGCGCTCGACGTACAGCGGCGGCGTGCCCATCAGGCGGTCGAAAAGGTCCTCGAGGATCACCTTGGCCTGGTAAAGGTTGACGGCCCATCCGACCCCGAAAACCCGGTCGCTGAACAGCTGGTCGGACTCGGGATTCCAGTAGGCGGCCCGAATGCGTTCCCAGGTGGGAGGGCGGAAGTCGTAGGGTACGAGTCCGAACACGCGCCCATGCCACGTACGCTCGGCCTCGGGCTTCGCCAGCTCGGTCGCCACGGCGGCCACGACGAGCCCGACCACCACAAGCCGAGCCGCACGCCGGATTCCGCGCACAGCCCCCATACTTCAAGGAGAGCGTAGCCCACGGTAACCGTGCACGTCCTGATCACGTTGAGGCAAACGGTGTAGATGGCCAAGAGGCTCCAGTCGACGGCGCGATGGCTGCGCTGGCTCACACCCGGGCTCGAAATCAAGCGCTGGCTGCTGCTCCTGATGTTCGCCGAGCTCGTACTGGTGCTGGGCGCCGCGTACGCGTTGAAGGAGATCTACCAGACGGCCACGCTGCCGCGCCAGTTCTACTACATCACCCTGCAGTTCTGGCCCTACTGGGCGCGCGCCACGGTGTTCGGCGCGCTCGGTGTCGGGCTGCTGGCGTTCAGCTACTTGAAGCTCACGCAGTCGGTGCTTGGACCCTTTCTGCCAGGCACCAACATGGGCAGCATCGTCGAGGTGATCCACGCGTTCCGCCTGCGCGGACGCGGGCCGCGCATCGTCGCGGTCGGCGGCGGTACGGGGATGTCCACGCTGCTCCGCGGGCTGAAGACGTACACGTCGAACCTCTCGGCCATCCTCACCGTCGCCGACGACGGCGGATCGTCGGGGCGCCTACGCGACGAATACCGCGTGCTGCCGCCAGGCGACTTTCGGCAGTGCCTCATCGCGCTTGCAGACGCCGAACCCTTGATGAAGCAGCTGTTCGATCACCGCTTCAAGGAGGGCTCGCTCAACGGCCACTCGTTCGGAAACCTCTTCATCATGGCGATGGCGGACGTCACCGGAAATTTCGAGCACGCGCTGCGCGAGTCCGGCAAGGTGCTCGCGGTCAAGGGCACCATCGTTCCGTCGACGCTTCAGGACGTGACGCTTGTCGCTTCCATCAATGGCAGCAACGTCGAGGGCGAGTCGAAGATCCCGAAGCAGAACGGCAGGATCAGCCAGGTCTTTCTGAAGCCCGACGGCGCGCAGGTCAATCCTGAAGCCGCGCAAGCGATCTTGAATGCCGAGCTCATCGTCATCGGACCCGGATCGCTGTACACGTCGATACTTCCCAACCTGCTGGTCGAGGGGATGGTCGAGGCGATCAAGGCCTCACCTGCGCTGAAGCTGCTGGTGTGCAACCTCGCATCGCAGCGCGGCGAGACCGACGGCTACGGCGTCGACGACTACCTGCGGGTCATCCGCGAGCACGTCGGGTCGAACCTCTTCGACTTCGTGCTTGTCAACTCGAACCACGCGCACATGCCGACCGGCGGCCAGGCCCAGGTCGTGTTCAAGGCCGAGGACGCCTCGATGCATCCCGAGGTGCGTTTCATCGCCGCAGACGTGGTCAACGTCCGCATCCCATCGCACCACGACCCCGACAAGCTGGCGCGCGTGATCATGCGGAAGGTGTGGCAGGCCTAGGCGTTCTCGGCAGTCGCCGGCGCGCCACCAGCTCCACGATCGCCGTCGCCACCGCCACATAGACGTAACCCGCGAGCGCGTCCACGACGTAGTGCTCGCCGAGATATACGATCGAAAGCACGACCGCCAGTGACCACGCGATCAGGCCGATCGCCAGCGGCCGGTACCGCATCCATGCGTAGGCGGCGGCCAGCGCTGGAAACGCCGCGTGCAGTGACGGGAAGGCTGCGAACTTGTTCGGGTTGAAGCTCTGGTACAGCTCCGAGATCGCATACCTGCCGTCCCAAAGCGCGGCGACCGTCTGGTTGTTGATCTTCACGACCTGTTGCGGGAGCTGGTACCAGGGCGGTGCGCTCGGGAAGAAGAGATAGGTTGCGAACGCCAGAAAGCACATGAGCAGCAGCGCGGCGACGAAGCGGCGGTAGTGGTCGCGGTTGTTCACCCAGAACACGAACCCGACCACGATCGGCAGCGGGAAGTGCATGAAGTAGAAGAACATCGCGATCACGTCCTGCGGGCTGACGACACCGGGGTGGTAGAACGCGTGCTGCAGGGCGAGAGTCGGAATCGAGCCTGCGAAGACGAAGCGCTCAAGGCCCGAAAGGTCATATGGCGCGAACCCGGTCTTGGCCGCGAAACCCCGCATCTCCTCGTACGCGAGGAACAGGATCAGGAAGGGCAGCCAGTCGATCACGAAGCTGCGGCCCCGCCCGAGCGCGATCGCGATCAGCAGCAAGGCCAGCACGACCCATTCCGGCTCGATCGAGACGCCCCGCCACAGCATCACGCCGAATATCAGGAGGAGGTAAGCGGCACTCCCGGCGAGGATGAGACGCGACCGCCTGGGCGCGGGACGCGGCTCAGTCTTTTCGGACAACCACCACCGCCGTGATCTCCACTGTCACCGAGAACGGCAGCGCGCTAGCCCCGACGGCCGCGCGCGTGTGCTTGCCGGCCTCGCCAAGCACGTCGGCGATCAGGTCTGAGGCAGCGTTCATCACCTTTGGTTGATCGCCGAAATCGTCAGTCGACAGCACCCACCCGATCAGCTGCACGACCTCGACTACGTTGTCGAGGCCGGCGGCCGCCTCGATCTGAGCCAGCACGTTGAGGGCCGCGGCGCGCGCGGCGTCCTGCGCTTTTTCGACGCTCACCTGGTGCGGGCATCTGCCCGTCAGGCGTGCGCCCTCGCGCGACGAGACCTGGCCCGCGATGAAGAGCAGCGCCATGCCCTGACCCACCGGCACGAGCCGTGCCGGAATGTAGGAAGCCGCCGGAGGCGGAGGCGCGGGCAGCGTCAGGCCAAGCTCACGCAGCCGTTCATGAGGTTTGGTCACGACGGAAACGTTAGCGGCGGCGGCTTCTGATTTGCGATACGACCGCCAGCAGGAGCACCGCGAGCGCGATGCCGCCGAGCGCGATGTATGGCGCCTGCGCCGAGCCAAGCCACTTGAACAGGTCGAAGCCAGACGGTTGAGAGCTGTGGGGGCGCGCGCCGCTCGCTGTCGGCGTGACACCGACAGGCTGCTGCGGAGTTCCGCCCGTGTCGTGATAGCTCCACAGGAAAACGGCATGGTCCGACGGTCGAAAGGTCGCGACATAAAGGATGGGCTGCTCATCGCCAGACACTGCGAGCGCGGTCACGGACTGCAGTGGGGGAAGCAGCGAGCTGAAGTGCTGGCCCGAATCCCCAGTCGCCCAGACTCCGCCCGATTCGCCCCCACCGCCATCGCTGGCCACGTAGAAGCGGTCGAAGTGCGCGGCGGTGAAATCGACCTGCGTGTAGTCGGTCGACGGCAGCAGCGCACCTGAGCTCAGCGACGTGAAAGTCGTGCCGTTGTCCTGGGAGATGAACAGGCCCGTGTTGGTGCCGAGGACGAGCGGGCGAACTGTGCCGTTGGGCGGCAGCGGGCCGGCCGCGAGCCTGGTGACGATGGTGCCGCTGATCGCGGGCTGCAGTGCCGTCCACGTCGCGCCGGCATCGGCGCTCGTCCACAGCGGGACCGTTCCAGACGGACCGCTGTCACCGCCCGCGACGAGACGCACCGGCGGGTTGACCGCAGCCACAGCGATGGCGTCGATGCTCGACGTCGAAAGTCCGATCGAGGTCCATGTCGCTCCGGTGTCGCTCGAGTACACGCCGCGGTCGGTGGCGGCGACGATCACGGTGCGCGCGAAACCGAACGCGCGCACCGCGCGGCCCTCGAGCCCAGCCGCCGCGCTCCAGCTCCTGCCTCCATCGGTGCTGATCGACACACCGCCGCCGCGGGTGCCAGCAAGCACAAGAGTCGGATTGAAGGGGCTGTAGGCGATCGTAAGCACGGCCGCGTTGCCTCGCTGCACCTGCGACCACGCTGCCCCACCGTCGGCGCTGCGATAGAGACCGCCCTGGCCTCCGCCCGCGATCAGGGCCTGATCGTTCACAGGATCGACCGCAATCGCGAACACCGGCATACGGCCCGTGTCTGGCAGCGACTTCAGCTCAACCCACGTGGATGGTGGCGACGCGTCCGCGCTCGCGGCGATCGCCGCAATCAACAGAGTGGGACACACCGCCAAGGTCGCTAGAAGACGCCTGGAGAGCTGCGACAACCGCGGTTATTTTATCGATGCCCCGCGCCGGCCCTCTGGATCGAGATCAGCGGTCGATTGAATACAATCCAGCTCGTGCTTGCTCGTGCTGCGAGCTGGCTGGACCGCGCTGCGTTCAGCCCCGACACGCTTCCGGACGACCTCGTGATGGGTGTGGCGTTGGCGCCGCCCGTGATCGCGGGGCTCGTCATCTTCAAGCTGCCCGCCGTCGAGATGCTTGGGATCGCGCTTGCCGCAGGCATCGCGGCGGAGCTGGTCTCGCGCCTGCTTTGGCGGCGCTTGATCCCCAAGCCCGAAACGAGCCCGATCATCGCCGCCGTTATCGGCATCGCGCTGATCGGGGTTGGCGCGCCCCTGCTGCTCAGCGGAGAAGTCGCGGTGCTCGCCGTCGTGCTCGAGGTGCTGCGCGCTCGCTACACCCCGGCCGTGCATGCGCAACCCGGCCTCATCGCGTGGGCCGTGGTCACTCTGGCAAGCCGCGGCGCGACGATGGCGTGGGTCAACCCGAGCGGCGCCAATAACGACGAGCCCATCGCGATATGGCACTTGCTGCCATCGGACCCGATCCCGGTCGATCCTGTGCATCTTTACGTCGGCAGCGAGCCGGGGCCGGTTTTTGCGACATCTCTGATGGCGATAGCCATAGCGATCGCCTGGCTTGCCTACGCCCGCCGGCTGAGCCCGGTGGTGGCGCTCTGTTTCCTGCTCGGTGCGTTGGTCCCGATCGCGGTGTTCCATTGGGACTTCGTCTTCCAGCTGGACAACGGCCCCCTCTGGTTCGTCGGCGGCCTGATTCTTTCCGACCGACGCAACCTTCCGAGCTCGTGGGCTACGCGCCCGCTCCTTGGTTTCGTCGCCGGCGCGATCTCGGTGGGGCTTCGTTCCCCCGTTTACGGAAACCGCGGCCTCGAAGCCGCGCTCTTCACGGTGGCCGCCATGCAGGCATTCGTCGGGCTCGTCGTCGTCGTGATCTGGGCAGTGAAGAACACGAGTCGACGCAGGGAGCGCTCGAGACTCCTGCGCCGGCGCGATGAGCAGCTGCGCGCGATCAACCGCACCGACGAGCCCGCCGACCCGACCGCGGCTTAGGCGACAGCCACAGCGTCCAGAGTCACCCCGAGCGCCGCAGCGATGGTTGCGGCCCTGGCCTCGGCTTCTTTGATGACGCGTGGCTTCAGCGCGGTGAGGGGCGTGATTTCTACGCGCATCTTGCCTCTGGTGACCGCATGAGTCCATACGCCCAGGACGCGGCCGTTGACGAGCAAGACGGGCGAGATCCAGCCCGCGACCCGGCTGACCTTCCAGCGATGCACAGGTTCGAACAGGTGGTCACGGGTCGCATGGCCCATCAGGTACGGATCGAACCCCGGCAGCATCTGAACCGATTCGTGAGCAGCAGCTGAGCGCATCGACCTCAGGTCGGAGGCCAGCATCTGCGCCGGCTGTCCCTCGATCGAAACGTTGATGAGCTCTTTCTCGATGGCAGACCACGCGGCCCGATCCGCACCGGGGAACATGCCCATCCAACGTGAGAAGTCTTTGCGGGTCGCCGGACCGTAAGCGCGCAGGTAGCGCCTGGCCAGCTCCGCGCTCGCTGCCTCGGGCGCGAGCTCATGCCATTCGTTGAGCCATTTCTGCGGGCGTACGAACGTGACGGACTGGCCACGATTGGGCCCGAAGCAGAGTGAACCCCTGCGCGCCGCCGGCTTCAGGAGGCCGCCCCATCCCGACTTCAGGATCTGGCGGACATGCGCCGTCTGGCCGCGACCGACCACCGCGATGAGCTCGTCCCGTGTCATCGGTGTGCCGTCGAGCGCGTCGCCTATTCGCTGGAACAGGTTGTTCATCTGCGGCTCGGTGAGCTTCAGGTACTTAAGCCAGGCGTTCACGTTGCGCAGCGTGTACGCCCCGAGGACGCCGGTGTAGACGGGCAGGTCCGTGGAGCGCGCGAGGTGCAGGGTCCCTCGCATGAGCCATGTTTTGACCAGGGTCTTCCGCTTCCAGAGAGCATCCCGAATGTCAGCCGGCGTGCAGTCGACTCGCACCGCGATCTGGAGCTCGGCGAACGACATGACCTGGGCTTGCGCGCCACCGATGTCGCCGACGACCTGCGCCAGCTGTGATTTCGGTGCCCGTGTGATCAGGTGATGGCGCTCGAGACGGAATCGGTGAACGTCGGACCAGCTCAGCTCCGCGGTGACCCGAGCCTGCGGTCCTCCCGGCACGCGATCTAGCTGAAGAGCTTGCGGCCGCGGGTCACGAACTGGTCGCGCCGCGGGCCGGTGCCGACGAGCTCGATCGGCGCGCCGATGAGCTCGGTGATGCGCACGACGTAGTCGCGGCAGCGCTGGGGCAGATCATCCCAGCACCGGGCGGCACCGATGTCCGTCTGCCAGCCTTCCAGCTCTTCGTAGATGGGCTCGCAGTGCTTGTAGTGGGAGATGTTCGCGAGCGGGTGGTCGTAGAGCGTGCCGCGGAACCTGTAGCCGGTGCAGATCTTCAGGCGCGGTTGGTCGTCGAGAATGTCGAGCCGCATCAGCGCTGCGACACCGACGCCATTGACGCGGCATGTGTAGCGGGCGACCGCGGCGTCGAACCAGCCGATGCGTCGAGCCCTTCCCGTGACGGTCCCGAACTCGTGGCCCCGCTCGCGGATCTGGTCGCCGATCTCGTCCGTGAGCTCCGAAGGGAACGGCCCGTAGCCGACGCGCGACGTGTACGCCTTGAACACGCCGATGGTCAGGTCGACCCTTGTCGGCGGGATGCCGCTGCCCGACAGCGCGCCCCCCGCGGTGGGGTTGGAGCTCGTGACGTACGGGTAGGTGCCGAAGTCGAGGTCGAGCATCGTC
>DASYXY010000004.1:0-1820 GCA_035934385.1 Candidatus Dormiibacterota bacterium
GACGACGTTCGGCGTCTTCTCCGCGCGGGCCGATGGGGCCACGACGGTGGCGGTCGGTCTCGCCGCTGTGCTGGCCGCCAGGTCGCGAACGCTGCTCGTCGATCTCAACCTCGACAACCCGGAGGTTGCAACCATCCTCGATCTGGATCCCGAGGTCGGGATCTACGACCTCGCGTACAAGGCGCAACTGGCGCCCGTCGAACGCGACGAGCTGGAACAGCACACGGGCTACCGAGATCGCATCGCAGTCCTGCCCGGCGTCAGCCGGCGGGACGACGTCGGCCGCATCACCGCACCCTTCCTCAGCGGACTCCTGGACGCGGCCGCGCGGCGCTACGAGAACGTCGTCATTGACCTGGGCCGTATGCCGGGCCTGCTTGCGTCTGCCGCCGAGGCGATGCGACTGCTCTGGGTCGTGACACCGACGCCGCGAGGCACCGCAGCGCTGGAACGGCGGTACTGGGAGGCGGAACGGGAGGGCGCTGCTTGGCTGAAGCGGCCTGCACTGGTCGTCAACCGACACAGCGAGCGCGCCTTCATCGGCTTCGAGAGGTACGCAGCCGGCGAGTACGCGCTCTCAACGGCGGGCACCGTTCCAGATGCGGCTGACTACTGGATGCGTGTGGAGCTCGGGCATTCCATCGAGGCCTTGAACATCGCGGAGGCGCACATTGCGGATCCTCGATACGAAAAGCTTCATGGAGCCCAGGCGCTCGCCACGCGCCGCGCCTTCGAGACCCTGGCAGAGTCACTTGCTCCAATCGAACTCGCTGGGACTGAGACGCGCTGAGATGCAGACCCTTGAAGCCAGCGCCGACGAGGTGATGCAGGCCGAGGCGCACATCCTTCCCGCATTCCGAAAGAGCCTCGACGACCTGCTTCGCGAACGCAAGGACCCGAGGCCCCAGTTCTCGGACGATCGGGCGATCTTCGGACTCGCGGACAAGGCGGTGCGCGACTACCATGCCGCAACGGCTCGCTCCTCGACCCTTCCACAGCTATCGCAAGTCCAGCTCTGGGAGATACGTCAGCGTCTCTACATCCAGCACAGCGCGTTGGGACCGCTCGGCGAGCTGCTTGCCAAGGAGGGTGTGGAGGACATCCACATGAACGGGCTCGACCACGCCTACCTCGAGTACGGCGATCACCGCGAGCCGCTGCCACGGTCGTTCGAGTCAGAGGACGAGCTCATCAGCGTCGTCCGCTTCTACGCAGAACAGTCGGGTCGGCGCTTCGATGTGTCGAGCCCGATGGTCACGGTCACCATGCGCGACGGCAGCCGCCTGAATGCGGTGCTTCCACCGATCGCGAAGCCGCTCGTGGTGACCATCCGCAAGCAGCAGCTGCGCCGTTTCCTGAGCCTTGCTGACCTGGTCAGGTCGGGAACGATTCCTGCTCGCGCGGTGCCGCTGCTTGAAGCCGCAGTGAGGGCGCGGTTGAACCTCATCCTCAGCGGGCCGACCGGCACCGGCAAGACGACGCTCGCTCGAGTGCTGGCTTTGATGATCCCGGAGGGCGAGCGGACCTGCGTGCTGGAGACAGAGACCGAGCTCTGGCTCCACGAGCTGCGGCCCCAGTTTTTCAGTCTCGAAGAGCGGGACGCGAACGTCGAGGGCGCGGGTCGTATCACCATGCAGGACCTGTTCCAGCGAGCCGCATTGCGCCAGCGGCCAAAGCGGATCATCGTCGGCGAAGTCCGAGGGACAGAAGCCCTCGACATGGTCCATGCCATGTCGAGCGGCCACGACGGCAGCCTCACCACGCTGCATGCAAGCAACCCGCAGACGGCCCTCGACCGTCTGGAGGTTCTTGCGATGTCG
>DASYXY010000005.1:0-21320 GCA_035934385.1 Candidatus Dormiibacterota bacterium
AGTCGGGGCCGTGTCTCAGTCCCCGTGTGGCTGGTCGTCCTCTCAGACCAGCTACCCGTCATCGCCTCGGTAGGCCGTTACCCCACCGACTAGCTGATAGGCCGCGGGCCCACCCCATCGTGCATTGCTGCTTTCTTCACCAGCCATGCGACCGGTGACGACATGCGGTATTAGCATCGGTTTCCCGGTGTTATCCCCCGCGATAGGAAAGGTTGCCCACGTGTTACTCACCCGTTCGCCGCTAGGAACTCACCTCCCTTGCGGGAGATAAGCCCTCGCTCGACTTGCATGTGTTATGCGCGCCGCCAGCGTTAACCCTGAGCCAGGATCAAACTCTCCGTCCAAAACGGAGGACCCAAGGATTCATCCCTGAGTACTCAGACTCTCAGAGTCTTTCCCACTCTTCAGTTGTCAAAGTGCTGGCCCCTCGCGACCATGTCTCCTACCCCCTTTAGGGCGCACGAAACCTTCCTGTCGGAGGAACCGGCGAATTGTACCGGTCGACGGGGCCCTATTGCAAGGCGGGCTGTGTAGCCGCCCGAGAGGTCGTGCCGCCGGCTCGCAGCAGCCGCCACTCCGACACACCTAGCCAGACCGCCCAGACACCGTACAGCGTGAGCGCCAGGGCCAGGAGGCCGGCGCCCACGAGACCCGGGGCCAATGTGGCCGCGAGCGGCAGGAGGGCGGCGACCAGACCAGCTCCGGCCATGACCGGGTTGAACCGCCGCGCCCGGAGCCCCACCGCGTTGGTCGCCACCATGTAGCCCCCGAACCCTAGAAACGCAATTGTGTCGATCAGCGCGTACGTGGATTGGCTCGCCGTGCTGCCGACCACCAGCAATCCGGCGCCCGCCGCGAGAGCGCCGAGCCCTCCTAACACGGCCCACCACGGCCGAAGGTGGAGCTGCACCACCGCAAGCGACACCGTGAGGACGACCGCGGCCAACACGTACATAACGATCAGCCCGGACAAGACTTCGGTCTCAGCCAGCGCCCACGCCGGCGGAGCATTCGTGGCGAGATCTGTCTGCAGCCCGCCACTAAAAGCGAACATCACGAAGTAGGCCGCGGCAACGACCAGTGTCAGGCCGGTGTCCGGCCGGACAGCGTCACGACCCAGGCAGCTAGACGCTGGAACACGCCAGCACTGTAGGCGCGAGGGACGTCAGAACGCGCGTCTACCGGTGATCGCCCTCGCCAGGGTGAGCTCGTCTGCGTATTCGAGATCGCCGCCCACCGGCAGGCCGTGGGCCGGCCGCGTGACCTGCACCCCCAGCGGGGCCAGCGCCCGCTGCAGGTACACGGCAGTCGCCTCGCCCTCGATGTCGGCGTCGGTGGCCACGATCACCTCGGCCACGCCGTCACCCCGAACGCGGTCGAGCAGCTGGGGGACGTGGATCTGGTCGGGGCCTACCCCGTCGATCGGCGAGATGACTCCGTTGAGGACGAAATACAGACCGCCAAATTCCGACGTGCGCTCGATCGCCAGCAAGTCGAGCGGAGACTCCACCACGCACAGCAGGGCCGCATCACGGCGTGCCGATGAGCAGATCGCGCACAGGCTGCCCTCCGCGATGTTGTAGCAGCGCTCGCAGAATCCGATCCGCGCCTTCATGTCGAGGATCGCCTGGGCGAGGGATTCGGTCCGCAGCCGGTCGGCGCGCAGCATGTGAAACGCGAGGCGCTGCGCCGTCTTCGGTCCGACCCCAGGCAGCCGCGACAGCTCGGCGATCAGCCTCTCGAGTGGCTCCGGCAGCTGAGGCACGCTCGCGTCCTTCTTACTGCAGCAATCCCGGCGGGAGACCGAGGCCGCTCGTCACGGCCTGCATCTTGGTGGCCTGGAGCGCACGTGATTTCTCCAGTGCCTCGTTGATGGCGGCCAGGATCAGGTCCTGGAGCATGTCGACGTCTTCCGTCGCGCCAGGATCCACCTGTACCGAGACAACCTTCTGCGCGCCAGTCGCAACCACCCGCACCGCGCCGCCGCCGGAGGCGGCCTCGACCGTCTCCTCTTCGAGCTCTTTCTGAACCTTGGCCATGCGGTCCTGCATCTGCTGGACCTGGCGCAGCATTTTCATCGGGTCCTTCATTCTGAGATGTCTTTGACGCGGGTCACGCGTCCGTCGAACCGGCGCACGACCTCGCGGACGAAGGGGTCATCCTCCGCGCTCGCTGCCTTCGCCGTGCGCGCGGGCTCCGGGGCGACATCGCGCAGCCGGTAGTCGATCCTCACTCCGTCGCCGAGCCACTCGCGGACCAGCGGCAGCAGCTGCGATGACTGTTCCTGCGCTTTCTTGTGATGAAAGCCGTAACGGAACCACAGCACCAGGATCGAGCCCGAAACCTCAGGCTGCGCGTCCAGATACGCGGCGCGCACGGTGCGGTTGAGCTTTTCGAGCACGCCTGTCCATCCCGAAATTGACTCGAGTGCCGGCTCTCGCACTGTTTCAACGGGCGCTGGGACCTCGAGTGCCGGCACTCGCACAGGTGCATCCGCCTCAGGTGTCAGCTCGACCGCGAGACGGGCGAGTGTGGCCTCGACCAGGAAGCGAGGCTCGGCATGACGGCGTACCTCGCCGTCGAGATGCAGCAGAGCGTCGAGGACAGCTGATAACCTGCGCGCGGTCGCTCGGTCCTGCGCCGAAACGGCGGCCACGAGGCGGTCACGGCAACCTTCCATCAAACCCCGCACGACCTGGCGCAGCTCGGCCCCCGCGGCGTAGACCCGACTCAGCTCCTCGAGCGCTTCGGCGGCGCGGCCCGCGAGCACGTCGGCCAGCAGGCCGTCGAGCAGCCTCGGATCGGCGATGCCGAGTAAAGACCGCGCGGCCTCGAGGCTGATCGGTCCTTCGGCGAGCGGCACGAGCTGGTCGAGCAGGCCGACCGCGTCGCGCATGGACCCCTGCGCCGTGCGCGCGATGAGCTGCATCGCCTCGGTATCGACGTTCAGTTTCTCAGTCGACGCGATGTGCGAGAGTCGCGCGACGATCTGGTCCTCCGTGAGCCTTCGGAACACGAACTGCTGGCAACGACCGATGACTGTCAGCGGAATCTTCTGCGCGTCCGTGGTGCAGAGCACGAACACGACATGCGGTGGCGGCTCCTCGAGAGTCTTGAGTAGCGCGTTGAACGCCGGCTCGGTGAGCATGTGGGCCTCGTCGATGATGTAGATCTTCTTCGGGCCGAGCGCCGGGGCGAGGTTCACCTTCTCCCGCAGGTCGCGGATCTCGTCGATGCCGCGATTCGACGCCGCATCGATCTCGATGAGATCGAGCGCGGACCCCGCCGTCATCTCGACGCACGACTGACACTGGTTGCAGGGTTCCGCAGTGTCGGGCTTGCGGCCGGTGCAGTTGACCGCCTTCGCGAGCAAGCGTGCGGCGGACGTCTTGCCGGTCCCGCGGCTGCCGCTGAAGAGGTACGCATGCGCCACGCGGCCCCCGATGATGGCGCCCTGGAGGGCGCGCGACGCGGCGTCCTGGCCGACCAGGTCGGCGAACGTCTGCGACCGGTACTTGCGGTAGAGCGACTGGTATTCGTTCATGACCTCTTAGTGGCCGCGCACCCTCGCCTCGATCGAAGATCCCCAGCTGCGCCGCGCTCGCCGGCTCCGGCCAGGATGGCTGCGGCACCCCCGGGAGCTCTCCTTACCGCTGCTTCCTTCCGGACCTGACGGGGTTCGGAGACCCGAGCTGCGCAGGTCCCAACCTTCAACGCCGTCTCCCACGGCCAGTTCTGCGAATCCAGACCTCAACGAAGGAATTCGGTCCGGCTAAGGCGGATTGCCGGTGCAGGGTACCGCCAGCACCCCACTTAGCGCGGCCGACAGCAAGTCTACGCGCGGCCCGTTGTCGAAGCCTGCTGCCGCAGAACGAAGGCGAGATGCACGAACGTCGCCAATGTCGCGATCGGGATCACGACCTCCGCGCCGATGACGAGATTATTGGGATCAAGGCCAAGACCCCGAAGCAGGGCCACGCCGCCTATGAGCACAAGGTTGAGCGTGGTCGAGATCTGGCCGGTCACCGTGTGGCGAAACTCGAGCGTTCGATGGCGTAGCACGAGCACCGCCCCGCCCAGGCTTGGCAGGACGTACCGCGCCAACGCCACCAGCGCCAGCCAGAGCGGAATCGCACCGGCAGCCGTGAGACCAAAGCCCATCGCGCCGATGAAGATCCCGTCCACCACGGGGTCGAGGCCGCCGCCGAAGCTCGACACACCGTGCGTGCGCCGCGCTATGGTGCCATCGACGAGATCGGTAAGACCTGCGACCGCGACGGTCACCGCCAGCGGACCGAACCCGCCAAGCGACATCGCATAGACCAGCGCCGGCGCGGCCAGGTACGCGCGCGCCAGCGTGACCTGGTTGGCGATTCCGGGGATGAACGCCCCGACCGCGGCTACAAGCAAGACCCACGCGCTGACAAGGAGCGGTGGAGCCGGCTGCCCGCTAAGCCACGCCCACGCGAGGCCGGCACCGGCATAGACCACGCTCGCCGCGATGGCGGCGCGGGTCGCGTGCATCAGTGAGGAGGGCTGGGGCTCGGATTCGGCGACGGGGACGGCGACGGGACCGGCGCGACGTATGGAGTCTCTCCCGGGTATGGATTCTTGCCGCACTGGTACGTCGGCTCGCCAAAGCCTTTGAGGAAGATCTCGTTGTAGCCGCCGGTGGCGACCAGCCCTCCGTCGTACTTGCACACCTGGTCGGTGACTACGCCGAATGGCGCTTTCCACGCGGCCGGCCACGGATGTGAGGAGTAGTACGCGTCCAGGAAGGGCTTCCACACGCCGACGCCGACATCCTCGCCGAAAAGCACCGCCGTGGGGCACTGCCAGCCGGACGGCGGAAAGTTGGTCGCGTAACGCGCGTATCCCGACAGGCACTTCGGTCCGGCGTCGATGTGCATCAGCGACGCCGCCACCGCGAGGTTTGGCGTGTAGCCGACGTAAATCGAGCCCGTGTACGCCTCGGTGGTCCCCGACTTGCCGGCCACCGGCCGGCTGCCAAGCGCACCCAGGTACGTCTTCACGGGGCCGCGCAGCAGGTCAGTCATCAAATACGCGAGGTCGGGCGAGATCACCTGCACATGCTCGGCGTTGGGATCGAAGCTCTCGAGCGCGCGGCCGGACGGGTCCGTGACCTTGAGCACAGAGTGCGGGCTCACTCGATAGCCGCCGTTGTCGAACGCGCTGTACGCGGCGAGGTGCTCGGCCATCGACAGCGGGTCGTGACCCAGGGTGGTCGCGATTCCGTCGATGTTTTCGAGCGACGCTGTCACGCCGAGCCGGCGCATGAAGTCTGCCACTCGAGCCCCGCCCTCGGCGCTGTAGGTCCATAGCGCCGGCAGGTTGCGCGACTGCGCGAGCGCGGTGCGCAGAGGGATCCATCCCTCGTGTTTCGCGTCCCAATCGCTGAACGTGTGGCCGGCGATGGAGGAATTGGCATCGTTGAGCAGCGTCGCGGGGTTGACAAGGCCGGCTTCGAGCGCGGCGCCATACGTGTAGACCTTGAACGAGGAACCGACGCCGCGCCATCCGAGCGGGTCGATCCCGGTCAGGTTGACCTGGCCGCGTATCGCGTCGTTGTTGTAGTCGGCGCTGCCGACCATCGCGAGGATCTCGCCGTCGCTGGGATTCATCACAAGCATCGCGCCAGTGTTCACCGCGCGTGAGCGATACCGCTGCACACCGGCCTTGACCCATTTGTCCGCCAGTGCTTGCGTGCCGAGGTCGAGCGTGGTCGTGATGGTCAGGCCGCCTTCGTAAAGCGCGGTCGGCCCATAGCGTTGCAGCGCGTACTGCTTGACATAGTCGACGAAGTGGGCCGTAAGCGGATTCGGCGACGGCGGCGCGGCTTTGTGCGCCGCGATCATCTTCTCGATCAGGTCGCTTCGATACAGCGAGTCCGCCTGGCTCGCGCTGAGGTCGCCCACAGTCACGACACCGTCGAGCACCTGGCGCCATCGCTCCTTGACCGCTTGCAGCTGGTCGGGCGTGCCGAAGGGGTCGTACAGCGCGGGCGCCTGCGGCAGACCCGCGAGGAACGTCGCCTCCGCCCAGCTCAGGTCGGACGCATGCACTCCGAAATACGTCTCGGCGGCCGCCTCCGCGCCCCACGCGCTGTTGCCGTAGTTGATCGTGTTGAGGTACAGCTCGAGGATCTGCTGCTTTGTGTAACGCCGCTCCATCTCTTCCGCGAGGACAAGCTCGCGGAACTTGCGACTGACGGTTCGGCTCTGCGCCTCGGCTGTATCGAGCACGTCGTTCTTGACCACTTGCTCCGTGATCGTCGAACCGCCCAACGTCGACGAGCGGTGGGTGAGGTCGTAAACGATGGCGATGACGAGGCGCCTGTAGTCGACGCCCGAGTTGGAGTAGAACGTGCGGTCTTCGGTGTCGATCGTCGCCGCCTGCAGGTTCTTGCTGACCTTGCTCAGCGGCACGACAGTGCGGTTCTGGTGGTAGACCGCTGCGATCAGGTTGCCGTTGCGGTCGACGATGCGTGTGGTCTGCAGCAGCTTCGACGATTGGAGCTGATCGATCGAAGGCAGGTCGCCGGCGAAGTAGTCGACGATGCCGATCGTGCCCCCGGTGCCGAGGAGTCCCACGGCCGACAGGGCGATCACCGCCACCAGCGACACACGCAGCATCCACGCGCGCGAACCGCGGCGATGAGAGCGGCCCGAACGCGCGCGGCGGCGCGTCTTGGCCTGGGCTGCCTCCCGACGGAGCTGGCGCCGGTTGCGGGCGACCGGCCGGGTATTCATGCGACCTCCAGGACGATTGCTGCGACGCGTTAGAAGACGATTGCGCGGGTCAGTCTACACAGAGGGCCTGCGCGAGTGGCTCAGGATCTGCCGCGCTACCGAAGACCCAGCGCTGCTGCCCCCTGGTCGGCCAGGCTCGAGATCGGGTTCGCGAACAGCCCATAGCCGGTGATCACCACGCACAGCGCGATGGCACCGATCGCCGAGAAACGCGTCCACACCGGCAGGGCGACGGGGCCGCGCCGCCCTTCTTCGGGTGGGTTCTGCAAGTAGAGGACGCGAATTGTGCCGATCGCGGCGACCAGGCTCAGCAGCGCCCCCACAAGACCGAGGGCAAGCAGCTCGAAATGGCCGCCGCGCACAAGCGAGGCGGCGATCGCGAACTCGCCGAAGAAGCCGGCGAGTGGCGGGGCGCCCGCGAGCGAAAGCATCGCGAGGCTGAGTGCCGCGGCGCGGGCGGGCCGCAACGTGGCCAGGCCGGCAACGGCCGACTCAGAGATGCCCACCGCTCCGGCCGCGGCGGGTGCCGCGGTGGCGGCGACCACCAGCGCGCCGAGCAAGAAGATCGTCGCCCCGATCCCGCCGCGGAACTGCGTGCTCAAACCCGCGATGACCCAGCCCGTCTGGCCCGCGGCCAGGAAGGCGATGCGGGTGCGAGGCGAGCGGACCGAAAACGCGCCGGCGCCCCCGCCAACCATGGCCAGGGCGGCGACGATCTCGACGTACGGCGAGAACACGACCGAGACCGCGCCGATCGCGACGCTGAGCTTGACCGCGACGACCACGGCGGCGGCCGCCGCCAGCCCTGCCACCAGGCCGACGCTCATGGGGCTGGGCGCACCGAGTCCGTGCGCGGCGCCAAGCTGGAGCGGCGCCAGGGAAGCGCGATAGATCAGCGCTCCGAGCAGGACCAGAACGGGCACCGCTAGAGGCAGCGTTGGCGCGGCCCCGAGCAGGGCGCCATGGACGCCACTGAGATCGGCCGCGCCGGCGGTCGCATACACATAGGCGAGACCGATGAGCAGCAGCGCGCTCGCCGCCGCACCAAGGAGCAGCAGTCGCAAGGCGGAGTCGGGCCGGCGCATCGCAAGCATCACGACTCCGGCGGCTCCGGCCAGCTCGAGGCCCGCCCAGACGCTCAGGAAGTCACCGCCCGAGGCGGCGACCATCACGCCGAATGCGCCAAGCATCGGCATCGCAAGCCCGATCGACATCGAGTCCTCCGCGCCCCAGTCCGCGACCGCGATCCCGACCGCTGTCGCGAGCAGCACCGCCGCCTTCACGAACAGTCCGAATCGGTCGACAAGCAGCGCGCCCCCGAAGTACGAGCTGACATCGGCACCCACACGCAGCTCGACGGCGAGGGCGATGAGCAGGATCAGCACCGCAAACGGCGGCAGCCACGGGCGCCACCGTCTGTAAGTCGCCGGGCTGAAGCGGGCCAGCAGGAGCACGGCGACGGCGCCGGCGACAACCAGCGCCTCGGGCAGCAGCAGCAGGTACTTCGTCATGGCGTCAGGTTCCCGGAGTAGGGGGAGGCGATCTCAGGGATGTTCGCGACCATCTGGTTGACGACGCCCGGATCGAACAGCGGGGTGTCCGTGCCTGGGATCTTCGGGCCGCCGGGCACGATGCCGACCCACAGCAAGGCGCCTGCCAGCAGCCCGAGGAACCACGTTTCGGACAGGGATGAGTCCGACACCGCGGGGGCGTCCGTGTTGGGAGGGCCAAACAGCACCCGCTGGATCAAGACCGCGATCGTAATGGCCGTCAGCGCCAGGCCCGCAGCGACCGCGAACGCGCCGATGGGCTGTGTCTTGAATGCGCCGAAGAAGGTCATCTCATTGACGGTGAAAGACGCCATGAGCGGGACGCCGAGGACGCCGAGCCCGGCCAGCACCGTCAGCCATGCGAGCTTGGGCATCCGCGCGGCAAGGCCGCTGAGGACGAGCACATTGCGGGTCTGGGCCCGGTCGGACACCGTAGAGAAAACCGACACGATCAACGCGGAGGCCATGCCTCCGGCGAACAGCGACAGCACGCTTCCGGTGATCGAGAGCGGCGTGAGGGCCGCAAGTCCAAGGGCCGAAACGCCGCCCGGTACGAGCGCGAGGTTGGCGGCGGCATGCCGCACATCGCTCGAACGGAGCGCGGCTATGGCCGCGTACACAACTGTGACCGCGGCGACGCCGGCGATCAGCGGAGCCAGGAGTTTCGCGCCGTCCGGCTCACCGGCCACTAGCACACGTAGAAGGACGTAAGCGCCCAATCGCGAGGCGCTGCCTGCCACGACCACGGATACACCGATCGGCGCGTCGGCGTAGACGTCTCGGACCCAGCCATGGAGCGGAAAAAGCGGAAGGCGCGTTGCGGCCGCGAGCAGCAGGGCCAGCCCGATGATGACCTCCGCCCTTGCGCCGAGCGGCGCCTTGAGCACCACCTGCATGTCGAAGCTCGTCGCGCCGGACGCGACGTAGATGCCGCCCACCGCCAGCACGAGCGCCACAGTCCCCGCCCCCCAGTACCCGACGAGACGCCATGCGGCCGCCTCGCGCCTCGCTCCTCCCCACCCGAGGATCAGCAGCGCGATGGGCACGGTGGCAGCTGACCAGAAGAGCACGAAAACGAACAGGTCCTGGGCGGCGATCGCGCCCGTCACGCACGACTGGGTCAGCAGCAGCAGGGCGAAGTACGAGCGCACACGCGTGCGGATTCCGGCGGATGCCAGCACCGAGATGATCCCGATGAGAGCCGACAGCATCAGCATCAGGATTCCCGGCCCGTCCACGCCGAGGTGGTAGACCGCGCCGATGGTGGGCAACCATTGCCTGGTCTCTTCGTACTGAAGGCTTGGCAGAAAGTTCTGGAACTGGTTGTAGGCGACGAAAAGGATGAAAAGAAGGATCAGGTTGGTGAAGAACGCGATCTGCTTGATGAGGGTGTCGTAGCGGCCGCGAGGATTCGGCATGACGCCGATCACCAAGGCCATCACCACCGGCGCCCAGATGCCGATGCTGAGGATGAACGCCGAGGTGAAGATGTTCGCGCCCGGCACGGTCGCCGGCGACGGCGACACCACCGTGAGGGATGCGAACGAGTGCAGAACCCCGCTCACCGCAGAACCCCCGGCGACAGTAGCGCCACCAGGAGCGACAGCAGCACCGCCATCACGACGAGCACTCCCACGTCACCCGCGTGAAGCGCGGCCACCGCGTACCGACCCGAAACGTGGGAGATGCGGCCCACCGCGGCGTCAGCCGCGGGCACGAGGCGCTCGGTCCTCTCGACGAGGCGTACCGCCGGGTTGACCAGGTAGCGATTGAGCACGTTCTGGCCCGCCGACTCCAACCGCTCGGGCAGCAATGCCAGCCAGCTCGACGCGCGCAGCGATCCATCTTTGTTGCCGCCAATCGGAAGCGCAGCGGCGGCGAGGCCGGCCACGCCGACCACGACCCACAGCGCGTAGGTGGCCACGGTCGCGCTCGCGTGTCGGCCGTTGTCCATGAACATGAGCCAGGCCGGAAGCAGGGACGCCGCGGACAGTGCGAGCGATCCGACAACCAGCCAGTAGGGCCAGCCGAGCGATGGCCCTGGCGCATCACGAACGCGGTCGGGATCGAACGCTCGCCTGCGCCGCAGTGGACCTGAGCTCGTGGCGAGGAATACGCGCATCGACGCCATCGCGACGACGAAGACCGCCTCTCCGAGGGTGGCACCGAATCGGGTGCGCGAATCAACGCCGATCGCAAGGGCTCCGGCCGCGCTCACGCCGAGCGCGACCGCCACGCCGAGAAGCACGGCCGCGCTGGAGCGCATTCGCCTCCATGCATCACCCATCTCTCGCATGTCCGCCGTGCGCATCGCGTTGGCGATGTTCGACGCGGCGAGCGCGCCCGCGGCGCGCGCCGGGGCGGCGGCATAGACGCATGCGAGCCCAACCACCGCGAACGTGAAGCCCTGGTACTGGACGCCGCGGATGGTGATCGCGGCGCCGGCTGCGACCACTCCCGCGCCGGCGAGGATCAGCGCCTTACGCGGCTCTATCGAGACCAGCGAGTAAAGGCCCGCGAGCACCGCGGACATGCCGCACGCGATGACGAACCACCTCATCGTGTCCGCGTTCGAGTTGACGAAGATGGGGAGCAGCCGGTACATCACAGTCGCGCCGACCACCGGCCACGCAGCTGCCGCGATCGCGGACGCTGCGGGCGGCGCAGTCGTTGCGGTCGCGGTGAGCCATGAATGCAGCGGCCACAGCGCCATGCGTCCGGCGACTCCCACGAACAGCAACACCGACGCGACCACGATCTGCCTCACCGTCCACCCCGCGGTCGTGTGCAGGGCAGGCACGAGCAGGGAGAGGTTCTGCTGTCCGTAGCGCGAATAGAGGACGGCGATGCCGCACAGGAGGAACAGGTCGGTGAGGAAAGGCAGCGCCAGCGCGATGCGGCCACTTCGCGCCGCGGCCTCGTCGCCCCAGCGGTGGGCAAGCAGCAGGTAGGTGACGCCACCCGCCAACGCCCAGAAGGTGAAGAGCTCTGCGAGGTCAGTGCTGAGCAGCGTCCCGACGCAGGCGAACAGCAGGGCGCTGATCAGCGCCTGGAAACGCGCGGGCCCCGGCTCGTTACGGCCGGCGATCCTGTGCCAGCCGAGTACCCCGATCAGGCACAGCTCGATCACCGCGAGCGCGATCACGGTGATGTGGTCCGCATGCAACACGATGTCGACCTCGAAGTTCTGGAACGCGGTCGGCCCGTTGAGCCCGACGTTGGCGGTCAGGTAGACGTACGAGGCGGTGAACCCTGTTGGCTTTTTCGTCAGCCCCCAGCCGACCAGCAGGGTGGCGGCGAGCGAGACGACGGTGCCAAGCATCGCGGTGTTCACCGAGCCGCGGCGTGTGCGCACGCTCGAGACGGCGATGACGAACGCTGCGAGCGGCGCCATGATCATCAGCGGCACCGCCCAGCCGAGCGTGGTCGCAGGGTCGAAGTGGAAACCGCCGCCGGTGCTTGGACGAGGGCTGGTGGCAGCGCCGGACGCCGCGGCGGCTACCAGGTGGCCGGCGGAGATCAGCAGCGCGCTCAGCGAGGTCTCTCCTGAGCGGAAGAACGGCTGGCGCGCGCAGCGAGCGCGACGCCTAGCGCGACCACTCCCAGCGAGACGACCGCGATCAGCACGGCGATCTCCTGCCCGACCGGTGGCCCGGACACGCCGACGATGACGCGCGGACCATACGCGGGCTGAACCTGGGCCGGCGCACGCGCGGCGAAGCGGGCGACTCCTACGAACGCGATTCCCGCGCCGCCGAACATCAGGGGTACGGCGGCCAGCGCGGCGGCAAGGTTGCGGCGCCAGGCGACGCCCAAAGCCCCGATCGAAAGTAGGCCCGCGGCCACGAACAAGACCGCGACCAGGCCGGGCGTGAAGTTGCTCATCGGCTTCGGTCGTGGACGCGCCACGCCACCGTCAGCCCGATCAGAGCCGCCAGCACGAAGGCTCCTATCGCTTCAGAAGCGAGCGCGTCGTGTACCAGAAGCAGGCGACCAACAGCAGCGCTGCCGAAAAAGCCTCCGTTGAAAGCTACGTGCGCGAAGTCGCCGCGAAAGGCCGCGTATGCGAGGGCGGCGAGCAGGACCGCGGCGCCGACCGCCGCCAGCTGTCTCCACAGGTCGTGCGCGCTGCCCACAACCGTGCGGTAGTCGGGACGCGCGAGCACGAGCGCGCTGGCCGCGAAGCTTCCAAGTACCACGAGCGCCGCGAAGCCAGCGGACAGCGCGGTGTAGACACCTGCGACGCCGGCGCCCGCCACCAGCAGGGCCACCGAGCGCAGGCTGCGGCCGCTGGCCAAGACGACCACCAGGCCTCCGGCGAGCGCCAGTGCTGAGGACGCGTAGAAGCCGATCGCGTGGAGAGAATCCATCGTCACTCCGTGTTGCTGAGTGAGCTTGCCCGGCTAGTCGGAGAGACCGCCGGCACCGAGCCGCCAAGCATACAGGAGCCCACTTCCAGCCACCGCGACCAGGGCGCCCGCGGCGGTCAGGGCCCCCGCTGCGGGAGACACCGTGTACGCCGCGAGGCCGTATGCAGCCAGCGCCGCCACGAGTGGCGCCGCCACCAGGATCGCCGAGGCGCGTACAGGGTCCAATCGATTGACCCGTCGCCACAACCCTCTCATCGGCCGAATTGTCGCAGGATGGCCTTCGCGGCCGGTTTCAGGCCAGCGATTGGGCCCACGCGCGGTGCATGTCGCCATACCGCCCGCTCCCCGCCCGCAAGTCAGCCGGCGCGCCATCCTCGACGATCCGCCCGGCATCGATGACGAGCACGCGGTCGGCGATCTCGACCGTGGAAAGTCTGTGGGCGATGATGACGGCGGTACGGCCACGCAGCAGGGTGCGCAGGGCGTGCTGCACCAGCCGCTCCGATGGCAGGTCCAGCGAGGACGTGGCCTCGTCGAGGATGAGCACGCGAGGATCGGCGAGAAAGGCGCGGGCAAATGCGACCAGCTGACGCTGTCCTGCGGACAGGCGCACCCCGCGCCTTCGCACGTCGGTCTCGTAGCCACCGGGCAGCGCGCGGATGAAATCGTCGGCGCCGACCGCTCGCGCCGCGGCCACCATCTCCTCGCGCGTCGCGCTGGGCCGCCCGAACATCAGGTTGTCACCGACGGTGCCGGAGAACAGGAAGCTCTCCTGCGTCACCATCGTCACCGCGCGGCGGAGGTCGGCCACCGCGATCGAGCGCTCGTCGACGCCGTCCAGTGTCACCCGGCCGACAGTCGGGTCGTAGAAGCGGGCGATGAGCCGTGCCATCGTTGTCTTTCCCGCTCCCGTTTCGCCCACGAGGGCGACGATCTGTCCGGCCGGGATCTCGACATTGACGTCGTGGAGCACTGGCTTCTCGCGGTACGCGAACGTGACTCCCTCGAACGCGATCGCGCCGCGCAGCTGCGCGAGCTGCACGGGTGCCGCCGGTTCCGGCACGGTCGGGGCTTCTTCGATCACGCCCGCGAGCTTTTCAAGCGCCGCTCCCGCCGCCTGGAAGATGTTGTAGAACTGGGAGAGGTCCTGCATCGGCTCGAAGAACTGCCGCAGATAAAGGACGAAGGCGGTCAGGGTCCCGAACGTCAGCTGGCCCTGCACGACCAGGTAGCCGCCGAACAAAAGCACCGCCGCGGTGGTAAGCCTGCCGAGGAGTGAGATCCCCGGCCCGAACGTCGATGCGAGGCGGTTCGACCAGATGTTGGCATCGCGGTAGCGGCCGTTGACGTCTTCGAAGATCTCCTGGTTGCGCGGCTCGCGCCGGAACGCATGCACCGCGCGGATCCCGCCGAGCGACTCCACGTACTGGACGATCACGAGCACGATTGCCTTGCGCACCGCGCGATACGAGCGCGCGGAGTTGTGGCGGAACCACCACGTCAGACCGAGCACCAGCGGCATCGCCACGAGCGTCACCACGCCGAGGCGCGGGTCGAGGTGGATGAGGATCGCGGTGATGGCGATCACCGACAGCAGCGACGTCACGACCGAGGTGAGGCCGGTCGCAAGCAGCTCGTTGAGAGCCTCGACGTCGGACGTGAGCCTGGAGATGATGCGGCCCGACGTGTAGCGCTCGAAAAACGACAGCGACAGCTCCTGCACATGCGCGAACAGCAAGGTGCGAAGGTCGAACAACGACTGCTGGCCGATGCGTCCGGAAAGGCGCAGGAACGCGTAGTTGGAGAAGGCGTTGATCACCAGCACGGCGACGAGCGCGAGGCCGATCTCGCCAAGAGTAGTAAGGTCGCCGGCCTTGCCCGGTCGCACTCCCTTGTCGATGCCCAGCCCGACGAGAGACGGGATGGACAGGTAGGCGGCCGACCGGATGAGGATCAGCAGGCCCGCAAGCGCGATCTGCCACCGGTACGGATACGCCAGGCGCGCGAGCAGCCTGCGGCTGCGCTGGCGCAGGAGCCCCGCGACGCTGGCCGAGAACTCGTCGACGTCCTCGGTCGCGACGCCTCGCCAGCGGTCGGCGTCAGCGGTCGCCAACGCGCTCAAGCCGTCACCTTGCGCGACTCGATGTCCACGTATTCCTGCGAGAGCAGGGCACGATAGACCTGATTCGTGCGCATGAGCTCGGTGTGACTGCCGATCGCCGCGACGCGGCCACCATCGATCAGCGCAACGCGATCGGCGAGCGCCAGCGTGGATGGTCGATGGACGACCAGCAGCGCGGTCACGCCGTCGAGGACGCTCGCCAGCGCCTCCTCGATCACAGCCTCCGTGTGCACGTCGACCGACGAAAGCGGGTCGTCGAGCACGAGCACCTGCGGTGCGCCGAGCACCGCTCGCGCCAGGGCAAGCCGCTGCCGCTGCCCACCCGACAGTGTGTAGCCCTGCTCGCCGACACGAGTCTCGAGACCCCAGGGCAGGTCCCAGACGAACTCGGCCTGCGCCACCTTGAGGGCGCGCTTGAGCTCCTCGTCGGAGACCACAGGCCGGCCCATCACCAGGTTCTCGTGCACCGACGCCGAGAACAGGATCGGGTCTTCGAACGCGGTGCCAATGTGCGAGCGAAGCGAGCGCAGGTGCAGCTCTCGGACATCGACCCCGTCGAGCAGCACCTGCCCTTCGACCACGTCGTAGAGCCGCGGCACGAGGTAGGCGAGAGTGGTCTTGCCCGAACCTGTGCGCCCGACCAGGCCGACGGTCTCGCCCGGCTCGATCGTGAGGTTCAGGTCACGCAGGATCCAATCGTCGGATTTCGGGTACTTGAAGCCGACGCCTCGCAGCTCGATGCGCCCCGCTGCGCGCTCCATTGCGCGCGCACCCGGAAGGTCTGCGATCTCGGGCCGCGAGTCCATCACCTCGTTCAGGCGCTCGACTGCCGTCTTACACTCCTCGCTCATCGACAGCACCCAACCGATGGCGTCCATCGGCCACGTGAGCATGAAGACGTAGTTCATGAACGCGATCAATCCGCCCACGGTGAGGCTGCCGTGGATCACGTTGTAGCCGCCGAGCAGCAGCACCGCCGCGAGAGACAGGTTGGGCAGCAGCGTCAGCTGCGTCCACAGGCGCGCGCGCTCGCCGATGGCTTCGATGTTGGAAGCTCCGAGCCGGCGAGCCATTTCGTCGAACCGCGCCTGCATGAGGGGCATGCGGCCGAAAGCCTTGATGATGCGCACCCCCGTCGCCATCTCCTCGATGATCGTGGTGAGGTCGCCCGACTGGTCCTGTATGCGCCGGGCGATGACCTTGTACTTCTCGTGGAACGCGTTGCTGAAGTAGGCGATCGGCAGCATGCAGATCACCGTCACGATCGCAAGCTCCCAGTCGAGTTGCGCCATCAGCACGAACACGACGGCGAACGTCACGATCGTCTGCAGGAACCAGATGAGGCCGAAGCTCACGAAGCGGCGCACGGTCCCGATGTCAGAGATGGCTCGAGACAGGAGCTGACCCGACTGCCAGTTGTCGTGGAACGAGACCTGCAGGCTCTGGAGGTGCGCGTAGAAGTCGTTGCGTAGGTCGGTCTCCATGCGGAGTGAGGCCATCCCCGAAAAGTTGCGCCGCAGGTAGATGAAGGCGAACTCGAGCACGCCGATGACCACGAGCAGCGCGACCGGCGGCACGATGTCGCCCAGCTGGTGCCGGCTGATCGGCCCGTCGATGATGTACTGGATCACTTTCGGGATCGCGGCCGCCGCTGCGAGGCTGCCCAGCTGCGACAGTCCGAATATGACGACGAGTCCCCAGTACGGGCGCAGGTAAGGCACGTAGCGACGAAGCGCGAGGAGACCCACGGGGGTCGCTCAGTTTACCGACGTCAGGCTCGGGCCAGGTCCCTTATCGACACGATGCCGACCACCTCGTCGCCGACCATGACCGGCAGGTGGCGGAAGTTGTGATCGAGCATGGTCTTGAGCGCGGAGTCGACCGAGTCTTCAGGCGATGCTGTGAGCGGCTCGGGCGTCATCCACGACGAAACTTCATGGGCGGGCGCGTCGTGTGAGTTGGAAAGCGCGCGCACCGTGTCGCGCTCGGTGAAGATGCCGACCAGGCGCTCTCCTTCCATCACCAGGGTGGAGCCGATGCGGTGCTGGGCCATGAGCGCGACCGCCTCACCGACCGTGGTGGTCGGGCTCACGTAGTGCAGGCCCGTCGACATGACCTCCCGCACGGTGGCCATCGCCTTAACTATGCGCCGCCTGGAGGATTTGGGAAAGCGGCCAGCACCGCGGTGGCTGCGATCACTGTGATTGCCAGTGCGGCGTCGGTACGGGCGAGTGGAGCGCCGCGGCGCCAGGTCATCGCGGCGATGACCAGCATGGCGAGCACGCCGGCGGACTTGGCGACCAGCACCATCCCGTAGGCGGTCTGCCACAGGTCACTGAACGCGCTGAGTTCCTCGGTGGCTCGTAAGAGACCGGTCAGGGCGGTGAACGCGAAGGCGATCATGGCGACGCGCCCGAATCGACCCAGCATGTCCTGGCCCTCGTCGCCGGCCCAGCCAGCCGGAGGGCGCAGCGTCGCGAGCGCCACCACGCCTCCCGCCCACATGCCGGCCGACAGCACGTGCAGCTCGTCCACCAGCACTGCCGCGAAGGCCGGTTGCACCTGCGCGGCGTGGCTCGCCGGAGCGAGCAGCGCCACCGCCCCGAATGCGACCAGCACGGCTCCGCGCCCTCCTCCCCTTGTGCACAGAAAGAGCGCCAGACCCTCGGCCACAACCCGACCGGCACCAAACCAGGACGGTGCCTGAGCCACCGTGGCCAGGCCCCCGATGAGAGCAAGCACGAGGGGTTGACGTATGTCTGGGCGCGCCCAGCTCAGATGTGGTGCCTGCAGGATCGCCAGGCGGCGCACAAGGACCACGCCGACGAACAACAAAAGACCCGCATCTTCAAGCCAGTGCGCAGGCGCTGCGGCGAAGTCGTCAAGCGTCATCGAATGCGTCTACCCTAGTTGCCGATGGCCGCCGAGTCGCCGCTCACGATCGAGCAGGTCGACGTCGAGATGGACCGGTTGATCGCCCCGGACATCGACTCCACGTCGCTTTATCGCCGCTGGGAAAAGCAGCAGTGGGCGGTCTCCGATCTCGACTTCAGCCAGGACAAGGCCGACTGGCTGAGCCTCCCGGAAGGCGTCCGCCAGGTCACGCAGAACACGATGACCCTGTTCTTCATCGGCGAGCAGGCGGTGACCGACACGCTGGCTCCGCTTCTCCATGCGGCTCCGCGCGAGGACGAGCGCATCTTCCTGGCCACCCAGATCGCTGACGAAGCCCGTCACACGGTCTTCTTTCAGCGCTTCTTCGATGAGGTGCTTGGGGTCGGCGGCGGGCTGCACGCGGCGCTCGATGCGGTGACGCCCCAGGCCACCGAGGGCTTTCGCAAGATCTTCGACCATCAGCTCCGCGACGCCATGGATCGCGTTCGCCTGGACCCTGGCGACAGCCGGGCGTGGGTCGAAGGTGTGGTCACGTATCACCTGATCATCGAGGGCTATCTCGCGATCACCGGCCAGCGCAGCCTGTTGCGCACGCTCAAGAACGTCGGCCTGATGCCGGGCTTCCGGACCGGCTTCACCGCTGTCGCTAGGGATGAGTCAAGGCACATCGGCTTTGGCGTTCTGGCGCTCAAGCGCCGCGTGGCGGCGGATCCGGCTGTCGCGGACGTGATCGCGGCCAAGGTCGACGAGCTGCTGGAGCCTGCGGTCCGGACCGTGGTGCCGACCGATCGCAAGCTGCCGATCGTCGACCCGCGCGACGTGCCGGAGCCGCTGCGTGTCAACGGCCTGGAGCTTCGCGACTTCGCCCTCTCATCGCTAGCGAAGCGAATGCTCGCCGCCGGCGTGCCCGCGCAGGTCATGCAGCGGATCAGAAAGGACGCCGAAGCGCTGTACGAATCGCTCTGGACGGAGTACGAGCGCAAGCACGGCGTCCGCCACCCGGTCCGCTTCTACCAGGAAGGTCTGGTCACCGCTCCCGCGTTATAGTCCCGCCGCCGAGCACTCGCGTTCCGGAGTAGAGCACCGCTGCCTGCCCGGGGGCGGCGCCATAGAACGGCTCGTCGAGCGTGAGCCGGCCGCGCGTGTAGGTGGCCGGGATCGCTCGCGCGTGGTAGCGCAGCCGCGCGGTGCAGCGGATTGGCAGCTCCGTGTCCGGCTCGATGAAGGAGACGTCACTCAGCCAGACCTCGGTGGCGGCGAGGTCTTCCCTCCGACCGACCGCGATTCGATTCGTCGCGGCGTCGATGCGCGTCACGTACCAGGGCCCTGGCTCGTGGAGGTCGCCGAAGCCAGACCGCTGACCCACGGTGTACATCGCCGTGCCGCGGTGCGTACCGACTTCATGCCCGGCGGCATCGACCACCGCGCCCGACCTCACCGGCAATCGCGCGGCCAGGTACGCGGCAGTCTCGCCTCGCGGCACAAAACAGATCTCCTGGCTCTCGGCCTTCGCGGCCACAGGCAGCGCAAACTCGCGCGCGTGCTCGCGAACCTCGCCTTTGGTCATCGCCCCGAGCGGAAACACGATGCGAGCGAGTCGCTCCCGATCGAGGTGGTAGAGCATGTACGACTGGTCCTTGGCGGGGTCGGCGCCCTCATGCAGCTCAGGGCCGTTCCGGCCGGCGACGATGCGCGCGTAGTGCCCGGTCGCGAGGCGATCGAAGCCGAGGTCCAGGACGCGCTTGAGCATCAGGTCGAAGCGCACGAACGCGTTGCAGCGAACGCACGGGTTCGGCGTGCGGCCTTCGAGGTAGTCGCGATGAAAGGGCTCGATGACGCGCTCGCCGAACTCCCGCTCCAGGTTCCAGCAGAAATAAGGAATGCCGAGCAGCGAGGCGACACGACGCGCATCCTCGACCGCTGACAGCGAACAGCAGCCTCCATGCCGTGCGCTTTCTTCCAGATCCTCGCGCGGCCACTGCTGCAGCGTGATGCCAACGACTTCGTGCCCTTGCGCCTGCAGCAGCGCTGCGGCCACCGACGAGTCGACCCCGCCCGACATGGCGACGGCGATCCTCACTTGCGGTCCTCGACAATGTGCCGCGCCAGCACCTCGGCGTCATCTTTCACGCCGTACAGCGTCGCGGATCGCGATCTCTGCTGGAAGTGCACACCCATGAAATACAGGCCTTCCACTGCGCTGCGCCCTTCGGTCTGCACCGGGTACCCCATGTCGTCGAAAACGGGGAACCGCACCCAGTCGTAGTCAGGGCGGTAGCCGGTGGTCCAGATCACCGTGCTGATCCCTTCTCGTTCCAGGTCCAGCTCTCTTGGCGCGGCGATCTCAAATCGTCTTGGCAGCTCCCACGGTCGTGGCAGACCGCGCTTGTCGCACAGCGCGTCGAACCACTTCTTGAGCGTGCCCGCCAGGAAATCGCCACCGGCCACGATGTCGTTGACGTCGCTGAAATGGACCTTGCCATCACCTGCCCCAGTGAAGCGCCCCACGAGCTCGACGCCAGCGTCGTGCAGCGTCCGGTAGTGGAGGTCGTGACCGCCGTCATGGCCGGACGCCAGCGGGTTGCTCAGCAGGCGAGCGCTGGGCGACGGCAGGTCCGCCACCGTGCGCTCCGTGAAGCCGGACTCCACGAGCCACCACACCAGGTCGTGGCCGCCGAACCGCCGCGGCGCCCAGGGGGCGCTTCCGCATGCCAGCACGACGCGACGCCCCGCATTGTGCAGCTCCTCGGCCAGCTGGCATCCGGTCTGGCCGCTGCCGACGATCAAGACCGCACCCGGCGCCACGTTGCCGGGGTTGCCGTAATCCTCGGCCAGAACCTGTGCCACATCTTGCGGGAGCCCCTCGCAGCCCGGCGGGAGATGCGGGCGCTGGTAACCGCCGGTCGCCACCACGACCCTTCGAGCCCGGAGCTTGCCGTTGGGCATCTGCAGCTCGAAGTGGCCGTCCGCGGCGGCGAGCGAGGTGACCGAGCAGTCACCGCGCACCGGGGCGCCGAAATCCGCCGCCCATTTCTGCATGCGCAGCACGAGCTCGTCGCGGTGCATGAACCCGTCGGGATCCGGGCCGTCGTAGGTTGCGCCTGGCAGCTGGACCGACCAGTTGGGCGTGACCAGGCAGAACGAGTCCCAGCGCCGCGACCGCCAGGTCTCGGCGATGCGCCCCGCCTCGAGGACGACGTGCTCGACCCCGGCCTGAGTCAGGTACCAGCTGGTGGAGAGGCCTGCCTGGCCGGCGCCGATGACGGCGACTTCGACGCGGTCGGTCAATCCATCACTCGACGACGTCGCCTTCGGCCGGCTCGACCTTCACCCCGCGCGACTCGAGGTACTCGACCCCGCGCTCCAGCTCTTCCGGCTCGCCAGTGATCTCGAGCAGGACCCAGCCCTGGTCGCGCGTGACGTCGGCGCGGCGGATGTTCGTGACGATCGCGAACTGCTTGCCGAGCTGGTAGATGACCGGCTCGGTAACAAGCGAGGGACCGAAGATGAGCTTGAGCCGCCTGCGCGCCATTTCGCGCGCAGTGTAAAGCGCGGCCGGGTTAACCTCCCGCGACGGCGGGGACGATCGAGATCTCGTCGCCCTCCCGAACCT
>DASYXY010000022.1:0-7675 GCA_035934385.1 Candidatus Dormiibacterota bacterium
GACCCACCGGCTGAGGGCGCGTGTCGAGCCGACCGCCAGGAGAAACGCGGCTGCAGAACCGAGGCCCTGCAGAGGCAGCGCGACGGGCGCATAGGTGAACACGCCGCCGAACGTGCAGCTGACGAGAACGAATCCGCCGAACACGGCGAACATGCCTGGCCGTCGCAGCGTGGCGAGCATGTTCGCGGGCTGCTGCGACATGTGGTCGGGCCTTTCGGGGATTCGCACGGCGATGAAGGCACCTGCGACTCCGACTGCAAACGCGATGAGTCCGTCGATTTCTGGCCGGCCGTTCGCGAGTAGAAAAACGCCCAGGGATGGAATGAAGATCCCCGGGGCACTCAGCGCGAAGCCGTAGTAGCCGATCGAGCTGCCTCGTCGCTCGGGAGGCGTGAGCTCGGAGAGCAGCGTCACCGAAACGACGATCGCGACGCCCATGGCCAGTCCGCGCCCGTAGGCCGCGGCGAGCATCGCCCAGGTCGCCGGCTGATGCAGGACGAAGACCAGGCTCGGCAGCGCGGTCAGCAGCTGCGCCGCGATGAGCAGCCGGCTGGAGCGGAACCTCGCGAGCAGCCACGGCGTTCCGAGCTCGCCGGTCACAGCCCCGACGAAAAGTGCGGCGGTCGCGGCTCCGGCGATGCCGTGCGGGCCCTGCCTTTCCGCCATGACAGGCACCACGGGCAGCAGGATCTGGAAGGAGATCGAGATGCACACGGCGAGACCCGCCAGCAGGAGTGGGGGGCCGGTGATCGCGGCGCGAGCGTGCGAACGGAGGGGGCTTGCGATCAAAGAATCATATTGGGGGCGTCCCAGGGGTCCCCGCGAAATCGCGGCTTTGCCTCCGATTTCGTGGGGATTATTGGTCTAACCTGACCGCGCCGATGGCCCAGTTCTTTTGTGCACAAAATCACGTTATTTCGCGTTCAGAGCCTGTAATTGCGCACAAAACGCGCCGGGGCGCTCCGTTCCGCTGACGGCGGTCTCCGGTGGCGGCTCTAGCCGCGCTTGAAGCGGAGGGCGGTCCAGTTGTCGTCGATCTTCACGAACGCCACCGGCTTGTAGCCGGTCTCGCCGGTGAGCTCGCCGAGCACGTCGCTCTTGGTCCACGACGGCGTGGCGGGTAGGTCGGTGGCGGTGCGCGTCTTGCCGCCCTTCGGATAGCAGACCCACAAGAGGCCGTTGGACTTGACGCCGCGTATCGCGTTCGCGCCCAGGTTGCGCAGCTCATCGGTGCTGCTGACGAAGAGCTGCACGAGGTCGAACGACTGGTCGGGCTTGACCTCCACGTGGAGGTCGCCCGGCGCCGGTGCCAGCTGGGCGAGGTAGGCGGGCGGCGAGTTCACGATCGCGATCCGGTCGCCGGCCTTCATGCGGAGCTTTCTTGCCAGCGGGCTTAGCGCAGCGGTCCTGGCGTCGATGGCCTGCAGGCCGGTGTACGACTGAAGGTTCTTCACTCCCCGAGTGTAGTCCGCGCCTGACGCGTCCTCGACCCGGCAGTCGAGCTCATTCTTCCGGTGGCAGTTCGCGAGTGCTGACCCGAACCTTCATCGAGCTATTGGCGGCGCCGACGTAGATGCCACGCGTCGGCGCCGCGTCTGTGTAATCGCGACCGACCGCCAGGCGAACGTGATGCTCCGACGTGCGAATCGGTCGGGTGGCGTCGTAGCCGATCCAGCCTTTGCCTGGCACCCATGCCTCGCCCCACGCGTGCGACGCGGTGGTGGCGCCTCGGTCGCCGGCGAAATGGATGTAGCCGCTTACGTACCTGGCGGGGACGCCCATCGCTCGCGCCACCGCGATGAAGAGGTGAGCAAAGTCCTGGCACACGCCGGCGCGGAGCTCGAGCACATCATCGACGGCGCTGTAGACGCCGGTGACCTCGCGGTTGTACTCGAAGTCGCGGCTGATCGCCCGGGTCAGGCCGTCCAGTGCTGCCTCGATCGACTCTGAGGACTCGGGATCCGCGATGGCGTGTTCTCGCGCGAGCTCCCTTACGCCTTCGACGTCATTGACCGGATTGCGGAATCGCAGGAAATCGTAGACGAGCTCTTCGCCTGCGTCTCCCTCGGCCGCGAGACCGGTCTCCACCGTCGACCGGCTGGTGATGGTGAGCCGTGTGTGCGGACGGACCAGGTTGAAGTAGTGCACGTGGTTTCCATAGCCGTCCGTGTATGGGCGCGGCTTGACGCCGGAGCTGATATCCAATGCAAACTCGAGACACCGCTGTCCGGCGCCGTTCATGGGCTGCAGCCTTACCTCCATCACGGACTCGGCGATTGGCCCGGTGTAGTGGTAATGCGTGCTGTGAACAATTTCCAGTTTCATGGCGATGCGTCCGGTTGCTGCTGCTGCTGTTGCGGCATGGCCCGTTCTTCGTCGCCGGTGATGCTCGTGCGCACTTTGCTCGGATGGAAGTAGGTCTCCCTGAGCGCAACCTCCAGCTGGCGAAGAATGCCGCGGCACTCGGCGTCGAAGTCCCGCGGTCGCTGCGCGATCGCATCGGTGTTGGCGCGCGCGAACAGCGATCGGAACCGGGTGAGCAGGTGGCGTGGGCGGGAACGCCTGCCCTTACCGTCGATCCTGGTCACCGCGTCCAACGCCGCTCCGGCCGAAAAGCGCGCCGACCTCGGCAGGGCCTCATCCAGGACCAGGCACTCGATCACGCGATCCGGCGTCACGCCGCCCGAATAGCGAGCCTGGTAAGACTCGAATGCGAAGCACGACTTGAGTACGGCCGTCCACTCGAGCGCATCCTCCGGCGTGTCGGACAGCTCGGCCGACTTCTTCGTCACGATCGCTGTGACGTTGGCCGCCCGCTCGACGAACTTGCCCATGCGCACGAAATCGCGGGCTTCGTCGTGAGACATTGTGTCCTCGAGCAGCCCGTCCACCAGCCGGATGCCCATCTGCACGTCGTTCAGCAATGGATAAAGGTCCGGCCGCCAGTCGGCGGCCTGCACCCGCCAGTGGAGAGCGTTGACCTGCTCGTAAAGCTCGCTTGGAAGCGAGGGGCGTACCGCCTGGGCGGCGAGCCTCGCGGCCGCGACGCTGGCTCGCACAGACGGGCCTAACGTGCCCGCGATCACCATCTCGATGGCCTGGTCCCGGCGGCCCGTGTCGCTTCCGGGCCAACCCGCCAGCTGCATGAACCGCGACCAGAAATCGGGTCCCGGCTCGTCCGCGCGGTCCAGCGCAAGCGCGACATGGACGCCGAGGATGCGCGCCAGGTGGTCGGCGCGCTCCAGATGACGGCCGAAAAGGGTCAGCGATGTGGCGGCGCGGCTAAGCATCGCCGTCCTCGCCAGTGCTTTCCGCCATGACCCAGGTGTCCCGGCTGCCCCCGCCCTGGGAGCTGTTCACGACCAGCGATCCCGGCTTCAGCGCGACCCGCGTGAGGCCGCCCGGCATCACCTGCACGCTGGGGCCGGTGAGCACGAACGGTCGCAGGTCCTGATGGCCCGGGCGCAGGCGGCCGCCGTCGAGCACGGGCTGGGTCGACAGGGCGACCACCGGCTGGGCGATGAAGGCCCGCGGTCGTGATTCGATGCGGCGGCGAAACTCGTCGCGCTCCTCGCGGGTGGAAGCCGGGCCGATCAGCATCCCGTAGCCGCCGGAGGCGTCGACGGTCTTCACGACGAGCGAGTCCAGGTGGTCGACCACGTAGCGGCGGTCGTTCTCGTCGGCGCACAGAAAGGTCTCAACGTTCGGCAGGATGGGGTCCTCGCCCAGGTAGTAGCGGAGGATCTTCGGGACCAGGGCATACACCGCCTTGTCGTCGGCAACCCCATTGCCCGGAGCGTTGGCGATGGCCACGTTGCCGGCCCTGTAAGCATTCATGAGACCCGCCACACCGACGAGCGATTCCTGGCGGCCGAAGATCGGGTCCAGCCACTCGTCGTCGATCCGCCTGTAGAGGACGTGAACCGGCCGCAGCCCGTGGGTCGTGCGCATGAACACGTAGTCCTCGTCCACCACCAGGTCGGTGCCTTCGACCAGCTCGACACCCATCTGCTTGGCGAGGTAGAGGTGCTCGTAGTAGGCGGAGTTGTTGATGCCCGGCGTCAGCAGGACGACTGTCGGGTCGTCGACACCGTGCGGAGCGAGCCAGCGCAGGTGGCCGAGCAGGTCGTGCACGTACCCCTCGACCGGGCGCACCGGCAATCCGGCGAAGAGATCGGGCAGCACGCGCTTCATCACATAGCGGTTGGCGAGAACATAGGAGGCCCCCGATGGCGTCCGCAGGTTGTCCTCGAGCACGTAGAACTCGCCCTTTTCGTCCCGAACCAGGTCGATGCCCGCGATGTGGCAGTGGATTCCGTGCGGCACGTGCAGCCCTTCGATCTCCCTCATGTAGAGAGAGCTGCTGAGGACGATCTCAGGCGGTATAGCCCGCTGCTTCAGGATCAGCTTCCGGCTGTAGACGTCCTCGAGGAAGAGGTTCAGGGCCGCCAGGCGTTGCTTCAGGCCGGCGTCGAGCCGCCGCCAGGCGGCCGCCGAGATGACCCTTGGAATGACGTCGAATGGAAAGACCTTCTCGGTCCCCTGCTCGTCCGGATAGACCGCGAAGGTGATCCCGTGATTCCTGAAAAGCTGGAGGGCGAGGCCGTGGCGGCGCTGCAGCTCCGTGGCGCCGAGGCGGTTCAGAGCTTCGTACAGGCGCTTGTAGCCAGGTCTTGGTTGGCCGACCGCCGCAAGCATTTCGTCGTAGAAGCCGTTGAGCTTGTAGCCGTGATCGAGGGAAACCGAGTGAGCCACGGCTATAGTTTCTGCGCCATTCGTGCAGCTGGAGGCGTGATCAATCTTCGCGTGGGTTGCGAGTTCAAATATGACGTGGCCGCGACGACGGTGGCCACAGTCCAGGTTCGGCCCCGCTCGGACTCCACCCATCGACTCGTCACGGAGTCCTGGTCGACCGAGCCTCCGCTGCCCGTCGACGAGTACGCCGACATGTACGGCAACCCGGTGAAGCGCCTGCGCGTGGCCCCCGGCCAGTTGGCCCTCACCTACGACGCGGTGGTCGCCGTCCCCGACGAGCCGGACGCCGACGCTTCCGCGGCGCCCCAGGCTCCAGTCGATGAGGTCCCGGGCGAGCTTCTGCACTTCACTCTGCCAAGCCGCTACTGCCTTTCCGACGAGCTCATGACCACCGCCTGGGAGCTCTTCGGCCAGTCGGATCCGGGTGGCGCCAGGGTCCAGGCGATCTGCGACTGGGTGCATGACAACGTCCAGTTCCAGCACGGCGCCAGCGACGCGCTGACCACCGCGGTAGACGTATTTCGCAATCGCAAAGGCGTGTGTCGCGACTTCGCGCATCTGGCGGTCACGTTCTGCCGGGCGCTCAACATCCCAGCCCGCTACGTCTTCGGCTACCTTCCCGATCTTTATGTGCCGCCGGATCCGGACCCGATGGACTTCGCCGCGTGGATGGAGGTTTGGCTCGGGAACAGGTGGTGGACGTTCGACCCGCGCAACAATGCCCGCAGGGTCGGTCGAGTCCTGATCGGACGAGGGCGCGACGCTCTCGACGTGGCGATGATCACGACCTTCGGGCCGGCCACGTTCCGTTCGATGAAGGTTTGGGCCGACGCGGCGGAAGCTGCATGATCGACCCTGCATCGGTGGACTGGTCGACCGCCCGCCGCGCGTCCTACCGGCTGCGGCAGACGTTTCGGTACGAGTACACGCAGCCGATCGCCGACTTGAATCATCGTCTCGTCGTGATCCCGCCTGCGCGTTTTGGCGACCAGCGGCGCACCCATCACGACCTGCTGGTGGGGCTGAAAGAGATCCAGATACAGAACCTGGAGGATCGGTTCGGCAACGTGGTCGTGGATGTATTCGCACCACAGGTGCACGAAGCCATCGAATTCGTCGCGGAGGTGTCAGTCGACAGGTCGGCGGCAGAGCCCAATGTCGTGGTCGCAGGGTGGCCGCCTGAGAACTGGCTGCTGGAACCCACGGCGCTCACCGCGCCCGACGAGCGCATCCTGGGTGCGGCGGAGGAGCTGGCGGCCGCGGCGGAGTACGGGCTCGAGCTGGCCGACCGCATCAACGACTGGGTGTACGGCGCGATGACCTACAGGCACGATGTGACGGGCGTGCGCACGACCGCAGCCGAGGCGCTGGCGCTGGGGTCAGGCGTGTGCCAGGACTACGCCCACGTGATGCTCGCAGTGGCGCGGGCGTGCGGATTGCCCTCGCGGTACGTGTCCGGCCACATGGTCGGCCTGGGCGGCACGCACGCGTGGGTGGAGGTCGTGCTGCCGGCCCCCGGCGGACGGGACGCGGTCGCTTCGGCCTTCGACCCGACCCACGCGAGTCGAGTCGGGCTTGGCTACGTCACGATCGCCGTCGGACGCGACTACTCCGACGTGGCGCCGACCTCGGGCCACTACCTCGGCGGCGGCACCGGCCGGCTGACCACCACTAAGCAGGTGACCCTGACCGACCTTCGGTAGCCCGAGTGCTGGCACTCGCACACCAGAATCGCGGAAACCAAGTGCCAGTGCCGGCACTCGCGATAATGCAGTCCCATGCCAAGGGTGGGAGGCATGTTCGGCCCCGACGTCACGTTCCTCGGAGTCGAGCGCTGCGACCTCGACAATCCCGAGGAGCTGAAGGGCGCCGACGCTGTGATCATCGGCGCGCCTTACGACGCGGGCGCCTCCTACCGCGGTGGTGCGCGATTCGGGCCGAAGATGATCCGCACCACCGACTACCTCCCACATGACGCATCGCGGCCGCATCTCGCGCTGCGCGTCGACCCGTTGAAGGAGATGCGTGTGCTCGACGCAGGCGACGTGGAGATGCCCGGCGTCGAAGCGAAGTTGCCGCTCGACAACCTGGAGAACGCGGTGCGCACGGTGGCCGAGGCGGGTGCGATTCCGATCGTCCTGGGGGGCGACCACACCATCACGTGGCCCGATGTGACCGGCGTGGCCCGTGCGATCGGATGGGGTCGCGTCTCTGTCATCCATTTCGACGCGCACGCCGACACAGGCGACGTGCAGTGGGGGAGCCTCATCGGCCATGGCCTGCCGATGCGGAGGCTCATCGAGTCGGGTGCGTGCCGGGGCGATCGCTTCCTGCAGATCGGGCTGCGCGGCTACTGGCCCGAGCCGCCCACGCTGGCCTGGATGGCCGAGCAGCGGATGCGGTCGTTCGAGATGACCGAGGTCGTGTCCCGCGGCCTGGATGACTGCCTGACCGAGGCGTTTTCCATCGCCATGGATGAGTGCGACGGGGTCTTCCTCTCGGTGGACGTGGACGTGGTGGACCCGGGCATGGCGCCGGGCACCGGCACGCCGGAGCCCGGCGGGCTGACCACCCGGCAGCTGCTCGACGCGGTGCGGCGGATCGCCATGACGGTGCCGCTGGCCGGGATGGACGTGGTCGAGGTCTCGCCGCCGTACGACCACGCCGAGGTGACCGCGTTCCTGGGCAACCGGGTGGTGCTGGAGGTCCTGTCGGGCATCGCGTGGCGGCGCCGGCAGCTGGCCGGGTCGCCGGTCCGGCTGCCCGAATCGCCGCTCCTCGAGGGTCGCTAGCCGGTTATGTGCTGACCTGCCCGGATAGGTTCAGGACAGGACTCTGGGCGAACCGATCGGCACGATCTATAGTCGGTGCATGCTGGACGTGACAAGGCTGCGCGTGCTGGTGGCGGTCGCACGCTACG